>JAWUXM010000026.1:0-36953 GCA_034111325.1 Rickettsiales bacterium
CCGATAAAATACGATGACCATTATGGGGTGCTAAACTGGTTTCAGCATCTGCGTAGTTAAACAAAAGTAAGAAGTAAGCAATTTGTAATAACCCCACGCTTTTATTATCAAACCACTACATCCTTGGCTAACTCAGCAGACCCTGAAATAAATTCAGGGTGACGAATTATTAACCCTCACCCCTGCCCTCTCCCTTAAAAAGGGCGAGGGAGTTTTAGTGTAATATGGAAAAGGTTATTCACGAAAAAGGATGAAAAAAGGGCAGATTATTCTTTTTTCTCTTTATCTGGGAAGATGTTAAAGATATTCCGTAAAAACCCCGGAGTAATCGCAGAAAGTGCGTTGATTTTTATATCTAATTTTTCATTAGTATAATCACCAGCTATTTTGTATTTCGCAGAAATAATCCCCTCACCCTCACCGCCAGTAATTACCTTCCCAAGAAGTGGGATATTCTTAATACCAAATAAGCTATTTAATTTATAAGCAGGAACAATTACGCCATCAAGATCTAACATGTGTTTCTGCGTATCAATTTTCCCTTTCGCAGTAATGCCTAGTAAATCCCCTGTGCTTATGGCTTTTGTTAGAGTGATTATACCATCTTGCATAGAAAACTCCGCATCTGTCTTATCAAACCTAATTTTCAATTGTTGCTCTAATTTACTACTTACCGATTTAAATGTGCTATTCTTCGATATTGCCGTCAAAAAGCTTGATTTACCCATAGCAAAGCCAACATTTAAATATTTACCACTGATTTTTGGTGACTGAGCAGATTTATCCAATTTAGCTTCAATTTGCATTTTTCCTCCTGTCATGTTTTTGGATAAATCAATTGCTGCAACTACACTCCCAGTATTATCTGATTCAATAATAATCGAAGAAGTTTTCGCATCTTGCTTAGTAATCTTCGCTAATAAGAAATTCGCATCATTCAAACGTGTTTCAAACATGCCAGAATCACAATATTTTATTGTGCAATCAAAAGCAGCGTTGAGATCATTTAATATGTTATTATTCGCCATTAATATTTTTTTGAGAGAAATATTGATTTTTACATTTTCAACAAAATCCGAAGTCTTTTTCTGCGAAGATTTGACTGGAAAATTATTGCTAAGATTAATGCTATTACCAAGCACATCTAATTTATAAGTCCCTTTCTTTAACTCAGTAAATTTCACCGAGAAATCATTTTGTGAAAACTGCAATTGTGGAAAATCAAGATTCGTAATTATACCGTCTCGGAAAGCCATAGATCCATCAATAACTACATCTTTAGAACGATATTTTATATCCTTTAACGAAGCTTTTTTATCATCAATATGATAAGTCAGATCAAGCTTTGCAGCCTTTTCTTTTTGCTTAAGATAAGAAAGATTTGAGAAATCAATAAAACTCTCTGTTAAATCATTACTAATGTAAAAATTATCATCGGCCAAAGGCTTATTAACCACTGTGCTAATCATGGAATCCCCTTTGAATATCGCATAATTTACATTCGTCAAATCACTCCTCACGGCAACTAGATATTGCTTAAAATCATGCGTTGCATTCAGTGGAATAAGAATCTTAAAGTCAGTAGCTGAATTTATACTTCCCCATGAATTTGCCAGTGTGTCTATATCTTTTACTTTTCGTGCCAATAAAAAACGTGCCAAGCCTTTTGCACTGCCGCTAACCTTACCCTCAATCAATAAATCAGACTTTGTAAAATCTTTGATCTCAGCGTTAACATTATTTATCTGCAACTCATTATCATTAACGCTACCATTCGCTATATTTATATGCAGAGCATTTGTCTGTAGCGCAACCCTGCCCTCTAGATTTGTTAGCGGTAAATAGCCTGCGTCAAAGTCCAACATGGCATTGCTAAATAAATATTCGCCCTGCATATCGCTTAGAGTCAATTTCTCTTCTTCAGGTTTTTGCGCAAATTCAAGCTGCATAGCGACATAATGAACCTTACCAGAAATCATATGCTCAATTACCCATTGACGTACTTCTGGCGCTGCAATTAGCGGCCAATATTTTGCCATATGGTTTTTGATATCTATCTGCCCATCAACCGTAAAATTAACCTTAAAATCCTTGCCTAAATTGCCTTTACTATATTGCGAAGTAAGGTTCGCCTCAGCGTCATATGTGACTATTTTCAAAGAAGAAATATTATGTTTGGTAAAGTTCTCAAGGAACTCACCCTCAAGAATAATTCGGTTAAAAGGGATTTTCTCCGCTAATATGCCTTTTGCTGCAATATCACCGTTAAAACTACTGATATTATATTCAACATTTTCAAGCTTTGTCTTATCATTAAAATTAAATTTCCCATGCCCATTCAGGCTAAGATTACTGCCAGAAAAAATATTCTCTGGAGAAATTTCAGTGAGAACCTCAGCCGTTAAATAGCGAAAATCAACACTACAACTCTTACCCCCTCTTTTTCCGATAAAGCAGCTTGCCTCTAATTCAGTTTTATTATTCTCTGTATGCAAATCCATACGTGAATGGAGGACAGCTTCATGCCTAAATTTCTTTGAAGAAAGTTCAAAATCTTTAACGCCCCAATTGATAGTTCTCTTAGAGGTTTTGATAATTAAATTAGCATTCTTAATTTGAACGTCACCGACCATATATGATGATAAATTATCATAATTTAAAATAACCGGCAGATATTTCTCTATGTCTAATTTATAGGAAATCTCTTCATCCAGCGCGATGTTGACATTGCCTTTTTCAGAAGCATCCAAACGGATTACTGGGTTTTTAATAATTATACCGTCTAGTTTGAACCGCCCAATTAATAAATTACGCATACTGAGATCGATCGACGTTTCTGGCAATTTAGCAACAACATTACCACCCTGCACAATCTCCACTTTGGCTAATGAAAGATCGAATTTATAACCCTCCTTATCCCATTTTAAAATAGCACTATCAGCTTTGATGTGAAGATTCGGAGAGATCTCTTGTAGCGCAGATTCTATTAAAGTGATAACTATCGGTACGGAGCGCGGCTTGATGACTATTAATGAAAAAAGATAGCCAAAACTTAGGACAAACAGCGCAATAATAATTAGAGCAATATTGCAGCCATGTTTACTACATGTATGGATCTTCCTTAGCATATTTCCTCCTTTATAAATCTAAGCTGCGACACTCCCAAGTTTGTTACTGCTTCTCAATACACTAATTAGATAGTCAACAAAACACAATGCACAGAACTACATTAATTTAGGACAAAACAATAAGGATTTTTGCTTTGATTTTTGACACATGTCCTGAGCAAATGAGCGACGTGTACATCTTGGTACACGAGTCGAAATGAGCGAAGGTTATGTGTTAAAAAGCATGCAAAGACTATTGTTTTAGCACTCTTTCCTTTTCGCGCTGCCAGTCCCGCTCCTTAATCGTTGCTCTTTTATCATGCATTTTCTTACCTGATGCAAGAGCTATTTCTGCTTTTACTAAATTACGTTTATTTAAATAGAGCGATAAAACTGCGATGGTTTTACCTTTCTTTTTAACTGCGCCAAGTAATTTATTTATCTCTTTTTTGTTTAAAAGTAATTTACGTAAACGCCGTGGATCATGCTTGAAATTATTAGCCTTTCCATATTCATCAATATGTGCATTTTGCAGGAAAATCTCACCATTTTTCTCGATGGCATAAGCATCAACTAAGCTTCCCCTTCCCGCCCTTAATGATTTAACTTCCGAACCTTGCAGTGCAAGTCCTGCTTCGAAAAGCTCTTCTATGTGATAATTATGGCGTACTTTTCGATTTTGCACGAGGATCTTTTTTTCCATAGCTAAATTAACCCAAGCTGCTGCATTGCATTTTTAACTTTTGCTTTTGATTCATCAGTGATTTCTACTAATGGCAATCGCAAATCACCTTGGCAAAGACCAAGCAAACTAGCAGCATATTTAACTGGTGCTGGGCTAGTTTCACAAAACATAGCATCGTGCAATGGGATAAGTTTTTGCTGCAAAGCAAAAGCTTCCTCAACTTTGCCCTCACGCCATAAATTTTGTGTTTGCGAGACTAGTTTTGGGGCAATGTTAGCAGTGACTGATATGCAGCCAACTCCGCCTGCTTGGTTAAATTCGAGTGCAGTGGCATCCTCACCAGATAATTGACAAAAATCAGCGCCCATCGCAGCTAAAGCTTTAGCAGGACGGAAAAGATCAGCCGTGGCATCCTTAACGCCAACAATGCGTGGTAGCTTGGCAAGCTCTGCCATTGTCTCAACATTCATATCAACAACCGAACGCCCTGGGATATTGTAAATAATGATTGGGATCTCCACCGCATCATGAATTGCAGCGAAATGTGCATATAGCCCTCTTTGCGTAGGTTTGTTGTAATATGGGGTAACTATCAAAGCGCCATCCGCACCTGCTTTTTTAGCGTTTTGCGTCATGCGTATAGCCTCCGCTGTGGAATTAGACCCCGTCCCTGCCAAGACTGGAACCCTATTTTTTGCAGCTTCTATGCATAATGCAACCACATGGTCATGCTCGCTATGGCTTAAAGTTGGTGATTCACCAGTTGTACCACACGGCACTAAACCATGCACGCCTTGTTTGATCTGCCAATCAACAAAATTTGTATATGCTTGCTCGTCAACCACGCCATTTTTAAAAGGGGTGATTAATGCTGTAAGAACTCCTGAAAACATGTGTTTTAAATGTAAGGTAAATAAGCTACGTATTATTGCATAGGGCTGGTTTCTTTGCAAGATTAAACTTTACATCAAACATGCGCCCTGCTACAAAGACTAGCGCATTTGAACCCTTAAACTATAGCATCAATGCCCGAAGCTGCTTCTTTAAATTCTTTTGATTTTCTCGTCCTCGGTATAATCTTCTTCACATCATTAGTAGCGTTTATTAGAGGCCTAAGTGGTGAATGTGCCTCCTTCTTAAATTGGGTTGGTGCTGGAGTCATCGTCATATATTTTTCTGAACCTCTACAAGCCGCAATCCTAAACCACATCTCCTCCGAAATTATTGCCTCGTTTATCGCCTCAATTGGTCTATATGTTGTCTCATTCATCATCATCAACCTTCTAACCACACAGCTTTCCTTCTTCCTACGCGGGATCATCCCCTTCGTTATTGATAAACCTTTAGGCTTATGTTTAGGAATGATCAAAGGCTTATTCATCGCAACGGTAGTCTATATAAGCATTATGCTCCTCTACCCAAGGATGACTGGTAATACTGAAGAGCCTGAATTCATCGCCGATGCACAAACTAAATTCTTGCTTGTAAGCAGCACCTCGGTTATTAATCACTTGCTTCCTGGTAAAAATCTCAATGAGAATCTTGATGCCTCAACAGAAAGAGAAGAAAGAAACTTAGAAGATATTTTGCAACAATTAAAGGGTGACCCTGCTAAAATCGATGGTAGTAAATTAATGATTTTAGAGAATATTCTAAAAAACAACAAATCAACCAAAGAATTGCTTGATGAAGAAAGCGAGAAAGGTGATGAAGCACAAGAAACTCTACCAGAAGACCCTAAAGAAAAAGAGGGCTACGGCACGAACCAGCTCAACGAATTTGATCGTTTATTAGAAAATCTAGAATAATGACATTCCCTCCATTTAACAGCCCAGATAAAGAACTTCATGAAGAATGCGGCGTATTCGGAATATACAGCTCTGAAGATAGCACAGCCTTAACTGCCCTTGGCCTACACGCACTCCAACATCGCGGGCAAGAAGCAGCAGGGATTGTTTCTGTCGAGAAAAACAAATATTTCCACAAACATACCGCAGATGGTTTAGTTGGCGATAATTTCAACTCCAAACGCATCATCAATAAATTAAAAGGCAATAAAGCAATTGGCCATGTACGCTACTCTACCGCTGGCAAGAAAAACGCTCATAATTACCAACCAATCCTCGCCGAAATGTCCTTTGGTGGCATAGCTGTCGCACATAATGGCAACCTCACAAATGCTAACACCCTACGTAAAGAGCTAATCTCACAAGGCTGTATTTTTAGCTCCACAATGGATACTGAAGTCATTGTTCATTTAATCGCTAAGAGCAAACTTAAAACGACCGAAGACCGCATCATTGACGCACTAAAAAATGTTGTTGGCGCTTATTCACTTGTCACATTAACAAAAAATGCCCTAATCGCTGTGCGTGATCCACACGGCATTCGCCCTTTGGTTTTAGGCAAATTAAAAGACTCTTACGTTGTTGCCTCTGAAACTTGCGCCCTCGATATTATCGGCGCAAAATTAGTCCGTGATGTCAAAGCTGGCGAAATGATTATTATAAATAAAGACGGCCTCACCTCACTTAGCCCTTTTGAAAAGAAAGATCAAAAATTCTGTATTTTTGAATATATCTACTTTTCCCGTCCTGACAGCCTTTTAGATGGCAAACATGTTTATGATGTCCGCAAAAAAATCGGCAAGCAACTCGCCCAGGAAAATGGTGTCGAAGCTGATATAATCGTCCCTGTGCCAGATTCTGGCGTACCTTCTGCCCTTGGCTATGCTGAAGAAGCTGGCATCGCATTTGAATTTGGCATCATCAGAAATCACTATGTTGGAAGAACATTTATCGAGCCAACTAACAGCGTCCGCCACTTAGGCGTAAAGCTTAAACATAATGCTAACAACTCCCTCCTCAAAGGAAAAAGAGTCATATTAGTCGATGACAGTATTGTCCGTGGCACAACCTCAAAGAAAATTGTCGATATGGTGCGTGCTAGTGGCGCTAAGGAAGTCCATATGCGCATCGCCAGCCCACCAACTACCAACCCATGTTTTTACGGCGTTGATACACCTGATAAAAAAGATCTTCTTGCTGCGAATCATGATATTGAAGAAATGCGTAAATTAATTGGCGCCGATTCTTTAGCGTTTATTTCAATTGATGGCCTATATAAAGCCGTGAATGGTCAAAAACGTAATAATAAAAATCCTGCCTATTGTGACGCATGTTTTACTGGCGAATATGCAATTAATTTGGTAGACCAAGAACAGAAAATTCTACCTTTATTTAAAGATAATAAAATTGCAAATAACGGGGGATAAAACTACTCCCTCTCTCCCAAGGGGGCAAAGAGATAAAAGGAAATAATAAAATTTCAAAATTAAAAAGATGAGAAAGACAAATATAAATAAAATCTACACTACATCCAACAAGGTTTCCTGCGATGGCAATGCGAACCACTCCCCTCACCCTTTGGTCTACCTAAACCTTACTGGTAAAGACAAAGTCAAATGTAGCTATTGTGGAATTGAATTTTCACAGAAGAAATAACATCTCTTATATACCGCCCATCTCCATAGTAGCATCAGCACCTTTCCTTGGTGTTATTGGTGCCCTCCTCCCCATGCTGCTTAACGCTCTTGGCGTTAATATTCCTTCCGCCACAGACAAAGGGCTTTTCCTGTCACCCCCTTTTTTCTCTGCTTGACTTGCCCACCTAACCCTTGGCAGAATGCGAGTAACTGATGCTGGTGTTGGTGCAACACTAAAGGAACCTCCATCACCAAGCCCCCGGAAATCGCTAGCAGGAGTAGCAGAAGGGCTTGCCACTAAATTCTCACCATCATCAAGACTAGTTGCCTCCATATGAGGAGCCGTGCCATCAGCAGAATTAGGTGATAGCATCAGAGCAACTCTACTGTTGGATCTACTCGCAGCTTTTGCAATCTCAGGGTTATTCTTAGCACCCTTACGTAGGCGGGATAGAATCTTATCCATTTCCTGTTGCCCATCTGTGGCGCGTTGTAACCCCTCAAAAGTTTTATCAAGTTTACCAAAGCATTCCTGATAGCCGCTTATAACTTCCTCCTCCCTCCTCTCTATCCTCTCCTTAGTCTTCTCTATAAGAGTATTGTTAAACTTAATGGCGTCATTTATAGTTTGCCCCTTATCCTTCAGCGATGCTAATGCCTCTTGCTTAGATACTAATGCCTCTTGCTGAAGAGCAGTGTTTTTATCTTCCAATAACCTGATGATTTCTGCATTTACTTGCTCCTTATTGCTTGCTATGTCTTTTCGCTGCATCTCGCTTTCTGTCATTTCTTTTGCAATAATGCTTTGTTTATTTGACTGGCTTTGTAGCATTTTTAATTCATCCAGAAAGAAAATTACCTCCTGACCATACTGTGATTGCAGAGCTGTTAATTCACCTTCTAATTCTAGATAAGATATTCTCCCCTCTCTTAATAATTTCTCCGTATCCTCTGCATTATCTACCATATCATTTTCTAGATTTGATATTTTACCAGCCTGCTCTAAACTACTCTGTACCGACTCCTGCAAGCTTTTATGCAAAACATCTTTCTCTTGCCCTAAATCTTTTATTGATATTTGTGATTGTGTTAATTCCTCTTGAATTCCTGCCAACTGCTCAGTTAAATTCCCCCTCTCCTTCTCTTGAGAAAGATTTGTAACATTTGCTTCTGCGAGTTGTAGTAATAAATTTGCTTTATCCGTTTCTAATTGCTGGATTTTCCCAGCAACAGCGGCAACAGTCCCCCTTCTACCACCGCGTGGAGTTTTAGGCTTCCTCGGTGTTGTACTATTTTTACTTTTTGATTTAACTCTTGTGGCTTTTGTGGAAATATCATCCTTTGGCTTGCTGATTTCTTCTGCTAACCTCTGTAGCTCTGTTGCTACTGCTTCATGCTTTTCTAGCTCTCCTATTTTCTGCTGCAAAACAACAATTTCCTGCGTTTTTTCTGCCAAATGCTGATTTAATTTCTGCGCCTCTTCTAAAGCAGCATTTTTTTTCCCTAGGCTTGCTTGTAAATTTTCTTGCATTATCGCCAAGCCTTTTTGTGATTCCCCTAGTTCTTCTGCCGTAATCTTTACGGTTTGCTTCAATTCTTCTATTTCCAACAATTGTTGTGCATTAACACCTTCTAAGGAAGTGACTTTTTCTTGAGTACTCTGCAATTGATTTATTAACTCTGCCTGCTCTTTCAAATCCAACTCTCTTCCTTCCGCTAAAGCTTCAATAATGCTTTTTAGTTCGCCCCGTGCAGCAAGAAGTTCTTTCCGCATTTCTGCTTCTGCCTGTATTTTTCCCTGCAACTCTGCCTGCAACGCTTTTATTTCTCCTTCCTGCCCTTCTATCGCCGGATTAGCATTTTTACTAAACCTGATGATTTGCTTCTGTAGATGGTTTATTTCCTGAATCTTTAGCTTTAAAAAAGCATTGCTGGCTTTAATGCTATTTTGTGATTGTTCCACTTTTTGTTCGAATCCCTTAATTCTGCTAGTATCACGTTTTATTTTTTGTGTATTATTATCATTAACTTTTTGCAACGCTATGTTCCTTTTGCATATTGTTTGATATGCCTCTTTTAACCAGTGGCTATTTGAATCTTTTTGTGCAGATTGTGCATCTTGAAGAATTTGCCCAGGAACTGTTGAACAAAAATCTGACTTTTGCTTTTTTTGCATAAATTCTAAACTTACATCTTGGTCTTCAATATCAATCTTAGCACCACAAGAAAGCAATAAATATACGATGTTTGTAGCATCCTCCTTATGTTTTTCATCAACAGCACTATATAAACTAGCATGTAAGGCTGTATGCCGCTCCTCATCTTGCACATTGCAATCAACGCCGCCTGCGAGAATAACCTTGACCGTGGCCACATCGAGATTGGCACAGGCAATAAATAAGGCTGTCTGCCCTTGCGCATCACGCAAATTAGGATTAGCCCCATGCTCCAACAGCAATTCAGATATATTATGTTTTTTTCCATAGGCAGCGAAGTGCAAAGCTGTGTTTCTATCTAGCGTCCGAAAGTTGGCATTAGCCCCGCATCTTAAAAGCAACTCAGCCATAGCAATATTGCCCCGCAGAGAAGCATCTTGCAAAAGAGTAGTGCCTTTTTGAGGTAACTCAATATCAGCATCAACACCCAATTGTGAAAGACGCTCGACAAATCCTAATTTACCCCTTTCTGCAGCTATATGAATTGGTGCATAACCCTTAGAATTCCGTGCCACAAGAGCATCTGCAAATATGTTAGATATTGTGTTATTGTTACTCTTTCTAACCAAGTTATATAACTGGCCTAAACCTCGCCCAGCACCTTGTGTAGCTAATTGGTGAATAACATTATCACCATTACTGTCTTTTTCTAAAAGTCGTATATGAAGTAATGAAGGAATATCTTGCTCTGTAATTTTTGTTTTCTGATCCTTTTCATAATTTTCTCCTAACAACAAACTCAGCACAGAAGGGCTAAGAGTAACGTGTGTTTCATCAACCCCTTTTTTTTCTTCTGCAACATTATCAAGGTGATCTAGTTGATTTACTGATGGTTTTATTTTTTTCTTACGCATATTGACCCTATAAAAAATTACTGATTTCGTAGCAAGCATAACACAAAATCTGACCCTACACAAGTAAAAGTTGCATAACTGCATTAAAAATGCCGCAGATCTCTCTGTGAGCAAGGTCCGTTAATTTTTACAACTTAGACTATTTCTTTAAAATTCACATTAGGGTTGTATTGGCTTCAAAAATATGTTATAATAAAATTGTAGTGAAATTAGAGAATATTTTCCGGTAAAGAAAATGAAAATTCTAGGAGTACTTATATTATTATTATTACAAGGTTGCTTCGCAGGAGAACAATATCAAAACTCCCCTGTAACCTCAGAACCAGAAGCCCCAGCGGTCGATAGTTGGCTTTTAACTGAAGCAGATTTAGATGAAGCTGACCCTACCTCCCTAATATCAACTTACAAAACTACTGAATATAGCCTCCAAGCTGGCTTGGAAGACATGCAAACAGCTAAAGCATATGCTCTACTCGATAAAAATAGCTTAAGCATCGCAGGTGATAATGTAAAAGTAGCTATATTATCAACAGGAGTGGACGCTACGCAAAGCGACCTAGATAACAATATTGCTGCTAGCGGCCATACTGCGGATGGATTAACTGACCAAACTCTAATCAGTGAAGCATATGCGGGAACAGGAAGTGCCTCAGTTATTGCAGCTGAAAAAGCAGCAGATGCAACAATGCATGGAGTCGCATACAATTCTAAAATTACCTCAATTAGAATGAGAGGAACTTATTCCACTAGTGATTGGAAACAAGATACAATTGATAGCGGCGCAAGCATAATTCATATTGGGTTTACAGAAACTAGCCCTTCAGAATCTTTAATTGCAGATTACAAAACAAAATTCACTGACATTATAAATGCTTCGGTCAGCAACTTAATTATAGTTTCTAAAGGACAATCTACCACTGATAATGACTTAGGCCTATTAGCCGATGATGTAGGCCTTGCTGGACGCGTAATTGCTGTTGCCACTTATAATAAAAATGGAGTTGTTAGCGGACAAGGAGATTGCACTGGAGTTCAAGATTATTGCTTGGTAGGAACTTCAAGCTATTATCCAGACTCTCTTGCCGTAGGTTATGTTGGAGCACCTGAGCATCTTGATGTTTTAAACGCATCCTTCGTCTCTGGTGCCGCAACCGTAATTAAAGGTGCATGGCCAAGCCTAAATGGTGCACAAATCGTCCAATTATTACTTGAAACTGCAACCGATTTAGGAGAGGTAGGAACCGATAGCATTTACGGAAGAGGAAAATTAAATTTATACGAAGCTGTTAAGGCACAAGGTTCTGCCACAATAAGCTATAGTGCTTCAGCTCTTGCACTTGGCTACTCACCTGCATCATCATCATTAGAAATGTCTTCTAGCTTTGGCGATGCATTAAGCTTAAATATCAATCCAATAATTTCTCAAACCGTATTCTTTGATAAATATGGTCGTGATTATGACGCATCACTAGATCAAAGAGCAACCAGTAAAACAACCAATCTATTATCAGAAAAATTGAGCACCTCAGAGAGTGATTATTATTCTGTAGTTAATACTAACAAAGTGAAATTCGGAGTTATATCACTTAACCAAACTGACCTAAGCAGCAAGTTTATTGCTCCTGAACAACAAGATGCTCTAACAAAGGAAACTGCTAGCTTTTCTTTATCACAAGAAACAAAAGACAAAAAGGGTATATTTAGCTTTAGCTTTAACTCCACACCAAAAAGCTTCGTCGAAAAAGATAGTAGCTTTGATAATCTTAACCTAATTAGTCCCGTTTATTTTGATAGTAGCTTTAAGAACTTCTCTAGCAGTAATGCTGACAAAGCTAACATCAACTTCATACACAAGCTAACTAACGACTTACAATTAGGCTTCTTCGCTTCTGACGATAACATCAAAGAAGGAAGCCAAGAAAGTAACAATCTTATCGCAGCTAATTTAGGCTACCAATTTAGTAATAAATTCAAATTTGCTTTTGAAGCAGGTCACTTAGTTGAAGCCGCAGATCAGTTTCTAAATGCCAAATCTGCAGGCGCATTTAGTACAGCTGATAGAACAAATAGCCAATATTATCACTTATCTGCCAATTATAAATTATCTCAAAATTATGAAGCAATTGCTTCTTACACAAAAGGTGAAAGCAGCATTAATGGTAATGAATATGGAATCTTCCGTGCCTTTAGAAATGTTGAATCAAGAGCCTTTGCCCTTGGTGTGGTAAGAGATAATTTCTACAAAGGTAAGTTAGGGTTTATTTACACCGAGCCTTTAAGAGTCACTTCTGGAGAAGTGGACATTGATATACCAGTTGGTCTTGATAGCAAAGGTAACGCAGTAAGATTACAACAAACTGCTTCCTTGGAGCCAAGTGGTAAAGAACAAAATTTTGAGATATTTTACGATCACAAAGTTAGCGAATTAACTAATATAAACTTTAACTATCTTTTAAGAAAAGATGCCAACCATGTTGCTTCTGCTGCAGATGAAGCGATCTTCCTAATAACTTTCAAAATAATTAAATAAGCTTTTTCTTAAGCAAGGTATTAACCGCTTGTGGGTTCGCCTTTCCACCAGTTTCCTTCATCACTTGCCCGACGAAAAAACCAAATAACTTATCCTTGCCGCTGCGATATTCAGCAAGTTTTTCTGGGTTATTTTTCAGCACTTCATCAATTATCTTCTCAATCGCAGAATCATCACTAATTTGCTCCAACCCTTCTGATTTAACGATGTCGCTAGCAGACTTACCGCTTGCAAACATTTTATCCAAAACATCTTTGGCGATTTTACCAGAAATTGTATTATTTTCGATCAAGCCAATTAACTCTGCAAGATTTGCACTTGTCACTGGGCTCTCTAAAATAGTCTTTCCTGCCTTATTCAAGCGCCCAAAAAGCTCACCAGTAAGCCAACTAGCTGCTAATTTTGGATTTGCTTTAATGACAAGCTCTTCAAAGAATTTCGCCGTGTCTAAATCAGCAATAATTACATTCGCATCGTAATTCGACAAGCCAAAATCCTTAATGTATTTTTGCTTTTTCTGCTCAGGCAATTCAGGCAATGAATTTTTTATTTCATCAACATATTCTTGCAATAATTCTAAAGGCAATAAATCAGGGTCAGGAAAATAGCGATAATCATGTGCATCTTCCTTTGTGCGCATAGTTTTTGTTTCACCGCTTGCTACATTAAATAATCTAGTCTCTTGATCAACTACGCCGCCCTCCTCAATTAAGGCAATTTGTCTTTTTGCTTCAAACTCAATTGCTTGCTGGATGTAGCGTACTGAATTTAGATTTTTAATTTCACAACGTGTACCAAGCTCCTTATCACCAACTTTGCGCACTGAAACATTAGCGTCACAACGCATTGAGCCTTTATCCATATCACCATCACAAGTTTCAACATAGCGTAAAATTGTGCGTAATTTTTTAACAAATGCACCCGCTTCATCTGGTGAAGTCATTTCTGGCTTGGTAACAAGCTCCATCAGCGGCACGCCACTACGGTTTAAATCAATAAAGCTTTCAGTTGGACTTTGGTCATGCATGGATTTCCCCGCATCCTGCTCCATATGGATGCGCTCTAAATTAACAATCTTGCTTTCTCCTTCTGCCAAATCAATCACCACTTCACCGCCTGTTACAATTGGGTCAGAAAATTGTGAAATCTGATAACCTTGCGGCAAATCTGCATAGAAATAATTTTTACGATCAAAAACTGAATAAAGGTTAATTTGCCCATTCAGTGCTAAACCCGTCTTCACCGCTAGACGCACTGCTTCTTCATTTAAGACTGGCAACATACCCGGCATGGCAGCGTCAATCATTGACACATGTGAATTTGGTTCCGCTCCGAAATCTGCACTACTGCGTGAAAATAATTTGGATTTTGTGTTAATTTGCGCGTGAATTTCCAGCCCTATTACTAACTCCCAATCGCCTGTCTTGCCTTGCAGAATATATTTAGCCATTAGAAAATATAATTTAATTTATGTTGTTTGAAATTTAATGCTTCCTCAAGATTAAGAGCCGCTTTGAATAATGTCTCTTCTGCAAAAGGTTTCGCCAATAGTTGCAAACTAAGTGGCATCCCCCGCGCTGATAAACCAGCGGGAATTGATATCGCTGGCACGCCAGCAAGATTCGCCGCCACCGTAAATACATCATTTAAATACATCTCAATAGTACTTAATTTCTCATCCTTTGAGAATGCGTCATTTGGCGTAGTTGGCGTTAAAATTACATCTACTTGCTCAAAAGCTTTATCAAAATCTTCCTTAATTAAACGGCGGGTTTGCAAAGCTTTGGTATAATAAGCATCGTAATAACCAGCAGATAAAACATATGTGCCAACCATGATTCGTTTTTTAACTTCCTTACCAAAACCCGCAGCTCTGGTCTTTTCATACATATCATCTAGCGAATCCCCCTCGTCACAAATGCGCAAACCATAACGCACACCATCAAACCTTGCTAAATTTGAAGATGCTTCGGCCGTCGCCACAATATAATAAGTTGGGTCTGCATATTTAGTCATAGGCAAGCTAATCTCGACAATTTCTGCACCAGCTTTTTTGAGCATTTCTGCACCTTCTTCCCATAGTTTCTTGATTTGGCTATCCATACCATCGATCTGATATTCCTTAGGAATACCTACTTTTAAACCTTTAATATCTTGTTTAGCTAATTGATTAAAATCTGGCACAGCAACATTTGCCGAAGTAGAATCCTTAGGGTCAAAACCTGCCATTGCTGAGAACATCAACGCAGAATCCCCTACTGTTTTAGTCATTGGCCCCGCTTGATCAAGAGAACTTGCATAGGCAATCATCCCCCAACGCGAGCATCTGCCAAAACTTGGCTTAAAACCAACCAGACCTGTAAAAGATGCTGGCTGACGAACCGAGCCGCCTGTATCACTTCCGATTGATGCAGCGCAAAAATTTGCTGCTACTGCTGCTGCCGAGCCACCAGAAGAACCACCCGGAACTAGAATCTTCTCATCATTATTTCTTTTGAGTGGGTTATTAACCTGCCCATAATAGCTGTTAGAACTTGCCGAACCCATAGCGAACTCATCCATGTTTAGCTTACCAATCATCACAGCACCATTGCGCCATAAATTACTGGTCACAGTTGATTCATAGGTTGGAGTAAAATTATGCAGTATGTGTGATGCACACGTGGTCAACACGCCTTTTGTACAGAAATTATCCTTAATACCAATTGGTAAACCAGTAAGCAAACCAACCTCACCTTGCGCAATTTGTTCATCCGCCTTCACGGCCTTTTCTAAAGCCGCCTCAAGATCTTGCGTAATGAAGCTATTAATTCGGCCTTCATTCTGTTTAATATTGGTAATATAGCTTTGGGTTAGCTCTTTTGCAGAAAACTCTTTTTTTAATAAAGCAGCTTTCGCCTCTAACAAACTTAGCTTGGTGATATCAGTCATGTATATATTAAGATTCAGAAATTACTTTTGGAACAGCGAAAAAGTCATATTTACGCGATGATGCATTTTTGAGCACATCCTCAACATAATCACCATCACTTACTTCATCTTTAGCGAGGCGCAATTTATTTTCCACACCAATCATAGGCACGACATTATCAGTGTTTACTTCACTCAGTTCTTCAACCCAATCTAACGTTGCAGAAACACCTTCATGCAGCCTTGTAATCTCCCCTTCATCTGCCAAGCGAATACGTGATAATTTAGCGATTTTTAATATTTGTTCTTTCGTTATTTTTGTCATTTTTTATTTAACACTAATATAATTTTATCATTCATTCCTCAAAAGTTAAAAATTTTTGGAGGGATTTTTGTCAAATGTCCTGCTTGAACGAGTGAGCGTATACTTCATACGTGACTCGAGCGAAAGCAGGTTATTTGGCAAAAAGCACCCAAAAAGATTAACTTTTATACATCTCCAAAACATTCTCTGGTGGGCGACCAATAGCCGCCTTCCCATTACTAACAATAATCGGGCGTTCGATTAATTTAGGGTGTTTTACCATCAAATCAATGATCTCATCCTCTGAGAAGTTTGCATCCTGAAAGCCAATCTCTTTATATTCCGCCTCACCTTTACGCAGCAAATCTTTAACACTAACCCCTAACATCTCAACTATATTTTTTAACTCTTCTTTTGATGGCGGATTTTTTAGATATTCTATAATTTGTGGCTCAACATTATTCTCTCGCAACAATGCCAAACTCTGACGTGATTTTGAACATTGCGGGTTATGGTAAATTAGAGTATTAGGCATCCTTTTTCACTTTCATAAAAATAAGAAGAGGAGCTGCAATATAAACCGATGAGTACGTTCCGATAACCACACCAAATAATACAGCTAAGCTAAAGCTTTTTAGAACTGCGCCACCAAAGATCACTAAAGAAAGCAAGGCAATGATAGTTGTCCCTGCAGTAAGAATTGTCCGCGAAAGAGTTCCGTTAATACTTTTATTAATTACCTCCTCAAGATCTGTTTGTTTAAATTTCTGCATATTTTCACGAATACGGTCAAATATCACCACTGAGTCATTAATTGAATAACCGATAATTGTTAAAATCGCAGCGATTGAAGTTAGGTTAAATTCCAAAGACATAAAACTGAAAAAACCAATAGTTAAAATTGCATCATGGATTAAGGCAACTAAAGCCGCCAAACCAAAACCAATACTAAAGCGCAAAGCAATATATAGCATAATAGCGATGAAGGAAACGATTAGGGCCAAGCTACCGGACTTTATCAACTCACGACCAATTGTCGGCCCAACAAAATCAACCCGGCGATAGTCAATTTTCTCTTCATAATTTGTCGCTAATATGCTTTTTATTTGTGCAATCTTTTGTACTTGCTGACCATTATCCAAATCTGTACGCCCAATTCTGATTATTACATCATTCTCACCACCAAAATTTTGCAAAGAAATGTCGCCTAATTCTTTATCGCTAAAAATCCCCCGTAATTTTGCTAGATCAGGTTTGTGATTAAAACGCACTTCGATAATCACTCCACCAGTAAAATCGATGCCTTTGTTTAGACCTTTTGTACTCAGCAAAAATATTGTAAAAATAATCAGCAAAAACGAGCTGATAAATGCTAAATGCTTATGTGCAAGAAAGTTAACTTTTGTCTTTGATGGTAATAATCTGATTGGGAACATGATCTCTAATTTGTTATTAATTCTGCTGAATATGATTGTTCTTATTAAGGCTTTTTCCTAGTTAATAAATTGCCATGAAATGTAGAATATGTAAAGAGTCAAGAAAACAAAGCCTGAAAAACGACTGATCTTTTTCTTGATTTTCACTAAAACAAACAAACTTAGCGTAGCAACCAATACAACCCACATATCAAATACTAAGAAGCTCTGCGCGATTTGAATTGGTGCAATCAGCGAACCAATACCAAGCACCGCTAATGTGTTAAATATATTACTACCTACAACATTACCAATTGCAATATCAGAATGTTTACGAAGCGCTGCCACAATAGAAGTAGCAAGCTCTGGGGCTGAGCCACCAATGGCGATAATCGTGACGGCTATCGCCGCTTCGCCAACGCCTAAATCCTGCGCTAGAGCTGTTGCTCCAATCACCAAAATATCTGCACCATAGGCCAACATTACAAACCCCATAATCACAGCAATAGTAGCAACAATATTATTTAATTTCAGATCTAATTGCTCCTCCACTTCCTGCACTTGCTTTCTGATAATATCTGATTTTTTATCCCGCCCTTTTTTAAAAGTTGAGTAAGTATAGGTTAGCAATATAACGATTAAGAAAGCACCTTCGATCTGGTTCAAATCCCCCAAAGTGAAAAATAACATCATCGCAATGGTCGCAATAAACAAATAACGAATATCAAAATTAACTAATTTTGCATTTGTCTTAATCGGATAAATTAATGCGGAAATCCCAAGCACAAGAAAAATATTGGCAATATTACTACCAAGCACATTACCAATAGCAATGTCACTTGCGCCTTTAAGGGTTGCTTTAATCGTAATTAACAATTCTGGCGTTGAAGTTCCATATGCTATGACTGTTAGGCCAATCAACATAGGCGGAATTTTAAAGCTATGGGCGATTTTTACGGCGCCACGAACTAAAGCCTCAGCTCCAACAAATAAAAGTAATAGTCCGCCGATAATTTGTGCTGCGATAATCATGTAAACAAACCTCAAGTTATAATGGCGAAATAAAGATTGGAATTGGCGTTATGTCAATTAATAATTAAGCACTTAAACAGCTCGCCCATTTTGTCTTTGTCAATTAACCTCCTAAGAGCTGTACTTAGTTGTTCTTTTTGCTTGTCACTAGCGTTGTTCATTAAAACCTGAGCCCGTTTTTCAATCCCTAAATTACGTAAAAAATCTCCCTGATTGACAATCATGGCCGATGTAGCACCAATTGCTAATGCAGTATATTTCAAAAGAGCAAAATCAACATGGCAGGTCAAGTCCGCCTTTCCAACATCTTGTAAAACATCATGAAATTTATGATTCTTTACCGCCTGCAAACTACTAATTGCTTTGTCACGACGCGTATAACCATAATCGATAAATAGTGCGCTACCTTTTTGTTGCGCAACCCTTTCTGAAACCTGCTGAATAATCTTCACCGCTGCTTCACTATATTCATAAATATCGCCATCGCTAAATTGCCCATCCACAACAATCTTTTTTTCATCGCCAAGAGAAAATTGCAAATTCCCCTGCTCATCCAAATTTATAATACGCTCATGCCAAGCGCCTTTATGCATAATAAATTGCGCAACTGGCAAAGCGTCAAGAAACTCATTCGCGACTAAAAACATCTTGTTTTGTGGCACATTCTCAAGATTTGCATGATGAAATAATGGCACGGCAAAACCAGCCAATTTTTCCTGCTGTTTTTTACGCAAAACCTCACTGACCTCCACCATGTGAACTTCTATATTTTTATGAAAATCTGCGATATTTTTTGTAGAATTCAAAATATCAAACATTAGCGTTCCTTGTCCGCCGCCAAGTTCAACAATCTGCAATTTTGGCTTGCCCATTTCAAGCCAGATATAGGCAAAATAACTGCCTATTACCTCGCCAAAGATTTGGCTAATTTCTGGTGCAGTAATAAAATCTCCCTCCCTGCCAAAAACATCTTTTTTTGTCGTATAATAGCCATATTGCGGATGAGTTAAGGCAAGCTGCATGAATTTCTCAACACTTATATAACCATGCTGTCGAATGAGTTTTTTAAGCATATTTCTTGTTGATAATCAAATAGACGCCAAGGATAATCATCGGTAATGAGAGAATTTGCCCCATCGAGAAAATTTCTGCAATATAGCCAATCTGCTCATCTGGCTGGCGAAAAAATTCAACAATTATCCTTGATATCCCATAGCCAATTAAAAACACCCCAGATAAAGCGCCGTTTTTTTGTCTAACAGGTTTTTTGGAAACCAAATACATCATCACCAAAAACAGCAATAACCCTTCCAAAGCTGCTTCATATAATTGGCTCGGGTGACGCGCCAAACCATCGCTATAAGGGAAGATCACTCCCCAAGCAACATCAGTCGGGCGACCATATAATTCAGCATTTGCAAAATTTGCCAAACGCCCAAAAAATAAACCGATCGGCGAGGCACACGCCACTAAATCCATGAAGTTGAGAAATTTTATTTTATGTTTACGACAGAGCAATAGCATAGCCAATGTCAAGCCAATGATCCCACCATGAAAAGACATCCCACCTTGCCAAATAAAGAAAATCTGCCACGGATATTCACTATAGTAAGAAAAATTATAAAATAGCGTATAGCCAACTCGCCCACCTAAAATTATTCCTAGGACTGCATAAAAAATAAAATCATCAATGATATCTTTATTAACTAATTTGAGTTTATACTTACGATTCAAAAACATTATATAATAACCACCAAGGAGAATCCCCGTTATATATGCTAATGCATACCAGCGGATTGCTATTGGGCCTATACTAAAAATAATTGGGTCGATATTAGGGAATTGCATAAAATTAAAATACAAAATTAGAAACTAATGATATGGATATATCGATATGAGTAAAAAGCAAATATTCCTACCCTTCTTATTAATCCTCCTCACTTGGCAAAGTGTTTGCGCCAAAGTCACTCTTGAGCAAATCATTGATAAAGATTTACTGGTTTGTTCAGAACGAGTTATTAACAATATTGCTAAGAATGATTGGCAAGAAGCAATTCACCATGCTGATTTATGCAATAGCCATAATGTAAAAAAATTATTGATTTATGAATCAATTCTAAAAAACGAAACTGATGATTTTGAAGCAATCAATGCCTTTACGCGCGCAAGCAAAGGCTGGCCAAATAAAGGCAAGGTACAAACTCAACTAGAGCACGCTATTAATGATGATTCCCCTAGCTCATTAGTTGTTGAATATTTCAACAATACCGCGCCACGCAATACACGTACTTTTCTTTATCTTGCCAAACAGCTAAATAATAAAAATTCTAGCTATTATGAAAATCTTATCAAAAAGGCTTGGTATGCAAGTGACTTTGGCTGGTTAGAGCGCAGAAGCTTTTTAAATAAACATAAAGATATCATAACTAAAACAGAAATTATAAAAAAAATTAACCTTCTACTTGATAGGAAAAAAATCTCAGACGCGAAAAATCTTTTTTCATATATTGATCAAGATCACATCAAACTATTCTCAGCTCGGATTAAATTAATGAAAAATTACAGCCGCATTACCGCTCTTCTCAAAACCATACCTGAGGGCTTAGAAGATGATGATGGACTACTACATGATATCTCGCATTGGCTAGAGAAACGTGATGTTGAGGTAAACATTGCCAAATATATTCAAAGACACGACGCTAGAACTAACCCTGAAAATTGGGCAGATATACGTACCCGCAACGTGCGCTACCTACTAAAACAAGAAAATTACCAACTCGCCTATAACATCGCCAGCCAGCATAATCTCAAAGGTGGCTCCTCTGATTTTGCTAATTTAGAATGGCTCTCTGGTTGGCTTGCCTTGCGTTTTTTAAACCAGCCATCCCTTGCCTATCTCCATTTTGAAAATCTCTACAATAATGTTAAATATCCCATTAGCCTTTCACGCGGCGCTTATTGGCTAAGCCGCTCTGCGGCAGCAATGAATAATGATGAAGAGACCAAAAAATGGCAAACTATTGCTGGGCAATATAGTGCAACCTTTTATGGGCAAATGGCCGTGCTGGAACATAGCGGCAAAATCACACTCCATATTCCTGACTTTCCTGAATTTTCTAACTTAGAAATACGTCAATTTATAAGTAACGAACAGTTAATCGAAATTGGTTTGCTCTATGCACATAGTGACAATCTATCATCTGCTGCTGACTTCTTTTTAGCATTCATTAACCAAACGGATGATAAGGATAAAATTGCCAAAGCGTTAACCGCCGTCTCGACTATCGGCGATAAAGTACTGCTCAACAAAATTGCTAAAGCGGCCAGCTACAAAAACATCCTTGCTTTACAAATGACTTACCCAATGATGCATATTGACCAACCGCTGAAAAAACAATCTCTTATTATGGCGATAATTCGCCAAGAAAGTGGTTTTGACGAAAATGCGGTCAGCTCATCTGGCGCGATTGGCTTTATGCAGCTTATGCCCGCAACTGCCAAAGATGTCTCCAACCGCTTAAAGGTCGGCTATAGCAAACATAAACTAAAGACTAACCCTGAATATAACATTCAACTTGGCAGTTATTATATTAGCCATTTGCTTAACCAATTTGATGATTCTTACGTTTTATCAATTGCCTCATATAATGCTGGTCCAACAAATGCAAAAAGATGGATAGTAGATAATGGTGACCCAAGAAATATTAAAAACCCACACCTGATCATCGACTGGATAGAGAAAATCCCTTTTGCTGAAACCCGCAATTATGTACAACGCGTCCTTGAAAATGCTATTGTCTATTTACACATTATCCAACAGGATAAATCTGTAAATTAATCTTTTTCTATGCACACACAAAACAAAACCATGAACATAATATATATGAGTCTGGCGTTAATCGCCGGAATATTCTTCGCCATACAATTAGGCTTCAACGCCTATTTAAATGAGTTTGTGCAAAGCTCTTTACAAACCACTATCATTTCGTTCATTGTTGGTTTAGGCGCACTACTCATCTTGCTGATTATCATGCAGGATCTACAAATTAATTTTACGACTTTAAAAAAAGCACCAAATTATGCTTATATCGGCGGTGCATTTGGCGCAGTCGCGGTTGTTTTCACTATTATCCTTACTCCACATATTGGCATTGGCCTAACCTTGAGCTTAGTTGTGGCTGGGCAAATCTTATGTAGCTTATTACTCGATCATTATGGTCTTTTTGGGCTCCCTACCCAATCAATTAACTTCATGCGCCTCCTTGGTGCTTCCATGCTTGTTGGTGGTACTTTTTTGATCAAATATTTCTAAGACATCTTGCGAATTAATCTGAGTATTTTTGTGATGATTTTTGTTAAACCATGAGTTTTTTTTGAGGGATCGTATACTACATACGTGACCGATAAAAAACGAAGCAGTTTGGCAAAAAGCGCTCAAAAGAATTAGATTTAAAGGATCTTGGAGAAGTTTGCTACTAACTCAATCTTCCGGCAACTCGCAATAAGTAATTTCACACGGTTATTGCGCAGATGTTTTTCTTCGGTATTTATCATAACATTATCTAAGAAGCTATTGAGCACTGGGGCTAAGTACGATATTTGCACCAATGCTTCAGCAAAATTTTCTTCTCTTAATGCATCATTTAATGGTGCTTTAATTTGCTTTAAAACTTTAAGTAAGTCCTTCTCATCTTTTTCCCTAAGCAACAAGCTAGTTGGCAATTTTATTAATGATTTTTTTCCAACAAATTCTGATTTGATTAAAATATTATGTGCCCTTTTATAAGCAGCCGTAATTTCTTCACCACGGCCGTTCGTAAAGGCTTTGCTTAAAGAAATCGCTTTACGATATATTTTCAAAATATCATCTTCATTACCATCATCAAACACCGCATTTATAAGATCATAGCGAATATTATCACGTTTCATATATTGTTCTAAACGCGTAATGGTGAATTCCAAGACTTCATCAATAACTGGCTGACTTTCTGCTTCGACATCTGCTAATTTAAACAAGGATTTTGGATAAAGATGCAGAGCTTTGCTAAATGCTAATTTTAACGGAATATTGAGATTTGATTCTAATATTATACGAATCACCCCGATTGCAGAACGACGTAGTGCAAAAGGATCCTTCGATGCAGTTGGCTTCTTGCCGATAATGAATAAACCCGCCAAACTATCTACTTTATCGGCTAGAGCAATTGCCACTGAAACTGGCGATGTTGGGCAAAAATCATCCATGGATTTTGGCGAATAATGATCTCTAATAGCATTTGCAACTTGGTCATTCTCACCATCATGTTTTGCGTAATGATAGCCCATAATCCCCTGCAATTCAGGGAACTCCTTTACAGCCTCAGTTGTTAAATCTGCCTTAGAAAGAAAAGCTGCTCTTTCTACATTTGGCAAATCTGCATGTGGAATCCATACTGAAATAAATTTCGCCAATGCTGAAATCCGTTCTATTTTTTCATGGACTGAGCCAATTTCTTGCTGAAAGACTATTTTCTTTAAATCATCAACTCGCTCCTCTAATTTTATTTTAGCATCATTAACAAAGAAAAACTTTGCATCCGATAACCTAGCTTTTAGAACACGCTGATTCCCCTCTATAACTTTATTAGCATTTTTCTTTAAACTAGCTTCAGTCACAAAAATAAAGTAAGGAGCTAAAACACCATGTTCAGAATATAGTGAGAAATATTTTTGATGATGCTTCATCGAAGTAATTAATATATCCTGCGGCAAGGACATAAATTCCTTATCAATCTCCCCTTGTAGAACAAGCGGCGCTTCAACTAAACCAGCCACTTCATCAAGCAGCGCCTCATTGATGATTAGCTCTCCTTTATGATTAGCAGCGATTTCCTCAGCGTCTTTTCTAATGGATTCCCGGCGAGTTTTTTTATCTAGAATAATACCTAGTTTAGAAAGGGCAGCTATATATTCAGCGCTATCTTTTTTGATATGTGTATTCTTCCCCGCAATCAAAGTTTGGTCATTAGCTGTTAAATGGCCAAACTTTAGCGGTAATATTGCACTGTCAAAAACACAGAGGATGTTATGTATTGGGCGGATCCATTTTATATCATAATTACCCCAGCGCATAGTTTTTGGCCAGGATTTTGCTAGAGTTTTAATTACTTCCTCAAGAACCTTTACTAGGCTTTTAGCTAAACTAACCTTCTTCTCTTTTTCGATATAAAAATAATATTTCTCACCTTTAAGCGTTTTAGTCGCAAGTGATTTTTTATCAGACAAACCATAGCGCTTTAAGAAACCTTCAATCGCCTGTTCATTTGCCCCAACTTTTGGCCCACGTATAACCAACTCTTTTTGGATAATGGTTTTTGGTAAATCTTTAGCAATTAATACTAAGCGGCGTGGCGTGACAAAGCTTTGTACTTCGCTATCTTTTAGCCCCAAAGAGTCTAATGATTTTTGAAATTCCTCACGCAAAAGCCGAGCTGCTGGTGCTTGCGCACTAGCAGGAATTTCTTCAGAATATATTTCAAATAACAGTTCAGACATACATTTTATATTCTTTATTATTCCTCTCTTTTTAGAGAGAGATATATTTACTCACCCACGACATTATTCTCTCCATCCAACAAAAGTACTTTTGGCTGATGGTTTTTAGCTTCCTCTTCGTCAAAAGAAGCGTAAGAGCAAATTATTACTAAATCACCTAGTTTCACTAAATGTGCAGCAGCACCATTTATCCCAATTTTTTTACTACCAGATGGAGCAGGAATGGCGTATGTAGCAAAGCGATTACCGTTAGTAATATTGTAAATTTCCACCCTTTCATGAGGGATAATTGCAGCGGCCGCAAGCAAATCACTATCGATTGATATTGAACCATTATAGTCAATATCAGTTTCGGTTACGGTTGCACGGTGCAACTTACATTTTAACATCTCAATTCTCATCTCTATTCTCTTGTTTTATTTAAATAGATTTTACAACAATCCTTTACTAAATTACGAATTTTTGCAATGAATAATGCACGTTCATTAACACCTAAAACCCCTCTTGCATCAAGCAAATTAAGCAAATGACTTGCTTTTAAACATTGGTCATAAGCAGGTAGTGCTAAACATTTTTCCAACAAATAATTTGCTTCGGACTCCGCTTCGGAAAATTGCCTAAATAAAATATCAGTATTGGCATGCTCAAGATTATAAGCAGAAAATTCCTGCTCAGCACGCAACGCAATGTCTTTATATTTTGTCCCTTTATTATCCCAATCTAAATCAAAAACACTTTCTTTGCCCTGAATATACATAGCCAAGCGCTCTAGACCATAGGTTATCTCGCCAGGGATAACTTTGCATTCTATACCGCCAATTTGCTGCATATAGGTAAATTGTGAAACTTCCATGCCATCAAGCCAAACCTCCCAACCAAGCCCAGAAGCGCCGATTGAAGGGTTTTCCCAATCATCCTCAACAAATCTGATATCATGTTTTGCACTCTCTACACCAATTGCCTCTAAACTCTTCAGATAGAGCTCCTGTAGATTATCAGGTGATGGTTTAATAATTGTTTGAAATTGGTAATAACGCTGTAGGCGATTAGGGTTTAGACCATAACGTCCATCAGTCGGCCTTCTTGAAGATTGCACATAGCAAGCGCTCCAATTTTCATCAGCAAGCGCGCGCAAAGCAGTCGCTGGATGAAGCGTCCCCGCACCAACTTCAACATCATAGGCTTGCAGAAATGTACAATCATTCGCCACCCAGAAATTGGTCAGATTTAGGATTATATCTTGAAATGATTTATTCTTAACGGGTTTCATTGCGACTCTCAAAGTGAAAAACTTCGCGCATGATAATTTTTCCTACTCTTTTGTCAAAGTAAAAGCTTACTTGCGATTATGGACCTGACAAACCTCTACCCGGGTTCGCTCTAGAACTGCCTGCAGAGTGATCAACATTACCATTACTACCATTAAAAATAATCTCTTGGATATACTTAGCTAAAGGACCCTTAGCAACTCTCTCCTCAATCCTTTCAGCTAACCCCATTCCTTTTTCTACCTTGGTAAACAGATCATCCCTTTCCTTACCAATACCCATAAGAGCAGCTAATCCTGAAACTAATGCCGCACCAATTATGAAAACAAAAGATGCAACAGCAAGTAATACCACTCCGACCATAGCAAGTGCTACAGCAGGTAAAAACAATATTGCTTTTACTGCCTTAACAGCAATAGAATCCGGCTCTTTTGGAGACACACTAGGCTGTGGCGCCACATTAAGAGGCCGTGCTGCTGGCTGTGTCGTTTCTGTTGTTCTGTTACTAACTCTCATCAATCAAATTTTTTAATTAACTTACATACTGCTCATTATAACATAATTTTAGCATCCACACAAGCATAAAGAGGCAGTTTAAGTATCTTTAAGGCTTTGACAATAAAGTTAGCGGCTAATATGTTTCCTCATACTATAAAATATGGATTATTGAAAGCACAATGACAGAAAACTTACGTAATCTTGCGAATGCAATTCGCGCTTTATCTATGGATGGCGTTGAGAAAGCAAATTCCGGCCATCCAGGAATGCCACTTGGCATGGCTGATGTTGCCACTGTCTTATTCAGCAAATTCCTCAAATTTGATTCTAAAAACCCTCATTGGGCTGATCGTGATCGTTTTATTCTTTCCGCTGGTCATGGCTCCATGCTGCTTTACTCTCTGCTTTATTTAACAGGCTATGAGGATATATCGCTGGATGATTTAAAGAATTTCCGTCAATTACACTCCAAAACCGCTGGTCACCCTGAATATGGCTATTTAGCGGGGATTGAAACAACAACTGGGCCATTAGGACAAGGCTTGGCAAACGCTGTTGGTATGGCGTTAGGTGAGAAGATTTTAGCAGCAAAATTCAACAAAGATATTGTTGATCATTACACATACACAATAGCTGGCGATGGCTGCCTTATGGAAGGAATCAGCCATGAAGCTATCTCTTTTGCTGGTCATAATAAATTAGGCAAATTAATTGTTCTATTTGATGACAACAACATCAGTATTGATGGCGATACTTCGCTCTCAGTCTCTGATAATCAGCTCATGCGTTTTGAGGCTTCAAACTGGCACACACAGGAAATTGATGGACATGATTACGCCGCAATTGAACAAGCAATCGCTAACGCCAAAAAATCCGACAAACCTTCTTTAATAGCCTGCAAAACTACAATTGCTTTCGGTTCGCCAAATAAGTCTGGCAGCGAAGCATCGCACGGCTCGCCACTTGGAAAAGACGAAATCATCGCTACTAAGAAAAACCTTGGCTGGGATTATGGCGAGTTTGAAATTCCTGAAGATATTTTGGCAGAATGGCGCAAAATCGGCGCACAAAACACTGCTCAGTTAAATGATTGGCAAACACGCCTAGAAGCTCAGCCAAGCGACGTGAACAATGAATTTGAGCGCCTAATGTCTGGCGCATTACCAAAAAATTGGAAAAATGCTATTGATGAATTAAAAGATCAATTAATCAGCGACAAACCAAATTACGCCACTCGCAAATCTTCTGGTATAGTTTTAGAAACTTTAGCTAGCGCAATTCCTGAATTACTTGGCGGTTCGGCTGATTTGAGCGGCTCTAACTGCACAAAAACCAAAAATTCAACGCCAATTTCGCCAGATAATGCAAATGGTAACTACATCTATTATGGCGTAAGAGAACATGCTATGGCGGCAATTATGAATGGTTTGGCGCTACATAAACCTTTCATTCCTTATGGCGGAACTTTCCTTGTTTTTTCTGATTATTGCCGCCCAGCAATTCGTCTCTCAGCCTTGATGAAACAAAAAGTCGCTTATGTTATGACGCATGATTCAATCGGTCTTGGCGAAGATGGCCCAACGCATCAACCAGTTGAACATCTCGCTGCTTTGCGCTCTATCCCGAACCTTCATGTTTTTCGCCCAGCGGATGCATATGAAACAGCAGAGTGCTGGGAAATTGCTATGGAATTACAAGCACCAACCCTTTTTTCCTTAACTAGGCAAAATCTCCCTGCTTTAACGAAGCAAAAGCCTGCCGTAAGTAATTCAGGCAAAGGCGCCTATATAGTTTCAAAAGAAGATGGCGAATTAAAAGCGGTGATTTTAGCAACTGGTTCAGAAGTACATATTGCTATTGAAGCACAAAAAATCTTGGCAGAACAGAATATATTTGTCAGAGTGGTTTCGGTTCCGTGTTTTGAATTATTTGACCAACAAAATGATAGCTATAAACAAGAAACCTTAGGCAATGAAAATGTCCTGAGAGTTGGCGTTGAAGCAGCGATTGAACTTGGTTGGCACAAATATATCGGCAAAGATGGAATTTTTATCGGCATGGAGGGTTTTGGAGCTTCCGCCCCTGCTGACAAACTTTATGAACTCTACGGCATTACAAGCTCCAATATTGCGAATCAAATAATTAAAAAAGTAGGACAATGAAAAATCTAATCGCCATATTACTCTGCACTGTTTTTTTCTCATCAAATCTTTTTGCTGCCAATCAACAAGGCAAATATGTTGAATATAACCAATCATTTGGTGAATGGCTGGTTTCTTGCAAACAAGAAGTTGAGACTAAAGTCAGCGATTGCTTCATCGGCACGCCTTTTGTTGACAAAGCCGGACGTGGTGCAATTATCTTCACTAAATATTACCTCGCAGTTGCCCATAATGAATTAAACCTCAGTACTGGCATATCCTTCAAAATCAATGATAAGGCTGATATTGACTCTTATATGAATACTGGTGTGAGCGTCTTCTTCAAAAATGATGACCGTAAATTACTCACTGAACAAATGAGCCAAGGCACTGAGCTATTGATTAAAATTCAAGATCAGGAGCCTACTAAGAAACCATTAAAAGGTTTCAAAGAAGCTGCAGAATATTATAACAAGCAAACCCAAACAAAATAGAAAGATGACGGTAAAAGTAGGAATTAACGGCTTAGGTAGAATCGGAAGATGTATTTTTAGAGCCATTTCTGAACTTGGCTATGATGATGTATCACTAGTCGCAGTTAATGGACCTGCGCCAATTGAAACGCATTTGCACCTTTTAAAATATGATTCCATACATGGACGATTTAACCAAGACCTCACTATTGCTGATGATAATAGTTTTAAATTAAACGGTAAAAACATCAAACTCTTCAGAGAGCGTGACCCAAAAAATATCCCTTGGGGGAAGTTAGGAGTTGATATTGTTTTTGAATGTACTGGCATTTTTAACGATAAAGAATCCGCCTCGGCACATATTGCCGCGGGCGCTAAAAAAGTTATCATTTCTGCACCTGCAAAGGATGATGAAACACCGACAATCGTCTATGGAGTAAATCATAATATCTTAGCAAAAACTGACGATGTGATTTCCATTGGCTCCTGCACAACCAACTGCTTAGCACCAGTTGCCAAAGCTTTAGACGAAAAACTCAAAATCGTAAACGGATTCGTCACAACCATCCACTCATATACTAACGACCAAAACATCATTGACGGCTCACATAAAAATATGCGCCGTGCTCGCGCGGCTGGCCTATCTATGATCCCGACTTCCACTGGCGCTGCAAAAGCAATAGGCAAAGTTATTCCACATTTAAACGGCAAACTTGATGGCGTTGCAGTACGCGTCCCTACGGCCAATGTTTCAATGATTGATTTTTGCTTCACCAGCGAAAAACAAACTAGTGTCGAGGAAGTAAATTCTATTATCAAAGCAATGAGCGAAGGCGAAATGCAAGGTGTACTGAAATATGACACCGAGGAATTAGTATCCATTGATTATAATCACTCAACCCATAGCTCAATTTTTGATTCAACTGGCACAAAAGTCTTAGGTGGTGATTTTATACGTGTTTCGGCTTGGTATGACAATGAATGGGCATTTTCTAACCGCATGATCGATGTCGCCATCCTAATGAACAAAATGCTGTAATATGCAAGGAGTCAAATTTCTCAAAGATTTTCATTTTAAAGGCAAAAAAGTCTTACTACGTGTCGACCTGAACGTGCCTATTATGCGCGGCAAAATCACTGATTCAGAACGCATTGTACGCATCATACCAACAATCAAATATCTACAAAAGAAAGGCGCCCGCATTGTCCTCCTGTCCCATTTTGGCCGCCCAAATGGTCATTTTGACCTAAGCATGTCCTTAGCACCATTAGTAGATACACTAAATAACTTCCTCCCTAAAAGCGATATCCACTTTGCTATTGATTGTGTTGGCGCCAAAGCAGCAGAGACGGTTAACAGCCTAAAGAATGGTGAAATTGCCCTCCTTGAAAATTTACGTTTTTATCAAGAGGAAGAAAATAACAATCAAGAATTTGCTAAAGAATTGAGCGATTTAGGAGACATCTACATCAACGATACTTTCTCTTGCTCACACCGCAAACACGCCTCTATCATTGGCATTCCACAGTTTTTACCAAGTGGCATGGGTTTACTTTTTCAAGAGGAAATTGAAAATTTAGAAAAAACTTTAACTGCGCCGAAAAAACCTATTGCTTCTATTATCGGTGGTTCAAAAGTATCAACGAAATTAGACTTGATCTATTCCTTAATTGAAAAGTCACAATTTATCATAATTGGCGGCGGAATGGCGAATACATTCCTCAAAGCACAAAAACATGAGATCGGCAAATCAATTTATGAAAAAGATTTATTAAAAGAAGCCAAAAAGATTCTCGACAAAGCTAAAGAAAAAAATTGTGAAATTATATTACCAAGTGATGCAATTATATCACCTGCACTAGAAAATGCAGATTGCGAAGTTATAACCATAAACGCAATGCCTAAAGATCAGATGATCCTTGATATAGGTCCTGATAGCTGCGACCTAATAAATCGTACATTAGAGAGCTGCGAAACTATTATTTGGAACGGACCCTTAGGTGCTTTTGAATATCGCCCATTTAACGTTGGCACTGAAAGCGTAGCACGTAAAGTTGCTGGTCTAACAAAGGAAAAAGGGTTAGTTTCAGTTGCGGGTGGTGGTGATATTGTTTGCGCCCTGAAGGATAGCGGACTGAAAAACTCTTTCACCTACCTCTCAACGGCAGGCGGTGCATTTTTAGAATGGATTAAAGGCAAGGAACTCCCAGGCATTGCGGCGCTGAGACTAACAAAACCCTAAGCAATCCGATCTTGTTTCTGATTCGGCGAGGGTCTATGTAAAGAAAGTTTAATTATGCAGTTATTTTGTAAAGATTGCACGTCTGATTCACATTTTTTGACTTGATCTAATAAAGAACGTAGATTCTCTCTGCTACCATTAGGTACATACTCCATCCCCTTAGAAACAATATCTATTTCTCTGCTAATTTCTTGCACTTTGTCGTGAAGCTCTTCGATTGTCATAATAATAATAAATATTTAGTTAATTAGTAACCATTCTCACAATGCAACTTATAGTGATATAAAAAAACTAGTCAACAGAAAGTCTATGAAATAGACCATTTATTTTGCCAATAAATTTTTAAGTTGCACAATTTAGCCAGTCGATATAAAATTCGGCTGTTTACCATTATAAATGACATCATGAACAGCATACAAAACAATCTCAAAAGCAAACTCAAAGAGCTTCATATCAGCGCTGCTGAGCTTTCACGCAGATCTGGCGTTCACCATAGCTCAATCAAAAACATCATCTACGGTAAAGTTGAACAACCACGCAAAGTAATACTTTCACGTATTAGTAATGCACTAGGTGTCCCGCCGGAAGATTTACTATTTGAAAGAACAATCCACAAGGTTGCAAACGATCAAAGTCAAGATCAAACATATCCACAAGCAATCGATGTAATGCAACGAACCCTTAAGCAACATCACATAGAGCTAGATACTAGAAGCTTAAAGGAGCATATTAATCAGCTGTATTTTTATGCAAAATTAAGAAAAATGGAAGATACAAGCATTAACCATATTTCTACAGAGACAGCAGAACTAGTCATCCAACTATTCCACGAAATACAATCAAACTCTCAATAGCCCTAAGCGTTTACTATTTAAGACTCTGCAGCAAAATCTTCTCTTGATAAAATCTTACTGCCCCTTTATGCACAGGCGCAACCCCACCAACACGCAGAACATTTAAAGGGTTTGTACCCCTCAAAGCTGGAGACTTCTCTATTACTTCATCAAAATTATTAAAGAATATTTTTGTAAAGTTATAAACCACTTCTTCATCTAAATCACTCGAAGCTGACAATACCAGCTGAGCACCAAACGTGTTAACATCCTTCTTCTGCTGTAGATATGTATTTTTTGGTAAAGTAGTATATACAAAATAATGAGATAAACCAAGATGCTGTTCAACCTCTCTTGCAGAAAAGCTCACTAGCTCTGTATCAGAACTTTCCAGAACATTTGCGAAAGCCTTGTTAGGATGACCAACAAGATATATCGCCGCATCTATTTTATCATTTAAAAACAAATCCCTTAACTCACTTATTTCAGATGCAAAAGTGTTTTTAAAAAAACCTAAAGTAAGACTATTCTTCTTTAACATATTATCAAAGAGCACCCTACTCCCTGACCCAGCATTAGGTATATTTACACGCTTGCCCTGTAGATCAAAAAAGCTTTTTATATTAAGGTCTTTTCTGGCAATGATGGTAAAATATTCTTTATGCAGGCCAAACAATGTTCTTAATTTATCATTCCTTGAATCTGTGGAAGTACCATAAAAACTATTATATTGCATACTTGGCTTGACTGCCCCCATGTCAAATTTGCTACTGCTAAGACCATCAAGATTCTCTTTAGAACCTCCTGTTGGAAATACATTACAAGATGAGTTTGGCAATTTATTATATTTATGAAAAACTTGACAAATACCGCTAACAAGAGGGTATGCTAATGCTTCTTTACTACCAGTGCCAATATTAATTGGCTTTGCATTCAGTTGCACAGAGAACAACACAGAAAACAACACAGAAAACAAAATAAGAAAAATTCGTATAATCATTGATTTACAGATCATAATATTTATATTACTCAATTAAAACTAGAAACTATCTTTAAGTCAATATATGAAACTTCTCAGACTCTCACTATCACGTGACTATCTTATATTCGCAGCGACAATATTTATTACTATAACCGCCTTATCTGTTACATTCTGGAGAATAACAAATTCAGCTTCTCAAGAAACCTCTCGGCACAAGATCGAATTAACCGGCAACATAGTTAATAATATCTTTTCTGGCGCCCTCGATAGAACATATCGAAAAATCTACATACTAGGCAAGAAAATAGCCGACTCAGGTAATAATGCAGAACAAATCAACCAGATATTACGCAATAGCTTTAACATAGATATTATCTCCAACCCAAACAGCTCCATTGATATATTTAACGTTAACTGGGTCGATACCCAAAACAAAATCACCGTCAGTAGCAAAGATGGAATACTCACCTACCCTAAATCTCCCGCGGCATATTACCAAATGAACGCGGCTCAAAACACCCCATGGCAAATGCATATATCATCACCACTTACTAACGACAGTCATGATAGCATACCGATCTCCATGGGCATTACAAACAAGTCTGGAGTTTATATTGGTTCATTAATAGTCAAAGTCTCATTATATAGCATTATTGATGAAATTTATGACGCATTAAAACAACTCAATACAGCCACCATTATTTTAGATGATAATAATAACCTCATTATTCCCCCCAACTTCAAAAAATACACAAATAAAATTCAGCCACAAAAATATGATGTCTCAAAGAATGTGTTGGCGCTTAAACAAAGTTTTCAAGACAATAATTTTACTTACTCGCATTACCTTCAAAATCACAGATACCCATATGTTGCAATTATTGGAATTAATCAAAAATTAGAACGCCAATCTCTATATAGCCTCCTAATTACCCAAATTATAACATTAGTGGCAATAGGCATGGTAATTATCATTGTGCTATTCTTCTTTTATCGTCGTATCATTAAACCAATTAAAAAACTTGCCAACATTGCCCAACAGCTTAGCGCAGAAAAGACTGACTACCACAACATCAAGATCCCTGGTAAAAACCCTTCCGTTGAAATCTTCAACCTTGCCAAAGCACTACATTCAATTAAACGCTACCAGATGAGGTTGCAAAAAAGTAATAGTGAACTGGGGCTAACAAAAGAAAAATTAGAGAAATATATCGAAATTGCTGAACATTCAGAATTATTAAAACAAAAGATCGTCAAACAATTCCGCTACTTAACTAATGAATCGCTCAAAGGCATAAAAGACGGCATTAATATTTTATCCAACACTCTCAAAGGTAACTCCTCCATAAACATGAACAAAGAAACCAAGATAAAGCTTCTGGACATCATACATGAAGAACTTACGTATATTAGTGACTTTACATCAGGAACGTTAAATAAAGAGCATATAGACACTAATGAGATCATTAGCGACTGCCTTGAAATTCAGAAAAAACTCATTCTAAAAAAAGAATTAAATTTCACGACAAAAATTAACCCAAAATTACCACGAATTTATGTCGATAAAGGTAAATTCATACAAATCATCAATGGGCTACTCAGCCGAATTAACTCTACTGTAAATCCCAAAGAGCAAATCACTTTCACAGCTAAAGAATCCACTCTCAACAAGCAAAAATATTTAGCCCTCACTATAACAATTAAAAGTAAAGTTGCTTCCCTATTATCATCAACAATTGAAGATAGCGATGATGATATAGACTTTTCCCTTGAAACCACAAAAACTCTACTCATCTTACATCAAGGAGAGATTGAAATAAAAGAAACTGCCGGCAATGATACGACAATAAGCGTTAGGATACCAGTCTTTCCAGCAAAAGAAAAGCACAAGAAAGCTCCAAAAACACCACCGCAAAATGTAGTGAAGCTTTTCCAGAATAAAAAGTAATGTTTTTTATATCATCTAGGAGGAGCGCTTGGTTCTGAAACATCCTTTGCTGCTGACCGCTCTTGTTCCAGTTGAGCAACATAGCCCAAATCTCGATCAAACTTATCATTTAGCAATTGTTTCCAGACCTCGGGGTTATCATGAGGTGTCTCAGGAACTATGCGTGGTCCTTTACTACGATAATATAGCCTAGGCGTTTCACTAACGTTCCTCTCCTCACTTAGAATACGCTTTATATGCTCCTGTTTAAGAGGAATTGCCTCACGCGCATGTAACCCTTTAGGATTATTAACGATAACAAATGTACCCACCGCAGCTGGAACCTCAATAGGTTTTATATTACCGCGCTGAATTTCAACAAGCACCTTATCCAGAACACGTTCTACCTCTTCTACCCCTTGTTTTTTCTCATCTACAACCTCCATCCTTTTTCCAGTTTTAGGATCAAAACGAAAATCCATCCTAATGGTAAGACCGCAATCCTGACTCCAATCCATAATGTTAGAAATTCTTGATTTAGGCTTCTCTGTATCAACATTAATACCAGAAATAAACTTTGCCTTTGCATGTAACAATGTAGTAATTTCGTCATCTGTTAATACCTCTATTATGCTATTAACAGGATAAAATTTCGTCGAAACGCCTAATTCATTAGTACATGTGGTAAGTGAAAGATAATCAGTCTCAACTATCCCCTCATATAAATCATCGCAATGTGGTGTAATTGCCCCTATTCCATTACCCCACTCACCCTTCTTAATACCTGAAGGTTTTGGGTAAAGCATCTTATGTTGCTCATAAGGATATTTCATATCATGCAGCCCAAATAAAGTTGAAAGCGCCTCATGTACTAGATAACCTTTAAGAGCAGACTCTTTTGTAAAGACTTTGCCTTGATCAGCAAATAAACCAGTTAAACATACACCAGTTATATAATATTCTTTGCCATTGCCATTGCCATTGCCATTGCCATTGCCATTGACTTTGCCTTTGATCTTCATTGTCTTTCCAACTTTATCAAAATAATCAGAGACCATACTACCATCAAGATTTTTCATCAAACTCAAGGAGGCCCTCAGCAATTTAGTCAATTCATTCTTTAAATCCGCTTCATTATTTAATGCAAATCCCTTATCAGAAAAGAACTTTTCTATATCCTCAGCAATTTCGCTACAATCACTGGTCACAAATTTTTCGTCTCTGGCTGTAGCACGCATAATATGAGGCAATTTTTTTACCAAATTTAAAATCGGCATGCCGAGAGTAACTTTGCTTTTATCGCGATCAAAATCTACAGATGCTTTTCTTGGTACTAGTGAAGGCGATACCCATTCATCTTTTGATTCTTGTGATGCACCTCCCAAATAAGGGCTAGAATCTTGATCTTGAGACGATCTCATCACTACATCTGTAGAAGCATTACTCTCTGACCGACTCAATCTCGGAGCAACTAACCTTTCCTGACCTCCTTGTTTTTCTTCATTCAATTTACGTTT
>JAWUXM010000027.1:0-13369 GCA_034111325.1 Rickettsiales bacterium
TTAGATCATAAGCTAATTTATGCTCTTGATAAAATTGATCACGCCTCCTTCTCTCTAAGGCAATGGTTTTATTATTTAGCGACTTATTACCATCAAATGGGCTATATACTTCTCTAACTTTAACAAAATCCTTATTTTCTATCTTACTATCACTATTTTTGGAGTTTTGAGGGATGTTTTGATCAGGGTGTCGCTGCTCTTCTGCTTGTCCCTTATCCTTCGCCACTGCCGTCCCTACTTGTGAATCGCGATCAGAATTTTCAGGAGATAGCAACTTTATAAGTTTATCATCTCTCTCCTTTTGTAAATCTTTCCTTATTCTATCAAGTAAGGGTTGTGTTAAATAGAGATTGGAATAGTGACCTTCATGAGCATAGTCTTTTTCTGTAAGATCTTCGTCTTTTGCATCGGGGTTTGTATAAAAATATTTTTTTAATTTTGCATGTTTTTGAATTTTTTCCACATAATGCTTCATTATCTCTTGCATTAATGGATTTGACATATCTCCATTAGAGCCGACGCCCATAGAGATTTCACCATCTTTTTCATCTAAATACATCGCTAAAGGAGGGTAGCCTTCTTGTTGCAAGATTGGAATTTCCCTATAAGGACAACCACGCGCATTGGTTACAATATTATATTTTGTCTTTCCTTTATACTCTTTGACCTCCTCTATTACCTTTAATAAATTCTCCACAATATCGTCAATAATCTTTGGGTTGTCCTGCTGAATCTGATAATAATATCCTAGCAAAGGTATTTCTTTACGTTTATCTTTCCTAATATCATCAATATTAACCGTAAATTCTCTGACATTTCCTTCTGAATCAAGGGTTTTTCCATCTTGCAAACAAGATATCACTCCATCTTTGATTAATTGCATAATGCCATCAAAATAGCTAGAAGATATACCACCCGGACATCTTATTGTTAATAATTTTGTATCGTTATCAATGGACATCGCAAATTCCCATTCTGGCCCTACTCTTTGCCCTAACCGCTGACCATCAAAAACCCACGAACAAGTTTTTCGGAAATCTTTTGCGTTTTTTTCTGCTTGCCCCTTATCCGCCGGAGTAGCCTCTACTTCTGCTTTCTCTTCCTTCTGCTGTGTCACTTCCGCTGCTAAAGATTTTCTTACTAGCCGCCCTCTAAATGCTGCCTGTATTTTAGTCGCTGCTGCTCGTTGCTCTTCTTCTGTTTTTGGAGTGTTAATTTCCTTGGTAGAGGCTCCGCTACCATCCCCAACTTTGGGATTTTGAGGGATCTTTTGATCAGGGTAAAGGAGGTCATTATCCATTAGACCTCCGACACCCTTAACTGGAGTAGTTACGATTGCAAATGTAGCTTTACTTCTCTTACCAACCATTCTCTCTTGTAAAGGATCATTATCTCCTTGAGTTTCAGCATCTGCTTTGTTCCAATTAGCGGCATCAGCACTCCAAACTCTTATAACCTTATCTTTTGCAGCACCATAATGAATATTTCCACAACTAACACGACCTGGATATCTATCAAATAATTTGCTAACTTCGTCATCGATTATCTTAAGCATTTTGAGCCAATCAGCAGGGTCTTCTTTGCTGCTCTTAAGCCATTGAGATTTTTCTATCCCCGTGCCAAGAAAATGACCCTTTGCTCCATGGTAAAAAGCTTTGATATTATCTTCCACAAAATCACGACCACCATCTTCTAGCTTTCCAACCTGATCTTTTTTATCTTTTTGACCAATAATACAAACCTCTACACCTGAATCAGACTTTAATATCTCGTCTAATTTTTCAAACCTCTTCTTGATGTGCTCTGCTATCTTCTGAAATTCCGTAGATTGTATCTCCGTATGGTAGAGATTAGAATTCTGACCTTCAGAACTAGGATGTTTTTCTTCCGTAGATTGTATCTCTTCCTCAGGCTGCGGCTTTGCCTGTAGTCCTGCTCGATCATTTCCATGCGCTCCTTTTCCAACGATCTCGTCTCTTAATTTTTGTTTTTCTTCTGCAGTATAACGCTTATCCTTACTAATAGTAGTAAATGAAAGGGCAAAGGCTAGTGATGCATTTAACCAACATCTATTACCATACTGTCCATCAAAATTATTGGTTCCATGCTGTGATCCAGGTAGCAAATCTTGTCTGCCCTGAACGGAATATTTGACTAAATAGGCTTGTTTTTTAGCTTTTTCTAAGTCATTATCCTGTACTTGTGATCTACTACTATCTTTATAACAATACCATTGATTATCCTTTTCTTTTATGTAGGCAGCGTAATGTCCGCTACGAGGCGATGAACCTTCATGAAGAATAAAAGCCGTTAGTTCGTATGTTTTGTCATTGTTAAATTTACAAGCATCAAAATCTACTTCTCGTTCAATTTTAATTGCTTCTAGTTTATCAGTATCATAGCCGTACCGTGCTATCTTAATAACGAGCTCTTCTCTATTTTGAGGAACATCTATTAATCTCTTCTTAATGCCAGTCGCCTTTTCGCCCCCGCCACTTTTCTTTTCAAACACGATACCTTCCATAACTTCTCCCCGCTGAAATGATTCAATCAGTCCGCTAAGTGCTATGGATGTGTTTTTATTATTTTTAGTTTCGGGAAAAGCCAAAACAGGCATAGGCATTACCACACTGATTGAAGGACTGGTCTTATATTCTGTGTTAGCAGTCTGTGGTGTTGATGTGGTTGTGGTTTTACATGGGTTATTGCTAAATAAATCAGTAAGCAACGCCTCCAAAAATTGAGAAGCGGATTGCTGAGATGATCTATCATTAATCATGTTTTTTTGCTTACTTAGCTCAGCAACTATCATAGCTAGATTTTCTCTGAGCGAAACCCTCTCTTCAGGGGTGGCTGTTGTCATTTGCTCTTGAATATTAAGGACTTCTTCCCTAATAATTTCGCACGATATTTTATCATCGGATACATTTCCAGCGGTGTTTTGAGATGTATTTTCTTTTGCTTTACTCATAGATATGTTCTAAAGAATAATTATACCAACCGCATTATAACATAAAAACAAGGTTTTACCAAGTAAAATATATCTATGAAGCATGATCTCGCCCTTTATATTCACTACCCTTACTGCAAAAAGAAATGTCCATATTGTGACTTTAATTCGCATGTTACCGATAAGGTGAATTATGAGGCTTTTAGCAAAGCTTATCAAACAGAGCTTAGTTATTTCGCAGCAAAATTACCCAATCATCAAATTAGTTCGATTTTCTTTGGCGGCGGAACGCCTTCCCTTATGCCAATTGGTTTGGTTGAGGATATATTAGAAGCAGCCCAGAAAAATTACTCACTAGCACCAGATATTGAAATCACTTTGGAAGCAAACCCAACTTCCGTCGAAGTTGAAAAATTCACACAACTAAAAGCCATTGGTATAAATCGCATCTCAATTGGCATGCAGTCGCTAAATGACACAAGCCTTAAATTCCTTGGTCGAGAACATAGCGCAAAAGAAGCTTGCAAGGCTATCGAAGCCGCAGATCGCATTTTTTCTAATTATTCTTTTGATTTAATTTACGGTTTGCCAGAACAAACTCTGCAAGACTGGCAGTTAGAGCTCGAAGAAGCACTAAAACTCGCCAAACATCATATTTCTCTTTATCAATTAACTATCGAAAAAGGCACGCAATTTTATAGTGATTTTAGACAAAACAAGTGGCAATTGCCAAGCGAAGAAGCCTTAAGCGATATGTATGATTTAACGATTGCTATGGCTGGTAAGAAGGGTTTTGAGGCTTATGAGATCTCTAATTTTGCGCAAAAAGATAAGGAATCACAACATAATCTTAGCTATTGGCAAAGTGAGGATTATTTAGGAATCGGCGCTGGCGCACATAGCCGCGTACATTTTGCGGGAGAGCCTGAGCGTCGTGCTTTGATGAATATCCATCAACCAGATAATTGGTTAAAATCAATCACAGAAAAGGATCATGCTTTACAGGAAAACCGCTTAACAGATCGCCAAGGAAAATTTGATGAGTTTGTGTTAATGGGTTTACGGACAAAATATGGCTTAACTAAGCAAAATGCACAACGTCTTTTCGCTAAGGATTTAGAAGATCTTTTTGACAGAGAAAAATTAGGATGGCTAATAGATGAGAAGATGATCGAGTTTACAGATAATCACCTCATTATCCAACCGCAATATCGCAAAGTAACTGATGCGATTATTGCAAAAATATTGAGTTAACCTATCTTCTGTGCTGGAGTCCCTGTGCTTATGTCTTGTAAATGTGATGGGGTAGCTTGCCCATGTGTCTGTTGATTCTCTAGAGTTCTGATTTCTGACTTTTCTTTCTTAGCCGCTTCTAGCCCCTCCCCAGCTTTGTTCTGAAGATGTGCACTATAGCCAAATAATGGTAGGGAAGCCAGCGTTAATAATGCATATAATGGCCCTATAATCGCACCTAATATAGCTCCTACGGCAATTGGTATGAAGGCTCCTACCAAAGCTACCTTTGCATTTCCTTTGTTTTCTGTCGCTTGTTGAGTTAAAGCGCCTGCCTTTGCTTCTTTTTCGGCTATCTTGGCTGTTGCATTATTATCATTAACTGGAGGGTGAGATTTTAAGAAATCTTGTGTGCTTATTATAGCACAATTAGCTGCTTTTAATTTTTGATCTGTCCTTGCTTTTGTTCTATCTTCTCCTCCTACTCCATCTGGTATAGATCTAGTTAAATCTGTTAGTACTGATATTTTTGTATCCTTAAAATATTTTCTAGCTTGTGTAGTAGTATCACAAACGCAATGCGTATAGGCTAATCCGCATGTTACTATTTCAGCTGGCACACCAAACTTGTCCTCAATCGTTTCAGCCAGTGCTGTTTTCTTTCCGCCAATACTTTCAAATGCACCATAATATTCCTTATCATCTTCCATTCCCTTATTAAAGAGAATGATTTTGCCAGCAAATTCTGGTTTTAAAATAGGTGTCGTTATAAGGTTTTTTTGTGCATCCCATTTTACATTATCAAAAAACGCTTCATAAACTGCATCAGCATATTGTTGACCATATGTGCCTCGTACGCAATGAACTGGCCAAAGCGTTGTAGGGAATCCTTCAAGCTCCCCCATCGTACAATCCTCCTTATCTGTAGTATTTGCAAAAGTCTGACTTTTTGGGCCATGCGCATCAGCGGTAATAACCAAACCATCTATCCTACCCTCTCTAAGCATCTTTGCGAGCTGTGGCGCAGCATCTTGCATTGCCTTTCTACCTTCTGGAACAGCTAGACTGCCCTCCTCAACGAAATCATTTTGTGGATCAACTAAGATAGCAATATTTTTATCAGTTTTATTTTGTCTCATTTAAATATCCTAAAATATTAGCACTACCCTCATTGTAACATATAATAGGAAGACCTACAACTAATTCTTATACAAATAACTACTGCATCAAAAAATTATCAATTAACCGAACATCTCCTAAATTAGCTGCGATGAAGATTCGGCCATTTGCTGAGCTATCAACTACACGCAAATCATCATTATTGCGTATTTCAAAATAATCTATTTTGCTAAAACCTTGCTGCAAAAGTTCAGCCTTTATTTCAGGTAATTTAGTATAATCCTGTGCAACAGCGCATAATGCTTTGTAAAGCAAAGGTGCTATATTATCACGCTCCTTAACCGAGAGACGGCTATTGCGTGAAGACATAGCAAGGCCTGTTTTTTCTCGAATAATTGGCGCCGCAATGATTTTGATCGGCAATTGAGAATCAGCCACTAACTTTTTGATGATGAGTAATTGCTGATAATCCTTCTCGCCAAAAATAGTGATATCTGGGGTAACATGTTTGAATAATTGCTTAACGACGGTGACAACCCCATCCATATGTCCGGGGCGTGACTTTCCACATAAGCAATTTACTAAATCTATATCTGCAGTTAAATATTCATCAAAATTTTCTGGATAAAGCATCTCCTTACTAGGCAAATAAACTATGTCGGCTCCCTCGCCTTCTAGCTTTGTAAAGTCATCCTGCAGATTAATTGGATAATTGTTAAAATCCCGCTCTTGGTCAAATTGGAGAGGATTAACAAAAATACTAACTATAACTTTATCAGCTGATTTCTTTGCTAGCTCGACCAGTGCTAAATGCCCAGTATGCAGTGCTCCCATTGTTGGTACAAAGGCTACTGATAAATTATTATCACGAAATCTTTTGATTTTAGCTTTTAAAATCTCTAACTTCTCGACTATTTCCATCTCTCTAAAAGTTTAATGTTCAGGAGTAATTTAAAACATAAAGATTTATTAACCAATAAATATCAGCAACTGGTTGCTAAGCAGCAGATCAAGCCTGATGATGCGCAATTTGCAATTCTGCAAAAATTACAAATTCTGGAGAATGATTATTCTGGCTTTTTTAGCCGCCGTAAAATCAAAGGAATCTATATTTATGGTGATGTTGGCCGCGGTAAATCAATGTTGATGAATTTATTTTTTACGAATAGCCAAATAAAAAATAAAAGGCGTATTCACTTTCATGAATTCATGCGCAACATCCATGGGATCATCCATAATTGGCGCAATGACCCTCAACGCAAAGACACTGACCCAGTAATTTTTGCCGCTAAAGAATTTGCTGGTAAAACAAAATTGCTTTGTTTCGACGAATTTCAAGTTACGGATATTGCTGATGCAATGATTCTAGGTAAGTTGTTTCGTCAATTACGCAAGATGAAACTCATCATCGTGACCACCTCAAATCGCAAACCTAGTGATTTATATTTAGGCGGAATTCAGCGCGAGAAATTCCTTGAATTTGTACAATTGCTTGAAGAAAATTTCGATGTCATATCATTAGATAGTAAAATAGATTATCGCCTGCAGCAAATTCAGGCTATGAAACAAACCTATTTTTATCCATTAGGCAGCCAAACAAATAAAGCAATCAAGCAAGCTTTTGCTAAACTAACCTCAAATAGCACTACTAGTGAACATGAATTTACTGTGCAAGGTCATAAATTTCATAGTCGCAAATCAGCCTCCGGCGTTGCCTTATTTAGCTTTGCTGATTTATGCGCAAAGCCTCTTGGCAGCGCGGATTATGCAGCAATTGCAAAAGTTTTCTCAACGGTATTTTTAATAGATATTCCCAAACTCACACGTGAAGATCGTAACGAAGCAAAACGCTTTGTGATATTAATCGACGAACTGTATGAACATAAGGTAAAACTGATTATTTCAGCTGAATGCTCAGTGCGAAAAATCTATAAATATGGCGATGGTAGTTTTGAATTTAACCGTACTGTCTCACGCCTTATTGAGATGCAATCTGCAAAATATTTGTCTTAAATTAACTCTAGAATTTTGCTCAAAGAGTTTGTTACAGCAAGTTGTCTTGCAGCCTTTCCTATCTCAACTAATCTCTTACTATCCAGTATTAACTCATTAACTAGGTCAGCTAATTTTTGAGCTGAGAAATCTTTTTGCTCAACCATTATGCAAGCATCATTTTTCAAGAAATATTTAGCATTATATAATTGGTGATTATCTTTGGCGTATGGATAAGGCACAATTATTGCGGCTTTCCCCATTATAGCGATTTCCGCTAGGCTGGCGGCTCCTGCTCGTGCAACAATCAAATCAGCTTCTCTATATGCTAGCTCAATATCAGTAAAAAACTTTCTTACATCAGCCTTTATATTTAGCTTTTTATATAAACCTATAATCGCTTCAGGATCTCTTGATTGTTGCCTGATATATATTTTGTTACGTAATTTTTCATCCAGCAATTCTAACATTTGTGGAACAGTTTCATCAAAAATTGCAGAGCCTTGACTCCCGCCAAAAACTAAAATATTAAAATCCTTAGTTTTTATAGTGGTGGTTTTTGTAGCATCAATAATCGCCTGCCGCACTGGCAAACCAACAAATTCAATATTAGGGTTCTGCAAATGCAAGCCTTGCGTCTCCGGGAAAGTTACTAATATTTTCTTCGCAAATTTTGCAAAAAATCTATTAACACGGCCAGCGATAATATTCTGCTCATGAATAATTATATCTCTACGCAATAAAACCCCAGCCAATAAAATTGGTATAGTCGGGTAGCCGCCAAAACCAACAATAACATTTATTTTATGTTTATGAATTATCTTAATCGCTTGCAGTAAACCAACCATCAATGAGAAGCAGCCAATCGCTAGTTTCAATGGATTGCTAGAAAAGCGTAAAGAACGCACGATATAGATATTCGGTAAAAACCCTTCTAGATAAGATATGCATCTTTTATCAGTTGCCATAATTGGCACATTGCCTTTTTTGCTTAACTCTTCAGCAATTGCCTTGGCGGGGAATAGGTGTCCGCCTGTACCACCAGCTGTAATTAAAATATTTTTCATAATTATGATATTAATTCTTTTGGATATGTTCCCCAAATATTCTCTCGCTCTATCCAGCCATCATGTTTTTGATATGCGATATTACACCAATTGCCACGGCAAGATTTAATATGACCAATTATTCCTTTTTCCATTCGTGCTTTAGGAATCCTATGTCCTGTGGAAGGTGCTTGATAGAGCATGGCTTTATCAATATTAATGATAAAATTACGTTTATTATAGATCAAGGTTTTATGAACCCAGCCTTGATTTGTTAATTCATCCCTTATTTTATACCAATTTTCAAACTCAGCGATAATCTCAATTGGCATATCTTTTTTAACAAATACCCATTTAACAGGGTAAGTGGAAGAAGGGCCTGTCCGGATATTTGCTTCCGATACTTTTAATGATGCAAAGCGTGGTAATGGTTTCCCTGCAGCCTCTAATTGCGAAATTGACAAAAAAGCCATTATAATAAAAATTTTTATCATTTTTTGATTAAGTATTAATATATTTGGAGTTATACCAAAGATATCTATTAAATAAAAAAAAGCTAACCAAAAATTCTATTTATGATCCGACACGCAAAATCAAAGACAGCGTTTTCACTGATCGAGCTTTCAATTGTGATAGTTATTATCTCCTTATTATCAGCAGTGATTGTGGCTGGTAGAAACGCCATTCACAGAAGCCAATTAGCAGCTCAAGTTACACAAATTGCTGGTTTAAAAGAAGCCATCGTAACTTTTAAAGATCTATATGGTCAATATCCCGGAGATATTAGCAATGCAAGCCGTTATTGGAGTAGTGCTATTAATGGCAATGGCGATGGTAATATTGGTAGTGCTACTGCTACTTCTACAGAAAACACTAATGCTTTTGCTCATTTATGGAATGCTCGTCTAATTAATCAATATTATGCAGGTGGTGGTACATTCCCGACAATCGGCACAAATGTTATGGCTGCTAAAATGAATAATAGGTTTCTTTATATAGGCTATGATTGGCCTTGGAACAAGGGGCCAGTAGAGGCGAATAATATACAAATTTCAACTGGTTCTGGACGAAATAATTCTTTAACTCCAGCCGACGCTTATTATTTGGATAATAAACTTGATGATGGCCTACCACATGCAGGCTATGTACTAGGAGCTGAAATTTCGGGAGTAGCAAGTTGCGCTATCACAACACATTTGGCAAATATTACTTATCCAGATACAGAAACATATAAACTCACAGAGCAGGCAATTACCTGCCATATGTGGTTTAACGTAAATTACTGATGTTGAAATTACGAGACTTTAAACAATCATATGACGTAATAATAATTGGCGCTGGTGCAGCGGGTTTGATGTGTGCTATTGAAGCAGGAAAACGAGGCAAGAAAACCTTGCTGATTGATTCGGCAGAAAGCGTTGGCAAAAAGATCCGTATTTCTGGCGGCGGGCGTTGTAATTTTACTAATATGGAGATTAATACAGATAATTTCCTATCCCAAAATCTTGCTTTTTGCATCTCAGCATTAAAGAGATTTAGCCAACACGACTTCATCGCATTAGTTAAAAAACATAATATTGCCTATCACCATAAAACCTTAGGACAGCTATTTTGTGATGGTTCTTCACAGCAGATCATTGATATGTTACTAGATGAATGTCAGGAACATAATGTTGAGATTCTCCTGCAAACTGAGGTAAATAAAATCTCAAAAAATGGTGATCATTTCAGCCTAAGCATTAATAAAGACACGTTACAATCTAAATCCCTCGTCATCGCCACTGGCGGGCTTTCAATTCCTAAAATGGGGGCGACAGATTTTGGCTATAAAATTGCACGAGATTTTGGTATCAAAATCATTCAGCCAACCCCTGCCCTTGTTCCGCTTACTTTTGATCACATAACTCTAGAAGAAACTCAATCCTTATCTGGTGTTGCTGTTGAGATCATTGTTAATATTGGCAAAAGGCAATTCCAGGAGAATTTATTATTTACCCATAGAGGTTTAAGTGGACCAGCGATTTTACAAATTTCTTCCTATTGGCAGAAAGGCGTAGCAATTAATATTAACCTTGCGCCAAAAACTAATGTTTTTGCGTGGTTACAAAATGAAAAGCAGAGCAAACCAAAGCAGGAGATAAAAACTATCTTGGCAAATATATTACCTAAAAAGTTAGCTATCTATTTGCTGGAGCAAAATAATATTGCGGGTTCACTAGCTGATTTAAGCAATAAAAAACTTCAGCAAATCGCCGCAAATATTAATAATTGGCAAATTACCCCCAACGGTAGCGAAGGCTTTGCAAAAGCTGAAGTAACTTTAGGCGGAGTTGATACAAATGAAATTTCTTCACAGAAATTTGAATCTAAAAAAATCCCTAATCTATATTTTATTGGCGAAGTTCTAGATGTAACTGGTCATTTAGGTGGATATAATTTTCAATGGGCTTGGTCGTCTGGCTATGCCGCTGGGCAGTTTGCCTGAACAATGTTATACTAACTCCAAGCCCTTATAACTTTTAAATAAATTTTTCCTCTCCCCCTTATCAACAAAATATAAATAACTTTTTCATATTATGAAATATATCAGCTCCCTACTCATTATTATTTTATTAACTTCTTGCTCTTATCGACCAATTTTTGCCCCAAATCAAAAATTTAAGAACGTTGGTGAGCAGAAAGCAAATCAAGATGCAGAGCAATGTAGTGAAGAAGCGGATAAATATCTCAAAGCATCGAATAAAAGAAGAGCAGCAAAAGAAGGTGCAAGAGGCGCAGGTATAGGCGCTATTTTCGGTGCAGCATGGGGCTTACTCACTGGTGACCGTACTGCAATATTAAAAAGTGTAGCAATCGGCGCAGGTGTCGGTGGCGCTGTTAAGGGCGGCGGCGTATTGGCTGAAGATAAACTCACCCCAAGTCAAATTAAACAAAGATATGTCTCTATGTGCCTAGGTAGCAAAGGCTATAGTATTTTAGGTTGGGAGTAAATCTCACATCACTTCTCACAACTAACAGCAGTATATTGGCATTATACCTAGCCAATTATAATTTCTCGGTGCAGTTGGTGTTGGGTTCTGTATTAAGAGTTATACCAAGGCTCTGATGTAATGCGCCGTATCGCACTTCCTATTGTTGGAGGCATGATAACAAACACTATCTTAACCTTGATTGTGGTTCCTGTAATTTATTTTCTGTGGGAAGGTAGAAATTATCAAGGAGGAGAATTATCCGTAAAAATATTAAAAGCTGAAGCGGTGAGTTTTTTTTAAATTTCAAGGCTAAAGAAAGCCAGTTATGGTAAAAACCGTAATCACAAATAATTAATACATGAATCTTCGCAATAAATTTAAAAAATATTATTTACTACTCATTGCTATAGCAATAGCAACGTTCTACCTGTCATTTCCCTCTATATATAGCGTTGTCACAGAATCCATGATGGATGTTCCCAAATGTGACCTATCAGAAAAATTACAAAATGACAAAAGAACAGGAAATGCTGGATGCTTAATAATCCACAATAAAAAAATCCTCCTAGTGAAATCCTACCACAATAATTACCTAAACATCCCCGGCGGCACCCAAAAGAAAAAAGAAACCTCAGCCTGCACCGCCCATAGAGAAACTTTTGAAGAAACAGGGGTAAGCGTCAAAGTCCAAGACCATATAATGACCGCAAATAATGGATTTCACATATTTTCCTGCGACGCCAAAGGAGAAATAGATTTGAGCTATAGCAAAAAATACGAAATAAACCAAATCACTTTATTGCCTATAAATGATGTCGAAAATTACCGCTACCCAAAACAGCTAGATAAAATCAAAAAATATCTGTTGAGCCGTTAACGCCAAATATTACAATTAAGACATAATTAAAAAAGCGTGGTGCAATTTTGCATTTTCTTAATTGTCCTCTTTTCATAAGTTTATTTTTAAGCCAAACTCATCACACTCAAAACCACTATTTTTTGGATATCGCGCTGATTTGAAACAATTCTAGTCTTCCCAATTCTCTGATCATCGCATTCATAAGTATGTCCATAAATCGGGTTGATATTTTTTAATAATGTCAACCATATCAAGTGAGTTAAAAGCGTCTTGCAGTCTGCTATTGCTGTGTTTTGTATGTGGATTTTTGACAGGCGCATGGTGAGAAATAACCACTCTTGTTTTACCGTTATTTTTTTCTAACCAAGGGATGAGTTTTTCTTTAAAAACTTCATGCATTACAATTTGCCTAAAATCATTCATACCAGTAAATGCATGGTGAATTGAGATTGGATTAGAATTGTTAAAATCTGTCCACATTGTACCACCAAAGAATTGAGTGTTGCCCAAGGAAAAATCAGAATTATTGAGCCAAGCTATATTTTGAGGACTCGTGATAGTAAAATTTTGAAAAGCACTCTCGCCCTCATTCATTGGGAGTTGAGTATAATATTCATGATTGCCTGCGACATATAAAACTGGCTTTGTCCAGCCAGATAAAAAATCACTCAAAGGTTCAAAGTTTTTGAAAGTGATTATATCACCAGAAAGAATCATCAAATCAGCATCGGAATCTCTTGGAGGCTTAAACTCAGCCTCAAATTCTAAATGTAAGTCGCTATAGATTATTATTTTTATGATATGGTATTCTTGTTTTAATCTTTTTAATTATGCCACATTTTTGTTTGTGGTAATTATACTATCTTTTATCGCCTTTCTAACAGCACCATCGGTAATACCTCGATGCCTTGCATAGGCTCTTATTGATAATTCCATTCGTCAAGATATTGATATTTTTAGAGTAAAATATAAAATTGACTCTAATTCACATCATTTACCGATAAACTTTTATTAGTACACCATCCCTTGTTTCTTATGAAATATTTTTATAAATCATCAAAGCCCGATTTCGAGAAAGTTTTAAATCAATCATAGGCTTGGGATATCCGTCTATATTGCTTGGGCAGTGAATTTCTTTATCTGACAGGTGGGCGATTTCTGGAATCCATTTTCTAATATATTCCCCTTTTGGGTCGAA
>JAWUXM010000028.1:0-21287 GCA_034111325.1 Rickettsiales bacterium
CTAAACATAAATAATAGCACAAAATGTCTTTCGCAGATTTTATTAAAAAATTCAAACGTGAATATCGCAAAAAGGATTTGGTCAATGTAATTCGCCTACAAGGTGTAATTGGCAAGGTTAGCAGCTTCTCTAGTGGCTTGACCTATGAAAATACTGATTTTATTGAAACTGCGTTTAAATCCAAAAAACTCAAAGCCATTGCCTTAATCATCAATTCACCGGGTGGCTCGCCTGTGCAATCTGAATTGATCTATAAAAACATCAAACAACTCGCCGAAAAGAAACATGGCAAGAAAATCCCAATCATTGCTTTTTGTGAAGATGTTGCTGCAAGTGGCGGTTATTTCCTCGCCTGCTCCGCTGATGAGATTTACGCTTCCAACTCTTCAATTATCGGCAGTATAGGCGTTATTTCATCTGGCTTTGGCTTTACTGAGGTGATTAAAAAACTAGGTATTGAACGCCGCATAATTTCACAAGGCAAAAATAAATCGACGCTTGACCCATTCCTCGCGAGCAAGAAGGAAGATGTTGAAATCATCAAATCCATTCAAAAAGACATTCATGAAGGGTTTAAGGATATTGTGAAAGACAGCCGCCAAAAAAGGCTCAAAGGCTCTGATGATGAAATTTTTAATGGTAAATTCTGGTCAGGCAAGCAAGCATTAGAGCTTGGTTTAATCGACGGCATTGGCGATGTAAAATCTATCATGAAAGAAAAATTCGGTAAGAAAATTCGCTTTAAGAATATCACTCCTGCAAAAGGCTTCTTCAAGAAAAAGTTTGGCATCTCAGAAAATAGATTTGCTATTATTGGTGATGTTATTTATACAAAGCTACGTGAATATTCCATCTGGGAGCGGTTTAATATAGAATAGAGGTTCAAATGAAACTAACAAAAAAAGTCAAAGATATTTTAAGCCATTATGGCAGTGATAATCCTGGCACACGCAGCAATCTTGCTCGTATTCTAATGACAGGTAAGTTAGCTGGCACAGGCAAAATGATCATTCTACCAGTTGATCAAGGTTTTGAACATGGCCCAGCAAGAAGCTTCGCCGCAAACCCAGAAGCTTACGATCCTGAATATCACTTCAAACTCGCAATTGATGCAGGTCTTAACGCATATGCAGCGCCACTTGGCATGTTAGAATGCGCCGCTGATAAATATGCAGGTTCAATTCCTACGATTCTTAAAGTAAATAGCTCAAATTCTCTTGCCCGTGAAAAAGACGCACCTCATCAAGCAGTAACTTCTTCAGTGAAAGATGCATTGCGCCTTGGCTGTTCTGCAATTGGCTTTACAATTTACCCAGGTTCTGACGCAATTTTTGACATGATGGAAGAAATCAAAGAAATGGCAGCGGAAGCAAAAGCACATGGCTTAGCCGTGGTGATCTGGTCTTATGCACGTGGTGGCAATCTATCTAAAGAAGGTGAAACTGCAGTGGATATTATAGCATATGCAGCACATATGGCGGCTTTGCTCGGCGCACACATAATTAAGGTTAAATGCCCTACTGATTATCTTGAACTTGCAGAAGCGAAAAAAGTCTATATCGAAAAGAAAATTCCTATCGCTACTTTAAAAGAAAGAATCGCCCACATTAAACAATGTACTTTTGACAGTAAAAGAATCTTAGTTTTCTCTGGCGGAGCAGCAAAATCCACTGAAGCATTATATGATGAAGTTCGCGCAATTCGTGACGGCGGAGGTAACGGTTCAATTATCGGACGTAACTCCTTCCAGCGCCCACGCGATGAAGCTTTAGCTATGCTTAAAGACTTAACTGACATCTATTTAAATAAAAAATAATTGTCTCGCCTCTACATAATCTCCCCAGAAAAAATTGATGCTAATTTTGCTAATTCACTCAAATTAGCATTATCTGGCGGTGATATTGCTTATTTTCAACTACGCCTGAAAAATATTGATGATGAATCCCTCATTCAATATTGCGAACAGCTTTATCCAATTTGCCAAAAATACGGCGTAAAATTCTTACTCAATGATTACAGCCATTTAATCGGTAAAGCTCCCTTAGATGGCGTCCATATTGGTCAATTTGATGGCACAGTTGCACAAATTCGGCAACACCACCCAGATATTATAATCGGTTCTAGCTGCTATGATGATGCAGAACGTGCAAGGAAATGTGCCACTGATGGTGCTAATTATGTTGCATTTGGCGCATTCTTCCCAACAAAGACCAAAATCACCACCGCCAGACCAAAAATTGAGATATTGGAACAATGGAAAGAAAACTCACAAACACCCGTTGCAGCAATTGGTGGACTTAACCCAGAAAATTGCTTGCCCATGGCAAAAGCTGGCGCAGATTTCATTTGTGCGGTCTCTTATATTTGGCAACATCAACAAAGCCCTAAACATGCGGTAGAAGAATTTAATCGTGCTTTACAAAGTTTTAGGAACTGATATAAGCCAAGCCGCTTACAATCATATAAACGAACATATGCTAAATACTAATTCAGTACGCGTTGGAAATGTTATAAAATTCAACGGCAAACCATGCGTTGTACTTAAAACTCAACATACAAAACCCGGAAAAGGCGGTGCCTTTGTACAAATGGAGCTTAAAGATATAATTGCTGGCACAAAATATAATGAGCGCTTTCGTTCAGAAGATAAGGTCGAAAAATTATCGGTTGATTCCACAAAGTATCAATATCTCTATAATGATGGCGACCAGTATCACTTTATGGATAATGATACTTACGAACAAATCACCCTGAATAAAGAGGATATCACCCCTGAGAAAGCAGCGTTTCTAGTAGAACAAATGATTGTTACCGTTGAATCTTGCGACGACAAACATATCGGCGTTGTCCTACCTGATACAATTATTGTTGAAGTTGCTGATACTGAAGCAGTAGTTAAAGGGCAATCCGCCTCCTCATCCTTTAAACCTGCAACGCTGACAAACGGCGTTAAAATCATGGTTCCACCTTTTGTAAATGCTGAGGAAAAAGTCCTAATTAAAAGTGAAGATCTAACCTATATTGAAAGGGCAAAATAATGCATGAAGACGCTCTAGCTAACATTGTCAGCAACGCCCTACGCAAGATTGAAAATAAAATTTTACGGGACTTTAAGGAGATCTCCTTCCTACAAAACTCACAAAAAGGCGCACAAAGTTTTGCTTTAAGGACTTACGACTATATCGCAAAAACCCTATATGAAGAGCTAAAAAAAGCACGTCCTGCTTTTGGTTTTATCATTAATGATGAGTTAGTGGCAGCGCCAAAAGATGAATGTACCTCTAGCTTTATCATGCAACCGATTGATGGTTTTGATAATTTTGCCCATGGTATCAATTTTTTTGCTACAACTATTGCAGTAAAAGATGGCGAGAACATCACTGCTTATTTCCTTGCCAACCCAGTTGAAAATATCTTTTTAAGTGTTGATAAGGGTGGCGCATTTCTTGACCATAATCGTATAAAACCTTCTCAAAGAACTAATCTTGATGATTGCATAATTGCTACAAACATGGAAATTCCTAACGTCAGAACCTTCTATACTGGTTGCTTATCGATGGAAATTCTCTATTTTTCTTGTGGTCGTTTAGATAGCTGCGTTTACAAAGATATTAACATTAAAGATTTTTCCACTATAAATCTGCTTATTAAAAAATCTGGCGCGGTAGTTGAAGAATTTGGTAAAAACAAAATCATGATATCAACTCACTCTTTGCATAAAACATTAAGCAGTTTACTAAAAAATGAAAAAAGTTAAAGCCATAATAATTGGCGCGAGCGGTTATACAGGCGTTGAATTAGTTAGGTTATTACTAAATCACCCTAATGTTGAGATTATTGCTTTAGGCGGAGATTCTAGCGCTGGCAAAAATTTAGGAGAGCTATTCCCCCACCTTACTAATCAAGAATTACCACAAATTCAAATAATCTCTGATCTAAACTTCAGCAAAGCTGACGTGGTTTTTACTTGCCTGCCACATGGTACAACTCACGAAATCGCGCAAAATATTTCTTCCAAAGTTAAAATCATCGATCTTTCAGCTGACTTTAGAATTAGCGACATCAAAACTTATGAAAAATGGTATAACGTTAAACACAGCGCTGGTGAGCTCCAGAAAAAAGCCGTATATGGCCTTACCGAATTTGCACGGAAAGCAGTTAAAAAAGCTAGGTTAGTCGCTTGCCCAGGCTGTTACCCAACTTCTGTGTTACTACCTTTAATACCTCTATTAGAAAAGAAACTAATCAAACAATCAATTTTAATAGATAGTAAATCTGGTATTAGCGGTGCAGGAAGATCAAGCAACATCAGTAACTTATACACTGAGTCCAATGAAGCAGTTAAAGCATATTCTGTTTCTAATCATCGGCATATTGCAGAAATTGAGCAAAGCCTAAATGAAGCATCCACAACAAAAATCACAATAGAGTTTATCACCAACTTAGTTCCTATGAATAGAGGGATTATCTCCTCTATCTTTGTACAAGGAGATTACGCTAAAATTAGAAAACAGCTCGAGAAAACCTTTGAAAAAGAAACTTTTGTAACTGTTACGAAAGAAGGTTACCAACCTTCAACAAAAGATGTCTATGCTACAAATAACTGCTTTATTAGCATTTTTAAAGGCAGAAGCGCTGGTCAAGTGATCATCATTTCAACCATTGATAATCTAATTAAAGGCGCATCAGGACAAGCCGTACAGAATATGAACGTCATGTTCGGCATAAAAGAAGAAACCTCCATAGAAGCAACTCCAATTTTCCCATGAAACCACTTATTCGTGAATATAACGGCACATACCCAACCATAGCAAAAGATGCACTGATTGCTGAAAATGCTGTTATTACTGGCGATACGCATATTGGCAAAAAAACTAATATTTGGTATGGCTGCGTAATTCGCGGTGATTTGGCACCTATACGAATTGGTGACGGTACAAATGTACAAGATGGCACAATTATTCATGTATCACGCCCGAGCCACCCAACAAACAAATCGGGCGCTGAAGGTGGCCCTTGCATAATCGGCAAAGGAGTTACTATCGGACATCTAGCCCTACTCCATGCCTGCGTGATTGAAGATTATGCCTTTATCGGGATGAAAGCTTTGGTGATGGATATGGCAAAAGTTGAAAGCCATGCAATGGTTGCAGCTGGCGCAGTTATCACCCCAGGTAAAACTATAAAATATGGTGAGATCTGGGCTGGAAACCCCGGAAAGCTATTCCGCAAACTCAGCGAAGAAGAAATGCGCTACATCAAAACTTCAGAATCTAACTACATCAAATTGGCGGAGGAATATTTTGGCAAACCTTAGAACTTCTTAAAGGTGAAAAAGGCAGCGAGGATCATAAATCCAAAACCAACAAAATGATTCCACTTCATCGCCTCACCTAAATATAAAACTGAAAATACCACAAAAACCACCAGAGTAATAATTTCCTGCATGATTTTGAGCTCTGCAGCTGAAAGCACCGAATGACCTATCCTATTTGCTGGCACTTGGAACATATATTCAAATAGCGCAATCCCCAACTGATAAAGATGACTATTAATAAAGGTGTGGATTTAAATTTTAAATGACCATACCAAGCAAAAGTCATAAAGATATTTGAGATAACTAAAAGCCCAACAGCACTAATTACAGGATTCATTACTGACCTAGTTTTGTTTGTTTTTGAGTGTAAGGTGTTGCAAATATCTTAGAGTCTTCTTAATAATGATGATTAGCAATATGTCAATTCTATAAAATGGTTTTGATTTATATGGCATAAAAAATTTTACAAGCAAAATTATAAATCTGCCCCTGATCATAAATGGCTTATGCTTCCAAATAATAGTTTTATACTCAAGCCCTTTCTGCAAAGGTATTTTCCAATTGGGTCCGTAAAGGAATTTACAAATCTGATCTGGATTATTCGGCATTTTAATTTTTACACCAAAATATTCCGCTATCGTGGTAGGAAATATAAATTCTTTAGGAATATGCATTGCAAAGCTTTGGTGATCTACACAACCAAAGAAGTTCCATCTTTCGATAACAAACGGTTTATCCCGCGGATTCTCATAGAAATAGAAATCCACGTAAGTCTTGATATCACCTTGTGGTCTTGTGGTCTTGTTGCCTGTAAAAAGAAGGGGGTGGAATTCTCACCTCTGGTAAGATCAATATCAAACTGAGAATCTTTTAGTATGTTAATGACTCCTGCTCTATGCCTCATCTCCAAGAGAAAATCAATATCATCATCATTCTTAATAATATCGCCTTCCCTATTCAGCCCCAGAAGAGTACCAAAAAAAACACAATGATCGATATCCTTAAGTAATTTTGTGATATCAACAAGATTACGTCTATTAAGCTTTGCTGGAACTGGATCAAGCATGTAAATTATTATAGAACTAAGCGATTTTTAAAATTAATCTTGCCACATAAGCATCTTCAGTTTTATATTTAGCAAAACCATAACCTTGCTCACAATATTCAATAGACATTCCTTTATCTAACACCCTTTGCTTAAAGTCATTTAAATTAATAAAACGCCTATAATGCTTGGGTTCTACCTTTTGCTGACTTTCATCTTCGCTAGTTCGAAACTCCAAAAAAATTAACCCACCACTTTGACCAACATCACAACAAAAATTTAAAAAATTTTCCTCTACACTCTCATCAATCGCATGCAAAAAGAATCTTGAATAAATAGTAAATTCTCTACCTAACTCCTGCAAAGCTTCTTTAGATTTTTGACAATTACTTGGTTCTGCAAAATCCACTATTTGAAACGTGGTCTCCTGCAAAGCTAGGCTTTTCGCTTGTTTTTTACATGATTTAACCGCCTCATTTGAGCCATCCAAACCAATTACACTCTTGCCATATCTTGCAAAAAATAATGAATCCCTACCATTACCACAACCACAATCAATGATAGTTGCTGTATAAGGCATTTCATTAAGGCAAAATGCTGCAAATTGTGAAGGATATAATGATTTTGTAGACTCCTCGGCATAATGAGCCTCCCAATATTTTATAGTATCCACTTTCACTTAATCACTATATTTTGAATTTTGAGTAAAAATCTGAGGCTATTTGCGAAAAAGAATACAAAAAGACTAGATTTTTAGCCTTCGACTTTTTGGCCAGTGGAAGAATCAGTAGCCTTCTTAGCCTTGGATTCAGCAACTTTGATAGGATCAAAATCAACGAGCTCAATTATTGCTGTTGGTGCAGCATCACCTTTACGGTAACCTGTTTTGATTATTCTAGTGTAACCACCTGCTCTTTTTTTGAAACGTGGAGCAATTGTTGCAATAAGATTTTCTGCTGTTTGCGTACTTTGCAACTTTGTAATTAGGCTCTTTCTAGCATGCAATGTATTTTTCTTTGCAAGAGTGATTAGCTTCTCTGCAACTGGCCTTAAAGCTTTTGCTTTAGGCAAAGTTGTAGCAATTCTCTCATGTTGAAATAAGCTATTTGCCATATTAATAAATAAGGACTTTCTATGGGTAGATGTTCTACCTAATTTCTTTTGTTTAATACCATGTTTCATATTTATGCCTCAAATGGGTCTTCGAATGATTTTGCTAAAGAATCGATATCTTCAGGTGGCCAGCTTGCTATATCCATGCCAAAACCAAGACTTAAGCTTGATAAAATAGCTTTAATTTCATTAAGAGATTTTCTACCAAAATTTGGTGTTCTAAGCATGTCATATTCAGTACGTCTTACAAGATCACCAAGATATATGATGTTTTCATTTTTAAGACAATTTTGCGACCTAACTGATAATTCAAGCTCATCAACTTTTTTCAATAATACTGGATCAAATTTAAGGTCTACCGCTTTAGCAGGAGCAACAGCTTCAGAATAAGCATTTTCATCAAAATTAATGAACATACTAACTTGCTCTTTCATTATTTTAGCAGCAATAGCTAAAGTACTCTCAGGAGTAATTGAACCATTAGTTTCAATATCCATCACTAATTTATCATAGTCCGTAACTTGACCAACACGACTATTCTCAACTTTATAAGCAACTTTTGTAATCGGGCTGAATACTGCATCAATTGGAATCAAGCCAACTTCTGTATTTGCTGCTTTATAAGGAGTCGCATCTCTATAGCCCTTTCCTACCTCAATTACAAATTCAACATCGAATTTTGCATCTTTATCTAACGTACAGATAACAAGATCCTTATTAATAATTTCAAGACCTTGAGGCAATTCGATCTGACCAGCAGTCACTTCACATGGACCAACAGCTGATAATTTTGCTTTCTTTTTAGTAGCAGTGTCACCCTTGATGATCACTAACTTAAAGTTTAGGATAATATCAATTAGATCTTCTCTAACGCCATTTATTGAATCCAACTCATGAATAATGCCCGCAATTTTCACTGCAGTAATTGCCGTACCATAGATCGAAGATAATAAGACTCTTCTTAATGAATTACCTATTGTAATACCAAAACCTCTTTCTAAAGGCTCAACTACTATTTGAGCAGTTCTATCTTCATCCGCACCAGCGGTAAGAGACATTTTTGATGGTTTCATGAATTCTTTCCAGTTTTCAGCAAGCATATTACTACCTAAAGTTATTATTTTAGAAAAATTAATAGAGAGAGACTAAACTCTACGTCTTTTCTTCGGGCGACAACCATTATGTGGTATCGGAGTCTTATCTTTTATAGATGTTACCAAATACCCTAAAGATTGGAATGCTCTAAGCGCTGACTCCCTACCAGCACCTGGACCTTTAACTTCAATCCCAACAGTTTTTAAGCCATACTCCAACGCTTGTTTTCCAACTTGCTCTGCACATAATTGCGCAGCAAATGGCGTTGATTTCCTAGCGCCTTTAAAACCACATTTACCAGCGGAAGACCATGCAACTGCATTACCCTGCATATCAGTAATTGTAATAATTGTGTTATTAAATGTTGCACTAATATGTACTACACCAACAGAAATATTGCGCTTTTCTTTGCGCTTTTTTTGAACTTTTTGAACCATGTTGTTATTTTACTTTTTCTTATTTGCAATTGCTTTAGCTTTACCCTTTCTAGTGCGGGCATTGTTATGTGTGTTTTGCCCACGCACCGGTAGCTTGGCTCTATGCCTTAAACCACGGTAGCAACCAAGATCCATGAGGCCCTTGATATTAGTGCTAACTTCACTTCTGAGGTTTCCCTCAACTTGATAGTTTTTATCAATAGATTCTCTAATAGCGATAAGCTCAGATTCCGTTAAATCTTTCACTCTGCGTTCAGAAGGAATCTTTAATTTATTACAAATATCAGATGCGCTAAAACGACCTATGCCGAATATATATGTTAGGGCAATCTCTACTCTTTTATTGGTGGGTATGTTTACCCCTGCGATACGAGCCAAATTCTTAATCTATTTAAATTACTGTAAAAACACGTCAGATACTCTTAAATCCACTAATTCTCTAGAACATGTAGCCAAGCTTGACTACCAACCCCAGAATTGGAACGCAGGAGTATCTTATAAATATTCTATATGTCAAACAAAATATCGACATATAGTGCTTTTATAAAAGGCTAGCACCACATTAGAAGTTGCTAGCGATCTCATTACTGACAACATCCATCTCTTGCATGCCGTCAATAACTATTAATTCTTCCAACTGCTTATAAAATCTAACAGTTGGCCGTGTTTCATTATCATAGGTCTCCAGCCTAACCTTAACTAGCTCAACCGTATCATCCTTACGCCTAACGAACTCTTTACTACCACAAACATCACAGATGCCTTCTATTGCAGTTTTTTTGAATTTATCATGATAACCAGCACCACAGTCCTTACAAGAAAAGCGCCCACTAATCCGCTCAGCGATAATATTATTGTCAACTTTAAGCTCCATTACTCTTATATCAGCTTTTGCAAATATTTGATGCTTAGTAAAAAATTCTTTTAATCTTTGTGCTTGCTGAATGTTACGTGGAAACCCATCCAATATAAAGCCATCCTTACAATCACTCTCTAACATCCTCTCTTCAATAGCCCTAATTACCAATTCATCAGGGACGAGTTTACCACCATCCATGTAAGATTTGATCTCTCTTCCACATTCTGAAGATTCATCACTAACCGTACGACGTAATATGTCGCCAGTTGACAATTGTGGAATAGATAATTTTTTAGTAATAATAGAAGCTTGCGTTCCCTTACCAGAACCAGGCGCTCCGATTAAAATGATAATTTTCATTAACGACTCTTTATTTTAGATTTCTTCCTAATAGAGTCATATCTATTACTTATCAAATGCGTTTGCGCTTGCGACAATGTATCAATAGCAACATTTACAACAATTAAAAGGCTTGTACCACCGAGGTAGAATGGCAAAGAATATTTGGCGATAATAAATTCTGGAATAATACAAATTAGTGCTAAGTAACCGGTACCTATTAAAGTAAGTCTTGTTAAGACATTATCTAGATATTTTGCTGTTGCATCACCAGGACGAATCCCTGGTATATAACCGCCAAATTTCTTTAAATAATCCGCAGTTTCTTTTGTGTTAAATACCACTGCCGTATAGAAAAAACCAAAGAAAATAATTAAAGATGCATAAAGCAACATAAATAATGGCTTTCCATGCGCTAAATTTCTACTGATAAATGCTATAATCTCAGAACCCTGCCCTACTTCACCAAACGACAAAATCGTCATTGGAAATAATAAAATTGAACTGGCAAATATTGGTGGAATCACACCAGCAGTATTTAGCTTCAAAGGTAAATGTGATGACTCACTGGCATATTGCCCTGCTTTCCTTTGCGGGTATTGGATAATTAGTTTGCGCATCGATCTCTCCATAAAGATAATCGTCGCGATTAAACCAATCACTAATAAGATCACGGATAAAATTAGAACCGTAGATAATGCTCCTGTCCGACCTAATTCAAAAGTACTTATAAACGCCCCTGGCAATTCAGCAACAATACCAGCGAATATAATCAATGATACACCATTACCAAGCCCACGATCAGTTATTTGATCCCCAAGCCAAATCAAGAATATTGTACTACCAGTTAAAGTAATGACCGTTGTTATTCTAAAAAACATTCCTGAATATAATACAGCTGAACCTGCCGAACTAGACATATTCTCAAGACCTACCGATATCCCAAAACCTTGCACCAAGGCTAGAATAACCGTAAGATACTTTGTATATTGATTAATCTTACGACGGCCAGTTGCGCCACTTTTTTTAAGCTCTTCAAGATTTTTTGAAGTAGTTGTCATCAATTGCATAATAATCGACGCAGTAATATAAGGCATCACATTAAGTGCAAAAATTGTCATCCTACCCAATGCACCCCCAGAGAACATGTTAAGCATGCCTAATATGCCGCCTTGGTTTTGTGATGAAATTTGCTTGAGAACAATTGGGTTAATCCCTGGTAAAGGAATATACGTACCAAAACGATAAACAACTAAAGCTAAAATAGTAAAGATTATGCGCTGTCTTAACTCTTTTGTCTTTTCCGCATAACCACTAGATGCTGCGTAAGATTGAGAAAGAGAAGAGCGCATAAATCCTTTATAAATATTATATCTTAACTAACTTACAGATGCTTTAGTGGATCCTTTAGATGATCCCTTAGGTGATAGAGTAATGACTTCGCCTCCAGCTTTCTTAACAGCTTCAATTGCTACTTTAGATGCTTTATCAATTTCTATTTTAAGGGAGTCTTTTAATTTACCCTTAGCAAGTAATTTAATTAATTTTGCTGGGCTTTTAATAATGCCTAACTTAGCTAAATCTTCCTTTGTAACAGAGCTCCCTGCTTTAATTTGCTTGTTATCTATTAACTCTTGTAGCTTACCAAGATTTATAACTGCATATTCAGTACGGAATATATTATGGAAACCACGTTTTGGCAATCTGATATGAATTGGCGTCTGACCACCTTCAAAACCTTTGATAGCAACACCTGATCTTGCTTTCTGACCTTTATGACCAGAACCCGCAGTTTTACCAGTCCCTGAGGCAATACCTCTACCTACTCGTTTCCTAGCTTTGCCTTTTGTTAGGCCTTGAAAATATTCTCCTGATAATGACATCTTTTTGACTTCAATATTTGTTTAATTTATTTAACTTCTTCCACTTTTAACAAGTGGGCTACTTTTTTAATCATCCCTCTAACAGCTGGAGTATCTTCTAATGTATATGAAGAATTAGTCTTCCTGAGACCTAAACCTTTTACAGTAGCTTTAACACCCTTGACAGTTTTCATGACGCTCCTAATTAGCGTAACTTTTACTTGTTTCTTGCTTTCAGCTTTTTTAGCTACTGCTTTTTTAGCCGGAGCTTTTTTAGCCGGAGCTTTTGTAACTATCTTTTCTTTAGTCATAACTTATAACCTATATTTTTAAGAATTATTTCTTTTTCCTACTACATCTCCTATTTTTTTGCCTCTTTTTGCAGCAATTGATTTAGGAGACTCCATGTTTTGTAACGCATCAAATGTTGCCTTTACAATATTATATGGGTTAGATGCTGAGATAGACTTAGATACTACGTCATGTATGCCTAGAGCTTCAAACACCGCTCTCATCACACCACCAGCTATAATACCTGTACCAGATGGAGCACTTCTAATTACAACTTTAGCTGCTCCATAGTTGCCATATACATCATGATGTAAGGTCCTTGCTTCACGCAAAGGAATTCTTATTAATGCTTTTTTAGCTGCCTTAGTAGCTTTGGCACGAGCCTCAGTTACTTCTTTTGCTTTACCAGTTCCAAAACCAACCATTCCCTTCTTGTCGCCAACAACAACCAAGGCTGCAAAACCAAAGTTTCTACCACCTTTTACAACTTTAGTAACTCTGTTGACGTTAACAACTTTTTCAAAAAATTCTGGAGAAGCGCTTTCTTTCATATTTGTATTTCTCATATTTAAAAATTAAATCCTTGTGTTCTAGCTTCATCAGCAAAAGCTTTTATTTTACCATGATAAAGATGTGACCCACGGTCAAACTTAACACCTCGTTCTTTAGCAATTTTATCAATGCCTGCTTTTTTAGCATTATCAAACATTTCTACAGCAACTTTCTTTGCAGTTTCAACATTAATGATATTTCCTTTCATTTTATATGATGATGATGAGACTAAAGTTTCTCCCTTCAAATCATCTATAAGCTGTGCATAAAGATTCTTGTTAGAAACAAACACTGAAAGTCTTAATTTATCATTACGTGTTTTTTTCAAAGAATAGCGAACTCGCTGTTTTCTTTTTTGACGCTTTTCATTAACTGTATTAGACATAACTCAATATATTTTATTTTTTCTTTCCTTCTTTTCTAACGATATACTCGTCAGAAACTTTAACACCCTTACCCTTATATGGCTCAGGAGGTCTTTGACTTCTAATTACTGCTGCAACCTGACCAACAATTTGCTTATCATTACCTTCTATAGTAACAGCGGTTGGCTTCGGACAAGTGATTTTAACAGTTTCAGGTATAGCAAATTTAATATCATGACTATAACCTAAGCTTAAAGTTAAATGTTTATTATCACTAGAGGCTTTATAACCAACACCAGTTATTATTAACTCTTTCTTAAACCCTTCAGAAACACCAGTCACCATGTTAGCAATTAAGCTTCTGGTTAGACCCCATCTCTGCCTAGCGGTTTTTGTCTTTTTAACTAAAGATACGTTAACAACATTATCCTCCAGCTTTGCGATAACATTATCACAAAACTTACTTTCCAAAGAACCACGTGGCCCTTCAACAGTAACTGTTGGCCAATTAATATTGACCTTTACATTTTCAGCTACAGCGATGGGTGCTTTTCCAATACGAGACATATATACCAAATCTACTAAAATACATTACATAAAACTTCACCGCCAACATTCTGCTCTTTTGCAGATTGATCAGATAACACTCCTCTTGGCGTTGATAATATCACCGTTCCTAAGCCACTATAAAAACTTTGCAGCTCTTTGATCGGTGAATAAACTCTTCTTCCCGGTTTAGAAACTTTCGTAATTTCTTTAATAACCGGCTTACCATTACTATATTTCAAGGTTACAAGCACATATTTCTTAACGCCCTCTCCTTCAGCAACATAATTTTCAATAAAACCTTCTACTTTTAACACGTCCAAAACTCCCAAACCTAGTTTAGAACAATTAGTTTTCACAGTAGCTAACCTTGCCATCTGACCGTTACGAATTCTAGTAATTAAATCTGCGATTATATCCATCCTACTACCAACTTGATTTGATTATACCGGGTATAAGACCAAAACCGGCACCATCCCTTATTGCAATCCTTGATAACCCAAATGCTCCATAGTAACCTCTTGGCCTACCTGTGATATTACAACGATTTCTTATTCTTACTTTTGCAGAATTTCTAGGCAAGCTAGCCAATCTAACTTGCGCCTCAAACCTTTCTTCCATAGAAATGCTTTTATTCATAACGATAGCTTTTAGCTTCTGCCTTTTATCATAAGCAGACTTAACTAATTTTATTCTTCTATCGTTTTTTGCGACTGCGCTAATTTTTGCCATTTTTATAAATTTTTATTTTTTAAAAGGTACGTTAAATTCTTTTAACAACTCCAAAGCTTGTTCATTAGTATTAGCAGAGGTCACAATAATAATATCCATGCCTCTAACCTTATCTATTTTGTCATAGCTAATCTCAGGGAAGACAATCTGCTCTTTTATACCAAAGCTAAAATTCCCTCTACCGTCAAAACTTTTTGTTGATAGACCTCTAAAGTCTCTCACTCTTGGCAAAGCTATATATACAAGCCTGTCCAGAAATTCATACATCTTCTTTTTACGCAAAGTGACCTTACAACCTATTGGCATACCTTCTCTCAATTTAAAAGTTGCAATAGAAGTTTTTGCTCTTGTAACCAAAGGCTTTTGACCAGAGATCAAGCCTAACTCATTAGTAGCAGACTTAATTACTTTATTGTCAGATACAGCATCAGAGAGACCCATATTAATAACGATCTTTTCAATTTTTGGCACCTGCATTGGGTTTTTATAACTAAACTTCTTTTGAAGATTACCTATAATCACTTTGCTATATTGTTCTAATGAACGAGACATATACTCTTACTCTAATTAATTCTAGTTATTTACAATCTCATCGGTAGTTTTTAGGAACCGCTTTTTAACATTTTTATCGTCAATTTTAAAGCCTACTTTTGAAGGCTTACCATCTTTATCAACCAAAGAAACATTCGAAATATGAATTGAAGCTTCTTTAGTGAAAATACCAGATTTCTCTTCTGCAGATTTTGCCTTAACATGCTTTTTTACCAAGGCAACGCCAGCTACAATAATTCTATTACGTGCAATCAGTACTTCTTTCACTGCACCTTTAGTACCTTTATACTTTCCAGTAGTGACGATTACCTCATCACCCTTCTTGATTTTTAGTTTAGTTTTCAACACTATTTTATTTCTTTTAACCATATTACAATACCTCTGGAGCTAGGGAAACTATTTTCATAAAACCTTTTGCCCTTAATTCTCTAGCAACAGCTCCAAAAATCCGCGTGCCAATCGGCTCTTTGGTTTTCTGAATTAATACCGCTGCATTTTTATCAAATCTGATAGTACTACCATCAGCTCTTTTAGATTCTTTTTTAGTACGCACAATCACAGCTCTATGCACTTCACCTTTTTTTACCTTTCCAGAAGGTAAGCAACTTTTTATAGAAACCACGATGATATCACCAAGCCTAGCGACATTATGATGCGACCCACCTAAAACTTTTATACATTGAACTTCTTTGGCTCCTGAATTATCAGCCACTTCCATTCTACTTTGCATCTGTATCATAAGACTACCCTTCGTTATTTTGCGCTTGCTCTTCTACAACATGCCACGTCTTATTTTTTGAATAAGGACGACACTCTACAATCTTAACAGAATCACCAGCTTTATAAGCATTCTGAGGATCGTGAGCCATATATTTACTACTGCTTGTAACAAACTTTTTATAGACAGGGTGTTTAAAACGCCTTGTCACAGATACGACAATTGTCTTATCTGCTTTATTACTAGCTACTTCTCCTTGCATTATCCGTTTAGGCATATTTTAAACCTTATTATCTTTTTTAACTTTTTTAACAACCACCGCCTTTTTAACAACTGCTGTGTTTTCACTAGGTTTCACAATAGAACCTTTAGATGCAACCTCTCCAATTAGAGTTTTAATCCGTGCAATAGTTCTCTTGACGATTTTCACACGAGAAGTATTTTTATATTCCGCCAACTTTTTCTGGACGGATATCTTATACAACTCTTTACTTAAATCAACAAAAAGACTTTTTAATTCCTCTGGTGACTTGCCTCTTAGCTCTTGTATTTTCATTTTGCCTCTATTCTTGCAACAAATTTTGCATTTAGTGGTAACTTTTCTTTTGCCTTTAATAGAGCTTCCCTAGCAACTTCTGCAGAGACACCATCAATTTCAAAAAGAATTCTACCTGGTTTTACGCGAAAAATATAATATTCTACAGCACCCTTACCTTTACCCATTCTTACATCAGCAGGCTTCTTAGTTACAGGGACATCTGGGAATATCCTAATCCACAACTTACCAGCTCTTTTCATACACCTTGTGGCAGCACGTCTTGCAGCCTCAATCTGGCGTGAATTAACACGACATGGCTCAAGAGCTTTCAAACCATAACTACCAAAAGCTAATGTAGCTCCACTTTTTGCAATACCGTGAATACGACCTTTATGAGCTTTTCTATATTTTGTTTTTGCTGGTAATAACATAATTAAGCCTTATTTCCTTGTGCGTTATTATTCTCTCTAATTCCTTTAGTTTCCTTATAAACCCAAACTTTTATCCCTATCACACCATAAGCTGTGTTGGCTTCAGCAAGTGCATAATCAACATCAGCTCTCAAAGTATGAAGAGGAACCTGCCCCTCTCTGTACCACTCCATCCTAGCAATTTCAGCGCCACCCAATCTACCAGCACAATTTATCCTTATACCTTTTGCACCAAGCCTTAAAGCGGATTGCATAGCTTTTTTCATTGCTCTCTTATGAGAAACTCTTTTTTCAATTTGCTGAGCAATATTCTGCGCAATTAATGCAGCGTTTGTTTCGGGCTTTTTAACCTCAACAATATTCAAACTAACTTCACCTGTTGCAATAGATTGTAATTTCGCTTTTATTCTTTCTATATCCGCACCTCTCTTGCCGATAATCACACCTGGTCTAGCAGTTTGGATTGTCACAGTAACTTTTTGTGCAGCCCTTTCTATTAAAACACTACTAATAGAAGCGTTTTTAATATTATCCTTAATGTACTTCCTAATCGTAAAATCTTCTTTCAGATTACGAATATATTCAGCACCCTCAGCATACCACCTCGAATCCCAAGTTTTATTTATACCTATTCTTAATCCTATCGGATTTACTTTTTGACCCATTATACTAAATATAAATAATATTAATCTTCTTGTTGTTCCTTAACTATTACTTCCAAATTACTGAAAGGCTTTAATATTCTAGCGCCACGACCTCTTGCTCTTGCTCTAAACCGCTTCATGACCATACCCTTGCCAACACGCGCAGTAGATACATAAAGCTTATCAATATCAAGACCATGGTTATTCTCTGCATTTGCTACCGCTGACTGCAAAGCATTTTTTACAAATTCAGCACCTTTTTTCTGTAAAAAACCTAGCTGCAATATTGCATTACTAGCGCTCATACCCTTAACTGCTCTCGCGACCAACTGTAGCTTTTGAGGGCTAATCCTTACATTATTCAAATATGCTCTTGCTTCATTATCGGCAAGAACTCTTGCTTTTGCTTTTTTTGACATTTTCAAACCTTATTTAACTTTTAGTGGCTTTTTTATCACCACCGTGACCATGAAACTTCCTAGTAGGAGAAAATTCGCCTAATTTATGGTTAACCATATCTTCCTTCACCATTACGGGAATGAACTGTTTACCGTTATATACGCCAAAAGTCAACCCGACAAAGTCAGGAATTATGGTTGATCTACGTGACCATGTTTTAATCATCACATTTACTTTTCCAGAATCAAAAACTTCTTTTGCTTTCTTTAATAAATAACCATCAACAAATGGTGGCTTCCATACTGATCTTGCCATAATTATACCTTAAATATTATTTCTTCTTACGGCGCAGAATAAACTTATCTGTCGCTTTATTATTTCTTGTTTTCTTACCTTTAGTCTTCTTGCCCCAAGGCGTAACAGGGTGCCTTCCCCCAGAAGTCCTACCCTCTCCTCCACCATGTGGGTGGTCAACTGGGTTCATCACTACTCCACGAACTGTTGGCCTTTTACCCAACCAAACATTACGTCCAGCTTTACCTATTTTTTGATTTTGATGATCAGCGTTTGATACCGCACCAATAGTTGCCATACAACCAACTGAAATCAATCTTATTTCACCAGAACGAAGCTTCAACTGTGCATTCTCAGAATCCTTAGCCAGAAGCTGAACATAACTACCAGCACTTCTTGCTAATTGCCCACCTTTCTTAGCTTTCATCTCAACATTATGGATAATCGTACCAGTTGGAATGTTTTTAAGCGGCATAGCATTACCAACTTTTAACTCAACTTTATCACCTGATATAACTTTATCACCTATTGCAAGCTTTTGTGGCGCAATAATATAAGATTGCTCACCGTCATCATATTTTAAAAGAGCGATAAATGATGTGCGATTAGGGTCATATTCAATTCTCTCAACAGTAGCAGATACATCAAACTTACTACGCTGAAAATCAATCAATCTATATTTTCTTTTATGACCGCCACCAATGTGACGAGTCGTAATATGACCATGTTGATTACGACCACCAGTTTTAGATATACCAACGGTCAACTTCTTAATAGAAGTACCCTTCCATAAATCTTCCTTAACTAAAACTAGATGTCTCTGTGATGGTGTAACTGGAGAATATTTTTTTAATGCCATTTTATTTTACCTCTGAAGCAATGTCTATAGGTTTATCTAATGTAACAATCATCTTCTTACTATCAGATCTTTTTCCCGTTTTTCCTTTAAAGCGCTTTACCTTACCTCTGACACTAATTGCATTTAACTGCAAAACTTTCACGCCTTTGTATAAATATTCCACAACTTTCTTCATCTGATATTTTGTAACATCAGTTGGAACTGTAAAAGTTACTTTATTAACATCACCTTCAGATGCTTTTAAAGCCTTTTCTGTGATAACTGGTATTATGCGTGCTGCGATTGCAACGATTTGTTCTTGTTTCATTATTTTAACCTCTCTTCCAATTTAGCGACCACATCTTCAACAAAGTAAAGATTAGTATGCCTGAGAATATCCAACACATTTAGACCGCCAAAATCAATGACATCTATTTTATGTATATTGCTTAGTGATTTTTTAAAAGCTTCATTTGCAGCTTTGTCGTTAGTCACAATTAAAGCAGAATCTACTTTTAGATCTGCAAAGATCTTTTTTACATCTTTCGTGCTAGCCTTTTTTAACTCAGGGTTTTTGATAACAAAAAGATTCTTACTTAAATGCTTTACTGAAATTGCTATACGCAATGCAAAACTCTTTATTTTTTTCGGAAGTTTATATGCATGAGACCTAACTACAGGACCAAATATTATTGCACCGCCTCGCATTTGTGGAGCATATTTACTACCCTGCCTAGCATTACCTGTACCCTTCTGACGGAAAGGCTTAGCAGTCGTACCTCTTATTTCAGAGATACCTTTAGTTTTGTGGCTACCTTGACGACGCTTTGCTAGCTGCCAATCGACAACCATTTTTAATATGTCACGACGCTCAGGCGCAGTAACAATGGAATCAGCGATAGTAATATCACCAACTTCCTTATTACCATTTAATATGTCAAAAATCTTTAACTTCATTTTCCTAATATGTTTTATTCTTTTGTTTCTGATTCCACTGTATCAGCTTCCGGGTTTTTCACAATAGCTTCTACCTTCTCTTCAACCTCTGGAGCCGCAGCCAACTCAACTGCACTAGCTACTTCAATATTTTCAACAACTACCACAGATGCAGATTCAACCTGCTCAACAACTTCCTCCACTACTTCAACAGATTGCTCTTCTGATGGCACATCTTTAGACTCACTATAAGTTGGAAAAGGAACATCGTCTGGCAACGCTCTTTTTACAGAATCGGTTAAGTTAATAATAGCACCACCTTTACCAGGCACAGCGCCTTTTAAGTATATTAGGGATTGCTCATTATCAACTTTTACAACTTTTAGATTTTGAACAGTTCTTGTAACGTCACCCATGTGTCCAGCCATTTTCTTGCCTTTAAACACCTTACCTGGATCTTGACACTGACCTGTCGAACCATGTGAACGATGCGAGATAGATACACCATGCGTAGCTTCCAAGCCAGCAAAATTATGTCTTTTCATTGCACCTGCGAAACCCTTACCAATAGTAGTACCTTGAGCATCTACATATTGGCCCTCAACAAAATGCGCGGCTTGAATTTCCGTACCCACTTCTAATGCTGCATCAGCAGAAATTCTAAACTCCACCAATCTTCTGCGCAACTCTACCTTACTTTTAGCAAAAACGCCTCTTTGCGGCTTATTAACATTTTTAGGTTTTACATTCTTGTCAGCACCAAGCTGCAAAGCATCATAACCATCTTTTTCTTTTTTTCTAACAGCGACTACAACACAATCCTGCACTTTAAGAACAGTCACCGGTATATGTTTACCAGTAGCGTCAAACAGCCTGGTCATGCCAAGTTTTTCTGCAACTAATCCACTTCTCATTTCGTTCCCTCAATAAGCTTTATTTGAACATCCACACCAGCTGCTAAATCTAGCTTCCTAAGAGCCTCAATAGTTTGTGGAGTAGGAGTAATAATGACGATATATTTATAAGTCCTAACCTCGAGCTGCTCACGTGCTTCTTTATAAACATGTGGCGAACGGTTAACCGTATATTTATCAATCTTTCTTGGCAGAGGAATAGGGCCACTAACTTCTGCACCAGTTCTTTTTACTGTTGCAACTATTTCTTTTGCCGATTGATCAATCAATTTATGGTCAAAAGCTTTTAGCCGGATTCTTACTTTTTGGTTTAACATTTAATTATCTCTCTACTCTAAAATTTTAGTAACGACGCCCGAACCAACAGTACGACCACCTTCCCTTATTGCAAAACGCATCCCTTCAGTCATCGCTACAGGCTGCAATAAGCTAATCGTTAAATCAACATTATCACCAGGCATAACCATCTC
>JAWUXM010000029.1:0-11796 GCA_034111325.1 Rickettsiales bacterium
ATGAAAAAAATAGTAATCGCATCTGATCATGCAGGGGTTTCTTTGAAGAGATTCGTAATCGCTAAATTAGAAGAAAAGGGAGATGAGGTGGTGAATTTAGGAACCGATGATAATAAATCCGTCGATTATCCTGACTATGCAAAAAAACTTGCTGACCATATTAAAAAGCACCCTGATTTTATCGGTGTGTTAATTTGTGGTACTGGCGTGGGGATTTCAATTGCTGCTAATCGCTATAAGCATATTAGAGCAGCATTATGTAGTAATGCCGAAATTGCAGAATTAGCTCGCGCGCATAATGATGCAAATGTTTTAGTTTTAGGAGCGCGCACTATTGATGAAAAATCTGCTCTTAAAATTCTTGAGATATTTCTTAAAACGAAATTCTCTGGCGGAAGGCATAGTGCTCGTGTTGCAAAGCTTTCTTAACAAAGCTTATAGCCTTTTTACTTTACTATTTTCCTGATAACTTTATAAATTCGCCAACATTAACTATTAAGAGATGATTCCATGGGTTTTTTTGATACACATTTAGAAGAAAAAGATGCAGCAATTTTTGCCGCAATTAAAGGCGAAGTAGCCAGACAACAAAACGAGATAGAGCTTATTGCTTCGGAAAATATTGCAAGCCTAGCCGTGCAGGAAGCACAAGGCAGTGTGTTTACCAACAAATATGCAGAAGGTTACCCAGGGAAGAGATATTATGGCGGATGTGAATTTGCTGACCAAGTTGAATCAATAGCGCAAGAGCGTGCTCGTAAATTATTCGGCTGTTCTTATGTAAATGTTCAACCAAACTCTGGTTCGCAAGCAAATCAAGGTGTGTTTAACGCATTGTTGCAACCTGGCGATACGATCCTTGGGCAATCACTTGCTGCTGGTGGTCACTTAACTCATGGCGCTAAACCTAACCAATCAGGCAAATGGTTTAATGCAATCCAATATGGCGTAACCCAAGATACTAACATAATTGATTATGATGAAATGGAGCGCTTAGCCATAGAGCATAAGCCAAAACTTATTATCGCAGGAACATCAGCCTATCCAAGAGTTATTGATTGGCAAAAATTCCGTGATGTTGCGGACAAAGTCGGTGCATATTTAATGGTTGATATGGCACACATCGCAGGGCTAGTAGCTAGCGGAGTTCACCCATCACCAGTGCCATTTGCTGATGTTATAACAACTACAACGCACAAAACTTTGCGTGGTCCACGTGGTGGAATGATTTTATCAAATAATGAAGATCTTGGTAAAAAATTTAACTCAGCAATTTTCCCAGGGATTCAAGGCGGGCCATTAATGCATGTTATTGCTGCCAAGGCTGTATGTTTTGCTGAAGCTTCAACTGATGAATTTAAGGAATATGGCAAAAGAGTTGTTGCAAATGCTAAAGCTCTAGCAAAAGTTCTGGCGGAGCGTGGTGTAAATATTGTTTCTGGTGGAACGGATAATCATATTGTTTTAGTGGATTTGACCCCGAAGAAGTTAACAGGCAAGGAAGCTGAAGAAGCATTGGAGAGAGCTAACCTAACCTGTAATAAAAATGCTATTCCGTTTGACCCACAAAGTCCTTTTGTTACTTCAGGCGTACGTTTAGGAACGCCAGCTGCAACAACACGTGGCTTTAACGTAGCGGAGTTTGAGCAGGTTGGTCATTTAATTGGTGACGTCATTGACGCATTAGCAACTGATAGAGCTAACCTTGGCTTAGTTGAAAATGAAGTGAAAAAGAAGGTTAAGGCACTTTGCGCTTCTTTTCCAATTCACCAACTACAGTAAAACATTTTTCTTTTGAGGTCTTTTTGCGCCCTTTTTATCAAAAGCGAGATGTTTGTTTGTGGCTCCTGGATCGCCCTAGAATCCTTAGCGGATTCAGGCGATGACACTAGAATGTGATACGAAGAGTGCAATATAAAGGTAACAATGTCCTATTAGGGGAATTATAATATAATGCTGCGCATTATTTATTATTGGATTTTCCAGTTTCTGCTAAATACTAATTTGAGGTAATATGTTTTGTCCTTTCTGTAAAAATAACGAGACGATTGTAAAAGATTCGCGTATCTCAGAAGATGGTACGGCGATTCGGCGGCGACGTTATTGCCAGAAATGTGATTCACGCTTTACAACTTTCGAGCGGGTGCAGTTTAAAGAAGTAATTATTATCAAACGCAATGGTGAAAAGGAATTTTTTGACAGTGAAAAATTAGCCCGTGCTATCAGAATGGCATTGCGTAAACGTCCTATTGAAATTGGCAAAGTTGAAGAAATAGTCAATTATATTACGCGCAAATTAGATAGTGAGGCTGATATCGAAATTCCTTCTTCCATGTTAGGGGAGTTAGTTATGGAATCGCTAGAAAAGCTTGATAAAGTTGCGTTTGTGCGCTTTGCATCTGTTTATAAGAATTTCAATAAAGCTGAGGATTTTCAGAACTTCATTAATAAACTTGCTAAATGAACCCGCATTTAATGCAAATTGCCCTGAATTTTGCTGATAAAGGTAAAGGACTAACTTTTCCAAATCCATCAGTGGCAAGCATCGTAGAGAAAAATGGTGAAGTTCTTGCTATATCTCGCACAGCGCAAGGCGGATCACCACATTCCGAGACACAGGCTTTGGCTGTGGCAGGCAATGCTGCAAAAGGCGCAGATCTTTATGTGACGCTTGAGCCATGCAGTCATTTTGGTAAAAACCCACCATGTGTTGACGCTATAATAAAAAGCGGCGTGAAGAGGGTCATTATCGCATTGCGTGATCCTGATGAGAAGGTCTCAGGGCGTGGAATAGAAAAATTACAACAAGCAGGGATAGAGGTGCTAGAAGGTGTTTTGCAAGAAGAGGCAGAAAGAATCTATGAAGATTATATAAAATCTCGTACGCAAAAATTGCCATATGTGACGCTTAAAACTGCGATTAGCCAAGACGGTAAAATTAATTATGGCGATAAGGATAAACAATGGATAACCTCTCAAAAATCAAGGGATTATGTGCATATTCTAAGATCTAGTATGAATAGTGTGATGACAGCAATTGGCACGGTTGAAGCAGATGACCCTATGTTGAATTGTCGCTTGTCGGGTTTGGAAAATACGCCGTTAATTCGCATAGTTTTAGATAGTAATTTACGTATCAGTACAGAAAGTAAATTGGTCAAAACCGCCAAACAATATCCGTTATGGGTGCTTAGCTGTGTTGCTGGCGAGAAGAAAGAGGCGTTAGATAAATTAGGTGTAAGAGTTATATCTGTGCAGAAAAACTCAGAAGGCAAAATTGATTTGCATGCAGCGTTGAAAATATTAGCAAATGAAGGAATAATGAGTATTTTAGTTGAAGCAGGTGCAAAGCTTAACTCAGCCTTGTTAAAGGAGGATTTGGTTGATAAACTAATAATCATGCAAGCACCAAAAACAATCGGCGAGCAGGGTGATGATGCATTTTCTGATATGCAGATTGCTGATGTTACTAAAAAATTTACTCTAGAATCATCACGTTATTTTGCGGCTGATTTGATGGAGGTTTATACAATGTTAGCATATTGATGTTTCTACATTGTAATACACTTCTTACCTTCCTCTTTTCGCTGCTGCCTAAATTTAGCAACTTTGTCTTTAAAAGTGTCCTTTTTTTGTTCCTGAGGAGCATTTTGGTCTGTCGGAATACTGCTCTTAACATTTAAGAAATTAGCGGTTGATTCTTTTGCTGCTGCTTCTAAGTCCTGTATAGAAGAGTTATTAGAGCCTATAGTTACTACAGACTTAGAGCCATCACCTACTAAGTTACCTTCATGGTTAAAATTCTCTATATTTGGGGCTGATGACGTATTAGGTTTTTTACTCTCTGATGTTCTCATAATTTTCTCTCCAATAATTAATTTACCGAATTATAGCGCAATTTTAGAGCACAAACAAGCATTTTGTGTTATTCCTCAACTATCTCTGATAAAATTCATCAGGCACCTGTCCGATTAAAAGATTGATTTGCAATAGTGATATAGTACAAAGGGCTACGTTTTTATTGAAAATATCCTAATGACAAAAACTACACCAAAAGACATTTCAGCAGAAGTTCTATTTTTAGAAAAAGATAGCAACGCGAAAGAATATCAGAAAGCACCATATAATATTGATGCTGAGCAATTAGTATTAGGCGCGGTTTTAACTAATAATGAAGCGTTAAATCATATTGGTGATTTTTTGCGCAATGAACATTTCTACGAGCCAATTCATCAGAAGATTTTTGAAGCAATACAACATTTTGCCGAAAAGGGTATTGTTGCAACGCCAATTACTTTGAAGAATTATTTTGATCAAGATGAAGAATTAAAAGAAATTGGCGGCAGTAAATATCTTGTGAAATTAGCCACTATGGCTTCCGCATTGATTAATGTCGTTGATTATAGCCATGTTATTTATGATTTATATCTCAAGCGTCAGCTTTTAGACCTTGGCAGTGAAATGGTGCATAGTGCTTGTGACCATAAATTAGATAATAGCGCACAAGAACAGATCGAACATGCGGAGCAATCATTATTTAATCTTTCCGCATCAGGTAATGTCGGGGGGGATTTTGAAGGGTTAAATGTCTCGCTAAATAAAGCTATTCAACGCGCTGAGGCGGCACATAAAAATAAAGGTACAAGTGGTGTGCCAACATTACTTACGGATTTAGATCGCTTGCTCGGTGGCCTACAGGATTCTGATTTGCTGATTTTAGCAGGAAGACCCTCAATGGGCAAGACCGCATTAGCAATCAATATTGCGTATAATGCAGCTGAGCATTTTGCAAAAGAGAAAATTGAAGAAGGGAAAAAGCGTAAATCAGTTGGTTTTTTCTCACTAGAGATGTCGTCAGACCAATTAGCCAGCCGGATGATTGCTATGGTTTCGAAAGTAAATTCACATAAATTTCGTACTGGTGGTTTAAATAATGATGATTTTTCAGAGATCGTTAAAGCAAATAAAATCTTGGCAGAAGTACCATTCTTTATTGATGATACACCTGCTTTGTCAATTTCTGCTGTGCGAACTAGAGCACGTCGTTTGAAACGGAAACATAATCTTGCTTTGTTGGTAATTGATTATTTGCAGCTTTTACGTGGCAGCAATAAAAATAGTGAAAATCGTGTGCAAGAAGTTTCAGAAATTACCCAAGGTCTAAAAGCAATTGCTAAAGAGCTAGATATTCCCGTCATCGCACTTTCACAATTATCTCGTGCTGTTGAACAAAGGGATGATAAACGGCCGCAATTATCAGATTTGCGTGAGTCAGGCTCGATCGAACAGGATTCTGACATTGTGATGTTTATTTTTCGTGAGCAATATTATATTGAACGCAAAAAACCATCAGAAGGTTCAACAGATATGGCAGCATGGCAGACTGAGATGGAGAGGGTGTTTAATAAAGCAGAGGTTATTGTTGCTAAGCAAAGAAACGGCGCAGTAGGTAATGTAAATATCTATTTTGATCCCTCTACTACCAAATTTACTGATTTAGCTAAGGAATATTAATATGAATTTATACGCTGATTCGCAGCTCCATATTAATCTAGCGGCTTTGCGTGAGAATTATCTAATATTAAAATCACAATTAAAAACTGCCCAATGTGCAGCAACAATCAAGGCTGATGCCTATGGATTAGGCTGTAAGGAGGTTGCGCAGACTTTATACGATGCGGGCTGTCGTCAGTTTTTTGTTGCAACGCTTGGAGAGGCGATTTATTTGCGGGAGATTTTGGCTGATGTTGAAATATATGTTTTTCATGGATTGAAGAAATCTGAGTGTGCAGTATTTTTTACGCATAATTTAATACCTGTTTTAAATGATTTAGCGCAAATCCAATTATGGAATGATTGTGCAAAAGAAAAGGAGCAAAAATTACCAGCGATTATTCATGTTGATACAGGGATTCATCGGTTAGGCTTGAGCCTCAGTGAGGCTGAACGCTTAATATCACCCTCGAAATATTTCGCGAATTTGGAAGTAAAATATCTGATGAGTCATTTAGCATGTGCTAATAATAAAGACAGTAAGCGTAATGATGAGCAATTAGTAAAATTAAAAAGCATAGCACAAAAAATAGGTAATTACCCATTAACCATTGCTAATTCATCAGCCGTATTTTTAGGAGAGGAATATCAATTGGATTTATGTCGCCCTGGTGCTGCATTATTTGGCGTAAACCCAATGTTGCATGGTGAAAACCCTATGCACCAAGTGGTGAATTTACAGACAAGAATTATTCAAATAAGCACGGCTCAGGATGATGGTTTTGTTGGTTATGGTGATATTTGCCCAATTAAAAAAGGAACAAGATTTGCCACTATTCCGATTGGCTATGCGGATGGCTATTCACGTTCTTTGAGTAATAAAGGTAAGGTTTATTTCAAAGGGCATTATTTGCCTATTCTCGGCAATATCTCAATGGATATGACAATTATCGATGTTAGTGATATTCCTGAGGATGAGATAAAAATTGGTGATATGGTTGAGGTAATTGGCGAACATATAACCATTGGTGAAGTAGCAAGGATAGCAGGGACAATTGCTTATGAGATACTAACCTCTTTCGGATGCCGCTTCCAGAAAATCTATTCAAATTAACCTTTTTAAACCCTTTTTAGTGAAGGCACTTCTTTCGTCCAGTCGCGTATGTAGTATACGCTTATTCTCTCAAGAAGCACCTTCACTAAAAATCATTTTAAAAATTTTTAATTTGAACCAAAAAATCTTTTTGGGCGCTTTTTAGCCAATAACATTTACTCATTTCGACTCGTGTACCAAGACGTACACGTTCGCTCATTCACAAAAGACATTTGCTCAAAATCATCACAAAAATCTCTACAAAAACGTACCTTACTGAGAGTCTGAAAATAATTGCTGGCGAGATATAATTCCCCCTAGTTTTCTTCGAAAATTACTACAGGGTGGCAATAAAGTGTGTCGGTGGTTAAGTCATAAGCATCAGCTGAAGGATAAATAGTTGTTAAGGTCGAGATATGGGTGCTACCAACTATGCAAGTTGCTGATGCGGCTTCAATATTATAAGCAACCATCTTTCCTGCATAAGGTAATCCATCATCAAATTTTATGTCCAGAGCATGAGCATCTCGTGGTGATAAAGGGTTATATTCAGTGGTATTATTGGCAGAATCATAGCGTGAAAGTTTGATTATATGTTTGATGCCATCTTGCCAAACATTGTAATTGACGATTCTTAATATTGAGGATTTCACTTTGCCATTAAGGACGGTTGAGTTTGGTATGAATGTTGTGCCAGTAAGGGCAAAGTTGCCAGTAATGAGTCTTGCTTTTGACAGATGTTGCCATGCTTTGATAGATTCACTTTTTGGATCATTAGTAGCATCATATAAACCAGTCGTTGAACCAATTGCGCCATCACCATTACCGCCACATGTATCAGTGCCTGTGCCACCTTCACAATCAGCCCCCCATATGTCAGCAGCGCGGCTATAATCACCAGGCCATTGTCCGTAAAATTGTTTAAAAGATTTGAGAGCGTTTTCAACTTCAGAGAATTGTTGAGCTTGCGCCATAAGTTTAGAGTTCTTAACCATGTTTAGGCTGCTCATGATTAGAGTGATTAATAGTAATAATATTACTAAAACCATGGTTAATTCTGTTAGGGAGTAGGCATTTTTATTATGACACATTTGTTCGATCCTTTATTTAAGCAAAAAATTAACGCTATAAATTGAGATTGTAAAGATGATATGTCCCAAAATTTATGATTTGATTAATATATATTAGTGATTTACACAGTCATTACTAATGGGCGGTTAGCTCAGTTGGTAGAGCAGTTGACTCTTAATCAATTGGTCCGGGGTTCGAGCCCCCGACCGCCCACCATAATTTCCAATAAAAGTATATATGTCTGATACATTAATATTGATCCCCGCACGTTTAAATTCTACGAGATTACCCCGCAAACCACTGCTTGATATCAACGGTAAAACAATGATTCAGCATGTTTACGAGCAGGCAGTTGCATCAGACATTGCTGATGTATATGTCGCATGTTCTGAAGAAGAGGTGAAAAATAAAGTTGAGAAATTTGGCGGAAAGGCAATTCTTACTGACCCCGAATTACCTTCTGGAAGTGATAGAATATATGCAGCATTACAGCAAATCGAAGGAAACGAGAAATATAAATATATATTAAATCTACAAGGTGATGTCCCGAATATTGAGCCGCAAATCTTAAAGGATATGATCAATGCTATGGTAAAAACCCCGGAGGCAGATATTATCACTCCTGTGACTTTAATTCATGATAAGAATAATATAAATAACCCTAATATTGTTAAAGCTGTTGTGGCTTTTGAGGAGGACAACCCAATTGCAAAAACATATTATTTCACCAGAGCGGCTGCGCCCTATGGTGAAGGTAATTATTATGAACATATTGGAGTCTATCTATATAAGAGATCTGTATTAGAGCAGTTTGTTACTCTGCCAGTTAGTCAATTAGAAAAGCGAGAGAAATTAGAGCAATTGCGCTGTTTGGAAAATAATATAACTATCTATAGTCTGGAAGTATCCCAGAAACCAATATCAGTTGATACTCGGGAGGATTTAGAACGTGCGAGACGAGTAATCAAATAGGTTTATTGTAGAGTTTTTAGTTTCTTCATTTGAAGTTTTGTAATTTGATTCTTATGTTTTTCGATGATTTCAAATTTGATATTCAGGAATTTAAATATATCACCACGATCAGGAATTTTCTCAGCATAATGTATAACTAACCCTGCTATTGTTGAATATTCTTCACCTTCTGGTAGTTCCCAACTTAATTTTCGGTTGATGTCACGAATCGGTGTTTCACCATCGAGGGTGTAAGCTCCACCTTTTAATTTTTTAATTATGATATCAGAACTGCCTTTGTCGTGCTCATCTTTAATTTCGCCGACAATTTCTTCGAGAATATCTTCTAAAGTAATAATACCCATCACTGTGCCGTACTCATTAACGACAATAGCGAAATGTGCTCGTTTTTGACGAAAGGCAAGGAGCTGATCTTTTAAATTAGTGGTTTCAGTAATAAACCAAGGCTCAGTTGCAAGCTTTGTTATATCAAGTGAGTTGAGATTTTTTGTGCTATAAAAAGCACTTCTGAAAACATCTTTGAGATGTAATACACCAATAATATTATCCTTATTGCCTTTCCAAATTGGAACTCTGCTAAAGGGGCTTTTTAGTAAAAGTTCGAGAATTTCTTTATTAGGTAAATCCGCATCAATTGTCATAAGATTTTTGCGGTGAATCATCACAGATTCGACTTCAGTTTCAGGTAAGTCTAATATGCTATCTAACATGTCACGATCCTGTTTGATCACGGCGCCGTCTTTGTGATGTAATTCGATTGTACCGCGCAATTCATCGATCGCAGAAACTAAACTATAACTTTTGCCTTTCATGCTAATGCGAAATAATTTCATGATTTTTTGAATCAAGATAGTAAAGGGCAAGCATAGTTTTGTGAGAATTAATAAAAAAGGGGCGGCAAATAAGGCTACTTTTTCAGAGTGATAAAATGCATAGGTTTTTGGTAAAATCTCGGCAAAAATAATGATAGCAACTGTCATGATAATTGTAGCGATTAACACACCATTTTCACCGCTAAGTTCTAAGAAGAATTTAGTTGCTAAGGCTGAAGCTAAAATATTAACTACATTATTGCCGATTAGAATTGAGCCAATCAAGCGATCTTTCCTTTTGCGTAACTGGCTAACAATCCTGCCGCGTTTGCCAGAATTTTTACGTAAATGGTCAATGCGAACACGTGATAAAGCAGTCAGCGCAGTTTCTGATGAAGAGAAAAAGGCTGATAAAATTAAAAGGAAAACTATAGAAAATAAGAGAGGCATAAAGTCTGGAATGTTTTCCAACATGTATGTATATAATTAATTAATAGATTTTAGTAACTCCAATACTATCGTCGGGTCAACATTTTTAACGATCTCAGATTTGCCGAGTTTTTTTGGTAAAATAAGATTTAATTTACCATTGTCGCTTTTCTTATCGCCATACATATTTTTGAGGAGTTTTTCTGCATTCCAGCATTTTTTAATGTCTAAGGGTCTAGTTGGCAGCCCAATATCTTTTAAGTGTTTTATAACAGTTTGCGTGTCTTTTTTATTAACAAAACCTAATTTTTCGGAAAGTTGAAAAGCCATGACCATTCCTATACTAACTGCTTCACCATGTTTCAGTTTGTTGCTATAGTTCATATCTTTTTCCAGAGCATGACCAAAAGTATGGCCGAGGTTGAGTAATGCGCGGTTGCCTTGTTCCTTTTCATCTTGGCTAACAATTTTTGCTTTTGTTTCGCAGCTAATTTTGACCATTTCTGCGATAATTTTGCTGTCACGTTTTTTAATTTTAGCTTTATTGCTATCTAGAAAGTGAAAGAATTTTATATCGCCAATTAAAGCGTATTTGATAATTTCCGCATAGCCAGAAAGATATTCACGTTCAGGCAAAGTTTTTAGCAAAGTAATATCTGCCAATACCAAAGAAGGTTGATGAAAAGCACCGATTAGGTTTTTGCCATATTTGCTGTTAATTCCTGTCTTGCCACCAACTGAGCTATCAACCTGAGCGAGGAGGGTAGTGGGGATTTGGATGAAATTTACGCCACGTAATAAGATGCTTGCGACAAAGCCAGTAATATCCCCAACTACGCCACCGCCAAGGGCGATTAAAGTTATATTGCGATCAGGACTTTGTGAGAGAATCTTTGTGCAGATCTTTTCAATATTACTAAAAGATTTTTGTGCCTCACCATGACGCAAAATAAGGCTAAAGTGAGTAATGTTATTTTTGTCTAATTCTTTAGTTAAGACAGTCAGGTGATGTTTGGCTACATTGCGGTCACTAATTATAAAAACTTTAGGAGTTTTGATAATTTTTTTAATATGTGGAAAAGAGCTTCCTAGGATCTTCTCGCCTATGATAATGTTGTAGCTACGTTTGGCGAGATTAACTTTGATATTTGGCATTTAGCTTTGTGATAATATTATCGGATACTTCCAGCAAACTATCACTATCACTATTTATTGCAATAGGTGCCTCTGCATATATTTCATGTCTTTCTTGCATTAGTTGTGCGGTTTTCTCTTCAAGATTTTTAGTGGTAAGTAATGGTCGATCAGCGGAATCATTTTTGAGTCTATTTAGTAAGGTTTCAAGCTTTGCCTTGATCCAAATCACATCAGTTTTATTGAGTAATAAATTGCGTGTTTCTTGATCAATAAACGCTCCGCCACCAGTTGCTAAAATAAAAGATGCCTTTTGTTCTGCAAGAATTTCAGGGATGATTTCTTTCTCTAACTGGCGAAAATATGGCTCGCCTTTTTGGCTAAATATTTCGTTAATATTTAACCCTGTTTTTTTTTCTATGAGAGTGTCAGAGTCAATAAATTCAACATTATAGAGCTCAGCAAGCTTTCTACCAATTGTAGTTTTACCAGCGCCCATTAGACCAATAAGAGATATGGTTTTATGTAAATTCATAATTAACTCGTATGAAAAATTGCGGCAATAATAAGTAAAATTATAGCGATAGCTTGTAAGGCAACGCGGGCAAACATTAATTTATTGCTATATTTCTTATTTTTCTTGCTGCCAAAACCCATAAGAACTATACCAACTACTAATGTTATTAGGGTTAAAAAGATAAAGATTAGGGTGGCAGAGGCGAAGAGACTGTTCATGAGATATTTTATTGTTGGTGATATTGGGAAGTGTGGCAAAACAAAAATTTTTTTTTT
>JAWUXM010000030.1:0-16100 GCA_034111325.1 Rickettsiales bacterium
AAAAATGATGGCTGGGATGGGAGGATTCGAACCTCCGCATAGCGGTACCAAAAACCACTGCCTTACCACTTGGCGACATCCCAATCGTCTGAAGGTCGGGAATATAGAAATCAAAAAGGAAATTTACAAGTAATTTATTGAATCTCTCCATTTACTTTACCTCACCAACAACGCAACCCCAGCTATCAAAAGGATAATTGAGATCATTTGTTGGGAGAATTTCTCATTCAAATTTAGGTGAATTTTATAACCAGCGAAAATCACTAAGCCAAGTGGTAGAGCAATCCACCAAAGACTAAAAAATGCTTCCCCATTGAACTTTCCCTGTAGATTTAGCTGCACAATGCGCACGAGGTTAAAGGTAATGAAAAACATCGCCATTGTACTACGCAGCTCCGATTTGTTTTTAAATTCATCGCGCACGCCAAGAAGCGTAAACGGCCCTCCCGTTCCGTAGATTCCTTGCATAACGCCACCTGCTACCACAAAAAAATTGCGCAGGGTTTTTGGCAAAGCTGTAATCTTTGTGAATAACAAGGAACGTAAGGCAAAGATAATTAGGAAAATAGCAAAAATAACCAATAACATTTCAGTTGAAAACATCCCAAAAAGCAGCACGCCAATAATCGTCCCAACTAAAGCAAGCGGTAAAAGACGCAGAAACATTTTTTTTGAAAAAGACGACCAATCACTAAGCAAGACAAAGCTACTTGCGCAAATCCCGATATACATACCAGCGAAAATCAGATCCTTTATATCGACGAAGAAGCTAAGTATTGCGTAAGTCAAAACCAAGCCGCCAAAACCGAAAATACTTTCGATAAAGAAACAAAGGAGGAATATGGCTGAAATAAGTAATGTCATGGCTTTTTATAAAAAATAATGCACCCTATCATTGTCACTCTCTGAATTATTGCAAAGAATTCTAAGGGGCTTGTGCGTAAAGCAAGTAGAATATTATGAAGCAACTATTTCTCTGCCCCTGGATTGCCCTAGGATCGCAAGCGATTCAGGCAATGACGCGGCTTATTTAGTGAAAAAAATATCAAAATTACGCAATCAAAATCTAAGGATTTCACCTTATTCCCTATATCATCCCTATGTGTAAAATCTGAGTATTTTTGTGATGATTTTTTGCAAACATACAAAATACTTTGGAGTGATTTTTGCGATGATTTTTGTTAAATGTCCTACTTAAGCGAGGAAGCGTATACTTCATACGTGACCGAAGCGCAAGTAGGTTATTTAGCAAAAAGGGCGCAAAAGGCACCCAAAGAATGAGATTTTTAGAATACGAGTTCGGCTAATAGCATCCCTAACGAAATATAAATCACACTCTGCACTGCACCGATTGTGATATTGTTTTTCTTTATCACTTCATTATTCACATCAAAACCGTGCAAAATAATTTTATCAGCAATCGTTGAAACGACACGTAGAACAAAAATTGCAATTGCTGAAATTACTGCCCAAACCAAAAAGAGTTTATAAACTTCATAAGCATCATAAGCCATGATGTTTGTTGCTGCAGTGATAGCAAAAGCCGAGCCAATCTTGCGCCCTGCAAAGCGCAGCGCTAAAGCGCTATTACCTTTTGCAAAGGCTTTTTGCATGGATTCGCCATCATTATATTTAGTAAAAACTTTAAGACGCAGATAAGTCGCAGCAGTTAGAATAATCTGCGAAATAAAATAGCCAGTCACAACTGTCAAAACACCAGTCATCGTACTAGTAGAAACCCACATCATAATCGTACGAATCACGATTGCAGCGGCTATAACATTCCCCGCATCGACAATTCCCGCGGCGACGTTCCCCTTCCCGATTTCATCTCTAATTGAGATATTCGGCAGGCTAAAAGTATCAAAGATAATACGCGTTAGCGCCATTAGCAATATACCGAGAACTCCATAAAGACCAATCGCTATGAGCGAGCCTTCGAGCGAATAGACCATGTCACCATAAATCACCCCCATAAGAACGATTGTTACAGCGAAAACTGCGCCAGAAAGTGAAATTCCGAAGGCAAAATTATCCTTCTTTTTAATTTTTTGTAAGGTTTGGATATTAGATATAGAGCTCAAGAAGAGTCGCAACGAGGCAAAAATTCCGATAGTTAATATTATATTCAACAGGATGACTTTATCATTCGAATGATCCCAGTAAAAAAAATCAGAAGTTTCTATCATGACCAACTATATAAGAATTAATTTCAACTCAAACTAGCAGCCTCTTTTTAGATTTCCAGAATTTTTCTTGCACATCTTTTGAATTTTGTTTTATAGTTCTGCCTATCACTAATTATACTAAAAACCCTATGCTTATTGATAGCCATTGTCACCTTGATTTCCCTGATTTCACAGACAAAATCCCTGAGTTTATCGCACGCGCCAAAGATCATGACGTTACGATTATGCAAACAATCTGCACACGCATTAGCCGTTTCGATGAAGTTCTAAATATTGCCAAAACTCATGATAATATTTTCTGCTCAATTGGTAATCACCCAAATAATGTTGAGGAAGAAGGAATAGTTAGCGCCGCAGAAATAGTTAAACTATGCGAGCATCCAAAAACCATAGGCATAGGCGAAACTGGGCTGGATTATTATTACGAACATTCAGATCGTGAATTGCAAAAACAAAGTTTTATAGAACACATCAAAGCTAGCCGTGAGACTGGCTTACCGATCATAATCCACACCCGCTCTGCGGATAATGATACGATTGATATTTTAACAAGTGAGATGAAAAAAGGAGCCTTTAAAGGCTTAATTCATTGTTTTACCGCCAGCGCTGAACTTGCCCAAAAAGTTTTAGATTTAGGTTTTTATATTTCAGTTTCAGGGATTATTACCTTTAAAAATGCGCAAGATCTACGTGACATTATAAAACACGTCCCGCTACAAAAATTATTAGTTGAAACTGATGCACCATATTTAGCACCTATGCCGCATAGAGGAAAGACCAACGAGCCAGCATTCACCAAATTCACCGCTGAATATCTAGCTGAATTAAAAGGGATAAGTTATGCAGAAGTTGCAAAACAAACCACTGATAATTTTTATCGTTTATTTTCCAAGGCAAAGAGTGACTGAAAATCTACAACAATTATTGCGCAAAAAGCGCGCAAAAGGACCATATTTAAAATCTGAGGAATTTTGTGATGATTTTTGACCAATGTTCTTTGTGAGTAAGCGAACATGTACATCTTCGTACATGAGCGAAATGAACAAAGGTTATTGCGCAAAAAGCGCGCAAAAGCACCATATTTTTCTTGATTTGTATATATATCTAACATAGGTTCGCTCTCCTTGGGGCGATTAGCTCAGCTGGTAGAGCATCTCGTTTACACCGAGGAGGTCGGCGGTTCGAACCCGTCATCGCCCACCAATTACTGCCCAAATCGCAAAAGTAGTTGGAACTTTAAAATATCTAGTGTTAGTAATAACGCCTTAAACCTTGATATATCATATCCGGGGGTGTAGCTCAGCTGGTTAGAGCGCCTGCCTGTCACGCAGGAGGTCGCGGGTTCGAGTCCCGTCACTCCCGCCACTTTTACCGTGGCTTCCTGAAATTCCACTATACTTTCACCGCCACAACAGCATTTGCCGCTATTCCTTCCCCGCGGCCAAGAAAGCCTAATTTTTCTGTAGTAGTCGCTTTGATATTAATTCTATCTTCTGTGATCTGTAAAATTTCAGCAGTTCTTGTGATCATCTGCGCAGCAAATGGAGTGATTTTTGGCTGCTCACAAATAATCGTTATATCAATATTATTAATTACTGCATTTTTTGCCCTTAGTAAATCAAGGCATTTTTCCAGGAAGTTTTGTGAAGACATATCTTTAAAACGCTCATCACTTGGCGGAAAGTGCCGTCCTATATCACCCTCACCGATAGCACCAAGCAGGCCGTCAACCAACGCATGAAAAGCAACATCACCATCTGAATGCGCAACTATCTCTCGTTCAAAAGGAACCGCTACCCCACAAAGCATAATTTTATTATCCTCCACACTAGATTCTATGAATCTATGCACATCATAACCAAAGCCAACTCGTGTTTCCTTCTTGCTCATTTGTCTCTCTGCCCTTAAATAATCATCAAAACTCGTAATCTTAAAATTAATTTGTGACCCTTTGCAAATCGTAATTTCAAGCCCTAAATATTCAAAAAGCCCTGCATCGTCGGTTAACACCTGTTCTTTTAATTGACGATGCGCTGCTAAAATATCCTTATACTTAAAAGCTTGTGGAGTTTGCGCCCGATATAAATCACTCCTTGATACTGTATGTAAAATCTTGCCATTTTCTACCTTTTTCAAGGTATCCTCCACAATAATCGCCGGAATCACTGCCTTGCCAGACTCAACCGCACTAATAACATCATCTATCACACGATCAGTCACAAAAGGGCGCGCCGCATCATGAATTAACACAATATCAGCCTGCTCATTTTCCACCCCTTCTAGCCCTCTTAATACTGACTCTTGACGCTCCTTACCACCAATAATATATGGTAATAGCTCAAGCCCTGCTGTTGCTTTTTCATATAAATCCACATGTTCTTGGCTAATAATCGCCGCTACATGCGTAACTTTTGGATGGTTCACAAAGGTCTCTAAACTATGCATAAGCATTGCTTTACCAGCAAGTGGCATATATTGTTTTGGTAGCTCACCACCAAAACGCTCTCCTGTTCCTGCTGCCGTAACTAATGCTATAATTTTCATAATTGCTATTATTGCTTGACTAAAGCGATCCTTCTACTATTTTCCTCGCAAAAATCAAACTGAATTAAGGTTTATATTATATTATGGCTAATCACGCTTCCGCAAAAAAACGCATAAGACAAACAATTAAAAAAGAACATATCAACACTGTTCGACGTAGCAAATTAAGAGGTGCTATCCGTAAGTTGATGGATGCTCTAAAGCTTAAAGATAAAGATGCTACAAAAGCAGCCTTTGTCACAGCTGAATCACAAATCATGAAAGGCGTTTCTCGAGGCGTCATTAGAAAGCAGACTGCTTCTCGTAAGGTTAGTCGCTTATCAGCAATGTGCAAAAAAGCTTCTTCATAAATTAATCTGTTTGAGCGCTTTTGAAAAAATATGCCTCATTCGCTTGATTCATTGAAGCAAGGTTCCGCAGCGCAAAAGTCGTCATCCTGCAAAACAGGTTCCTAATCCAGATTCGCTTTTAGCCATTCTGCAGTCATTTTTTCCTGCAAAGAATTTTGCTTAAGACGCTGATTTAAATGAGAAAATGATACTTCTTCCATTTTCTGATCTTGATCAAAACATGAATAAACGAAACTTTCTTCGCCAGTAATTGGGTCGATATGTTTTTGTAAGCATTGCGCGCAAATCTCCTTCATCATACATTGCATTGGCGAATTTATACTCGCAATTGCTACATGATCTTTTTGCAAATATGGCTGCAACACACTAATTCGAGCATCTTTTACTGCCTTCATCATCCTGTCGCTACCAATGGCAATTATACGATTTATTTTATTAAGCGGCATAGTCACCTCGCCTAATTCACCTTTAGCATAGGCTGTTATCGCCTCAATAATATTTCCTTGAAAAACCTTGTCTTGCGGGCGGTCTGGCTGAAAATCTGATTCCTCATCACAAGCCCAAACCAGCACATCACTAGCTTTTTCTATTTCTTCGATTTTATAACGATCAATCGCTTTTTTATAACCAGCAAAATATAAAACCTTACTGCCCGTTTTCCTGAAAGCCTGCCCAATTGAAAACAACACCGCATTTCCTAAACCGCCACCAATTAGAAGAATGTTTTCATTTGCAGTAATCGTAGTTGGCTTACCGGTTGGACCCATCAAAACCACCTCCTCGCCTATTCGTAATTTTTGACATAAATCTGATGATCCGCCCATTTCCAAAGCAATAATCGTCACTAAACCTTTTTCCCTATCCACCTCCGCACCAGTCATCGCTAAACCTTCCATAAGGAATTTTGTCCCGTTTTTGACCTGCGCATTCGCTTCATAATTTTGCAGGCGATAAAATTGCCCCGGTTGAAATTGCTGACTTGCAAGTTTTGCCTGAATCGTCACTGCAATTATATTTGGCGTTAGACGCTGAACCTGATGAATTTTGGCAATTAAAGCTGCATCTAATTTCTTGAAAAAATCGGTGGGTTTTTGCGCTTTGATATGACGCTGCAAAATCTCACTCACATAAGGATAGCCTCGCTTAGCGCTTGCCATCGCTTTAACAACATTACCATTGAAAGATGGGTGCATATCGCCAAAAAAGCTAATCGCTTTACCTTGTTTATTAATATCCGTAAAGATCGCCACTTTCTCAGGTTTTGGGCTGCGCTGCGCCTGAACTGGCTGACCATCTTCATCAATCGTCCGAAAGTAATTACCATCGAGCTGGAAATAATCGTCTTCACGGCTAGCAACAGTGTTTGGCGCTGTTCCCGCTGCTATAAGAATCGTCCGAGCTGGCAGCTCGCCTGCATTGGTTTTTAATGATTGCACTGCCAAATATTCATCCAACACCGCCTCATTTGGCGTGATATTTTCAACAAATTCAATGCCCTCGCTAAAGGCAAATTCGACCTCTTCATGATTTAAACGATAGGCTGGACTGTCACTTAGTTTTTTACGATAGATAATTTTTACACCGCCCCATTTTTTCAGCAAACTCAAAATATTAGGCTGCTTCTTGTGCTTTTCTGTACGAAGCTCCTTTGCATGCAAAATAAACTCTTGCGCGATTATTTTCTCTTCTGCGCTCCAATTTGCCTCGACGGCCTCCTTGCCAATTTGCTCAACTAGAATTTCATAATGTTTGAGGAATTTTTCTACCTGCACAGGGTAATATGCCAACGCTTCAGTTGCTGTATCAATCGCTGTTAAGCCACCACCAACGACCAGAACCGGCAGACGAATTTGCAGATTAGTAATTAAGTCTTCACGGCTAGCGCCTGTTAATTGTAGAGACATTAAAAAATCTGAGGCTTTACGAATTCCACGTGCGAGGTTGTTTTTTAGATTGATAATCGTTGGGCTTCCCGCTCCCATACATAAAGCGACATGGTCAAAACCAAGCTGCTCAAAGGCAATCTCCCGCGTGATTTGGCTACCAAAACGCACTCCACCATAAAGTTTAAAATTCGCCCTCCTCTCCAATAAAAGGCGAATGATTTTTAGATAATTCTTATTCCAACGCACAGTTATGCCATATTCCGCAACTCCGCCAAAGCCACCAATAACTCGCTCATCAAGCTTTTCATAAAGCTCTGCTTGTACATTTTTAATCGGCTGAAAGCCATTCCCGACAAGCTCCTGAGGCAAAGGCTCAATTTTCAAACCATCAATTCCCACAACCATATGTCCTTCATTGAGCAAATGATGCGCTAGGGTAAAACCACTTGGCCCCAGCCCTGCGATTAATATTTTATAATGCGAATCCTCCTCTGGCAAAACCCGCTCAAAATTCAATGGGTTCCAACGAGTTAATAAGGAGTAAATCTCAAAGCCATAAGGCAAATTCAACACATCATCAAGCACGCCACTTTCAATTAGTGGGATATTCACCGGCTCTTGCGTTTGATAGATACAGCCCTTCATACAATCATTACAGATTCTATGACCAGTCGCCGCCACCATAGGGTTATCAATGATCGCCACGGCTAAAGGTGCTAAAATGAAGGATTGTGTTTTTAACTGATTCATCTCTGAAATCTTTTCCTCCAGCGGGCAGCCAGTGAGTGTGATATCTGCACCATTTACAACAAATGCACCCTGTTTATCCCTCAGCCCTTTTGAGCAACTATCTTTTTGGCGTGGATGACAAAAAATACAATAATTCGCTTCATCGAGGATTTTCTCAATTGAAACTGGTTTATTAGTATAGGCAAAACCTTGACGCTGCGTGATGTCCTCGGCATTTGCTTGTTTTGCGCCATTCTTCTCACTTAGCGGCACAAGGTTTAAGGGGTCAATTTTATGCGGAGTTTTAAACAACACACCTGCTTTATGCTGCGCTTTGCCTTCTGGAGCAAGAACTGCCCAAGCCGCATAACGTGCTAAAATATCTAGTTTTTCAGCCTCTTCCTGCTCATTCTCCAACAACGGCATAGTAAAATCCGCAAAATCCTGCTCGCTAAAATCTGCACCTAAAATCTCTATTGCGGCTCGCTGCGTTCGCTCTGTATCAAACTGCTCAACATCCTTGATCCGATATTTCTTAATTGCTCTTCTTTGCACGAATAATCTTTTGCAGGAAAAGATGTTGCTCAAAGCTTCTTGCTTGTGTTTTAATTGCGCAACTTCAGCCTGAATATTGAATAATTCAGCTAAAAACTCCTCTACATATATTGCTGTTTCCATTATCACTTCGCTCTCCTCTACGCCAGCCATTGACAATGTGCCATCATATAAAAGACCTAAGCCTTCATGTAGTTCAGGGTTTTTCTGCTCAACAAATTCTAGGAACTTTGCATGGATTTTTTCATTGCCCGTACGGCTATACAAATCCGTAAAGGCAATATTGTAATTTAAATTAATTTGAGTCATGGAAATTATTCGAAACCTACAAGCAAAAAGAAATATAATATACAGCCAACCGTAGTGCTTGTCCCAACATACGCGCTGCTTGAAACGCATGTCCCACCGTTCGTATCACCAATAATCTGCCCTTTATATGGCAAGCCATCATCAGTTTTAAAATCTATCGTTTTCGCTTGGCTCGGGGTCAGCACATTAGTAGTTGTGGGATTATTACTATTATATGCACCAAACTCCATAAAATTACCTGTCACAGCAAAATTATATGTTGGCCAACTATATGTGTTAGAAGTATGATTAAGCGACCAACCGCTTTGTTTACCAAATTCTGAAATTGGACAATTAGTACCAATAACTGACTGATGATCTGTTCCGCTGCCTTCCCCAGTATATGTTCCGGGGATAAAACCAGCTAGAGCCATATGCTGCCAAGCCCTGAACCCCTCCTTTACGGTACCGTCCCCATAACGATATTCAATATAACCATCTGCATCGCCGTTACAATCTGCTTCAACTGCATCACAATTAGCACCCCAATATTTATAGGCATTGTCCATATCACCTGGTAATGCGCCATATTGACTATTGAAATTAATAATCGCACCTTGGAAAGCTGCTGCTTCATTAATTATCCGTTGTGTCCTAGCTAAATAGCTTAATCTGCGCCCCTCAGTAATTAACGCGACGATTAGCGCCACGATGACCAATACCACTGAAGCTTCAACAAGCGAAAATCCTCTGTGACGTTTTGACATATCCCTGATCCTTTCTATTCAACAGTTTACAAATTAAGCGAGCTCGCATATTGTGCGCTCCTTTAATAAAATTCAACAAACAAACAAATGCAAGCCTTTATCAAAATTGACAAGATTATAGCCCCGATGGAGTTAAATAATATCGATACTGATATGATTATCCCTAAGCAATTTCTAAAAACCATCAACCGCACTGGGTTGGGCAAAAATCTATTCCATGAAATGCGTTACGATATGGATGACCAAGAAGTTCCTAATTTTATCTTAAATCAAGAACCATATCGCCAAGCAGGCATTATTATCGCTGGTGAAAATTTCGGCTGTGGTTCAAGCCGTGAGCACGCCCCTTGGGCATTGTTTGATTTTGGCATTAGCTGCATAATCGCACCCTCTTTTGCCGATATTTTCTATAATAATTGCTTCAAAAATGGCATATTGCCAGTTATTTTAAAAGCCAATGAAACACAAGAAATCACCCAAATTGTCAAAGATAATAAAGGCATAAAAGCAGTGGTTGATTTACCACAACAAGAAATTCACTTAGCTGATAAAATTTATAAATTTAATATCGATGCTTCACGCAAGAAGTGCCTGTTAGAAGGATTAGATGATATTGCTTTAACCTTACAACATGAAGAAAAAATCAGCGAGTTTGAAGCAAAGGATAAGTTAGATAAACCTTGGTTGTGGCAATAAATTGTCATGCTGAACTCGTTTCAGCATCTGCGTAGTTCCTGCATTGTTGTAAGTCTGATTGTTAAAAATCAAACTTTCCGTATACATATAGATTGTCAAGATCCTGAAATAAATTCAGGATGACACCGTGAACAAGGGCAAATGAATTACAACAACCATACAACGCTCCTTTTAAAAGAGAATTTTTTCTCTGTAGAGGTGTATTTCTAACAAATATAAACATATAACTCATGAAAATTCAGGCCTATAAAATTGATGAATTTCTTAATAATTCTCTAACAAACATACAAGCAGTTTTGCTTTATGGCCCTGATAAAGGCTTAGCACAGGAACGTGCCAAAATCATTAGAGATAAAATCCTCGGTAGTGATCCTGATCCGTTCCTCATAGCAGCTCTAGAGGGCAAAACCGTTAATAATAACCCAGCAGCTTTTGTGGATGAGTTTAATGCAATGAGCCTTGTTCCAGGCAGAAGATTAATCAAAATTAGCAATGCTGATAATAACCTTGCTAAAACCATAGATGAAGCGCTGACTGAGCCAAAATCTGATTCTTTCGTGATAATTCTTGCTGGCGATTTAACTACATCCTCAAAACTACGCAGCATCTTTGAAAAAGGAAAAAACCTTGTAGCTCTACCTTGTTATGCAGATGATACGCAAACCGCAAGTAACATCATTGCCCAACAATTACGTGACGCTGGCTTGAATTTCGACCGCAATATTCCACTTTACATAGGTCAGCAATTTGCAGGAGATCGCCTAATTATTCGTAGTGAAGTTGAAAAATTAATCACCTATATGGGAACTGAAAAAAACATCACAATTGATGATGTTGAAAATATCATCTGCCCAATTAAAGAAGATAACTATCAGGAGATTGCTAACGCCGTAGCTGATTTAAATTTGCTAGAAATTGAAAAATCTATCAGCCGCCATATAGCGCAAAATGTCTACCCTGTTTCGATTATGCGAGTTGTGGCAAATTATTTTGCCAAATTGCTTTATGCCAAATCATTAATGAATGAAGGCTTGAATGCGGCTGAGGCAGTGGGGAAATTACGTCCGCCACTCTTCTTCAAGCAAAAACCAATTTTCATGAAACATTTACAAATCTGGAACGAACCCTTTATTAAAAAATTACTCGATAAATTACAAGCCCTAGAAGCAGATTGCAAAACTAGCAGCAACTTCCCTGCGGATGTCATGCTAACTGATTTACTTATCAAAGCTGCATATTCCGTACGCGCTCGCAAGCGGGCTGCATAAACGTCACCCTTTGCTAGATATACCAACATTCGTCTTTAAATACGCATTTAAAGATGAATGTTGGCATTAGGCTTGACTACCCTTCAAAACCTCTCCAGAAAGGTATAAAGAACCACAAACCAATATCCGAGCGGCAGATTTTTCTTTGGCAATAATTGCCAAAATTGTCGCTTTTATATCCCCCGCACAATGAGCAATAATTCCAACTTTTTCAGCAATTTTTTGTACTTCATCAGCCTTTAGGCTATTATCATTTGATTGTGCTTGCACGCCGTATAATTCTGTAACCTCCTCTTTGATGATTTCAAGAAATGCCGCTGCATCTTTATCACGCATCATGGTGAAAATTACATAGGTTTTCTTAGGGCTAGATTGCAGCCAGTTTTGAAGCGTTTTTGCCCCTGCAATATTGTGACCGCCATCGAGCCATAATTCAAAATTATCTGGCAAAAGATCAACTAATTTCCCACTCTGCAAATGTTCAATGCGTGCTGACCACTTCACTCCCCTTAATGCATTATCCCAAGAAATATCAGCAACTTGTACAATATTTCTTACCACTTTTATCGCCAGTGCCGCATTATGAATTTGATGTTCCCCATGAAGATTTGGCAATGGTAAATCCAACATTAAATTTTCTTCCTTATAGGCAAAACCACCAGCGTTTTTCTTGCCCACAAAATCCTTTCCTTCTACAAAAAACGGTGCTGATTTTACCCTCGCTATATCTTTTATTATTGCCAAAATTTCCGCCTCTTGTTTCGCTACAAAAACTGGCACGCCTTCTTTGATAATTCCTGCCTTCTCAAAAGCAATTTCCGGCAAGCTGTCGCCTAAATACGCTTGGTGGTCGAGTGAAATCGGCGTGATGATTGTGGCTAAGGGTTTTTCTATAACATTAGTTGCGTCCAACCTTCCGCCCATGCCAGTTTCCAACAAAGTAAAATCAGCTGGCTTACGGCTAAAAGCAAGCATTGCGGCAATTGTTGTGCCTTCAAAAAAAGTTATAGGGATTAGTGGCTCCCTCTCGCAAACTTCCTTACATTCCGCCAAAACTATATTGAGAAATTTATCATCAATCGGCGCACCATGAATATTAATTCGCTCATTAAAATAGACCAAATGCGGTGATGTATAAGAATTCACACTATAGCCGCCTTCCTCCAACATCGCCTGCATAAAAGCTAAAGTTGAGCCTTTACCGTTTGTCCCTGCAATATGGATAACATTTTTGAGCTGTTTTTCAGGGCTGCCTAAACGCTCTAGTAAATCAGTCACACGGTGTAAGTTTAGATCTATTGGCTTTTCTCCAATAAAATTTGGCCAAAATGGAATTTCTATCATCGATATCTTGCAATTATTTTCATCGAAACTAGGATGCGCCAACCCAAATAACAATAAAAAATATCATGCGAATAATCACTGGCAAGCACCGCGGACGTATTATCAAAACCGATAGTAAACATCAATATCGTCCTACATCATCAATGCTTAAAGAGGCATTATTCAACATTCTCACACACGGCCATGTCGGCACGCATGAAAATATCTTAGAAAATAATGATGTGCTACTTGATATCTTCGCCGGAAGCGGCGCAATAAGCTTTGAGGCACTCTCACGTGGAATCTCTAAAGCTATCTTAATTGAACAAAGTCCTGAATTAGTTGAACTACTCAACCAAAACGCCGCCACACTACAAGAAGAAGACAACATCACTATTTTTAGAGCTGACGCCACAAAGCTTCATCGCCCACCGCAGCAAGCCGGACTATGCTTTATTGACCCACCATATGGTCGCGATTTAATCATGCCAACTCTTGAAATAATCAAGCAAAACCAATGGCTCAAGCCAAACGCCCTAATCATCATCGAAACGGCAAAACGTGAAGATTTCCAATTACCAGAAGGTTTTAATTTAATCGAAACCCGCCTCTATGGCAGGTCAAAACTAAGTTTTGTAGAATTTGGTAATGTTTCTAATTAGCGAGCAAAATAGAAAAGGTTATTTGTGAAAAAGTGCGCGAAAAGGCTAACTTGAAGGGTTTTTGCTAAAATGTTGGGGATACTTATTCTTAGCATCTTTCCAATCATCAGCGCCTGCAGGCGGATCTTTCTGCACGGTGATATTTGGCCATTTTTCTGAATATTCACGATTTATCTCTACCCAATCTAGCAAATCTTCTGATTCTGGTTTTATTGCATCAACCGGACATTCTGGCACACATACTCCACAATCAATACATTCATCAGGGTTGATAACTAGCATGTTTTCGCCTTCATAGAAACAATCAACTGGGCAAACTTCTACACAGTCAGTATATTTACATTTTATGCATTCATCGGTTACTACGTAAGTCATATTTGCTATTAATTTATTCTGAGGTTTTTGCGTGCGTGAATATAAGTACGCAAGTTTAAAAAGACAATTATTAAAGCAAAGCTTGCCAAACCGACAAACATAACCATTAACGGCGCCATCATAGAAGGTGCAATTGCCAAACCACCTTTACGGATAATACTCGCTGGCTGGTGTAACGTATGCCAGATTTCCACTGAAAATTTAATAATAGGAATATTTATAAAACCGACAATCGCTAAAATCGAGGCTAATTTTGAACCAAGGACAATATTATGGTTAGCTTTGTAAAGGGCGATATAGCCAATATAGAGGAAGAATAATATTAACATTGACGTTAGCCTCGCATCCCAAACCCACCAAGTTCCCCACATTGGCTTACCCCAAATGCTGCCAGTGACTAAAGTAATTAAGGCAAAAGCAGCACCAATTGGTGCGGCAGAAATTGCAATGATATTAAACAGAATATTCTTCCAAATAAATCCGCAGATACTCAAAAAAGCTATCGCGCTATAAATCATCAAAGCTAGCCAAGCCGAGGGCACATGCACATACATAATGCGCACTGCATTTCCTTGTTGATAATCCATTGGTGATTTTACAAGAGCCAAATACAACCCATACACCAGCCACACCACACTTATAAGTACAACGGGCAACAAGGCTCTATCAATGATTTTTAGCATTTTTGCTGGTGTAATGTGGATCATTTTTCTTATTTTCATTTGCCCAATTGCAACTTGGTTTAGTTTTTCAAATCATTAAATCTTTCTTAAAATCAACATTACCATCATATTTTCTAATTCGTTATTCATTTTTTAGGTTTTTGGTCGGAGTTTTTAAATTTTGATTAAAGTACTGAAGTATTTTACCAATTCATACCTATAAATAAACAGCAACAAATTGCTTTTCTTATATGGTGCGGAGCTTTAGAGTTGCTGTTTTTAAGAACGAAATAAAAAAAATGACTAATTATTTAGATATTTATATTATTTTACAATCAAGATCAGTTACTAAACAAAACTAGGTATATCATGCTAATACGTAACAATGGAGAAGGGCGTTTAGGTTTATCCACAGGTAACATAGAAGTTGGAGAAACTTTAAATATAAAAAGCAAAGAAGCTCGTAGATTACTCAGCACCCCTTCTTATAAAGTTGAGGCAATCGAATATAAGAATTACAAAGCAACAGAAAAACAGTGCCCCATTTGTTTTTTAACCTTGGAAAGCGCTGCACAACCAGCATCGATGGATTCATATAACTATCACTGTTCAAGATGTGGTGGTTTTTTAATGTCTAGCACTATGAGATGCAGTAATCCTGGGTATAGCGAAGAAAATAGAGCATATTTAAGCTATAGGATAAGACGAGGATTGAATGATTTAAAAACTGATGAAGTTCGAGATATAATCAACGATCCAAATATAGCTTTAATTTCTTTAAAAGAGCAGATAAACAATTTCATACTTTATTTATTAGATAAATCAAAAGATGTAGGGTCTTTAATTGGATTAAATTTGCTTGAAATAGAGGCAATAATGGGCACTAACAATATCAACACCTCTGACATCACGGTTAGCCAGAGTACTAATCCAGTAAAATATGGCGGATACGGATCGGCATATTGTGTTTTAAAGCACTTAGAAGAAAAGAGGTTTGTTGATATTGAAAGCATTTTACCTAATAATTTTATCAATCTTACCTTAACAGTAGAAGGCTTTAATTATTGCGAACAATTAAAAAAATCAGAAGTTAATTCCAATGTGGCGTTTTTTGCTTTCCAATTTCCAAAAAAGACATATTCAGATTCAAAATGCGACAAAGATTTGGAAAAACTAGATGAAGAACTTAAGGAATTTTACGAGGAGTGCAAATTGCAGATGGGTAGCATAGGGATAAAATTAAGTAATCCATTATTGGAAGATGCTAAAAATGGAAATATTTGTAATAGATTAGAAATGGAAATTATTAAATCAAAATTCATAGTTTCTGATTTAAGCCATGATAATCCTGGGGCTTATTGGGAGGCTGGTTTTGCTCATGGCATGAATAAAAAGGTATTTTATACTTGCAAGGATGGTACAAATACTCACTTTGATACTAGTCAACATAACACTATTTTCTGGGATAAAGACAATATAAAATCTTCTGCAAGCGATTTAAAGGATACTATAGAAAGGTCTTTTATTGATCTTTCTTAATAGAACTCACCCCTGACTCTCCCGAATCAATATTGGAAAAATAAAATATAGAAGTGTGGCGAAGGAGGTTGTCGATAATATTTGCGAGGCTTCTATCCATAGTTGGTAGTTGTTATGGGAGTGTCGCAAATCAATCTTTTTGAATGCTTTTCACTATTGAGAACCTGTTAGGTTATCAATAGTGGCGGAGCTAACTCATTGAAAATCCTGCGCATGAGTCACGTAGAAGACTACGCTCACCTGCTCGGATATTCCAATTCGTCAAAA
>JAWUXM010000031.1:0-15068 GCA_034111325.1 Rickettsiales bacterium
TTGTTAAACTCTTCTTCGAAAACTGCACGATCAATCTTTCTGACCAAGCAGATCTCGGTGATGAAGCGTTCATAGGCGCTATCAAAGATTACTCTTTCACTATAAGAACGTTCAGGATTCCTGATATTACGATATAGATCGCGGATTACTTCGGAGATCGCTAATAGATCACCTGAGTTAATCTTTTTTTCATATTCCTGAGCACGCCTGCTCCACATGATTCCTCTAGTGGTTTGGGCACGTTCAGTTAGTTTAGCAACTGCTTTTTCCACATCATCCTTGCTACATAGCGATCTAAGACCGATTTTTGTTGCGCGGCTGGCTGGAACACACAAATTCATCTTGTCTTTCTCGAAAGCAATTTTATACATTGGCATTTCAAGATTAGCGACTTTTTGTGTTTCTAAGCTCGTGATTTTGCCTACACCATGTGATGGGTAAACAACATATTCACCGATGTTGAAAGTCTTGGAAGACATAATAAAAACCTCTAATTAAGTTAATAATCTATACTAACTTTCACCCGTAAAACATGTTTATGTCCTGATGGATGAAAGTCGGTATAAGGTACTATAACATAAAAATGGAAGTAAAAAAAGCTAAATATTACATTTATTTCATTTATTTTGCTTTTAATAAGCTTTGCCTGTAAAATCAGTTAGTTATGAGTGGTGCCAAAGGTCTTTTTGTAGGTATAAAGAGCCACAAATAAGAACTCGGCAATCTTTTTTTGTTTTTATGGAATTTATTGCAGCAGGTAAGCCATCAGCTTTTCTTGAATTAATCTTTAACTCTTCTGCTGTTTTGAGGAGTATCTCAAATTTTTCTGGTTTTGGTTCACCTTCAACTTTTATTGCGATGAGTTCATCAATTTCTTCTTTCAAGATTTTCAAGAAATTATAATTATCACGCTTTTCTGTGCGACCGAAGATTATGATATTTTTTTTATCATCATTAAATTGTTTTAGCCAATTAGCTAGGACAAACGCACCAGCATTATTATGAGCGCCATCTATCCATAATTCACAACTATCATCGAGTAATGTGTATAACTCGCCTGTAGTGATTTGTTCTAATCTGCCGCTCCAATGAGTATTTTGTAAGCCATTGGCAATTTGCTGATCGCTAACCTTAAACTCAGCTAAGTTTTTGATTGCGGCAATGGCAAGTGAGGCGTTGATGATTTGATGGTCACCCATTAGGGATGGTAAGGGGTATTGGCTGATCTTTTCTTGATCAATATCAATATATGCAAATTCACCATCCTCAACGCTAAAATCATAATTCTCTTCATAACATAGTAGATTAGCATTTATTTTATTAGTGTGTAATTTGAGAGTTTGCATGGCTTCTTTAGCTTGTGGCGCAATGATTGCTGTGCCGTTTTCCTTGATGATGTGAGCTTTCTCGGAAGTGATAGAGCGTATGTCGTGACCAAGATATTCAGTATGGTCGAGACTAATTGAGGTGATAATTGCCAGCCTTGTTTCAGGGAATATATTTGTTGCGTCCAATCTGCCGCCCATACCACATTCTACAATTAAGATGTCTGCTGGTGTTTGGCTGAAAGCTAGGAGGGAGGCGGCCGTCGTTGCTTCAAAGAAGGTTGGGGTGATGTTATCAGGTAAGTTAATACGTACTGTTTCAATAACTTCATAAAGCAATTCATCAGATATTTCTTCGTCGCCAATTAAAATGCGTTCATTGAAACGTGCAATATGTGGTGATATGTAACTATGTGCTTTGACGTTTGCATGTTTGAAAATGCTACGTAGGAAGGCAATAGTTGAGCCTTTACCGTTAGTTCCTGCGACATGAATTATTGGTGGTAGTTTATTTTGTGGATTTCCTATACTAGCGAGGATTGCTTGCATGCGCAGGGCTGTTTCTTCGGCCGGCTCATTGCCTAGGGTCTTTGGCCAATGTGGCATCTTTACCATAAAATTTAATTCTTTTGTGTGCTTTCTGGTATATTAACTTTTGAAGTTAAATTAATATACCAGCAGAGTTAGTTCGCATTAAATAATTAGTTCAACTCGTGTATGAGATATACGTCGTTCCTAATTATTTAAAACTCACTAAAAATCATCACAAAATCTTTTAAATTTTTTCTTTTCCAAACAATAATACTAGGAAGTAATTTAATTCTTTTGCTTGCTATGAAGCTAATTCTTAGCGACCCTTCGGGCCAATGGTGGTGCGTTGGAAGAACCATGGAGGGCTTGCATCATATACAACAATATCGGCGATTTCACCATCGGATATATAGCATGTGCCAACTCCGCCTTTTGCAAAGTCGCTTTCAGATAATTGCCTGACTGAGCAAACCATAGTGTGACCTTGGCTTCCTGATAGGTTAATACTAGCTTGCGGGCTGGGTTTGAGGTAGCTTTGGTAATAATTAGGTATGCTTCTAGATTGTTCTTTGCGTGTTTGTTTGGTGGTTTTGACTAACCCTTCAAAATATTCACCAGAGGAATAGAGCCCTTTGACGATAAAGCTATTGCCAGTTTCTGCGTAAGAAAAACTAGAGCGTGCTTGATTGTAGCGAGAAATAACATCAATATTGCCGTATGAGATGCAGCTGCTGAGTAATAGTAAAGATATAATTGCAGTAAGAGTTTTGGTCATTTTATAAGTCTGGTGCGGAGTATATGCTGCAATCTATAATAGAAAAATGAATCAGACAATAGATATATAGCATCTGATTCCTATCCTAATACTAAAGATAGATAACAAGTAGGGATAAATTAAGGTTATTAAGTTTTATTCATAATTGTTGGGTTTGTAGTTGTTTTATTACTTCTTGAGTCCAATCTTGAAATTGAGAAACCTTAGTCAATCGGTCAATATTCCGGAACTTAAGAGTAGAAAAACTTTAAAATTACAATTAGAAACTGCATTGTCTCTGAAATTATGCTGCATTAAATAGAAGTTAACTAGTAAATAGAGGAGTTTATGTCGAGAACAAGAACAAAAGATACACAAAAAAAAGAGCGAGAAAGACGCCCAGCAGAAAGGAAAGAGAAAGAGAAAAAAGTTCAATCTCAAGAAAATAATATCCCAGAATACTTAAAGTTAAGGGAGCCAGCAGGATCTAGCTCTACTGAGGATATATCGCTTTATTTTAGACAAAGAGATGCATTGATTCTTGCGGAAGTAATTAATGAAATTAACGCAGTAGGCGAAAGTCACGAAAGATTGTCAGGCGAAAATCTGCGCGATTATCTGTTGATAATAGCGGATCTTATAAAATTAATTTATAGAAAAGATAAGGATGGAGCCAGTATTAGAAATAAATATGGGATTTTTAATCAGTCTTCTACAAAAGAGAATAAGAATGGTATAGATTTTGATAATATCGAGCGATTAGCAGATATATTGAGTAATAATGAAATATCCAAAGAAGATGTACTTACATTAATTAAAGTCGAAAGATCGGCAATATTAGAACATCTTATAAAGCTGCGTAACCAATCTATTAGAGCTATAGAAGCAGAATCTTTGCAGCCAAATAAAAAATCCCAAAACCACAAACTACTATCAGACAACACATATATCGTACAAGAAAAATTATCTCAAATTGATAAATCTTCTAAAAATCTAAAATTATCAGACTCAGATATTCTTTATAAAATATCTAATTTTTTCAACACCAAACAATGCCTGCAATTTATCAGTTTAGTTATAAATGATGAAAATATTCAAAACAGTCTTGGTGATATAAGGGATGTTAATAATCGCTATGCCTTTGCTAGATTAATGACGATTATGGGTGAAGTATTTAAATTAATACCAAAATATCAAGGTGATGGGTTGGGTGATTTAAATGGTATTTTTAAAACAATTGCAAAAATTAGAAATGGCTTTGCTCACGGACATTATAAATATATTGGAAACCCTAATGAAGAAACCTTAAAAGCATTAGAAAAAGTAGGTTTGGAAGAAATTTTTAATGGGATAAATAATATTTTATTGGATATGAATAAAAATATCTCCTCACACCATACCGACAAAGTTCAATTTACTCCAGAGATGCAAGCAGAGATAAATAGAATTAGTGATTTAGTTGATAATTTAAAAAAGATTTTTCCTAAAAAAAAGAAGCAAAAAGCACCAGCAAAACAACAAAACAAAAAACCGACGGATGAGCCCAGCATAACAGACTTACTCAATATTATTAAAAAGATCCTCCCAATCTACGAAGCAGGCATAAAAAACCCAGAAAATAAAAAAAAAGCACTAATCAAGCTTATCAAGGAATATAACAGCAATTCACAAGTTCAAAATTTAGAAAATATACAATTTCCTGATCCTAATGTTGAATTGCCAACCACAAAATCTTTGGCAGAAATTATAGAAAGAGTAAAAGAAGTTGGATTGTTAGAAGAAAGAATAAAGAAAATCACTCCAGAAAAACCAGAGGAAAAATCCGAAAGTCCTGAAGATAAATCTACTAAAGAAAAGGAGAAACTGGATAAAACCGTTAAAATTATTTTAGATTTAAAAAGAGAAATTGAATATTTGAAAAACGCCCAAAATACCCAAGCAAATCCATATGCAATTGAATATTGCATGACAGCTATCGGGCAACTTTGTAGAGATTTAGAAGATATAAATCCAGAGTTAATTGTCGAGACAACCCCGAAAGAATTCAAGGAGTCAAGCAAAGTCAATATAAGCACCAGAAATAAACTTATGCATCAAATTTTATCCAAAACGCACAAACCTCTTTTGGATGTAATTTATCGTGAAACATTACCAATGTTACCAGAAATTGAGGCAATAAGCACAATTGTAGATCTTCTTTTTCAAAATCAACAAGAGCAAAATAGTGATTTTTTCTTAAAATTAGGAATGTCTTATTTAGCTTTAAAGCAATTTGACAAAGCTAATGAATGCTGGAAAAAGCTCTCTGCAGCTCCTGATGCGGATATAATTATTGATTTAACAGGCAATGAAAATAATCAAGAAAAACTTACTACACAAGCCCACATTGATTTATTCAACTCCTTAACATTAATGGGAAGTACAAAAGCTAAGGAAGCTTATGAAGCTTTAAGCAATGGCAATTCTGAGCTGGCGAAGAAATTATATTTTGAGAGAATTGATATTTATAAGCAATATTTATACGCAGCAGAATACCTATTGGGCGAAGACCTAGAAAACCCCAAAATTATGCCAAGACAGATTGCCTCAACCTATAATAACATGGCTAATAGTTTGAGTCATGTGAGTGAATATGAAGGTGCACTTGAAACATACAAAATGGCCTTTGCAATTATAAGTAAGCAAGAGAATCCAAGTCAGAAAAGCAAAGCATTATATTTAATGAATGTTGGCATTGCCCATTTAAGCCATATTAATGAATCAATAGTAGCCAATACGCAAGTCACCGACATAGACGGAACCAATGCGCACCTAGCAGTTGCATATTTATGGGAATCTAAAATTCTCAGCGGTGCGCAAAGCGCATCAAAAAACAGCCCTGAATATATAAAAATGCTTTCATATTTGGTTTTTGGATTACGTGTTAATGGATCAGATTTGAATATTTTATATGCACAAGAATTATATAAAGAGCTAACAGAAATTGTAAAAACCGCACCTTTAAGAGCAGATGATCAAGCAATGATAGCTTTTAAAATAACAGGAGGTTCAGTGGACGGGTTGCAATTTCGTAGTATATCATCCTTGCAGAATGACTATACTAATCACAGAGAATTAGTTGATTCTCAATTTGAGTTAACAAGATTAGGTTATCTTGCTGTTGCTTATGCAGATCTTGGAATTGATGAAAATCTAGATGAGCGAATAGCAAAAGCGCAAGAAATAATCAAATCACACGAAGACAAAGTGTCTCTTTCAAGAATGGGTAATTTTGGTAAAGATTGTGAAATATTGATGAATTTGGCATCACAAAAATTTAGGAATGGAAATTATAAAGAGGCTATAAAAGGATATCTAAATACTCTTTCTGTTTTAGATAAATATTATCAAGATTTTTATCCACAAGTTGCAGCAAATCTTTTTGAGTGTCTAGCAGATACATATCTCAAACTTGGTAACAAAAAACTTGCATTAGATAATTTCAATAAGTCTTTTGAGACAAATATAAAATACGAACCAAATGATCGAGCATTTCAACTTTGCACAAAAATAGCTGAGCTAAACAAAGAATTATATACTCAAGATTTTCCAAAGAAAAATTATGATCTGGCGAAATATCACTTAAAAGAACTTAGCAATATAGTGCCTTTTGATGATAAGAGACTCAACAATATCAAAAGGATAATCGTTGGATCTAATGTGATTTTAGGAAAAAATAAAGAAGCATTCTTATTGCACAAAAGCCTTCTTGATGAAAACCACTCTGCGGACAAACAATTTTATGAAATTATAGCTGGCAATCTTTCCGATTCAGATATTGCTCAATTGAACCTTGTTCAAAAATATACAATTCCTTTTGTAGTTGGGAAGAGGAAATTATTTTTTGAAAAAGCAATAGAAGAAAATAATTTGCAAGTGGAAATAGAACAGCAAAGAGAAAGTGATTGGAGTATGACTTATAAAGTTTATCTGCCATCTGATTTTTTGACAAAAGAAATAAGGGATGGTCTAGGGCTTGATAGGGTGGCTATTAGAGAGATAACTGGAGAACAAAAAAAGTTTTTACAAGAAAACATACCAAGCATAGTAATCGAAGATTATATCAAAAACCCAGAAAAACCTACATTATTAACATTCCCTAAAAGTGATCATTACAGGGAAATAATTGCTATTGTAGCTGATGAAAAAAAGTGGAGTATGAATTCAAATAACCAAATAGAAGAAAATAAAAAAGGACACAGCATCATCTAGAAACATAAAGAACGTTCAATTCTAAAAAAATTAATAGCTTCTCCCAGAAAAAGCCAATATCAAAGATTTTACAGCACAAATAACTAAGACCTTAGATAAAAATAAAACGAAATAATCTTAACCTATCCTTGCTGAGTATATATCTTTATTCTCGGGTCCATTATACTATCTTGATTTTTCATTATTGCTTTGTAGAGTGGTCGCAAATTTTCAAAAAGAGACATGCACAAAAAAATACTTCTCATTTCTTTTATATTATTATCCCTAATACGTAATTCCCACGCAGAAAATAGCGGTAAACTGGAAGATGTGTTTGAAAAGTGGAATGTCCTAACCATACAGGATAGCCTTGATCGTAAAATTTGTTATATTGCATCAGTGCCTATTGATATGAGCGGTAATTATAAAAAACGTAGTGATCCATATATTTTAGTAACAATTTTTCCTGATAAAAGTGAAGAGGTGAGTTTAACTTCTGGCTATAAATATAAAAATGGCAGCGAAGTAGAAGTTATAATAGATAGGCTGAAATATGATCTAAAAACTAGGTCTGAGCTTGCGTGGGCTACGACTGGCAATGATGACAAGTCAATAATTGAAAATATGCAGAAAGGTACAAATCTGGAAGTAAAAGGCGTTTCAACATTAGGTACATACTCGATTGATGAATATTCATTGGCTGGTTTTGTGCAAGCCTATCAAAAAATGAAAATATTATGTGATGATGAGTAGGGATTGCCTCTCTATCTTTACATTAGTGTATTTCGTTTCTATAAACTTTCTTCCAATTAGATTAACAAAAAATTTGTATGACAGAGATAATTCCTTTTGACCAAAGAGACGGCTTTATATGGTATAATGGTGAGCTGGTTGCGTGGCAAAATGCGCAAATTCATGTTTTAAACCATGGCCTACATTATGGTAGCTGTGTATTTGAAGGTGTTGCAGTCTATAATGGCAAGATTTTTAAATTACGTGAGCACACAGAAAGATTGTTTAATTCAGCAAAATTATTAGATTTTGAAGTGCCATATTCGCTTGAAGAAATGGAAGAGGCAACCAAGGCTATTGTTAAAAAACAAGGCGTGGAGAATGGTTATATCCGACCATTTTCATGGCGAGGCTCTGAGAAAATGGCGATCTCAGCGCAAAGTAATACAATTCACACGGCAATTGCAACATGGACATGGCCGCCATATTATTCAGCCGATGCGAAGAAAAAAGGCATTACAATGGTCTTTGCTGACTATAAGCGTCCATCACCAGAAACTGCGCCAATTGCTAGTAAAGCGGCGGGTTTATACATGATTTGTACGATTAGTAAGCATAAAGCGGAAAGGCTTGGTTATAACGAAGCTTTGATGTTGGATTATCGAGGTTATCTTGCCGAGGCCACATCAGCCAATATGTTCCTTATTATTAATGATGAGTTGCACACGCCAAAGCCAGATTGTTTTTTAAATGGTATAACGCGCCAGACAGTTATTGATCTAGCTAAAAAACGTGGCTTTAAAGTTGTTGAACGTCATATAAAACCTGAAGAGCTAGCAGATGCAACTGATGGTTTCTTAACTGGTACAGCAGCTGAAGTTACAAGGATTAATCAAATTGATCGTCCAGAAACTGGCGATTCGTACAATTTTACCCCACATGAAATTACGTTGTCTCTAATCGAAGATTATAAAGCAGCCCTTTATGCTAAATGCTAAACTGCTTAAACTCTAAAGATTGGGTTTTAGCAGTGCCTGAGGGCGTCTGGATAAGAAATAGCCTTATCATAAAAAGCGCGTCCGACAATGGCGCCAGCTACGCCAAATTCTCCTAAAGCTTTAATATCTTGTAAATCATCCAGTGAAGAAACCCCGCCAGAAGCGATGATAGGAATAGAGGTTTGTTCGGCTAAGGCTTTGGTTTCTTCCAGATTTGCACCAGCCATAGCACCATCACGGTTAATATCAGTGTAAATAATAGTTGCGACCCCGCAATTTTCAAAAGCCTTGGCGAGCTCAATAGCAGTGACGTCAGATTCTTCAACCCAGCCATTCGTTGCAACTTTGCCGTTTTTTGCATCAATTCCTACAGCGATCTTATTAGGGAATTTTCGGCAGGCTTCTTTAACAAGTTCAGGGTTGGTAAGAGCAATTGTCCCTAAAATCACACGTTTAACTCCAGCTTCTAACCATGATTCGATAGTTTCTAAATCACGAATTCCGCCGCCAAGCTGTATGGAAATATTAGTATTGTCGATGATGTTTTTGACAGCTTCGATATTTACAGGTTTGCCTTCAATGGCACCATTCAAATCAACAATATGTAGCCATTTAAAACCTGCCTCGGCAAATTCCTTAGCCTGCGCAGCTGGGCTGTCTGAAAAAACCGTTGCTTGCGCCATATCGCCTTTAAAAAGGCGCACGCACTTACCTTCTTTTAAATCAATCGCTGGGTAGATAATCATTCTGTTATTTCTAAAAAGTTACGTAAAATCTGCATGCCAGTTTCGCCGCTTTTTTCAGGGTGAAATTGCGTGGCGTAGATATTGCCTTTAGCAATAATTGCAGGGAATGCAGCATGATAGTTCGTTGTTGCTAAGATATCGCTTTGATCAGAGCATTGCATAGCGTAAGAATGTACGAAATACACATGTGATTTGTTTTTGATGTTTTTTAGCAGCGGGTGATTTGGTTGTTTGAGGTTTAATTCATTCCAACCCATATGTGGAATAGTCATCTCGCTATCGCCAGCGATTTTATCAATTGCCTCGACCTTGCCTTTTATCCAGCCTAGCCCTTCAAATTCACCCATCTCATAGCCTTTGTCAGCAAGTAATTGCATGCCGACGCAAATTCCTAAAAATGGTTTTTTTTGATCTATGACTTGTTCATTCATCGCCGCTACCATGTTCGGAATGGCGCGTAAATGTTCGATTGAGCTACCAAATGCGCCAACTCCAGGGAGAATAATGTGGGAGGCGTTAGCTAATTGCGTCGCTTCTTGAGCAATTATAATGTTGAGGCTTGGATTAATATGGGTGATTGCTTTGGCAACGGAGCGCAGATTGCTTGCGCCATAATCAATTATTGCTATTTGCACGATTCTTTACTTCCTCGAAAAAATTGATTTTGGCTTGGTCAAGATTTGGTGCTGAAACTATGCTTTGTAGGATGTAGCTTTTTGCTGACAAATCATTTTCTTGTATATCACTAGCGTCAAAAGCTAAATAAACTAAAACTAAATTACTGATGATTACGTAAGTCATTTCTTGGATATGAGAAGATTTATAAAGCAAAGTCAGCGCGATCTGGATTAAAATCAAGACACCAGCAACTTTCCATAATTTGTGATATAAAACCCATAAAATGCCAAAGAGAAAGGCGGGAAGAGAAAACCCACTTTTGATAAAGACTGCTTCTTCGAGCGGATTTTCAGATTTTTTGTCGATATATACTTTGAAGATCTTCATTTTATAAAATGCCTTTAGTCGAAGGGATAGAGTCTTTCATGCGTGGGTTGATAGTTATAGCCTCTCTTAAAGCTAAAGCCAAAGCTTTAAAGCATGATTCAACTATGTGGTGGCTGTTTGTGCCGTAGATGTTTTCGGCGTGGATATTTGCGCCGAGATTTTGCCCGAAGCCAAAAAACCATTCACGGAAAAGCTCGGTGTCCATGTTGCCGACTTTCTCAGTTTTAAATTCAACATTCCAGAGAACATAAGGCCTGCCAGAGAGATCAAGCGCTATACGTGATAAAGTTTCATCCATTGGTACAAATTTGGTTGAAAAACGATTTATTCCTTTGCGTTCGCCTAAAGCTTTTTTAATAGCACCCCCAAGGGCAATTGCGACATCTTCAGTTGTGTGGTGGAAATCAATATGAGTATCGCCTTTGGCGCTAATTTCCATGTCAATTAAACTATGTTTTGAGAGCTGCTCAAGCATGTGGTCAAGAAATGCAACGCCAGTGCTGATGTTGTATTCGCCAGTGCCGTCAAGGTTAACTGAGATTTTGATTGCAGTTTCTTTGGTAACTCTTTCGAGGGAGTGTTTACGCATTATATTTACTGTAGAAAAATAAATTGAATAAATGATTAGGCACTATAGACTAAATCGCTTCTAAAGCGCAACGACAAATTTAAACTCCATGCATATAACCAGAGCTTTTTTAATTTTTTTGTTGCTCTCCTGCGCCACTTTAAAAAACTCATATTCTGAAGAAGTTGTATCAATTCCTGATAGTTGGTCAAATCCTTTTGCAGCAACAACTTCATATGAAACCGAGGAGGAAATCTATGACCCCTTTGAGAAATTTAATCGTAAAATCTACAGTTTTAATAATACGCTTGATAAATACGCTTTGCGTCCAATCGCTAAAGGATATCGTTGGTTGCCTAAGCCAATTCGTAAAACTGTACGTAATTTTATTACCAATATTACGACTCCCTTAACTATGGTTAATTCACTATTGCAGGGGGATGTGCAGAATACTAGCGTATCTTTTCGTCGCTTCGTGATTAATACAATAGCAGGCGTTGGCGGGCTATTTGACGTTGCAACACCTTATGGGCTAAGGCACCGCAAGGAGGATTTTGGGCAAACATTGGGCGCATATGGTATAGAGGCTGGGCCATATTTAATGTTGCCAGTTCTTGGGCCTTCTAACACCAGAGATTTTACTGGCACCGTAACTGACACGTTCATAAATCCAGTTTGGTATATTGAAGACCCAAAGATTCTTAGTGATGATGAATTTAGAATTGGCTTGGCAATTGTAAGTGGCGTTGATAAAAGAGAATCCCTCCTTGAAGTGGTGGATGATATAGAGCGCAATTCGCTTGATCCATATAGTGCAATTCGCAGTGCTTATACGCAAAGGAGAGATTACGAAGTTAATAATAGTGAAAAAGAAGAATAATGAAAAAATTAATAGCGCAAGCCTTATTAATAATCCTATTTTCGACGAATATTTACGCATCAGAAAAAGGGGCGCAGAAGTTTGTTAATGGGTTTTCACAACAAATTCTAGATCTTGCAAAGAATGGTGATGATGTTGAAAAAACCCGTGGCAGAATTATCGGTCTGGTAAGGGATAATATTGATATTGATTGGATTTCTAAATTTGTATTGGGAAAATATTGGCGGCGTGCAAATGCTGAGCAGAGGATAAAGTTCAAAAAATCTTATGAGGAATATCTTATCTATACGTATGGGCCAAAATTCCAGGGCTATAAAGGCGAGAGCTTCACAGTGGATAATGCACGCAAATTATCTGATGAGCAGTATGTTGTTGGTATGAAAATTATTTTAAATGACAAAACACCTTTAGTTTTGAGCGTTTTAGTTTTGCAAAAAGGAGAGGTGTATAATATCGTTGATATCGCTGGCGAGGGCATTAGCTTCGCCGCTACGCAACGTTCTGAGTTCGGTTCTGTTGTGGCAAATTCTGGTGTTGATGGTTTGCTAGAGAGGCTAGGCGCAAAGGTTATACAGCTCAAAAGCGAATTCGGCGTAGCAGCTAAGTAGGGTGTGAATATTGTGTTATAAGGAAACTCTCTCAAAAAGGGTATTTTTAGGCAAGCAATTGTGGCGCATTCTATCTATTTGCGATATTCTTTATCGATGAAGTGCCTCTCTTAATTATTAGGGAGTTGGTTAGGTTGGTTAGTTGGTCAATAAGGGATTCAATATTTGTTATTGTGATTTGTAAATCATGGCATGTAACGTTCTCCATTTTTGCTGCGTCCTGTAAATAATAGACTTTATCAGACATTGTCCGAATTTCCTGTTCCATATTTGTCACCTAATGTACTCTATCAATTGGTTAAAGACAAATTAATATATCATTCTCGTTATAATGGAAATTAGAAGTGGTAAAAGAACTTTGCTAATGATTTAATAGATCTTATCAATTTTAGGTATGTTATGAAAAAGTTCTATTATAAAAAGAATCGATTACAGCAATTTAAGGGTTTTTATTACACAGTTTTATTAGGCAGCCCAACTAAAGCCGCGGAGCAGATGTCTTTGTCACAAGCGGCTATATCAATACAAATAAAATCTCTAGAAGATGATATTGGTATAAAGTTATTTTCTCGCGAAAAGAAAAAACTGATTCTAACTAAGGAAGGGAGAAGATTGTATGATATTATCATTCCACATGTGCAAGGTATAGAAGGAGCGATAGAAAGTTTTATTCATGGAAGGAAAAAACAGGTAGAGGATGTAATTGATATTGCTGCTAATCATGTAAGTATTTCGTATATTCTACCTAAATATATTAAGCGGCTAAAAGACACGCATCCAGATGTTGAATTTAAAATTAGAAATATTGATAAATATGAGGCTTTAGGAAGGTTATTGGCTAATAAAATCGATTTTTTTATTTATCCGTATGACAAGCAAGATGTGCCACAGGAGTGTGAATTTTTACCAATAGTAAAATATCAGCCAATAGTTCTAGTTGCTAAAAATCATCCGATTGCAATAAAGGGAGGGGCTAATTTAGAAGATTTATCAAAATATGAATTGATAAGAATTGATCCAAAACTAATTACATTACCTGCATTTGAAGAAATTATAAGAGCTTATGGTTTTAAAACTAAAATAGAATTTGAAGGAGGAGATTGGGAGATGCTTAAGCAGTTTGTAAGGGCTAATATTGGAATAGCTATGATTTCAAACGTTTGCTTGTCGGATATGGAATATAATGACTTGGTTGCAATTCCGATCACTCAATATTTCCCTGAAATGATATATGGGGTGTTGATAAAGAAAGGCAAGCAGCTTAATGATGTTCAGAAGATTTTTATAAAATCATTGACTGAGAATTATAGATAAGATGCAAAACATCTTCAAAATCATTGGTCCAGGGATATTAATGGCAAGTGCTGCTATTGGTACTTCGCATCTAATCCAAACTACACGTGCTGGTGCAAATTTTGGTTATGAGATGCTTGTGTTAATTATTGCGGTCAATGTTCTAAAATATCCGTTTATTGAGTGTGGTTTTCGTTATAATGCAGCTACAGGGCGTAATATACTTGAGGGCTATAAAAAGCTGCATAAGTCATTTTTCGTCATATTTATATTAGTGAATATTTTTATGTCTATAATGGGGGTTGCGGCAGTAAGTTATATTTGTGCCGCTATTTTCGCTTCTATTTTGCACATTACATCATTTAGTCAATATCAACTGACAATTATAATAATGTCGACCTGTGCGGCATTGATTATTATCGGTCATTATAAATTTCTTGATAGTCTGATGAAGATTTTCATGATAACTTTAGTATTGGCAACTTCTATTGCTGTGGTGATAGTTTTTATAAAACCAATTGTAATTAGTAATGTTATATACACTCAGCCAGCTTTTGATATAAAGTATATACCTTTCATGCTGGCGCTCATGGGCTGGATGCCTGGACCAATTGAGTTATCAGTTTGGCATTCACTATGGTTAGAAGCTTTTAATCGTAATAATAAAAAAGATCTGAATTTTCAGGAAGCACGCTGCGATTTTAATATTGGTTATTTTTTAACAATGTTCGCAGCAATATTATTCCTAATTTTGGGCTCGGAAGTTTTACATAAATCTGGGCAGCTAATGTCTGATAATGGCATGGAGTTTACCGACCAGTTGGTTTCTGTATATGCTTTGACTATCGGATCTTGGTCAGAAATTATTATTTCTCTTGCGGTTGCAATGGCTATTTTATCAACGGTAATTACTCTTATTGATATCTATCCTCGCACGTTAGCATCTAGTTTGATAGTGCTGAAGCCAAAGTTGGTCGAAAAGCGCCGTACTTTGCATGCGCTGGTTATCATTGCATCAGTAATTAGCGGGTTGATAGTATTATCATATATCGGCAGTTTTAAATTATTACTTGATATTGTCACGACGACTGCGTTTCTTTCTTCTCCTATATTTGCCTATATGAATCACCGCTTGGTCTATGGAGGGTTTATAGATAAGAAATATCAACCCAATAAATTTATGTATATTTTGAGTTGGCTGGGGTTAATTTTTTTAACAGCTTTCTGTGGCTTGTTTATTTACTCGTTGCTAGCTCTCAACTCATAAAGCGTTATCGCCGCAGCGGCGGAGACATTCAAACTTTCAATTTTATCTGAGATAGGTAATTTAACTAAAAGGTCGCATGATTTACGTGTTAGTTCACGCATGCCTTTTCCCTCACTGCCCATTATAATGGC
>JAWUXM010000032.1:0-43509 GCA_034111325.1 Rickettsiales bacterium
TTTCTTTGCAAATATTTAACAATTTTAGCCCTATCTGTGTCTGAAAGTGACGCAGTATATTGAATAATCTCAGCAATATTAACATCAGCTGCATAGTAACCCGAAGAACCAGCACCAATATGTAGACTCCTAGCATAATTAGTTAAAGATAGGGTATTAGCTTGTGATACCTCCCCACTATCACTATCATTAACTCTAATATATTGCGTAGTTGAATTTTTACGAAATTCAACAAGGTTAATATCAGTGCTCATATCTTCATCAGTATCTAGCCTAGCTGAACGATCATTAGGGAAGTTAAAACGCACTCCTCCAGAGGAGAGGCCTCCCATTAGACTTACTCCATTTTCACCAGTCAGTGCTTGATTATACAAAACCAAGCCGCTATTCCATTTCATAACCATAAAAAGATCTACCTGCTGCCCAGAATCAAATAAGTGACGTTTACCAGTAGAAGAATAAGAACTTGTCTGAATAAAAACTGTATTTAACAAATCATTTACACCATCAAACTTAATGGTAGGCCTTAGAGACCATCCATCATCATAGAGTACATAGGTGGGCTTCTGACTCTCAACAGATTGCGTTAAATCATGCCCTTGCCCGCTTTTATCTCGCCAAGTTGTAATGACATCACCTTCACTAAAAGCTGTGTTTCCATCTATATCAGTAGCATCAACCCACAAGGTTAGCCCTTTTATATCTTTAGGAGAACCCCACATACCTTCATCATTAGCACTAGTGGCATGTTTATATGCGACATAGGAAATACGGCGATTCCAACCATCTAACATATGATTTGTTGATAAGCCTAAGGTCACAACAGGCACTGTGCCGTAATATAAATCATTATTAGTCTCAATAGAACCACTAGTACCGCACGTATTGCCACTTACACTCTCAACGCCAAAAGCAGCAGCATCAAATGCTAAAGCAGGGCCAGCAGGACAAGGCAGCCGGCTATTGCTATCTACAAACTCTGCTATTGCCTGCTCTATCTCCTCCATCCTTTGTTCTGTTATGCTTATACGCTTTACATCAAGTAATTTATCACCAACTACAAAACTAGCGGTTAGACCGAGCGAGAGCAGAACTATAACAATTGATAGTTCGATAAGGGAGAAAGCTTGCTTTTTTTTTATCATTTTCCAAAACATAATTTTTCTATCAGACTTAATAAGTCATTTGCACATAAATCAGTCGTGCAACTACATTCATTCCCCGCCAGAGGCGTTCTGTGTGCAGAATCCAGAATCAACTGAATTTTGGTTTTGTAACGGGTGATATCATCAAAACCTGCCTTTCCTAAAGTATTTTCAACAAATGTTTTATCACCATCAGTATTCTCTGCCTCATCACCAGCGTCTGCTGTAGCCTCAGCCTTACCATCCTTATTATAGGCGGCAGCTTTATTCTCACCATTGCTAATTAATGCATAAATTGCCGCCGAAGTTTTTGTGCCATCATCGTCGGTTACTGTAATTGTTGGTTCATTAGTGTAGAAATCTGCATTTACCTTTGTCGCATCAGAGCAGTTTTCTTGTCCAAACCTTCTATCTGCCACATAAATAAATTTATTACCCCAACCATCTAACATAGTCTCAGCAGGGATATTTAAAGTTGCTGTTGGAACCGTACCAATAATAACATTAGCATCATCAGATGCTGCAGTTGTTGAACAATAATAGCTTGTTGCACAAGCATTTGTACGTATTTCATCACCATAAGTAACGCTGCTTGATGCCGCACTTATCAACGCAGGACAAGGCAGCCTTTTATTATCACGTAAAAACTGCTGCAACGCCTGCTCAACACGATCCAAATGACGCTCTGTAACTTTATATGCATCTTGCTTTTTGATAACAGTAAAAATCGAAACTCCCACCGTAGTCAGCACAGCGAAAATAACGATAACGATTGATAATTCTAATAGTGAGAAACCTGCTTTCTTAATCATCACATAAACTACTTATACGTTTTTGAAATTCCTCACATGCGGCTGTCCCTGCACAATTTAAGGAATAAGTCGCTATGCAATCTCTTTGCGATATTGAATCTCCGCCTGCTGTAGCACGTTGAAATTGTGGTACTGTTTTAAAACGCAATATATCGTCATAATCAGAACTATGCGCCCGATCAACAAAGGCAGCACCAAAAGATGTATAATCATTCGGAACTTCATCAGCATTGGCACTTACCGTATTTACCACTCCTGAATGATTATATGCACCACCACCATTCTCGCCAAAACTAATTAATGTGTAAGCACCCTTTGCTGTTTTAGCAGTTCCACCACTAGCTAGATTATTTACCGTAATGCCTGTGTTGCTGATATTGCGCAAACCCCATTTTTGCTTTAAGTAGTTTTCTATTAATATACGATTTGCTGAGGTTATTGCAGCATTGTACATAATTACCTCACCAATATCACCATTGTAATAACTATTAATATAGCGCCCTATTGTTGAATTATTATAGCTAGAAAGCAATGTAGTATTAGCATCACTACCCGTTACATCCGCTCCACCTAAGCTATAACGATAATAATTTCTACCAGTGCCAGACTGCATAAAAACATGTATGCGGGGAATCTGACTAATATATGCAGCAACCGCCGTATCATAATCATTACCCCAATGTGCGTGGGCTACAGATGTATTATATCTATAACCAAGGTGCATATTAGCATTGCTAGCACCATTATCACCACCAGTAAAATAATTCTCATTTTTACTGCTACTTCTTTGCTCCATCACAAATATACTATAATTACTACCAACCAAAAAAGATGGGCTATAGGTAAATCCATCATTCGCACCATCAAACCTAATGACTGGATTACCATTGATAGTGTTTAAGGTTAACGCAGGGTCGGAGACCGCCGTGCCGTCATAAGAATTAACTTTATCATACCATGTAGCAACACTCCCCGCACTAGCATCATAATCTATTGAACTAGGATCCGCTGCATCATACCAGAGCTGCGCATTTACAACATTATTCGGTGCGGTTGATGTCCAACCAAGAGGCGTTGCTGTGTCCGTCGCTATACCGTTATCGACCGCATAGCCGATACGATTACCCCAACCATCAAATAAATAAGTATCGGGTAAATTCAAACTACGCACTGGCACAATGCCGTAAAATATATTTCCTGAACTGACTATGCCTGTAGTAGTTGCGCAAACATTGGAGGAGGTATATTCAGCACCTAATGCAACATTACCCAAAGCGCTGCTTGCTATCGCTGGGCAAGGCAAACGCCCATCATTTTCAATATAATATCCGCTCAATGCACGCTCGATTGCATCCAACCTTTTATTAGTAATTTTTAGTTTATCAGCATTATTGATTCGGTCTTCGCCACGATAGATCCCTGACATTATGACCATCAAGATAACAATCACGATCGACTGTTCGATTAGATTATAACCACCTTTTTTCAACATGTTTTATTACTTCCTTTTTTAAAACGAGACATTACCTTAGGTACCAAGGCACAGTAATTTATCTTTCTTCAATATGGAATATTTTTTTCAACTAATCCTTGCCTTCATATTCGGCAGTTGTTTCGGCAGCTTTATATCAGCTGCGAGCTACCGCCTAGTGCGTGATGAAGATATTGTTTTCAAGAAATCATATTGCCCAAATTGTAAACATTCACTTAGCTGGAGAGATTTAGCGCCAATATTCTCATGGCTATTTTCACATGGTAAATGTCGCTATTGCAAAAAAAATATTTCTATTCGCTATCCGTTAATCGAAATAGCAACTGGCGCAGCCTTTATGTTAATATTTTATTTTCTTGGTGTAAGCGAAGCAACGATTATTTTCTACCCGCTAGCCGTGGTATTGATCGCAATTATAGTTACTGACCTTGAACATTATATAATTCCCGACAGCTTGCAAATTGCAACTTTGCTACTTGCCATATGGTGGGGTTATTTACACCATTACACATTATATGACTATACAATGCCTGCGATATATGCTCTTGCTGGCGGCTTTGCCCTAAAATATGCATTTCAGTATGTGCGTAAAAAAGACGGCCTTGGCATTGGCGATATCAAATTTTTTGCTAGCGCCGCATTATTTTTAGGTCTAAAAGGCTTTATACCATTTTTATTATTTAGCGGAATATTAGGAATAGTCTTTGGCTTGCTCTGGCAATATTGGCGAAAAACCGCCCTATTTCCCTTTGCGCCCTCTCTAGTTATTTCACTGTTTTTCTGCTTGATTATACCACAAATAGTTGATAGCTTCTGGGAGTTAAATTTTACATTATTTAGTCTTATCGGGCTTTCAATAATCTAGCAAAAGGTTGGTTGCAATGAATATTATTACAAAATTTAGTTTCCTATATCTGCCCCTATTGCTCCTCTCCATCAATGGTTGCTCCTCAAAAAGAGGAGATGAAGCCATCCAAACCGAAAAAGAAAAATCTGCCTTTTATTTTGATAAAGACCTTAAACTAACCAGAGAAGAATTTGAGAAAAAAATGGTCTCTGGTGAAGAACGCAGCAAAAAACCCAGTAAAAAAGACACCACCATAGGAGGCTCTTCAATCCCCTCTATGTCACGTATCATCATCCCACCTGAAGAACCACAAATTGGCGAGGGCAGGTTAATCTCCCTTACAGTCAATGACGACGTACCAGTAAAAGATGTCTTGCTTGAATTATCACGTCTTGCCGACATTGAAATAGAGCTTGACCCTAACATCACAGGGCGCGTGATCCTATCTGTAAAAGACCGACCACTTGAAGATGTGATAACCAAAATTTGCAGAATGGCAAATTTACGCTATTCAATTCATGATAGCGTATTAAAAGTCGAGGTAGACACGCCTTACGTAAAAAGCTACTCTGTTGACTTTCTTGACCAAGTTCGCTCCAATACTGGCTCTATATCAATCAGCACCAAAACTGGAGGAGATAACTTAAACTCTGGCGCAGAGACAAAAGTAGAAAGCTCATCTGACGGCAATATCTGGGAATCTGTTGTTGCCGATATCAAATCCATGCTTGGTCAAAATGGCGCAACTACTAAAGACCCTAACACATATTTAACAGTCAACCAGCAAGCAGGAATTCTTACTGTTTCAGCGACACAAAGACAACATAAAAATATCAACAAATATATCACAAAAGTAGCACGTGATTCTTCCGCTCAAGTATTAATTGAAGCGAAAATCCTTGAAGTTAACTTAAAAGATGAATTTAGAACAGGCATTAATTGGTCCAAGCTTGGCGGCATAGGTAGCGGCTCATTGACACAGCAGCTCAACGATGCTGTCACCCCTTCATTTGCAATATCAATCTCATCATCAGAAGGCAGAGGAAGTCTTAATGGCGTGCTAAGCCTTGTTGAAACATTTGGAGTAGTCAAAGCATTATCTAGCCCCCGCATTAACGCTATGAATAACCAACAAGCGATCCTAACTTTTGCTGAAAATAAAGTGTATTTTGAAGTTGCATATGATGATTCCAGCACAACAGCTGATTCCACAACAACGACCACAACTAGCATAAGCAGTACATTAAAAACAGTTCCCCTTGGTGTGATCATGTCGTTACAACCCTCGATTAATCTAGAAACGCAAGAGATCGTAATGAATATACGCCCAACAATTTCCAGCTCCAACTCCGTTGTCAACGACCCCGCCGTAAGCATAGTTTCACGAACAGTAGGTGGAGACGCTATTAATAGCGCAATACCAGTCGTACAAGTTAAAGAGCTAGACTCTATCTTACGCATAAAAAGTGGAGAGGTTATGGTGATTGGTGGATTAATGGAAGAACGCACTGAGAAAGAAGAAATTGGCGTACCTTTCTTAAAGAACATTCCTATACTTGGCTATATGTTTAAATCATATAAAGACATCAAAAATGTTGTTGAGACTGTTATATTCATACGCGCAACCATTGTGCAACCATCTGGCAAAGTTGGAAATTCCGATCAAAATTTCTACAATGATTTTGCTCGTGACCCTAGCCCATTAAATTTCTAAAAATATGTTTGCTATTATACGCTATATTTTTCTTACCGCCTCTAGAGATTGGCTATTTATTGGCTTGCTCGCCTCCACCCTACTAGCATCCTTCATATCTTATTTTTTAGGATCAACAGCTTTATCAGAACAAGCTGCCATGCAACTCACATATATCGCTGGCTCATCTCGGATGATCCTGACTGTCGGCATGATATTATTCATTTGCTTCCATATTAGAAAATCTTTCGATAATCGCGAAGTTGAATATACACTTTCCCATTCTATTTCACGTGCACATTTTGTTATTGCCTACTTCATAGCCTTTTCACTACTCGCAGTTATCGTAACCTTACCGCCATTATTCATCATCGCGCTCTTTTTCAAACCACCGTTTATCGCTTTGGCTATATGGTTAGCCAGCGTGATTTTAGAATTAATTTTAATTTCATCCTTTGCCATACTTGCATCATTAATCTTGCGCAGCGCAGTTAGCGCTACACTAGCATGTTTTGCATTTTACCTTGTCTCCCGCATGATGGGTTTTGCAGTAGCTAACATCACCCTACCTCACTCTCTTGAAGCTTTTAAAAGCTTTAATGCGGTTAGTGAATTACTTCTTAAAACTTTTTCCATTCTTATGCCAAGGCTTGATTTATTCGCAAAAAGCAATTGGCTAACCTATGGAGCAGTTGACAGCAGCGCCCTATATATCGTCCTTACACAATCTGCCATCTATGTGCCAATCATTTTACTTATGTCGATATATGATTTCCAACGCAAACAATTCTAACATTACTGACTTGCAGCACCCAAAGTCAGTCACTTATCTATTATTATTCTTTCTAGCTTTGCAATTGATGTTCTGGTCTAAGACTAATCATATCAAACCAGACATGGTAATCGTATCAAACCCACCGCGCCAACAAACAGTTGACGCCCTCTCACTTGGGGACAAACAATTTTACTTCCGCACCCTAGCTTTCCACATGCAAAATATGGGCGATACATGGGGGCGTTTTACACCATTAAAAGATTATGATTATGCAAAGCTTGAGCGCTGGTTTTTCCTACTTGATAGCCTTGACAACAAATCAAACTTCGTTGCCTCAATCGCCAGCTACTATTATTCACAAAGCCAAAATCCCGCGGATACAATCCATGTAATAAACTATCTGCGTGAACATTATAAATCTGATCCTGTAACAAAATGGTGGTGGTTATCACAAGCTGTCTATATCGCAAACCATCGCTTAAAAGATAAAGAACTAGCATTAGAGCTCGCTTATGAATTAGCGAATCTACCCCCAGAGGTAAAAATGCCATTATGGGGAAGACAAATGCCTGCCTTTATTCATGAACAATTAGGTGAAAACAAGGCTGCACAAAAGATTATTGTTGATATTTTAGCTAATTATGAAAATCTTGAGGAAGGTGAGTTAAACTTTATGGAGAATTTTATTACTGAGAGAATGAAAGATAAGAAATTCAAATTCGAAGTCTACCGTGAACTAGCCCGTAAAAGACGCAACCCTGACTTTGAAAATCAATAATAACATCAAATGACTGAACAATTATTGGAAGCCAAATCTTGGCCATTCCAAATCGCAAGATCTATACTTAAAAGAATTAACAACAAGATCCCTGCCAAAGGATATGTGCTTTTTGAAACTGGTTATGGCCCTTCTGGGCTTCCTCATATTGGCACATTTGGCGAGGTAGCACGCACAAGCATGGTAAAAAAGGCGTTTGAAACATTAGCACCAAATATCCCAACAAAATTATTATGCATATCTGATGATATGGACGGCATGCGTAAAATACCTGATAATTTACCAAATCAAGAAATGCTAAAAGAGCATTTGCATAAACCCCTAACTGCAGTGCCCGATCCTTTTGGCACTCATCAAAGTTATGGTCACCACATGAATTCGCGCCTCTGCGCTTTCCTTGATAGCTTTAATTTTGATTATGAATTTAAAAGCGCAACTGATTGCTACAAAGAAGGAGTTTACGACACAACCTTATTAAATATCTTACGAAATTATGACAAAGTTATGGCTGTCATGCTACCAACCTTAGGTAGCGAACGGCAACAAACCTACAGCCCGTTTTTACCTGTCTCTCCAAAAAGCGGTAAAGTTCTGCAAGTTCCAGCAATTAAAATAAACGCTGATAAAGGCACCATAATTTTTGCTGATGAGGATGGTAGTGAGTTTGAAACACCCGTTATTGGTGGCCATTGTAAATTACAATGGAAGCCTGATATGGGAATGCGCTGGGCAGCTTTCGATGTAGATTTTGAAATGTATGGCAAGGACCATCTAACCTCTGCTAAACTTTATAGCGCCATATGTAAAATTGCAGGTGGAAATCCTCCTGAACAATTCATGTATGAATTATTCTTAGATGATAAGGGCGGCAAGATTTCTAAATCTAAAGGTAATGGCTTAACAATGGATGAATGGCTACGCTACGCGCCGCCAGAAAGCCTTGCCTATTACATGTTTAACAAGCCAAAAACTGCTAAAAGACTTCATTTCGACATCATTCCAAAAGCCACGGATGAATATTTACAACATCTGAGAAACTATAAGCAATTAGCAGAGGATAAAAAATTAGATAGCCCAATTTTTTATATTGACAATCAAAATTCTGGTAATATCGGCGCAATTTCCTTTGCCTTATTGCTAAATCTTGTCTCTGCCTCCAACTCCGAAAATAAAGAAATTCTCTGGGGTTTCATTAGTAAATATGATAATAGCCTTAACCCTAAGAATACACCTCTGCTTGACCATTTAGTTGAGTATGCAATTAATTATTATGATGATTTTATCAAGCCACATAAGAATTTCCGCAACGCAACCGAGCAAGAAAAAGAGGCCATATCAGAACTAAGATCTGAATTAGAAAAACTTGAAATACAAACCGCTGAAAACATCCAGCAACTAGTCTATGGTATTGGTACAAAATATGAATTTAACATGCGTGATTGGTTTCAAGCACTTTATGAAATCCTCCTTGGGCAAAGCTCTGGTCCTCGCATGGGGTCTTTCATTACCCTTTATGGCGTAGAAAATACTATAGCTTTAATTAAAAATCGAGTTGCATAATATAATTGCTTGCTTAATCTGAAAGCTCACGGATTTCCACTTATAAAAAAAACAATGTCTAATTTACCTATTACTAAAAACGGCTATGCCAACATAGAAGCTGAGATTAAAGAACTCAAAACTTTTCAGCGCCCGGCTATCATCAAAGCCATAGCTGAAGCACGTGAACATGGCGATTTAAAAGAAAACGCTGAATATCACTCTGCCCGTGACAAACAAAGCTTTATTGAAGGTAGAGTTTTAGAATTAGAAGATAAAGTTGCACGGGCGCTCATTGTTGACCCAACCAAATTATCAGGCGATATAGTTAAATTTGGAGCGACTGTAAGCCTGCTTGACCTTGATAATGATGAAGAATTTACTTACCAAATCGTTAGTGAATATGAAGCTAACTTTAAAAAAGGCTTAATCTCTAATACATCTCCTATTGCTCGTGGCTTAATGGGAAAGGCACTTGGTGATGAAGCAATTATTCAAACTCCTAAAGGCCAGAAATCATATGAAATAACTAAGGTTGAGTTTAAATAATTTTATAAAACTGCAACATCTCTTCTAATCTAGAATCACTAAAAACATCCTCCGCTTCCTTTAAATTCCTTGGGAATTTTGGCAATTCATATTGCTCATCAAAAGCATTGCCATAGATTTTTGGTAATAAAGGCACAATCTTGTTCTCTATACCATATTTTATACTCAGCAAAATTATTGCCAACGCCATATAAGGGTCACTTGATGCAGATGGCACACGATATTCAATATGTTTTTGCCTAATATCCGTTGCACAATCTGGAATACGAATTGCTGTTGTACGGTTATTTCCTCCCCAACTCACATTCATTGGTGCATTAGTTGTCGAGCAACGTAAACGGCGCTGTTCTGTATCTAAATTTATATGCGGTGCAAATCTTGCATAATTATCTTTGTTTTTTGCTAACAGAAAAATAGATGACAACATGTATTCAAGTAAACCACCAATCGCAAAATTTAACATTGAATTATCGGCATCGGCAAAAACATTATTACCCTTCACATCTTCGAGAGAGATATGAATATGCAGCCCATTACCAACATCACTATCTTTAGAAGGTTTCGCCAGAAAGCTTGCTGCTAAATCATAGAGCTTTGCTTTATCGCTAATTATTTTACGCAATGATAAAGTTTGTTCGGCAATTTGGCAGACATCTTTACTATGCAATAAATTGATTTCAAATTGACCATTGCCAACTTCCTTTTCAATCTCGCTTGTTTTGATATCTAGTGAATGAAGTGATTTTATTACAGAAGAAAACAGAGCATCTAAATCATATGATGCTAACTCCCTAGCCTTATCTCCAATTAAAAAAAATTCAATTTCTGTAGAAACAATTGGTACTACACCAAGATCTCCTATGAAATTATCAACAATAGTTTGCAGAGAATGTTTCATGTTTATTTACTACAGTTAAGGAGGCTGCTTGAAAAATGTACTTGTCATCGCCTGAATCCCGTAAGGATTCTAGCAATGACACCGTATTCAAAACTAAATAACATGCAATTAACTATGCTCCCTACAATGGAACATTGTGCATAGCCTAGATATTGTCGTCCAGCCAAGTTTTCAATGCACCTTTTGGTAATGCCCCAACCTTATTGGCAATTGACTTCCCGCCTTTAAATAAAATCAAATTAGGAATTCCACGTACTGCAAATTGCGTTGGTGTTTCAGGGTTTTCATCAATGTTAACTTTGAATACTTCTATTTTGCCTTTATATTCCGCAGCTAAATCATCAATTACAGGTCCTAATTGCTTACAAGGGCCACACCATTCTGCCCAAAAATCTACCAAAACTGGCAATTCTGATTCTAATACATCTTTCTTGAAATCTGCGTCTGTAGTTTGTTTTGTCATATTTATAATATTGTTAAAGTTTCTTCATTAAAGATAGGAGGCTACACTTACAAATCAAGCCCCAGTTTCAAAATATTTTGCTGCAACAGTATATAGTAATGCTGTTTTGATTTCCTTGTTAGGGTAAATTTGCTCAATAAGTTTTTTATATAAGGCAAGTTGCTGTAAATATTCCTGACTAATTTCACTAATATTTTTTGGTACTGTACTATCACTTTTATAGTCAAGAATCAGGATCTTATCCTGCATAAAAACCAAACGATCAATCTGCCCTACTACCAATCTACCAGAAACTTCACCACTAATTTGCACTTCACATTTTGCATCATATGCGAATAAACCAACGAATTCATCCATGACAGCACTAAGCTGCTGAGCAATGATTTCTTTTTCGCCTTTCTTGAGAAACTCACCTTTTTGACTTAGAATCTGTTCAATATCAGCAGAAGTTTTTATATGCTCCAGAACATAATGAACGAGCTCACCCTTTTTTGTTGTGTAGTTATTTTCTGTGTTTTTTGAGCTAGATGCGGTGGCATATTCCTGCTCATCGCTTAAATTTAGCTTCTCATGCAAATAGGCGGGCAATGTTATTTCCTCTTCCTCAGCATCATTAGCGATTTCCTTTGCTAACACTTCATCATGATAATTTGTGATAATTAAATTATCATCTTGCTGTACCGCAATATCACGTACTGCCTCAGTAATAATCTTATACCAATTCTTATCATTTTTACTGCCTTGCACACCACCAATATATAACTCATCCTCCGCTCTAGTTAGAGCCACATATAATAGACGCATAGATTCAGCATTCTCTTTTAACTTATGTTTATTATGTAGAGATTCAGCATATTCCTCGCGATATTCCTTGCGTGCTACCCACATTAACATCTTATCATCATCATCAGAAAATAAGATGTTATTGCTATAGGTTTTTGTCTTACTTGTAGTATCTGGCAAAATAACAATCGGCGCTTGTAAGCCTTTAGATGCATGAATCGTCATAATCCTCACCGCATCAACACCACTCTCCATATCTGCCTTGATCTCACTTTTTCTCTTGGTAAAATAACATGCAAAATTATCAAAGGTTGGGATTTCATTTTCTATAAAAATCATGATCTCCTCCAGAAAAAGATTGAGAATTTTATTCACATCATCACCAAGCCTTGCGATGAATTTTTGCCTGCCAGCCTTTACGTCCAAAATATAAGAAAAATACTCATAAACTGTTTTGCTTTTACTTAATAAAATTAATTCATTGAGCTGCGTATGAAGTTTTGTATCTGCAATATTTTCCCAAATAGATTTATCACCACGCTCATAGCAAATTTCAAAAAGCTCTGTTTCACTCAAAGCAATTAATGGTGATTTTAATAAACATGCGAGGTTTAAATCATCATGTGGCAAGGTAATAAATTTCGCTAACGCCAGCAAATCCTGCACAGCGATATTCTCCAGCAAATTAATTTTATCCTCAGCTGCAACTGGGATATGTCTTTTATGTAATGCCTTGATAATAAAATTACGCAAATCGCCTCTTTTACGTAACAAGATCATAATATCGCCCGCCCTTACTGGCCTTTCTTGCGCAGCTATGACTCGTTTATTTTCTAACCAATCAGCAATTTTATCAGCAATATTTTCAGCCAATTCTGAATTTGCATTATGTTTAGAAATTCGCTTTTCAGGAAATTGCCACGGCACTCTTTCGATATTTTCTTTTTGTTGTTCTACCAACGGCCAAATCTCGACCAAACCTTTCGCCTCTATGCGGTGTGCATTATGCTGCGTAGCAAAATCCGCAAATGAATTCTGCACTTGCGGTAATTTACATAATTCATTAACCAAATCTAAAATTGGTGGCACCGAACGATATGAAATATCTAAATTTATATCACACCATGTTTTTTCTACCTGCTGCGTTTTATCAGCTAATAATTTTCTAACTTGTGCGAATAAACTATGTTCAGCACCCTGAAAACTAAAAATCGATTGCTTATCATCCCCAACGACAAAGATAGTTTTATTTTCTTCACTAGCACCCTCGCCAGCAAAAAATTCTTCTAATAATTTATAAATTATTTGCCAATGCCAAATACTCGTATCTTGCGCTTCATCGATTAATATATGATCTATCCCGCCTTCTAACTTATAAAGTATCCATTCTTGCGCAGCAGAGTTTTCTAACAACTCGATGGTTTTAATAATTAAATCTGCATAATCAAAAACTCCTTCCTGCTCTTTTAGAAGAGCATAATTTGTTAAAAATTCTTCAGCAATAATTAGCAATGCCTCGGTTAATTCTAGCGTTTTATTAATCGCAATATCATTAGAGAGTGTTTGTAATTTCTCCTGCTCTTGACTAATTAGCAGTGAGAATTCTTCTAACTCTTGATCATATTGCTTTTTAAAAAGACGAATTGGAACTTGCCCCTTACTATCTAAAAATATTTTACGATAGCGTGTTAAAGACTCCATCGTTAATTTATCTAACGATAAAGCTTCCTCAATATAAGGAACTTTACGTGCATCATTCATCCCATCACTCTCTTGTGATACAGAAAAAAGCTTCTCCAGTAAAGCCCTATCTACTAATTGATATTCACGAAATAAATCTTCTTCTAAACGATATGGTAATTTTCCGCCAATCTGCTCAGCGAGTTTATGCAATAGGTTTTTAGCACCCTCATGGTGATCTAATATCAAAGCAATCTTATCGCGCTGGCCAGCAATATTTTTAAAGATCTCTGGTAATTGTATGAAATGTAATTCAGCAGCAATTTTATCTATCGAATCTAAGATGTTTTTATTCAACAAACTCTGCTCCTGCGCTTGATTCAACAAAAGATTCTGTTGATTATCATCAGCTAATTTAAAACCAACATTGAGCCCAGCCTCTAAAGAAAAACGTTTTAATAATGATTGGCAGAATGAATGAATTGTCTGAATTTTAACATTCTCATGATTGGCAAAAAGTTGGTGAAAAAGCCCTTGTGCTAAATCAACTATTTCATCAGCTGGCTTTTCACCAAAAAGCTTAAATAAAATTTCTTGCAATTCTTCTTTAGTAACTTCAGTCCAGCGACTAATCTCTCGATTAACTCGCTCTAACATCTCACTTGCTGCGGCATTAGTGAATGTTAGACATAGTATCTTGCTAGGCTCATTGCCTTCTAGTAATAAGCGCAAAACCCGATCAGTTAGGATTTTTGTTTTTCCTGTACCAGCGCTCGCCCCTACCCAAACTGAATGGTTTGGATTTGCTGCTTGAATTTGTGAATTATTTAACATTGTAAATTGCCATAATCATTTTTATACTGCCGCAAAATCTATCTCTAAAGTAGCATGGCGGTCTATACTAAACTCACAATCGCAGACGTAAATAATATCTTAATGGATTATGATATTGGTGATGTTGAATCTCACTCTGCAATTGCCGAAGGGATAGAGAACACTAACTATCTCCTTAAAACCAGCAATGGCAAGTTTATCCTTACTATTTTTGAGCAAAGAGTAAAAAAGGACGACCTTCCATTCTATATAAATCTTATAGAATATTTATATCAACAAAACCTACCCTGCCCTAAAATTATTAGACAAAATAATGGCGAAAGCATTTTTCAATTCAAGAGCAAATCTGGACTTATCCAAAGCTTTTTAGATGGAGAACAAGTTAGCAACATCACAATACAACATTGTCATTCTCTTGGTAAATTCCTTGGCGAAATGCATTTAGGAGCAGATGGCTTTACTGAAGAGAGAGAAAACTCTCTCTCAATAGACGGGCAAACCCAGCTTTATCAAAAAGTTAGCGGTGACCTTGAAAGCAATACATCAGATATGATTGCTAAGATACTGACAAAGCTAAAAGTCGTGCCTTGTGGCGACTTGCCAAAAGGTGTAATTCATGGTGATTTATTTCCTGATAATTTATTTTGGCAGAATGACAAAATCTCTGGGGTAATTGATTTCTACTTTGCTTGCCATTATTTCCTAATTTACGATATTGCGGTTTGCATTAATGCTTGGTGCTTTGATGAACAACATGTTTTTGATAAAGAAAAATACCAAGCGCTTCTAGATGGGTATGAGCAAATAAGGCAATTATCTGACAGCGAGAAGAGCATGATGAAACCTATGTGTTTGCGTGCTAGCATGCGCTTTTTCCTTACACGCACTTATGATCAAATCCACTCACCAAAAGACGCTTTGGTAAATCATAAAGACCCAGATGAATATCTCATTAAGTTAAAATTCTTTGATAATTGGCAGAAATGAAAAAAGTAGAAATCTACACAGATGGCTCTTGTTTTGGTAATCCTGGCGTTGGCGGTTGGGGAGCTATTTTAATTTGCGGAAAAGATAAAAGAGAAATCAATGGCGGCGAGGAGCACACTACCAACAACAAGATGGAACTGATGGCGGCAATTAAAGCCTTAGAAGCTTTAAAATCTCCCTGTGAAATTACCCTGCATACTGACAGTAAATATGTCCAAAATGGCATCACTAGCTGGATTCATAATTGGCAAAAAAACAATTGGCGGACTGCTAATAAAAAAGAAGTAAAAAATAAAGAACTTTGGCAAGAACTGCATGAACTTAACCAAAAACATAAAATCAATTGGCAATGGGTTAAGGCACATAATGGTCACGATCTTAACGAACGCGCTGATGATCTAGCACGAATCTACCCTACAGAAAATTCCTAACGCTGCGGTGGTGATGGTGATGGTGATGAATTGCTTCTCCCAACTGCATCAACATATGATGGTGGAGGTGGTGATGGCAACAATGCTCCTATAGATTCACTAGCAGCATATGGAGGCGGCGATTGTAACAATGCTCCCATAGATTCACTAGCATCATATGGAGGCGGCGATAGCTCTGTTCGCAAGGTGTTATATTTTTCTTGCAAAACCTTTAGCTCCCCCTGAAGTCTTGTGGCTTTATGCGCTCTTTCCATAGGCCCAGGGCGCTCTATAAAGGGTAAGGCATTGAGCTCCTTGACTTTGCGCCCAAGAGTATCAACTTCCCCTGTCAGATCCTTGTTCTCCTGTGCTAATGCTAGTTTATCTTTAGCTGTTTTTTTAATTAGACGATCCTTATCCTTAACGGCGCCTTTTTCTTTCTTTAACTCCTTTTCTTGTTTATCAAGTGCCTCTTTAGCAGTTGTAATATCTCTATTCAGATTCTTCACATCCCTGTTAAGCTGCTCAATTTTATCATTAGCCCTTTTAATCTGCTTGTTCAGTTTCACTACATTTTCCTCAGGATGTGGCGGTGACAACACATTGGCGATAACCTCGCTACCTCTTGCCAGCCCTGCTTTTATTTTCCTCTCCGCTGCATAACGCGCATCTTCATCCGGTTTAATATCTTCATGAGGATTATTTACCTCCTGTACATTTTCCAACCCCCTCACCCGATCTGCAAAAACATTTCTTTCTCCTTCAACTCGAGTTACTTTGTCTTTTTCTCTTTTAAGCAAAACCCCCAGAATAATGCTAGTTGCACTCATTATGGCAACAATGGTATTGAGCAATACATTACTGGACTCCTCACTCTTTTGTCCTTCTGGTTTTTGCCTATCCTTTTTTTGATAACCCTTCTCTTGCAAAAGCTTTATCTCTACTGGTACAGAAAGCTTTTTTTCCTCTATATCCGGTTCAGCTACTTGTTTAGGAGGATTTATTTTAGCCTTCAAAAGCTCAACAATCTTCATGCTCCCTTTATTTACAGCAAGCCTAAGAGGCGTCAATCCTTCATTATTTGCTTTATTAGGATTGGCTCCCTTCTCCAATAGACGCTCAACAATATTATGATAACCATTATTTATAGCAATCAAAAGAGGCGTGTCTCCTGCAGTATTTGCTTTATTAGGATCTATGCTTTCTTGCTCCAATAAAAGTTTAGCAATATTCCATCTTTTCATATTTATAGCAAGAATAAGAGGCGTGTCTCCTTTAGTATTTACTTGATTAGGATCGGCTCCTGCAGCCAATAAAAGCTCAGCCACATTACTATGTTGCCTAAATACAGCAAACAAAAGAGGCGTGTCTCCTTGAGGTCCTCCTTTATTAAGATCTGTTTTACTTTTCTGCAATAAAAGCTTAACAGCCTTCGTGAAATTGTTATATGCAGCAAGCATAAGAGGCGTCATTCCTCCATTATTTGCTTTATTAGGATCTATTTTATCATTATTCAATAAAAGCTTAATAATCTTCGTATGATTGCTCGACACAGCACTCAAAAGAGGCGTCACTCCTCCATTATTTGCTTTATTAGGATCGGCTCCTGCAGCCAATAAAAGCTTACTAATCTTCACTCGCTTTTTATCTACAGCATGGAAGAAAGGAGTCTCTCCTGTAACATCTGCTAAATTAGGCATAGCTTTATACTCCAATAAAAGCTTAACAAGAACCATGTCACCTCTCTCCGCAGCAAGGGAAAGAGGCGCATATCCATAACCATCTCTCTTATTAGGGTCGGCTCTTGCAGCTAATATATTAGGATCGGCTCCTGCAGCCAGTAACGCCCTAACAATCTCCACATGATTTGTATCTATAGCACGCAGCAGAATCGTCGCCCCTGCAGCATTTACTAATGTGTTAGGATCGGCTCCTGCAGCCAATAACGCCTTAACAATCTCCACATTACTGTCCTTTACAGCCATCAGCAGAATCGCCGCCCCTGCAGCATTTACTTCGTTAGGATCGACTCCTGCATCCAATAACCGTTGAAACTCGACCATATTACTTGCTGCTGCTGCAGAGAAAAGACCTCCAACTGGTTTTGCCCCAACACCAAAATTGAACATATTAGGGAAGGGATCCCACCCACTTGTACTTTCTGGAGATTGAGTTAATTGTGTATCACCAGTACCACCTAATATATTTTTTGCGGCTGATAATGCGCCAACCGCAAGGGCAGCCCACTTTAAAAGAGAACCCTTTTTGCCTCCTTGGGCAAGAAGGGTTGTATTTGCTTCAACTCTTGAGTTTCGAGCTATTATTACGTCCCTCTCCATCAACTCACTGTTGTTATAGACTCTATAGCTTGGTTCAATGCCAAGGGGTCTACCGGATACATTTATAAGATCGTTAACCTCTGAAGAGCTCACTTCATAATTAGATGGGTATTGTTGATATAAATGATTATATGCGCCTAGATCGGTTTGAAGTAGTGGCTGTTTGTTTTGAACTTGATCCCCAACTTTCAGGGCAATTTTTGAAAATGATTTGTCATTATTCACAAGCTTCTGCCCTATATAAGTTCTTCTTATACCACCCTTCTCTTTTACGGTTACAGCATATGCTTGTTGATCTACGCCCTTACTATTTAAAAAAGATATTTCTCGAATTGATTCAATAATTCCGTCTTTTGAAATATGTATTCCTGTTTCTGCTCTACTTCTCATCTTAACCTCTCTCAGGGTTCATTACGAACGCATTATAGCATAAAATTGACCCTGCGTCAAACAATGATGTAGTTCTGCATATTATGCGAAATGTTTCCTTCTCTCTATTGCAAGTTATGCCAAAACTGCTAGGTAGTACAACCTCTTCTCAAGTGAATAAAAAATAAAAAATGGATAGCATATATTCTCTGCCAGATGTCTTGATAATCCTTGCCGCTGCAATTGCCATTGTTGCTGTATTCAGGAAAATAAACATCAGTCCAGTAATTGGCTATCTCGTGGCTGGTGCTATAATTGGCCCATATGGGTTAAATTTAGTTGGCTATAATAACACAACAAAATCCCTCGCAGAATTCGGCATAGTTTTCTTATTATTTTCTATTGGTCTGGAGCTAACTTTAGAAAGGTTAATCTCCATGCGTCGCCTAATTTTTGGGCTCGGCATACTACAATTCTTTATTACCGCAGTTGCAATATCTTCAATAGTTCATTTTATTTATAATGACATCAACCTAGCCATTGTTATTGGATCAAGCTTAGCACTTTCATCTACAGCTATTGTTCTGAAACTCCTTTCTGAATTACGTGAAAACGCAGGAAACATTAAAAAAATCAGCATTTCCGTACTGCTTTTACAAGACTTAATCGTTGTACCACTTTTCATATTAATTCCTCTACTAAACAAACCTAATGTAGAAATTTTACCAGTTGTGCTCTTGACTATCGTCAAATCTATCGGCGCTTTAACAATTATCGTTCTGGCTGGTCGTTTCTTATTGCGTCCATTATTTAAATTTATCGCCTCTTCGCATTACAATGACATCTTCGTCGCCACTACTTTGTTTGTTGTTCTTGGCTCTGCTTGGGTCACACAAAATCTTGGTCTATCGCTTGCCTTTGGTGCATTTATTGCTGGTGTAATAGTCGCAGAAACAGAATTCCGCCACCATGTTGAATCCACCATATCACAATTTAAAGGCCTGTTTTTAGGATTTTTCTTTATGACAGAAATCGGCATGCATTTTGATCTTACATTGATTTCAGAAAAATTATGGATGATATTACTTTTTTCTATATTACTTATCCTTCTCAAAGCCTTAATTATTTTTGTAATTTGCCTTGCATTTAAATTCAAGATCGGCACATCCATAAATGCTGCATTACTGATTTCACAATCAGGAGAATTTGCTTTTGTCTTGTTTGAAATGGCAAGTAAGGAATCAATATTATCCGCAGATTTACTACATATTCTCTCGCTTGTCGTTGCTACCTCTATGGCACTCACCCCACTACTTGCATTATTTGGTCGGAAATTAGAGCGTTACTTTGACAGCACCAAGTCTGTCAAAACAGACCCCCCTAAACTTACAAACCACTTTATCATTGCTGGCTTTGGTCGTGTTGGGCAAACAGTATCCACAATATTAGATGCAGAAAATATCAGCTATATGGCAATTGATACAAACCATAACGTTGTCAGTAAATATCATAAGAAGAATAAACCAGTCTATTATGGCGACATAACTGATATGCGGATTCTAGAATCAATCCAGACTGACCAAGCTGGAGCTATCGTCCTTGCTATGACAAACGTGAAAGCCTTGACTAAAACCGTAAAAATAATTAATAATCACTTTCCACATGTACCAATTATTGTCAGAGCACAAGGAATTGAACATAGTGAAAAACTTAAAAAACTAGGCGCACAAATAATCGTGCCAGAAATTTATGAATTAGGATTGCAAATGAGCACAGAATTACTTAAACTAAGCGGCGTCCCGCGTGAAGAGATTGAACAGCTAGTCCAAAGCTTCCGTCAATCCAATCAAAAACCTCTAAATCTCAAATAACTGCAATATTATGTTTGGTAAAAACCCAATTCTTAAACCAACAAAGGGAGATGGTAATGAATTAGTTGTGACTGAAATCTTCGCAACTATTCAAGGTGAATGCCTATATAGCGGTCATCCTGCTGTGTTTATTCGCCTAGGAGGTTGCAACTTACAATGTGATTTCTGCGACACTGAGTTTGATGAATTTAACAATCTGGCAATTAGCGATATTATCAAAACAACTCTCGAACTAGCAAAAAACGATCAGAAAAATATCGTCCGCAAATTAATTATAATAACTGGCGGTGAGCCTTTGCGCCAACCAATTGAAAAATTATGTGCCGCTTTGTTAAAATTAAACTTCAAAGTACAAATCGAAACAAATGGCACATTATCTCGCCCTTTGCCTAGCAAGGTTGAAATTATTTGCTCGCCAAAAAACATCAATGGGAGTGGCTATAAAAAACTCCATCAAGATTTACTAAGTAAAATTAGCGCCTTGAAGTTTATTATTTCTAATAACAACAAAGCTTATAATCACGTGCCAGAAATTGGACAAAGCGAATTTAAGATTCCTATATATTTGCAGCCAATGGATGAATATAATGCAGAGAAAAACCTTGCAAACCTTGAACTCACAAAAAAACTAGCACAAGAGAATGGCTATTTTATTTCACTCCAAATTCACAAAATATTAAATCTTCCATGAAAAAAGCAATCCTCCTACTAAGTGGCGGTCTTGATTCGGCAACCGTCGCCTCTATGGCACAAGCAGAAAACTTTGAGCTAATTGCAGTTAGCTTCAACTATGCTCAAAAACATTCGTTAGAAATCAACAATGCTAAAAATATTGTTAAAAAACTAAAGATTAAAAAACATATCATCATCAATATTAACCCTGAGATATTTGGCAATTCTGCCTTAACTGATGATAAAGTTGCAGTTCCACAAAATAGCCTAAAAGATGATATACCAATTACGTATGTCCCAGCACGCAATACTATATTTCTCTCTTACGCATTAGCTATTGCTGAAAGCAATAATGCTTATGATATTTTTATCGGTGCTAATGCCGTTGATTATAGTGGCTATCCTGATTGCCGCCCTGAATATATCAAAGCCTTTGAACAAATGGCGAACCTTGCAACAAAAGCTGCTTTGAGCTACCGAATCAACATTCACGCGCCATTGATGAATATGGATAAAGCCGCAATTATCAAAAAAGGGATTTCTTTGGGAGTAGATTATTCTTTAACGCATAGTTGCTATTCACCAATTGGAAAAAAAGCTTGCGGTAAGTGTGATTCCTGCCTATTAAGACTCAAAGGTTTTGCAGAAGCAAAGCTAACTGACCCTGTAGAATATATATAAAAATAGGTTGTATGGCAATAGCAGATGTATTTAAAACATTCCCCACAATTATAATCGATAAAGAATATATATTGCGTGAGCAAACTTTAGATGATGTTGGTGATTTTTTTCGCTATTTTTCAGACCCTGAAGTTTCAAAATATATCTTATCTAGCATTCCAAAAACAATGGAGGAAGCACATGAGGAAATCCTCTATTGGATTAAATTATTCAAAAATCGTGAAAGTATATATTGGGCAGTGGCTGACCGCACAACTAACCGCATGATCGGCGCCATTGGTTTTAATGATTGGAATCGCTATAATAATCGTACAGAAATTAGTTATGATCTAAGCCGCCAATATTGGAAGAAAAATATAATGAGCCGCGCAATTGAAAAAGTCGTTGAATTTGGCTTTAAGGAAATTGGCTTTAACAGAATTCAAGCCTCCACTGTCAAATCCAACGTTGCCTCAATGAGCCTCTTAAAAAAAGCTCAGTTTAAACATGAAGGCACATTGCAAGAATATCGTTTTCATAATGGACGTTATTACGATGTTGAAATGTTCTCACAAATAAATCCTTACAAATAAATGCCAAAATATATCAAATTAGAACAGCTAGGTCAAAACACACCCTTACCTCAATCACCAAGTGAGGCAAAGTTAGAACAAATTCCCAACTCTAATTGCGACGTTGATTATGCAGTACGTTTTAGCTGCCCAGAATTTACCTCAATCTGCCCGATTACTGGTCAGCCAGATTTTGCCCATATCATAATTGACTATGTGCCTAATAAATTTCTAGTTGAAAGCAAATCTCTAAAATTATATATGGGGTCATATCGCAATCACGGTGCTTTCCATGAGGATTGTACGATTCAAATTGCGAAAGATTTAATTAAGATTTTAAAGCCAAAATGGCTGCGTATTGGTGGCTATTGGTACCCTCGTGGCGGCATCCCGATTGATATATTTTTTCAAACTAGTGAACAACCAAAAAAAATCTGGATCCCGAAACAAGACATCTCTACTTATCGGGCTAGATAATATTTGTAAAATCTGAGGATTTTTGTAATGATTTTTTGTAAATGTCCTTTGACACTGAAGTCACGTGCATACCTTATACACGAGCAAAATAGCAAAGGTTATTTACGAAACAGGATGCAAAAGAACCAGATTTAGGCGCTTTTGAGATTAGAATCAGCAAACACATAAGGCTGAAAATTACAGCCTTTTTGGTAGCTACTCTCCACTAAACTAATGAGAGCATTTCTAGTTCTTTCAATTATCCAGAAATGATGTGCAAATGTTGCTTTATTGCGTTTGATGTAACTAGCAAGCTGATCATTAGCCCTAACTTCCACAACCTCCTCATTAAACACTTCGTAAAGGTTATTGATCTTCTCCAAAAGCCCTCCTAGACAATCGATCATGCTATTAAGAGATTGCAGATCAAACTTTTGAGTATTGTCTTGTGCAAAAGAAATAAAGTTTAATGACTCAATATCCAAAACTTCAACGCGTCTTTTATATTTCTCATAGGGCAACCTTGTAATACCGGATGATTCGATTTGTTGGATATTACGAAAATCACTAGCTTCGCTATCTTCAAATGCATTAACAGAATCTTTAACAGAGCCAAGCAGCTTCCTAAAGCTCTCCTGCCAAGAATTTATATCTATGTCGTAGAAATTATTATTTATTGGTTTCATAACTTTCCTTTAATTACCTTATTTTCTTGCGATGTTAATAATGTTTTTATATGGTGCAACCCTATTTTTAACTATCTTCAATAAACAGAGCAAATGAGTAATATAATTGACGGCAAAGCATTAGCTTATGATGTTTGTGAACAAGTAAAGCAAGAGATATCTCTACTCAAACAAAAACATAACATAACACCAACCTTAGCAGTAATTTTAGTTGGGGAAGACCCAGCGAGTGAAGTTTACGTAAATAATAAAGATAAAAAAGCCGCCTATCTCGGTATAAACTCTCTTAAAATCAACCTACCATCTGATACAACACAGGAAGAGCTCATCAAAAAAATTGAAGACTTAAATGCTGATGCTCACGTTAATGGTATATTAGTCCAATTACCACTCCCTGAACATATTGATAAAGAAAAAATCATTACCACAATCAAGCCAGAAAAGGATGTTGATGGTTTTCATATTGAAAATATCGGCAAATTATACACCCAACAAAAAGACGCCATGGTTCCTTGCACGCCTTTGGGCTGCCTCATTATGCTAAAACGCACCTTCAATAATAATTTAAGTGGCCTACACGCGGTTATTGTTGGGCGTTCAAATATTGTCGGCAAACCAATGGCAGAACTTTTATTACAAGAAAATTGTACCGTTACAATCACTCACTCTAAAACCCAAAACATCGAAGCAGTATGTAAACAAGCAGATATTATCGTTGCTGCAGTCGGCAGACCTTTGATGGTCAAGGAGAACTGGGTAAAAGATGGCGCTGTAATTATTGATGTGGGGATTAATAGAATCTTACAAGATGGAAAAAACAAACTAGTCGGTGATGTTGACTTCGCTAACATCCAAGCAAAAGCAAAAGCTATAACCCCTGTCCCTGGTGGGGTTGGACCGATGACTATTGCTTGTTTGATGCAGAACACGCTCAAAGCCACAAAGACACAAAACAACCTTTAGATCTATTACAATCTGGTCTTTTTGCGCCCTTTTTTTCCTATAACATTTTTTTAACATCGTCATGTAGAAGTCTACACTTCCTCGTTAAAAAAATAACAGTAGAAAAAAAATCATCACAAAAATCCTCAGATTAACTCCAACACTTTGACATATAACTTTTGTTCGTTTCGACTCGTGTACCCAAAATACATTTTGCCCCTTTCGTCATTCCTGCGCAGGGATGACGTGTGTGGAGGGTAGACCCATTGGTGGAATCTGAGGAGTTTTGAGATGATTTTTGATACATGTCCTGAGCGAATGAGCGACGTGTATTTTAGAGTAATTTTGGAAGAGGTTTGTGATAATTTTTTGCCAATGTCCTACTTGAACGAGGGAACGTACATAGGCGAAGCGTACGTGACCGAAGTAAAAAGTAGGTTATTGGCAAAAAAGGGCGCAAACAGCGCCCCAAAATTTAGACTTTGCACCAATTTACGTCTTTACTCTTTAGTTTTTTCTCTGCCTTTACCGCAAACTTCTTATTAAGCAGCAAATCACCAAGATCCTTACCATCAGCAATTACCTTACCTTTAAAAGCAAATTTCCTTTCTCTTTCTAGCTCCGTCACTCTAATTTCCTTAGCTGACTTCATAAAAGTTTTAACAAATTTCTTTGCATCTTTTGCCAGCTGTTTTTCGCATTTGTTTTTTGAAGTAATAGAGGGCGTAAGCACTCCCTTTATATCGACCTTAACTTTGCTAGCAATAATCGGATGCACATCATCAATATTAATTGTCAGGCTATTAGCGTCATAATTATCAACAAAAGTTACACAGTTAAAAGAACTAGCATCATGCGCACAGCTTTTTCCTGCATAGGCAGAAGCAGTGCTAATAGAAGCTAATATACATAATGAAAGAAGTTTAGTTTTAGTAGACATAGAATTACCTAAATTAATTATTAAAATTTAGGTCTCACCTCCCTAAGGCATAATTCACCTCAGACCAACACAAAGCCATACAACTTTGAGTTGCAACTCATCGCATAGGTAAATTTACATTGCAAGCAGAAAATTAAGAAAATTAGCGAAGAACATTATTATGAAGACGATCATCAATAACAGATAATACAAACACTCCTCTCTAAATGTAGATTTATTGTCGTCATAAAAGCTAGGGATTTTTGCTACAATCTGCGGGCAGTAGTAGAATTAGCTGATATAGCTTCGCATAATTTCTTACTGATAGCTTTGGCTATTAGCAAGAAATTCCACTCATTCTATTATCTAATTTTACGTAACTGCAAATGCGTATTTAAAGATTAGTGTTGGTATAAAGCATAATCATAGCGATTAGGCTTAGCAACTGGTGTTGGTAAATTAAATATGTTTAATTTTGTTAATTGAATGTATGAACTTTTCTCAACTAGTTTCTCAACTATAATGTTTTTTAATTTACTTCCTAGAAATGCACTCTTTAATATTTTCTCCATAGTCTCATCACGCGCATTAGCATTGCTTTCACCAAGAATTACGGCCAGTAATTCAACACCATCTTTTTTAGCAGAAGTTATCATATTGTAACCAGAAGCGCGCGTATATCCTGTCTTAATACCGTTAACCATATCATATTTCAGCACCATGTTATTATGTGTCGAATATAGCCGATCTTTGTAATAAAATTCCGTAACGGAGAAAAGCGGAAAATAATGAGGGAAATGATTTTTCAATGCTAACGCTAGCTTAGCCATATCACGCGCTGTTGTATACTGCTCATCATCATGTAGGCCAGAGGCGTTGCGGAAAGAGCTTTTCTGCATGTTCAACTCACTTGCTTTAAGATTCATCTGCACAGCAAATGACTCCTCACTGCCGGCTAATGCCTCTGCTAATACCACTGCCGCATCATTAGCAGATTTAACTATGAGTGAAATAATTGCTTCTTTAACTTTAATTTTTTCTCCCTGACGCAAACCCAATTTACTACTTGGTTGTAAGGCCGCTCGTCGAGAAACCACTAAAGACTGATCAGCCGTAAAATAACCCTTCTCCAAGGCAGAAAAAGCAAGATATAAAGTCATTAATTTAGTTAGCGATGCTGGGTATCGCTGCTCTAGGGATTGCTCCTGATTTATTATTTCACCAGTGCTAGCATTGATTACTAATATTGTTGAATTTGAATTAGCGTTAGCAACGCTTATAAAGTTAAATAACAAAAAAAACGGCAATATAAACCGCAAATATAACATAGAAACCTCCTTCCTTTTTTATGGCATGACCTTATAGAATATTAAAAATCTTTTCAACATATAAAAATCTTTATTGCCGTGTAGATTTATATCTACTATGGGTTTTATTTTTACTTTTTTTAAAGGAGCACATGAACAAAATTCATATATCATTAATTGCAAGCTTAGCATTTAGCTCACCTCTTATTGCCGCTGAAAGCAATGGCAATATCCAACAATTAAAACAAGAACGTCGCCAAGAAATCCAAAACATTAATCAAGAATACAAAGAAAAAGCTAAAGATATACGCAAAGAAAAATTTGACGAAAACCAAGAAAAACGCGAAGATATAAAAGATAGTCGAACTGAACGTCGTGACGACAGGAAAGAGAAGCGCAGCAACGCACGGGAACGCAAGCAAGGCGACAGTACTTATAGCAGAAAAGCGAATCGCAGAGCAAATAAGGAAGGTAGAGGAAGGAGGTAAGGATTGGAGGCCGAGGACAGAATCGAACTGACGATGGAGGATTTGCAGTCCTCTGCATTACCACTTTGCTACTCGGCCTTAAAAAAATAGTCTTTTTACATGCTTTCTACTTTAACTAATTTTACAAATTAGCAAAGTAGCGGAGTTAGTTCGCATTAAATAATTCGTTCGACTCATGTATAAGAATACACCTCGCTCCAAATTATTTCAAGCTCTCTAAAAATCAAAGCAAAAATTTCTATTTTTTAAAAATAGTCTTTTTGTATGCTTTCTACTTTAATTAATTTTACAAATTAGCAAAGTAGCGGAGTTAGCTCGCATTAAGTCTGTATAATCTAGCATTTCCTCCTATTACAAGTCAAGAACTATGCATCTAGAGAGTTAGATTGGAGAAATCTGGTTCTTTTGAGATGATTTTTGATACATGTCCTGAGCGAATAAGCGACGTGTATTTTGGAAGAGGTTTGTAAACATACTATGCTCCCTCGTCATCCCCGCGCAGGCTGGGATGACGTATGTAGAGGGTAAAAGACCCGTTAGTCAAATCTGAGGAGTTTTGAGATGATTTTTGTCAAACCATGAGTTTTTTTGAGGGAGCGTATACTACATACGTGACCAATAAAAAACGAAACAGTTTGGCAAAAAGCGCTCAAAAGAACCAGATTTTATGAGCGGTAGTCGGCATTGATTCGTATATACTCTTTAGTCAAGTCACATGTCCAAACCGTAGCTTCTGCAAGCTTCTTTGTCTTAAAACCAACATCTATTTCAATATCTATTTCTTTTCTTTGCATATAAGGTTTTGTGGTGATCAACTCATCATATTCTGGGTTCAATCCACCATCTTTTACAACCAACGTGTCGCCAATTTTTAGTGACATCCTTTCTTTTTTAACTGGCTCACCAGATTTACCAACAGCCATCATTATTCTTCCCCAATTAGGGTCACTACCGGCAATTGCTGTTTTAACTAATGGTGAATTTGCAACTGACAAAGCTATCTTTTTAGCAGATTTTTCACCTGATGCACCCTTGACTTTGATCGTTATAAATTTCGTAGCGCCTTCGCCATCCCTTACCACTAGCTGCGCAAGCTCTATTAATAACTGTTCTAGTGCTGTGGCAAAATCATTAAGATGAGCATCTTTTTCAGATTTAACTGACTTATGTTCTGCGCTCTTCCCTGTTGCAAAAATCAAAGCTGTGTCATTAGTTGAAGTATCGCTATCTACGGTAATAGAATTAAAGGATTTATTAATCGCCTTTCTAAAAACGACATCTAATATTACAGCATCAATTTTGGCATCAGTAAAAACATAACTCAGCACCGTTGCCATGTTTGGTGCGGCCATGCCAGAACCTTTTGCTATCCCATTAATAGTTACTGGAACGCCAGCTATATGGGTTAATTTACTACTGACCTTATAGAAAGTATCAGTTGTCATAATCGCTTTTGCTGCTTCTTCCCAATTATTCTCCTGCAAATTATTATAAGCAGCTGGTAGCATTTCAGTAATTAATTCATCAGGCAAATATTCACCAATTACCCCTGTAGAAGATGTATATACTTCTTGTTTTTTGCAGCCAGCTACTTCACTTGTCTTTGTTACAATATTATCCAAAGATTTCTGCCCCCTCCTACCAGTAAAGCAATTTGCGTTACCAGAATTCACAACTAAAGCTCTCGCATTATTTGAAGGTGTATTTTCCTTACATAGGTCAACCGAAGGCGCCGTGATGCTTGAAGTAGTGAAGCAACCAGCAACTGAAGTCCCTTCATCGAAACTCATACATAATAAATCAGCTCTGTTTTTATATTTTATACCTGTTGCGGCCACAGCAAACCTAACACCTTTAATCGGCGGAATATTCGCAAATAAACTAACAGATGGTGTAAGCGCAACCATGGTTATCTTTTTTTTAATTACTGGGAAACGCATTATAGGGCTATGTACCTATTTGCAATAAAACATTTCATAGCGTTTAATCTAATCTTGACTTAAATACAGATAAGACTTAGTTTCCCGAGACCATATTTAACCCTCACCCTTAAAAAGGAGATGGTTATAAGGTTGAGAATTTAGATTTTTAAATCTAAGAGCTTTTTTGAATTTGAGGATTTTTGTTAAACCATGAAGTTTTTGAGGGAGCGTATACTTCATACGTAACCGATAAAAAACGAAGCAGTTTGGCAAAAAGCGCTCAAAAGAGCTAAGATTTTTTGAATTTGAGGATTTTTGTGATAATTTTTAGTACATGTCTTTTGTGAGTGAGTGAACGTGTACATCTTCGTACACGAGCGAAATGAACAAAAGTTATGTACTAAAAAGGGCGCAAAAAAACCAAATTTGTGGCGGGCGTAGCTCAGTTGGTAGAGCATCAGGTTGTGGTCTTGAGGGTCGCCGGTTCAAGCCCGGTCGCTCGCCCCAGTTTTTTTAAAGGTTGTTTACTCAAAATACACAACAACCATATTTGTAAAATTTGAGGATTTTTGTTATTATTGTTAGCAAATGTCCTTTATGAGTGAGCGAACATGTACATCTTCGTACATGAATAAAGCGAGTAAAGGTTATTTGCTAACAAGGGTGCAAAAGAACCAGATTTTAAGAGCCTCCGTGGTGGAATTGGTAGACGCGACAGACTCAAAATCTGTTGTCCTTAGGGACGTGCCCGTTCAAGTCGGGCCGGAGGCACCATAATAAAAAAAGGGTATGGAACAGATTATATATCTCAAAGCAATATTGCTCGGCATCCTTGAAGGCCTTACTGAATTCCTCCCTGTATCCTCAACTGGTCACTTAATTGTAGCATCTAACCTGCTGAATTTTAACGAAATTCCAGGAAAGACTTTTGAGATTATAATTCAATTAGGCGCGATTCTTGCAGTATGCTTTCTTTATCGAAAAAAATTATTCCATACGGTTTTACATCTTAAGGAAAAGAAGTCACAAAACTTTACAATCAATATTTTGGCAGCTTTTCTCCCTGCCGCAATTCTCGGAGCTCTTTTACATGACTTTATAAAATCCGCCCTATTCTCCCCTCTAATTGTAGCAATTAGCCTTATTATCGGTGGAATTATCATGATTATTGTTGAGCGCCTAAATATCAAAGAAGAGACACAAGAAATAGAGGATATATCAGCCATCACCGCCGTTAAAATAGGCCTGTTTCAAGCCATTGCTATGATCCCCGGTGTATCACGCTCTGGCAGCACGATTATCGGCGGAATGATACTTAAATTACCCCGCAAAGTTGCTACAGAATTTTCTTTCTTCTTAGCAATCCCTACTATGCTTGGTGCAACAGTTTTTGATATTTATAAAAACCACGAAGCTTTGAGTTTTGATCATGGCTTAGTAATCATGACGGGGTTTATTGCTGCTTTTCTTTCTGCATTACTGATTATCAAACCATTCGTGCTATTTATTAGTAAAAATGGTTTTACAGTTTTTGGCTATTATCGTATAATTGTTGGCGCGCTAATTCTTTTGATTATGTAGGAAATAAGTTATTTAGCAAAAAGGACGCAAAAATATCCGCCTAAACAATGTAAGAAAGTATTTGCTTAGCTATATCACGACGATAGTATCCATCAGGCCAATTGATCTTTGCTGTTGCTTTATAAGCTCTGTCTCTTGCTTCAATTAAATCCTTCCCAACTCCTGTAATATTCAATACACGTCCGCCATTAGCAAGTAATTTACCATCCTTGCGAACTGTTCCAGCATGAAAAACCAAAGCATTTTGCTCAGCCTCCTCAATGTTGTGAATCTCTGTATTTTTCTTATATGATTGTGGGTATCCCTGAGCAGACATAACTACAGTCACCGCATGTTCTGGCTTATATTTTAACTGATATTGCTCTAACTTTTCATCCACCGCATCTTTAACCAACTCTAGAAAGTCACTATCCAACAATGCAATGATGCTTTGCGCCTCAGGGTCACCCAAACGTACATTATATTCTATTAACTTCACTCCATCCTGAGTTAATATCAACCCTGCAAACAACACACCCTTAAAAGGCATATTATTTTCCTGCATGTATTTAAGCGTTGGGTTAATCATTTTCTCCATCACTTCATCTTCTACTGCAGGGGTAACTAAGGGATGTGGCGCATATGTACCCATTCCTCCCGTATTTAAACCTGTATCACCCTCACCTATGCGTTTGTGATCACCAGCTGTACCAAGCAATATTGCCTTTTTTCCATCACAAATAGCAAATAAACTCGCTTCTATTCCTTCCAGAAATTCTTCTATGACTAATTTATCATTATGGCCAAACTCACCGCTGAATATATCCTGTATCGCCTGCTCTGCTACATCAACAGACTCCGCAATAATAACGCCCTTTCCCGCTGCTAAACCATCAGCTTTAACCACAATTGGAAAACTCTGCTCACGCACATAAGAGATTGCCTCCTCTATATTATAAAATACTTTATAGCTAGCTGTTGGGATATTTTCTGCATCGCAGACTTGTTTGGTAAATGCTTTTGATGATTCTAATTGCGAGGCTAATTTACTACAGCCAAAAACCTTGATATTTTTCTCTTCCAGATAATCACTAATACCAGCAGCAAGTGGTGCTTCTGGACCCACGATGACAATATCAATTTTTTTACTAAGGCAGAATTCAGCTATTTTTTCAAGATCCAATATTGAGAGATCAACGCATTTTGCTACTGACTCTATACCAGCATTTCCAGGAATAGCGTATAGTTTACTAAGCATTGGGGATTGGCTAATAGACCAACATATAGCGTGTTCTCTACCGCCACTTCCCAATACTAGTATATTCATTGCACTTTTTGATTTTGGTAAAAACTATGCGCTTGCTGCAGATTTGTCAGCCTTATCACCTTCTACTACTTCAGAAGTTTCAGAAGCTACAACTTCAGCTTCTTGTTTAGCTGCTTTTTCTACTGCTTTAGCTTCTTTAGCTGCTTCCTTTTCTATTGCAGATGTAACAGCATTATCACGTTTTAGAGCTTCTTTCTTTAACGCTGAAGTATAAAGACCTGTTCCTGCTGGAATTAACCTTCCAACAATAACATTCTCTTTTAAGCCTTTTAAAGGATCGCGTTTTCCATTAACTGCGGCATCTGTCAACACCTTAGTAGTTTCTTGGAAAGATGCTGCTGAGATAAGTGAGTTAGTTTGCAATGCAGCCTTCGTAATACCTTGTAAGATAGGACGAACAGTTGCTGGTTTGTAGCCTTGTTTTTTAGCTTTTTTATTAGCAATTTCAAACTCTTCTCTATGCATAGTCTCGCCTACTAAGAAAGTGGTCTCACCACCATCTACTATTTCAACACGCTTTAACATCTGCAATAGAATTGTTTCAATATGCTTATCATCAATTTGCACACCTTGTAATCTATATACTTTTTGTACTTCACCAATGATGTATTTCGATAAAGCTTCGACACCTAACACACTTAATATGTCATGTGGCACAGGATTTCCATCCATTAATAGCTCACCTTTATTAACATAATCTCCTTCATTTACAGCAATATGCTTACCTTTTGGAATCATATATTCAAATGCTGGCTCATTATCATCTTCAGGCTTAATGATGACTCTTCTTTTTGCCTTATAATCTTTACCAAAAACAACAGTACCTGAAGTCTCACTGATTATCGAGTGTTGTTTTGGCTTTCTCGCTTCAAACAATTCAGCTACTCGTGGTAGACCACCTGTAATGTCGGCAATTTTTGAAGAGCCTTTTGGAATACGTGCAATTACGTCTCCAGCGTGGACTTCATCACCATCAGCAACATTTAATATTGAGTCAATAAACAAGAAATATCTTGCATCAATACCTGATTTGATTTTTAGAGGTTCACCATTTTCATCCTGAATAACCAGCCTTGGTACTAAATCAGTGCCTTTTTCGTTATTCTTCCAATCTATAACTACTTTGCTCGACATACCAGTTGCTGAATCGTACTCATCACTATATGAGACGTCTTGAAGTAAATCTCTAAATTTTATTTTACCCGTAGCTTCAGTAATAATTGGCAAATTGTATGGATCCCATTCAGCAAGCCTTTGTCCCTTAATAACTGTAGAACCTTCTTCAACTAAGAACCTTGCACCATAAGGCACTTTATGCTTAAATTTCTCGTTACCTTTGCTATCAACTAAGGTAATTTCTGCGGAACGATTCATTACTACTTTTTTGCCTGTGCTATTAGTAACTAATTTAGCAGTGTGAAGTTTTACAATACCTTCATCAATTGGCGACTCAATGCTTGATTGCTCAGCTCCTCTTTGTGCTGCACCACCAATATGGAATGTTCTCATTGTAAGCTGTGTACCGGGCTCACCGATTGATTGAGCAGCGATAACGCCAACCGCCTCACCAATATTCACAAGGTCACCAGTTGCAAGGTCTCTTCCATAACATTTAGCACATACACCATACTCACTTTCACAAGTTAATACAGAGCGCACTTTCAAGCTATCAATATCAACAGATCCGATAATATTAGATGCATCTTCATCAATTAATGAATGTGCTTTTATCAAAACTTTTTCATTAGCAGGGTCGATAACATCTTCAGCTACTACTCTACCTAATATTTTATCAGAAATAGGGACTGTTACGTTTGCACCCTCGAATTCAGACTGCAAAGTAATAAACTTATCTGTTTTACAATCATCTGTGTATACCACACAATCCTGTGCAACATCAACCAATCTTCTAGTTAAATATCCTGAATTTGCAGTTTTCAATGCCGTATCAGCAAGACCTTTTCTTGCTCCGTGGGCAGAGTTAAAATATTCAAGAACATTCAATCCTTCTTTAAAGTTTGAAGTAATTGGTGTTTCAATAATTTCACCACTTGGCTTAGCCATCAAACCACGCATACCAGCAAGCTGTTTGATCTGCGAAGCTGATCCTCTTGCACCAGAATGCGCCATCATATATACAGAATTAATTCTTTCATGTGCACTTACATGTTCTGCTTTTACAACATCACCAGAAATACGCTCCATCATGTCATTCGCAACTCTATCCGTACAACCAGACCACGCGTCTATGACCTTATTATATTTCTCACCTGAGGTAATTAGACCGTCAGCATATTGCTTCTCAAACTCTCTGATTTCAGATAAAGAGCTATCAATGTGTTTTTGTTTAGTTTCAGGGATAATCAAATCATCCTTTCCAAAAGAAATACCAGATTTTGTAGCATGCTTGTAACCAAGTGCCATTAGTCTATCGGCAAATATAACCGTGTTTTTCTGACCACAATTTCTGTAAACAAGGTCAATCAAGTTACTGATTTCTTTTTTAGTCATTAATTTGTTTACAACTTCAAAATCAAGATTGCCTTCAGTAGGAATTAACTGTGATAACAATGCTCTACCAGGTGTAGCATCGACAATATTGGTAACTTTTTTACCAGTTTTTGCATCAATTTTAGTAGCACGATATTTTATCTTAGCATGTAAACTAACAGATTTATCATGCAGAGCATGTTCAATTTCTGCTATATTTGCAAATGCCTTACCTTCACCTATATCACCACCTAACTCTAGTGATAAGTAATATAGACCAAGAATAATATCTTGTGATGGAACAATAATCGGCTTACCATTTGCAGGGCTTAGAATGTTGTTTGTTGACATCATCAATACACGACATTCGATTTGCGCTTCTAGTGAAATAGGCACATGTACTGCCATTTGGTCACCGTCAAAGTCAGCGTTAAAAGCTGCACAAACAAGTGGGTGTAAATGTATTGCTTTACCTTCAACTAACACAGGTTCAAAAGCTTGTATGCCAAGTCTGTGGAGTGTTGGAGCACGATTTAACATTACAGGGTGTTCCCTGATAACTTCTTCTAGAATATCCCAAACTTCAGGACTTTCATTCTCAACAATTTTTTTAGAAGATTTGATAGAGTTAGACATTCCATATAATTCTAATTTAGAATATATGAATGGTTTAAATAATTCTAACGCCATTTTCTTTGGCAAACCACATTGGTGTAATTTTAAATTAGGACCAACTACGATTACTGATCTTCCTGAATAATCAACTCGCTTACCTAAAAGATTTTGTCTAAAACGTCCTTGTTTACCCTTTAACATATCAGTCAAAGATTTGAAAGCGCGCTTATTAGAATTCTTCAAAGGACGTGCTCTACGACTATTATCATATAGAGAATCAACTGATTCTTGCAACATACGCTTTTCGTTACGAATAATGATTTCTGGCGCTCTAAGCTCCATTAATCTTTTTAAACGATTATTACGATTAATAACTCGACGATATAGCTCATTTAAGTCAGATGCGGCAAACCTTCCACCATCTAGCATAACTAATGGTCTGATTTCTGGTGGCAATACTGGCACAACGTCCATAACCATACATTCTGGCAAGTTACCAGATTCTATGAATGACTCTATTAATTTTAATCTTTTGATTATTTTCTTAGTTTTTGCTTCAGAAGGGCCTTCAGAAAGAGCTTCACGCAATTGTTTTTGTTCCTTTTTTAAATCAATATTTGAAAGTATATGCTTTACACCTTCAGCACCCATCATAACTGAGAAAGAATCATGACCATGCTCTTCTAATGCTGCTTGATATGCAATTTCTGGCAAAACTTCACCAACTTTAAATGGCGTTAAACCTGGCTCAATAACAATGTATCCCTCAAAATATAATACTTTTTCAACATCTTTTAATGCCATATCAAGTAAAGTACTAATTCTAGATGGCAAAGATTTAAGAAACCAAATATGAGCAACTGGTGCAGCAAGCTCAATATGCCCCATCCTTTCACGCCTTACTGATGATTTTGTAACCTCAACTCCACATTTTTCACAAGTGATGCCTTTGTATTTTATTCTTTTATATTTTCCACATAGGCATTCATAATCCTTTACAGGACCAAATATTCTTGCACAAAATAAACCCTCTCTTTCAGGCTTAAATGTCCTATAGTTAATTGTCTCAGGCTTTTTCACTTCACCAAACGACCAAGAACGAATCTGATCTGAACTGGCGATTGATACTTTTACCGTATCAAAATCACTTTCGCTTTCAAAACCGGAAAAAAAACTATATGCAGCTTGTGAAGGACCCTTACTCATATTTGCAACTATTTTAGATTATTATTAAAAATGATCGAACTAATCTTTACTCTGCTCCAGCTCAACATTGAGGCAAAGCGATTTCAACTCCTTAATCATCACATTGAATGATTCAGGTATACCATACTCAAAGTTGTTATCACCGCTTACAACCGACTCATATAGCTTAATTCTACCTGAGACGTCGTCTGATTTCACTGTTAACATTTCCTGCAATGTATATGCTGCACCATAAGCTTGTAATGCCCAACATTCCATTTCTCCAAATCTTTGTCCACCGAAATGTGACTTTCCACCTAAAGGCTGCTGAGTTACTAGACTGTATGGCCCGATTGAACGTGCATGGATTTTATCGTCAACTAAATGGTGAAGTTTTAACATATAGATATAGCCAACCGTAACTTTACGATCAAACATCTCACCTGTTGTTCCATCATAGACAGTTTGTTGACCAGATGTATCAAGCCCTGCTTGAATAAGAGCTTTGTCAATATCTTCGATTTTAGCACCGTCAAATACTGGTGTTGCAATCGGCACACCATTACGTAAATTATGAGCAAAATTAACTACGTCCTTTTCATTCATTGAGTTAACTTCTTTTGTAACTGCAACATCATCATAGACGGCAATTACTTCCTTACGTAAGGTTTCAAGATCTTGTTTCCTTCTATACTCATCGACTGCCGCACCAACCTTATGACCAAGACTACGAACTGCAAGACCAAGATGCGTTTCCATGATTTGTCCAACATTCATACGTGACGGAACACCTAATGGATTAAGCACGATATCAAGTGGCGTACCATCTTCCAAATATGGCATGTCTTCAATCGGCGCAATTTTAGAAATAACACCTTTATTTCCGTGGCGGCCAGCCATTTTATCACCAGGTTGTAACTTACGTTTAATCGCAACAAACACCTTAACAATCTTTAAAACACCTTGCGCCAGATCATCACCGCTTTGTAATTTCTCAACGCGATTATTTAGATCCGACTCTAATGTAGATAAAGTTTCTGTGTAAGATTCAAGAATCTTTGCAATTTCATCAGCTTTATCAGCATCCTTAAGAAGAATTTTTTTGATTTTCTTTAGTGAAAGACCATCAAAAGATTTTTCTTTTAACACCTCACCAGCTTTCAATGGTGTTGGAGCTTTTTCAACTTTTTCACCAATTGCAAGAGCCTTAACTTTGCCAAGCACGAAATCTTCAAGTATTTCAACACGATCATCATGATCTTTGCTGATTCTATCAATATGTTGCCTTTCAATTGCAACAGTTCTTTCATCCTTCTCTACTCCTCTGCGCGTAAATACACGTACATCAACAACTGTACCTTTTACACCAGGTGGAACATAAAGTGAGCTGTCTCTAACTTCGGCAGCTTTTTCACCAAATATAGCTCTTAATAGCTTTTCTTCAGGTGTTGCAGGAGACTCACTTTTTGGCGTAACTTTACCAACCAAGACTTCACCCTCTTTAATTTCAGCACCCACATTTACTATTCCTATTTCATCTAAGTGACTTAACACCTCTTCAGAAACATTAGGAATATCACGAGTAACCTCTTCTGAACCAAGCCTAGTATCACGCGCAACTATCTCAAATTCTTCGATATGGATAGATGTAAACACATCATCTTTTATTAATTTTTCAGAAATCAAGATCGAATCTTCAAAATTATAACCATTCCACGGCATAAAACCAACTAGAACGTTACGACCTAATGCTAATTCACCTAATTTTGTACTAGGACCATCAGCTAAAACCTCGCCTTTCTTAACAATATCACCAACTCTAACTAAAGGCTTTTGATTAATACAAGTATCTTGATTAGAACGCTGATATTTTTCAAGGTCATATATGTCAACACTAGGTGCAGCATCATTACTAACTGCCTTGATTAATATCCGACATGAATCAACTTGTTCAACGACACCATCACGTCTTGCTACAACACAAGCAGATGAATCACTAGCAACAACCCTTTCCATACCAGTTCCAACTAACGGCGCTTCAGCATACAATAGCGGTACTGCTTGCCTCTGCATGTTTGAACCCATTAATGCACGATTGGCATCATCATTTTCAAGGAATGGAATTAATGATGCAGCAACTGACACAACCTGTTTTGGCGACAAGTCAATATAACCAACTGTATCAGGCGCAGACATCATGTTGTCACCGTTAAAACGGCAACTGATTAAATCAGCCGTGAATTTATTATCTTTATCTAACTTTGCATTAGCTTGCGCAATAACGTATTTTGCTTCAGCAGTTGCAGATAGGTAATGTACTTCTTTTGTAACTTTACCATTTTCGACTTTACGATATGGCGTTTCAATAAAGCCATATTTGTTAACTACTGCATAACTAGCCAAGCTGTTAATAAGACCGATATTTGGTCCCTCAGGAGTTTCAATCGGACATACTCTTCCATAATGTGATGCGTGCACGTCTCGAACTTCAAAACCAGCCCTATCTCTTGTTAAGCCACCAGGCCCTAAAGCTGACAATCTTCTTTTATGAGTAATTTCTGATAATGGGTTTGTTTGATCCATAAATTGTGATAACTGAGAAGTTCCAAAGAACTCCCTAACTACGGATACTAAAGGCTTAACATTCACTAAATCTTGCGGAACAACTGTATCAATATCAACAGAATTCATTCTTTCTTGAATTGACCTTTGAACCCTTACTAAACCAATTCTAAACTGATTCTCAACCAATTCACCAACTGATCTGATTCTTCTATTACCAAGATGGTCAATATCGTCCTTATCAGCATTATCATCCTTCATTTTAACAAGGATTTTAACTGTAGCCAAGATATCATCTTTAGTTAATAAATGAACTGAATCATCAATATCCAAACCAAGTCTCTCATTTAATTTTATTCTCCCAACCGCTGATAGATCATACCTATCTTCAACAAAGAATAAGTCATTAAATAATGATGTTGATGCCTCGATAGAAGGAGGATCACCTGGCCTTAAGACTTTGTATATTTCAAGTAATGCATCCTCTTTTGTAACAGTTTTGTCAACTGCCAAAGTATCATATATGTAAGAGCCATGACCAGAATTTGGCATAACATTAACAAACTCAATCTCTTTAAGATCGCCTAATTTTTCGATATTATCTTCAGTAATTCTTTCAGCAGCGCTGAATAATGGCTCTTCTTCGCCTGCAATATTAGTTGCAACTACTTTGCCGATTAGATCTTTTTCACTAACTTCAAGTTTTGTAATATTAGCGGCAATAATTTTCTTCACAGCAAGTACAGTAATTCTATCACCAGCCTTAACAATTACTTCTTTGTTTTTAGAATCAATGAAGTCAATCTGCGCTATACTACCTTTTAATTTATCAGCATCAATATTATAAGACCATTTTTTGCCTGATTTTTTATAAAGAACCTTACTATAGAAAGTATCTAATATTTCTTCCTTACTGAGACCTAAAGCCTTTAGGAAGATCGTTCCATGGATTTTTCTGCGACGATCTATTCTAAAATATAGAATATCTTTTGTATCAAATTCAAAATCCAACCAAGAACCACGGTAAGGGATTACACGCGCTGAATAAAGAAGCTTTGTTGAATTTGTTGCTTTACCTTTATCATGCTCAAAAAACACTCCTGGAGATCTATGTAATTGAGATACAATAACGCGCTCAGTACCATTCACCACAAAAGTAGCCTTTTCTGTCATTAACGGGACTTCACCCATATAGACATCTTGCTCTTTAATACTTTTGATTTCTTTTGCGCCTGTCTCGTCATCAATTGACCAAACAATCAAACGAAGAGTAGCACGCAATGGAGCGGAATATGTCCCGCCACGTTTAATACATTCTTTTAAATCATAGCGCGGGCTATCAAGCCTATAATCAACATATTCAACTGTTGAGAGACCAGTAAAATCATCTATGGGAAATACAGATGTGAATACCCTACTAATACCATCATTGTCGAACTTGTTACCAAATTCTACAAATTGATCATATGATCTTCTTTGTACCTCTATTAAACTAGGTAAAGGTATAACACTTGATATTTTACCGTAGTTTTTTCTAAGATAAGCATTAGATTTACCAACAGACAGATCTGACATAACCCCCAGCAATTAAAAATTGAAAAAATGTGGCGAAAGTTAAATAGCGTTAACTATTTAACTTCAACAGTAGCTCCAGCTCCTTCTAGTGTAGCTTTGATCTTGTCGGCTTCATCTTTAGAAACGCCACCCTTAACTTCTTTAGGAGCAGCTTCTACAAGATCCTTAGCTTCTTTAAGACCTAAACCAGTGATAGTTCTAACTTCTTTTATAACATTGATTTTTTTGTCACCAAAAGAAACCAAGTTAACAGAAAACTCAGTTTGCTCTTCAACAGCTTCACCAACAACAACAGCACCAGCGGCAGCAGCAGCAGGGGCAGCGGCAGATACACCCCACTTTTCTTCTAGTAGTTTTGACAATTCTGCCGCTTCGATTACTGTCAAAGCAGATAGATCGTCTACAATTTTATTTAAATCAGCCATTTTAGTATTACCTATAAAAAATTAATTAATTATTACTTAGATGCGTAAGCATTTATAACCCTTGCTACTTGACCAGCAGGAGCCTGTATAAGACTTGCGAGGTTTGTAGCCGGAGTTTGTATAGAGCCAATAATTTTAGCTCTAATTTCCTCCAAAGAAGGCAAGTAAGAGATAACCTTTAACTCAGATTCATCTAAAACTTTACCATCAATAGCACCCCCTTGAAATTTCAAAGCCTCATTGTCTTTCGCAAAAGAAACTAGTACTTTTGCAGCAGAAACCACATCATTTGCATAGATCAACAAAGTAGGTCCAGTTAAAGAATCTAAAAGCCCTTCGTAAGGGGTGTCTTTTATTGCCATTCTAGTAAGCGTGTTTTTACTAACTTTAACATTCACATCAACTTCCCTAGCCGAGTTACGTAATGCTGTCATGCTGTCAACATTAAGACCACTATAATGACTTATGAGTACTATATTAGCACTTGTAAAAAGCCCTTTTAACGAATCAACAACCTGTTCTTTTTGAGTTCTATTCACTCTCTTCACCTAATAACTAATTAACAACTTGTAACGACAAAGGTAAACTTGGACTCATTGTTGAGCCAAGATATAACTTTTTAATATAACTACCTTTTACACCGGTCGGCTTAGCCTGCTTAACTGCTGCAATGAGCGCTTTAATATTTTCAATTATGTCTGCCTCACTGGCACTAGTTTTTGCAACACCAGCATGCACTATACCAAACTTGTCTGCCCTAAATTCTACTTGACCACTTTTTGCATTTTTAACTGCTGTTGCAACATCAGGAGTGACTGTACCAAGCTTAGGATTAGGCATCAAACCTTTAGGCCCAAGAACTTTACCTAACGTTCCAACAAGAGCCATCATATCTGGCGTTGCAATACAACGGTCAAATTGAACTTTACCCTGCTTGACTTCCTCTACCAACTCTTCACTACCAACTATATCCGCACCAGCTTTTTCTGCTTCTTCGGCTTTCTCACCCTTTGCAAATACCAAAACTTTAACTTCCTTACCTAAACCCTTAGGCATAGAGACCATGTCCCTAATTGATTGATCTTGATATTTTGGATCAACATTAAGACGCATGATGACTTCAACTGTCTCGTCAAATTTAGCCTTTGCATTTTTTTTTACTAAAGTAACCGCCTCATCCAAAGTATAATCTTTTTCAAGATCTAAACCTTTATATATTGACGCTGCTCTTTTTCCTAACTTACTAGCCATTGCTATAATTTTTTATATGATTAATCTACGACTTGTACACCCATGGACTTAGCAGTCCCTGCAACCATGCTCATAGCCGCTTCAATACTAACACCAAGATCTTTAATTTTTATCTCAGCAATTTCCCTAATTAACTTTTGATTTATCTTCCCGATAAACGCTCTACCTGTAGTACCAGAACCTTTTTTTAATCTAATCTTCTTCTTAATTAAGAAAGAAGTAGGTGGAGTCTTCATTATAAAGCTAAAAGACCTATCAGCAAAAACAGTTATAACTGTAGGTATAGGCATCCCTGCTTCAAACTCTTTAGAAGACTCATTAAATTGCTTACAGAAATCCATTATATTCAAACCCCTTTGTCCCAAAGCTGGACCCACCGGAGGTGAAGGATTTGCTTTAGTTGCAGGTATCTGCAATTTAATGTAGCCTGTTATTTGTTTACTTTTACTAGGTACTGCCATTTTACTTAATTTAACTCAAAAAAAACTCCTACAAAACTCCCTGAGGAGCCCCTCAAAAAATCAAAGAGGTTTAATATATTATACTTACCTTATTATCAAGAGAAATCTTTCGAAATAGCTGATAATTAAAGTATTGCTTATTCTTTTTCCACTTGATCCCAACCAATTTTTACCGCTGTTGCCCGTCCAAAAATACTAACCGAAATTGAAAGCTGCTTTTTATCTTTGTCAATTTCTTCAATAACTCCAACAAAACCATCAAAAGGTCCTCCGTCATTTACCTTGACTGACTGACCGATATCAAATTCCATACCACCGACGATACCAACATCATCGCTTTCCATTTGATCGATAATTTGATCAACCTCTGACTGAGGCAAGGATTGCGGAGCACCTCCGTTTGAAACAAAACCAGAAACTTTTGGCACTTGGCGAATTGTATGCCATATATCATCCGTTAAATCGACTTTGATGAACACATAACCCGGATAAAAATTCTTCTCTACTTCAACTTTCTTACCCTTTTTTACTTGAGTAACCTTTTTAGTAGGGACAACTATATCCTCAATCTTACCTTCCAAGCCAACTTTTAAAGCCCTCTCCCTAATTGACTTTTCTACAGCCTTCTCTGAACCAGAGTAAGCGTTTATTATATACCATTTGTAAGCCATAACTATCTTCCTATTTCTAATTATCTTCCTATCCCTAGGGCAAAACTAATAACTTTTGTAATTACTAAATCCGTAAACAAAAAAAATACTGCAAATACAGAGACAATAATAAATACCGAGATAGTTGTCGTAATTACTTCCTTACGAGATAACCATGATACTTTTTTTGCCTCAGTTTTTGCATCCGCAAAAAAAGAAACTAATCTTTTTATATTCATTACCTTCATACCTGTATATGGCAGGAGCGAGAGGAATCGAACCCCCAACCCCCGGTTTTGGAGACCGGTGCTCTACCAATTGAGCTACACTCCTACATTGTTCAAAAACACCAATCTCTAAACACTTAACTTAAAGAGAGCTACTCTAAAATTTTAGTAACGACGCCCGAACCAACAGTACGACCACCTTCCCTTATTGCAAAACGCATCCCTTCAGTCATCGCTACAGGCTGCAATAAGCTAATCGTTAAATCAACATTATCACCAGGCATAACCATCTC
>JAWUXM010000033.1:0-40189 GCA_034111325.1 Rickettsiales bacterium
ATCTTTTTGATTTGCAACTTTACGAACTAATCTTTAAAAGGGTGGCAAAGAACTTGGTGTAAATATTATGAGAGAAGAGGAAATGCAGATTACTGATCAAATTGTTAAAGAGCATGGTTTTACTGATGAAGAATATCAGAAGCTATTGGCGATTATGGGGCGGGAGCCGAATATAACTGAATTGGGGATTTTCTCTGTGATGTGGAGTGAACATTGTTCATATAAATCTACTCGTTTTCATTTAAAAAATCTTCACACCAAAGAGCCGTGGGTGGTTTGTGGCCCAGGTGAGAATGCTGGTGTGGTTGATATTGGTGATGGCAAGGTGGCGATTTTTAAAATGGAAAGTCATAATCATCCATCATTTATCGAACCATATCAAGGCGCAGCAACTGGCGTTGGCGGAATTATGCGTGATGTATTTACAATGGGTGCGCGCCCTGTTGCGGTGTTGGATTCTTTGTTTTTTGGTGATGTTAACCATCCTAAAACCAAACATTTAATTAATGGTGTAGTTGCCGGAGTTGGTGGTTACGGAAATTGTGTTGGTGTGCCAAATATTGGTGGTGCGACGCAGTTTCATAAATCATTTAATGGTAATATTCTCGTAAATGCTATGTGCGTCGGAATTGCAGAAAGTGATAAGGTTTTTTATTCTGCGGCGAGTCAAATAGGAAGCACAGTTGTTTATGTCGGTGCGAAAACAGGGCGTGATGGGATTCACGGTGCAACCATGGCATCAGCCGAGTTTGACGATGATAGTGCAGAGAAAAGACCAACCGTGCAGGTTGGTGACCCCTTCACAGAAAAATTATTGATCGAAGCTTGTTTAGAGCTAATGGCAAAAGATGCGATTATTGCTATACAGGATATGGGAGCTGCAGGTCTAACTTCCTCTGCGGTTGAGATGACAGCAAAAGGCGGCACGGGAATTGAAATAGATTTGGATAAAGTTCCAATGCGTGAGGAGGGTATGAGTGCTTATGAAATCATGCTTTCTGAAAGCCAAGAAAGAATGTTAATGGTTATAAAACCTGAAAAAGAAGCCGAAGCCAAAGCAATTTTTAAAAAATGGGAGTTGGATTTTGCCGTAATTGGGCAAATTACAGATAGTGAAAGATTAATTTTAAAGAAAGATGGAGGAGTTGTTGCGGATATGCCAGTTGCGCCATTATCAGATGAAGCCCCGCTTTATGAGCGTCCATATAAAATCTCAGAAGTAGCTAATGAGGAAGTTAGCATTGATTGGAGTGGTTTTGATATTGAAGCAGCTTTGCATAAAATTATTGCTAGCGCAGATATTGCCGATAAATCTTCTCTTTATGAACAATATGATAGTCAGGTGATGAATGATACTTTACGCAAGCAAGGTGTTGGCAGCGGTATTGTGCGGATTCATGATAGCCAAAAAGCTTTAGCAGTTACAACAAATTGTACGCCACGTTATATTGAGGCGGATCCTTACATGGGCGCTATGCAGGCAGTGGTCGAATCTTACCGTAATCTTATAGTAACAGGGGCAAAGCCGCTGGCGATTACAAATTGCTTGAATTTTGGTAACCCGCAAAAACCAAAAATCATGGCGCAAATTGTCGAAAGTATTCGTGGAATTACAGATAGCTGTAAAGCACTTCATTATCCTGTGGTTTCGGGCAATGTTTCACTTTATAATGAGACAAATGGTGAGGCTATTCAACCTTGCCCAAATATTGGCGCAATTGGTTTAATTGATAATTTAAGCGACATTCCGCAAATCTCTTTTGCGGAAGAGGGGCTTGATATTTTACTTATCGGCGAGACAAAAAACCATCTCGGGCGTTCGATATTATTGCGTGAAATGTTTGGCAAGGAAGCGGGAAATGCGCCAGAAGTTGATTTAGCTTTGGAGGCGAAAAATGCAGCTTTTGTAACTAGTTTGATTAAAGGCAAAATGCTTGCAACGGTAAATGATTTAGGGGATGGAGGATTGCTAACTACTATTGTGAAAATGAGTTTTGCTAATAAAATTTCTGCCTCATTGTTCGATAACAACCCAGAATTCTTATTCGCGGAGGATCAAGCGAGATATGTTATTGCAACTGACCAAGCTGATGAAATTATTAACCTAGCTGCAAAGGCTGATGTTCATGTTATGAAAATTGGAAAAACGCAGCTTGGGAATCTTTCTATAGCTGGGAACGATATCCGCATTGCTGCTTTGCAGGAGTCCTTTTCTAAAACAATAGCAGAGCTGTTCGTTAGTTAGCTCGCAAAGTTCTTAACGATAAATGCGATAAAAATTCTTTACGCCACAATAATTATATCTATGCTGCTCCTTTCTTTAAAAAGGGAGTTTTCGAGTATGAATCCATTAGCGCACTTAGGTAGTACAATAATTTCTTTTCTCAACAACATTGGTAGAGTGGGGATTTTTGCTTACCGTTCAATTATTAACATTTTTATCCCACCTTATTATTTCCGCTCGGTTTTACGTCAAGTTGTAGAAATTGGTTATTATTCTTTGCCAGTTATTGGTCTTACCGCGATTTTTACTGGTGCAGTTTTGGCATTGCAGAGCTATACAGGTTTTGCTAGATTTAACGCTGAAAGCACGATTGCTACAGTTGTGGTTTTATCTATCACACGTGAGCTTGGGCCAGTTTTGGCAGGCTTAATGGTTGCAGGTCGAGTTGGTGCTTCGATTGCCGCGGAGATTGGTACTATGCGAGTAACAGAACAAATTGATGCATTAACGACTCTTTCAACCAATCCTTTTAAATATCTGGTTGCACCTCGAATGCTTGCCGGGGTCATTGTAATGCCAATCCTTGTGCTTGTTGCCGATATTATAGGCGTTATGGGTGGCTACTTAGTTGCAGTTTATAAATTAGATTTCGGTTCAGGAAATTATCTAAAAAACACTTTAGAATTTCTAGAAACTGATGATGTTGTTTCGGGTTTAATCAAGTCTGCAGTTTTTGGTTTTATCATTACATTAATGGGTTGTTACCATGGCTATTATTCAAGAAAAGGTGCTGAGGGTGTTGGTATAGCAACTACAAATTCTGTAGTTTCTGCCTCGATTCTAATTCTGCTTTCAAACTATCTATTAACTGAACTTCTATTTACAAAATAATGGCTGAAGCAAAAATTGTCATCGAAGGTTTACGTAAGTCTTTCGGCCGTAATCGTGTTTTACGGGGGATTGATTTAGTTATTAATAAAGGTGAATCGCTTGTTGTCTTGGGCGGCTCTGGTTCTGGAAAATCAGTGTTGATTAAACATATCGCAACTTTAATGATGCAAGATAAGGGTAAGATATTCGTTGATGATAAAGATATTAACCAATTTTCCAGCAAGGAGAAAAGTAACTATCTTGATAAGATTGGTTATCTTTTTCAAGGAGGCGCATTATTTGATAGTTTGCCAATTTGGCGCAATATTGCATTTCGTTTGATTGAAGGCAAAAAATGCACTAAAAAAGAAGCACGAAGAAGAGCAATTCGTACGATGAGAGAGGTTGGTCTAAAGTCCCAAGTGGCAGACCTATTACCTTCAGAATTGTCAGGAGGGATGCAAAAACGCGTGGCGCTCGCAAGGGCTATTATATGCAGTCCGGAGATTCTGTTTTTTGATGAGCCGACTACAGGTTTGGATCCAATAATGGCGGATGTCATTGATCGTTTAATCACTAAACATTCGAAAGAATTAGGCGCAACAACAATTACCATAACGCATGACATTCCATCAGCACGTAAAATAGCTGATCGGGTAGCGATGATAAAGGATGGAAAGATTCATTGGATAGGAACGGTAAAGGATTTGGATAATCCGAAGGATGATTATGTTGATGATTTTGTCAATGGCCGTTCTTATTAGACCTGGTTCTTTTGTGCCCTTTTTAGCAAATAACCTTTGTTCATTTCGCTCGTGTAACAAGATGTACACGTTCGCTCATTCACAAAGGACATTTACTAAAAATCATCACAAAATTCCTCGTCATTACCTGAATTTTGTAAAAATTCTAAGGTAATCTAGGAGCAAAGGGAGAGGTGGTTTTGTAGCTTACTGAAACAAGTTCAGCACAGGTTTTGGATCGCCCTTGTATCGCAAGCGATTCAGGCGATGACGCTGAATGTGATACCAAGAGTGCAATATAAAGTGAACAATGCCAAGGGTGAGGGGGTAATGAGAATTTCTAAATCTAAAAAAGGGGCGACATGATACAATTAACCAGGGATTTCTATAATAAATTAGGGCCGGGTTTGTTATTTGCTGGAGCGGCAGTCGGAGTTTCACATGTTGTGCAATCAACATCCGCAGGCGCACGTTTTGGCGTTGTGATGATTGTGGCTATTCTTCTGGCTCATCTTATTAAATATCCATTCTTTCAATTTGCTCCACGCTATACAGCAGTAACTGGGCGTAGTCTGGTCTATGGCTATAAAACGCTTGGCACACCAATATTGTTGCTATTTGTTATATTGACCTTGCTAACCATGTTTACAGTTATGGCGGCAGTGACGATTGTCGCTGGGTCAATTGCAGACAGCATCTTTTGGCAAATGGGTAATAAGATTTGGAGCGTGATTATCCTAGCTGTTTGCTTCGCGATTTTAGCTATTGGTCGCTATCATCTTTTGGATAATCTCGTAAAAATTATTATTATCATTTTATCGATTACAACAATTCTTGCGGTGTTAGTAGCATTGCTTGGTGATACTGCTTCTATCAAATCACCAGAGAAAATAATTAAATTTTCTTTCGCAAATAAGGAACACCTATTTTTCCTCATTGCATTTTTAGGTTGGCTGCCTTGTCCGCTTGACACTTCAGTGTGGAACTCGCTTTGGCTTTCGGAAAAACGTCGTGATATTACGCAGCCAATAAATTATAAGGAGGCATTGCTTGATTTTAACATTGGCTATATTGGCACAGCGATTCTAGCGGTATTTTTCTTGATGTTAGGCGCAATAATTATGCATGGCACAGGTGAGATGCCTTCGCCAAAAGGCACAGTTTTTGTTCGGCAATTTATGGATATGTATACATTTATCTTAGGTAAATGGTCATATCTACTAGTTGCGATAGCGGCTTTTGCAACAATGTTTAGTACAGTGATTACCTGTATGGATGGCTTTTCCCGAGTTTTATGTAAGGCGTCATATATTTGGTTTTGTGAAGAGAAGGGTAATGATTATGAAGAAAAGAAATCTTTTCCATTCTTTCTTTTATTCACAGTGCTTGGCACAATTCTGGTTCTTTTCTTTTTTATGAAAAATATGGGGCAGATGGTTATAGTCGCAACAACCATTTCCTTTTTAGCAGCACCAATTATTGCTTTTTTAAATTATCGTTTAGTAACGGATTCGCATTTCCCTGAGGAATATCGCCCAAAGAGAACAGGACGGATTCTTAGCTATATTTCTTTAGCTATATTAGTGTCATTTAGCCTATGGTTTCTGTGGGTGCGATTTTAACTGTTCTCGCTAAAAACTGCCGTGCCAACTCTTACATAATCACACCCAAGGCTGGTGGCTTTTTCATAATCAGCGCTCATACCCATGCTTAGTTTTGCAATGTTGTTTTCCTTGGCGAGTTTTTTGAGTAAGGCAAAATAGGGCGTTGGGTTTTCATCTTTTGGGGGAATACACATTAAGCCAACAATAGGTAAAGTGATTTCGTGCAAGATTGTGCCAAGATCCTGTGGGAGAATTCCATGTTTTTGCTCTTCCTCGCCAATATTTACTTCAAGCAAACAGAGAAGATTACGTCCTTGTTTTTGCATTTCTTTTTCTAAGGCTTTGGCAAGTTTTATGCTATCGACCGAATGAATAACATCAAACAGCGCTACGGCTTCTTTTGCTTTATTGCTTTGCAAATGGCCAATTAAATGGAGTTTTATTTGCGGGTATTGCGCTTTGAGCTCTGTCCATTTAGTCAGCGTTTCCTGTACGCGATTCTCACCAAAATCAAGTTGCCCGGCCGCAATTGCCTCTTGAATTTTTTCTACTGGCTGGTGTTTACTAACTACAATTAAACAAGGTTCTTGTACTTTCCAAAAAGCGGAAGTTTTTGTAATATTATCTTTTATAGCGTGTAAATTATCTTTGATTTTGCTCATTTAGCAAAACTCATGATATAATTTACATCAAGATTAGGGCATAATTTCCAACTGCGTTCGATTAGGTCAAATTTCATCCCAGTCATATCAAGCAGCTTTACATCTTCTTGTAACATGTCGTGAATCTCTGATGGTTTAAGGAATTTCTTCCAATCATGCGTGCCAGCTGGCAACCAACGCAATATGTATTCAGCGCCAATTTTGGCAAAGGCAAAGGATTTTAAGGTGCGGTTTAGCGTGGCAACAAACATTAAACCATTTTTTTTGAGTAACTGAGCGGAGGATTTTAGGAATAGTTCAGGGTTGGCAACATGTTCAACCACTTCCATATTTAAAACTATATCAAACTTTTCTTTGCCTTTGGCAAGGGTTTCAACATTTCCACAAATATAATGAATATCTAAATTGCTTTTTTTAGCATGGCTTTGTGCGATTTTGATATTTTTCTCGCTAGCATCAAGTCCTGTCACGATTGCACCTAGCCTTGCCATTGGTTCGGACAGTAAGCCTCCACCGCAGCCAACATCAAGGATTTTCAAGCCTTTGAGGCTTTTGATTTTGTAATGTTTGAGAATCTGTGTTTTAATATAAGAAATGCGCGGACGGTTTAGCTGATGTAGCGGTTTGAATTTACCTTTCTCATCCCACCATTCTTCAGCAATTTTGGAGAATTTTTCTACTTCTTTTGGATCAGTCGTTTGTTGTTTTGTCATGGTTTTTTTTATTCGTTGTCACCCTGAATTTATTTCAGGGTCTCTTCGCAAGAGTGATATCTCTCTTTAACAGAGATGCTGAAGCCTAAAGGCTCTCATATTTGCCATTATAGTAGATCAAAGGTTCTTTATTATCTGCAATTTCACCAAAATTTTCAGTTTCCACGGTAAAAATTACATGATCACCAACATTATATTTTTGATGTAGGCGACATTCCATATGTGTTAGACAATCTTTAATAATTGGTAATTTATTATGACCATGGCGAAATTTTACATGTTTAAATTGATCATGATCATGCGAAGCAAAGAGATTTGAAACCTCAGCTTGGTCGCTTGCTAAGATATTAATGCAGAAATGTTGGGCTTTGTTAAAAATATCGAGACGGTGTGATTTCTGGTCAATGGAAAATAATACTAAAGGCGGCTCAAGCGATAGCGAGGCGAAGGAATTAACTGTTATGCCATAATTTTCCCCTTGGTAATGGGTGGTAATGACGGTTATACCTGTTGCAAAGCGACCTAGATGTTGTTTAAATTTTTGCTTTTTCAAAATATACCTTATATATGGAAGCCCCTTTAATGATGCTAATCATCAAGAATTTATGTTAATTATACAAAAATTCGGCGGCACTTCGGTTGCTGATGTCGAAAGAATAAAAATGGTTGCGCAAAGAGTAAAGCGCGAGATTGATAAAGGCAACAAAGTTGTTGCTGTGGTTTCTGCTATGTCAGGTGTCACTAACCAACTAGTTGGCTATGCTAGGGGTGTCTCTATGGGCGAAGATAACGCAGCTCTTGCTGAATATGATTCTATCGTTGCATCGGGAGAGCAAGTGACTTCTGGTCTGCTGGCGCTTGCCTTGCAAGAGCTTGGCATTAAATCACGCTCCCTCCTAGGTTGGCAGATTCCTTTACTTACTGATGATGCGCATGGTAAAGCGCGTATTGCTAAAATTGATGATCAGTTACTAAACGCATTATTAGTCGATGATGTTGTACCAGTTGTAGCGGGTTTTCAGGGAATAGCTGCTGATAATCGTATAGCAACTTTAGGGCGTGGAGGTTCTGATACTAGCGCAGTAGCAATTGCAGCCGCTCTAAAAGCTGATCGTTGTGATATTTTTACTGATGTAACAGGGATCTTTACTGCTGACCCTAGAATGGTTCCGAAAGCACGTAAGTTAAATAAAGTCGGCTATGAAGAAATCCTTGAAATGGCGTCGCTTGGTGCCAAAGTGCTGCAAACTCGTTCAGTCGAAATGGCTGTAAAGTATGGCGTTGTTGTACAGGTTTTATCGAGTTTTGTTGATGAAGAAGGGAGTTTATTAGTTAATGATGAGGAAATTATGGAAAGAAGATTAATAACTGCAGTGGCAAGTGATGTTAGTGAAGCGCGTGTAACTTTAGTAGGGGTAGAAAATACTCCGGGAGTTTGTGCGTCTATTTTTGAACCATTAGCAGCAAGCAACATCAATGTTGACATGATTATTCAAAATATCAGCACTGATGAAAACAGTGCAAATGTTACTTTTACCATTAATGAAAGTGATTTAGAACGTGCTTTGCAATTATTTGCAAGTTTGAAAGACAAGATCAAATATGATAAGATCACTTCTAATAAAGATGTCGCAAAGGTTTCTGTTATTGGTGTGGGGATGAAAACCCATGCTGGAATTGCGCAAAAAATGTTTGCTGTTCTTTCCAAGAAAGGCATTAATATTTTGGCAATTACTACTTCAGAAATCAAAATCTCCATTTTGATAGAAAAAGATTATGCGGAACTCGCCGTGCGTTCTTTGCATGATGCTTTTGAATTAGAGAAGGTTGGTGCGGATAAGTAATCCTTGGTGTGTTATTCTGTTTTAATAATGATCTAAGGTTTTATCTTCCTACAGAATTGTGCAATTTTGGCGCTGATCTTATTTTTATTGTCTAGATTGTCTTCGACTATTTGGCAGAAGGCCGAGCCTACGACTATTAAATCCGCGACCTTGGCAGACTCCTTGGCTTGTTTTGCCGTTTTGATACCAAAGCCAATCGCAATTGGTAATTTGCTAATTTTTCGGATAAGCGTAACATTTTTTTGTACTTGCTTTAAATCAGCTGATTTTGTCCCAGTAATCCCTGCAATCGAAATATAATAAAGAAAGCCGCTTGCATCGTGAGCAATTTTTTGGATGCGTTCTGCATCTGATGTTGGGGCAATAAGGCGAATAAAGTCAATTTTATGCTTTTTAAGGCTCGGGGTAATTTCATTGCTTTCTTCTGGCGGGAGATCAACAATAATCAATCCATCAACTCCTGATTTTTTGGCATCTTGTGCAAATTTTTCTATACCATAATTTAAAATAGGGTTGAAATAACCCATTAAAATAATTGGGGTGGTTTGATTAGTTTTGCGAAAATCCTTAACTAGTGTCAGTGTTTTTTTAACTGTTATACCATTGGCAAGAGCGCGATGAGAAGAGCGCTGAATCGTTGGGCCGTCTGCCATTGGGTCAGAAAATGGCATGCCAATTTCAATTATGTCAGCGCCGCTTTCACTTAAAGTTTTGAGGATTTCAAGTGAAGTGGCAAGATCAGGGTCACCAGCTGTTACAAAAGCAACAAGCCCTGATTTTTTCTGGGTTTTTAAATTGTTAATTCTCTGTTCTATACGTGTCATTTCTCGAGTAAATCTTGAATAGCAAAAATATCTTTATCACCGCGGCCACAGAGATTCATAATTATGATTTCATCTTTTTTAAATTTCTTGGCGTTCTTAACTAAGTAGGCAATAGCGTGTGATGGTTCTAAAGCAGGAATTATTCCTTCTAATTTGGCGCAAAGTTGAAATGCTTCTAATGCTTCTTTGTCAGTTGCTGATTCATATTGCACTCGTCCAGTTTCCTTAAGGTAAGCGTGCTCAGGGCCAATCCCTGGATAATCTAGCCCAGCGGAAATTGAATAAGTATCAATAATTTGCCCATCATCATTTTGTAGGTAATAGGATTTATTGCCATGTAGAACGCCAGTACGACCTTTGGCAAGAGAGGCTGCATGCTTTCCACTTTTTAGACCTTTACCAGCCGCTTCAACGCCGACCATTTTAACATTTTTATCTTTTAAAAATGGATGAAACAAACCAATAGCGTTTGAGCCGCCGCCAATGCAGGCAACTAAACGATCAGGTAATTTACCTTCAGCTTCTAAAATTTGCGCGCGAGCCTCAACACCAATAATTGATTGAAAATCCCTTACCATAGCAGGGTAGGGTGCAGGGCCAGCTGCTGTGCCGATTAGATAATATGTGTCGTCAACATTTGAAACCCAATCACGCAAGGCTTCATTCATTGCGTCTTTTAATGTACCAGAGCCATTGCTTACAGGGATAACTTGGCCGCCTAGTAATTTAATGCGGAAGACGTTTGGCTGTTGCCTCTCCATGTCTTTTGCGCCCATATATATGATACATTTCATATCAAATAAGGCACAAACTGTAGCTACGGCAACGCCATGTTGTCCAGCACCAGTCTCGGCGATTATGCGTTTTTTGCCCATATGTTTGGCGAGGAGGGCCTGACCAATGCAATTATTGATTTTATGTGAACCAGTGTGATTTAGCTCATCACGTTTAAAATAGATTTTTGCCCTGTTGCCCAGATGTTTGCTGAGCTTCGTAGCAAAATATAAAGGGCTCGGGCGACCGCTATAATATTTATTGTAATAGTCTAATTCTTCAATGAATTTAGGATCTATTTTTATTTTGTTATAAGCAGTTTCGATAGAGTTAATTAGGGGCATAAGCGTTTCCGCTACGTATTTTCCACCAAATTCACCAAAATGTCCGTTTTTATTATTAGTCACTTTTTATATGTTGTAAAAATTCTTTTATTTTTTTTGGGTCTTTTTCACCACGTGTTTTTTCAACACCAGATGAAATATCAATCATGGCGGCGTCGCTAATATCTAACGCTTCATCGATATTGTCCAGATTTAAACCGCCAGAGAGAAAATAATCATTAGTGAGCTTGGTGTTTTTAAGTAACTTCCAGTCAAAGCTTTTACCACTGCCGCCTTTTGCACTATCAAATAATATATGATCAGCAATATTTTGATAATTCTCTGCAGATTTGATATCTTTTTTACTACTGACATTAATTGCCTTAATGATTTTTAAATTATAGCGGTCTTTAATTTCTTGAACACGCTCAGGGGTCTCCTCTCCATGTAGTTGCAGGTAGTCTGGGTAGAAATGTTTTATGATATTATCAATTTCCTTGTCGCTAGGGTTAAGTGTAACCACGGCAATTTTAACCCGTGCGGGGGTTAGTTTGATAAGATCTTTCGCATGAGTAGCAGAAATATGGCGTGGTGACTTTTTGCAGAGTACAAAACCAATAAAATCTGCTTTATATTTGCAGGCTATTTTAACATCTTTGGCAGTTTTTAAACCACAAATTTTGACTTTTTTACTCATCAGATTCTAAAAGATCAGTTATGTCATCGGTGATTTCATCAGCGCTGATTTTGTTTTCCAACGCTTTGATTATTTTGTTCTGTTTGCGAATTTTCATTTTTAATTTCATGTTTTGGAAATAATAGATGATTGCAGAAAAAAACATTCCAAGAAAGAACACAGCAAAAATAATTAAGAAGAGGGCGACTTTAACCTCTGAAGTAAAAGGCCAAAGATTTACTTCTGTGAGGGTAGAGTTAGATAATGCGAAGATTAAGATGAAGCTGCCAAAAATAATATATATGAACCACTTTAATAAAAACATACTTACCTCTTTGTTGATATGAAGAATTAATCTTTTTGAATGCTTTTTGCCAAATAACCTGCTTTCATTCGGTCACGTACGAAGAAGTACGCTCCTCATTCAATCAGGACAGTTTGACAAAAATCTCTTCAAAAATTTTTAATTCTTCAATGTCCCGTATTATAATGAAATTACTAACAATTTTTCTAGGCGAAATCTATTTTTAATTTCACACATCTCGTAGATCTGCAGCATTTCACAGTGATTTTTTAATATCCTCTATAATTTCTAATATTTTTGCAATGTTAATTTCAGTAAATATGAAACTATTCTCGGGATTTTGATTTTTAAACCAAGTTACTTGCCGTTTTGCATATTGGCGGGTGGCGGTTTGCCCTAGAGTAATTGCTTCTTCCAAACTGATTTCACCAGTGATATGTTTGCTTAATTCTTTGATTCCGATGGCTTTGCTAATTTGTGTTTCTGGAGGATAGTTTTTGTTCAGCAGGGACTTCACTTCATCAATTGCGCCCATTTTAATCATTGTTAAAAATCTTTCTTCGCATTTTTTATATAGTGCTTCGCGTTCAGGAGTGATAATAAAATGAATAAAGTTTTCGGCTGGATATGGCGGTGGCGAGTCTTTTTCCTGCCACTGGGCTAAGCCAATGCCAGTTTCTGTTATAACGTTATAAGCACGTAGAATACGGTTTGTATCATTAGGGCTAAGCTTGCTAGCAGTTTTTTTATCAAGATCCATTAGCTTTGCATGAAATGCATTATGTCCTATTTTATCGAGAAGCTTTGTAGATGATGCTCTTGTAATATCAGGTATATAAGGCACACTGCTAATACCATTTCTTAATGATTTTATGTACATTCCTGTTCCGCCAACTAGGATTGGAGTTTTGCGATTTGCAAAACAATATTCTATTTTTTCTTGTGCTAAATCTAGCCAATCGGCAACGGAGAATTTCTCATTGCCATTCAATATGCTATAAAGATGATGTGGAATAGTTTTTTGTTCGGCTTGGCTTGGTTGTGCGCTAAGAATAGGGATTTCCTGGTAAATTTGCATTGAGTCAGCATTAATGATCTCACCATTTAGTTTTTGTGCTATTTGAAGCGCAGCATTGGATTTGCCAGAGGCGGTTGTGCCGGATATTATTATTATTTTGTTCATGAAAGATCTTCTTACTTGAATGTTGAGAACTATCTTATATATACAACGCCATATTAGGCAAGATCTACATAGAACGCTCTTAGAGTTTAAGAGTCACAGTCGGGGCATAGCGCAGCCTGGTAGCGCATCTGGTTTGGGACCAGAGGGTCGGGAGTTCGAATCTCTCTGCCCCGACCAATTATTTATATTCCTATAAAATCCCTCACATGGAAATGAATCTTTTTCCTTATTCCTTTTTGTAAAAGAGGATCTTCAATTGTTTTGCCAATATCTTAATTAAATTCTTTGGTCTTTGGCTTATTAAGTTTGTGAATTTTGTTCCTTAAGAAGAAAGTGGTTTACTTTTTTTATATTACTACAATTATAAGGTGATATAATTCGAAAATATAATATTATGAAAAAATTTTGGGACTCATTAATGTCTTCTAAAAGAAACCCTTTAATGCTTCTTCCGAGAACAGTTCGTTTTCAGATTATGTGTGTTTTATCACTACTGTGGTCAGCAATTTTTTCATTCATGTTTGGAATCATGTTATGGTACCCAGAACTTGTGTTGTTTCATGTGATATTACTTTTGATTGGTATTTTCGGGACTAAAACTATATTTAAAATATTCACTAAAAACCATCAGTAAAATATGATTCGTGAACAAATGTTAATTGGAATTGCTATATTTATATTCTTCACTCTAACTTTATACCTTGTTTTAATTAGGCCGCAAATCAAAAACCTTGAGAAACATAATAAAATGTTAGCAGGTTTGAAAATGGGAGATAAAGTCTTTACTATGGGTGGTATTATTGGCACAATCTGCGGTTTTAAAGGAGAGAAAATAATTGTTATTGAAGTATCAAATGGTATAAAAGTGGAGGTCTTTAAGAAAATGATTGAGAATATCTACAAGGATTAAATTAATTCTCCTCTACAAAAAATGTATATGTTTTCATAACTTGCTTGCAAAAATCATTGCATTAAAAAACCCACTCTCTATCTTCCCCGTCTGTCAAAAGTTAAAAACAAAGGTCGCATCTAATGAAAAAAATTCTTGCCATTATTCTAGTTTCAGCATTCACGCAAAATGCTTTTGCAGCAGTTGACCCAGAGATTTTTCTTGGTGGCTCATTTAATTTTAACGGCGCTTCAACAGGTCAATCATCACAATATTCTAGTAGTGACTTGCCACATAATGATAGTGACTCTACTACAGCAGCTAATAATCAGCACTCTACGGATCAATATTTTTCACAAGAGGCGCATCTAGAATTATTAGCAGTAGGAAAGTCTGATTCTGGGCTTTTATATGGTGGTCGTCTTTTAGTCGCTTTTGATTCGCAGCGCCAGAATGATGAGTCTATCGATAATTCTACAGGTGAAGTTACATATACAGATAATAGTAAAAAGGTCTATACAGAGAAGAGTTATATATTTTTAGAAAAGGAGGAAAATGGTCGTGTTGAGTTAGGTTCTGTTGAGGCTCCTTCTAAAAAGATGAAGTTTGATGCTTCATACCGCGCTGGTGGGACAGGTGGCTTGTCTGGTGATTGGTGGAAATATATTAATGTTCCGAGTTTTGGTATTAGTGACCCTGCGTCGGGTGAAGGTAATAAAGCCTTTATTATTCGCCCTGATTTACCTATTGCACATGGCTATAGTTGGACTAATGGTGCTAATAAATTTGATGATACAAAAACAATTACCAGAGCGGCTTACTATACGCCGAGAAACGCAGGGTTACAATTTGGTGTTAGTTATGCACCCGATTCTGGTGACCGTGGCTCTTCACACCGTGGCGAAGGTTTTTCTGGCGATAAAAGTAAAGACATTAGAGATATAGTAGATTGGGGTGTAAATTATGTTGACCAATATGGCGCTTTAGGAGTTGGCGTTAGTATAACTGGTGAAATTGGTTATGCAGAAAATACCGGCACAGAAGATGCTAATAGCTTTGTTCAGCAAGACGTTAACGCCTATGCTTTGGGTGGCTATATGTTCTATGGCAATCTATCAGCAGGGGCATCTTACGGTCAGTGGAATGATAGTGCTATGCATGTTAAAAAGAATTTAACTAGTAGCGATGCTGCATATCGTTCTGACGAAGCAAGCTATTATACTTTAGGGCTTGGTTATGACCTTGGTCCGTATAAGCTTAGCACTGGCTATATGGAGAGTGAATATAGGGAGCAGAACTTTACGCTTTGGTCTTCTTCTATTGATTATAAAGTTGCAAAAGGTCTGCGTGCTTACGTGGAATATTCTGCTTATGATTTTGCGGTAAACACTAAAGATATTCCTGCCGACCCTCTAGGTAATGCTAATACAAATCAGGCGTTTAGCAATAGTGGGCATGTAGCAATTGCAGGAGTTAAATTCACTTTTGGTGAGCTAAAAAATGTTAGTAAGTTGCTTCTCGACACCACCGAATACAACTAAAATTTGGTTCTTTTGAGCGCTTTTTCCCCTATAAAATTTTTTTAACATCGTCATGTAGGAGTTCTACATGTCCTCGCTAAAAAAATAACAGTAGGAAAAAAATCATCTCAAAATTACTCAAATTTTAAAATCCGGTCTTTTTGGAAAGATTTTTAATTTCAACTAGTCCTAACGCATAAAACAAAATCCTTATATTTTCTGCCATAGGGTAAAATTTAGTTAGGCAGAACAATTTGACAAAAAGGGAGTAAAAATGCTAGATTTATTCTTTTTATACACGAGTTAAACGAACAGCGGTTATGTGTTAAAAAGAATGTAAAGAAATTAGATTTGAAAATCTAAAAGGGTTTGAGATGATTTTTGTTAAACCATGAGTTTTTTTGAGGGATCGCATACTTCATACGTGACCGATAAAAAAATAAGCAGTTTGGCAAAAAGCGCTAAAAAGAATTAGATTTTTCCACTTGCATATTTAGTAGTGCTATATACAAGTATTTTCGAGTAATAATTTTTTCAAAAGGAAGAATATATGATAGAATCTTATAACATACCAGAAGACCTTAGATACACTAAAGAGCATGAGTGGGTTATGCGTGAGAGTGATGAAATTGTAGTGGTCGGAATTACAGACTATGCACAGCAATCACTTGGTGATTTAGTATATGTTGAATTGCCTGATGAAGGTACGGAAGTAAATATTGGTGATGAAATGGTTGTTGTGGAATCTGCCAAATCTGCAAGTGAAGTTTATGCGCCGATTAGTGGGCGTATAGTTGAATCTAATGATGATGTTGATTCTTCGCCAGAGTTTGTAAATAATTCACCTTATGAAGATGGTTGGTTAGTAAAAATTGAAATGTCTGATCCCGATGAGTTAGATAATTTGCTAAGTGCTGATGGTTACAAGCATTTTCTTGAAGAGGAGGGTAATTAATGCGTTACCTACCTTTATCTAAAACTGATAGGGAGGATATGCTGCAATCAATTGGGGTCAGCTCAGTTGATGATTTATATGCTTCTATTCCTGCTGAAATACAACTGGATAAATCTCTTGGTTTAGATAATCATAAAAGCGAGATTGAAGTTGAGCGTTATCTACAAAAATTAGCGGCAAAAAATTTACCGGCTAATCAAACAGCATTTTTTCTTGGCGCAGGTTGTTATAATCACCATATACCGGCTGCAGTTGATGCTATTATTCAACGTTCGGAATTCTTAACTTCTTATACACCATATCAGCCTGAAATTTCACAAGGCACGTTAAAGGCTATTTTCCAATACCAAAGCATGATTTGTGCCTTAACGGGTATGGAAGTTGCTAATGCCTCAATGTATGATGGAGCGACTTCACTTGCTGAAGCTACTTCTATGGCAAGGCGTATAACCAAAAAAAATAATATAACTATTGTTGGCGAAGTAAACCCAGATTATTTACGGGTTTTAGAGTCTTACATGGAAGATAGCGATGGGAAAATAAATTATACAGAGATTCAAGAAGACACTGCTTGTTTGATAGTGCAAACTCCTGATTATCATGGTATTCCACAAGAATTGGCTGATTTACGCAAAAAATGCGATGAACATGGTTGTTTGTTAATTGTGGCTATAACAGAAATTATTTCACTAGGTCTTTTACCACCGCCGAAAGAGGCAGATATTGTAGTTGGTGAAGCGCAGTCCATTGGCGTTGGGATGAATTTTGGTGGTCCGCATTTAGGTTTCTTTTCTTGCAAAATGAAAAATGTTCGCCAGATGCCAGGTAGAGTTTGTGGTGAGTCAGTTGACCTTGATGGTAAAGTTGCTTATGCATTAACACTAAGCGCTCGTGAGCAACATATACGCCGTGAGAAAGCAACCTCAAACATCTGTAGTAATCAAGGGCTTTGTATGCTTGCATTTACTGTTCACTTGGCTTTACTTGGTGAGCAAGGTTTTAAAAAATTAGCGGCGGTTAACCATCAGAAAGCTTGTAATTTAGCCGATAGATTATCTGCAATTGCAGGTGTAACATTATTGAATAAAGCTTTTTTCAATGAGTTTGTTATTGAGGTAAATAAAGATGTTGGTTTAGTTTTGCATGATTTGCTCAAACAAAATATTATGGCTGGCGTACAAATTGCTGATAATAAATTATTAATAGCAGCGACGGAGATGGTGACCGATGAAGATATTGATCAATTTGCCAATGCATTAGAGAATTTAGTTAGATGAGTAAAGTAACAGAGCCTGCAAAAATCGGTTTAGATTTTGATGATGGATTATTAAGCGCACATGATCGCCAAGGCGGTAATTCGGGGGTGGATTTTAATGAAGAAATTTCAGGTGTATTACGTACTGGTTTTGCTGTACGGTCTAAAATCGGTTTGCCAGAACTAAGCGAGCCTGAAGTGGTGCGCCATTTTACACGTATTTCACAAGAAAATTATTCAATTGATACAGGCTTTTACCCACTTGGTTCTTGCACGATGAAATATAACCCTAAGCTTAATGAGAAGGTTGCGCGCTTTCCCGGCTTTGCAAATATTCACCCATTACAACCGGAAGAAACTGTGCAAGGTGCTTTAGAAGTTATGCATGATTTGCAGAACTGGTTGGCGGCTTTAAGTGGTTTACCAGGAGTAAGCTTAAACCCAGCGGCAGGTGCGCATGGTGAATTTGCAGGGATAAAAGTTATTAAAGCGTCACATAAAGCCAAAGGCGATATGCGTGAATATGTATTAGTTCCGGATTCTGCGCATGGTACAAACCCATCAACAGCATCTGGTTGTGGTTATAAAATTATCAATATCAAAAGTGATGCAGAGGGTTATTGCGATTTAGCGGAAGTTAAAAAAGCTGTGGATGAGCATGGCACGAAGATTGCAGCCTTAATGCTGACTAACCCTAGCACATGTGGTAAGTTTGAAAAAAATGTTCAAGCTATTGCGGATTTGATTCACTCTATAGGTGCATATTTTTATTGTGATGGAGCAAATTTTAATGCTATCGTTGGGCGTGTGCGTCCGGCAGATTTTGGTGTGGATGTTATGCACTTCAATTTACATAAAACTTTCTCAACGCCACATGGTGGTGGTGGGCCAGGTTGTGGTCCGATTGCAACTAGTGAAGAATTACGTCCTTTTCTACCAGTGCCATTTGTGGAAAAAAAAGGCGATAAATTCACAATTATTCGTGATAATGAAACGACGATAGGGCAGATTAAAGGTTTTTATGGGCAGTTTGCTTTAATGGTGCGCGCGCTTTCTTATATGTCTTCTATGGGTAAAGATGGCTTTAGGCAGGTTTCATCCGATGCAGTATTAAGTGCTAATTATATTTTGGCGAAATTAAAGGATCATTATCACGTGCCATTTGCTGGCTATTGTATGCATGAATGCTTGTTGACTGATAAATATCAGAAAGCTCAAGGAGTCACTACGGTCGATGTTGCGAAGGCTTTAATTGAATATGGTTTTCACCCAATGACGATTTATTTCCCGCTGATTGTGCAGGGCGCTATGTTAATTGAACCAACAGAGACAGAGTCAAAAGAAACCCTTGATGAATTTATAAATTCGATGATATGGATCGCCGAAGAGGCAAAAGCTGGTAATGGCGAAAAGTTTAAGAGCTATCCTTTATCGACACCACGTAAAAGGGTTGATGAGGTTCGAGCGGCTCGTAAACCTGTCCTCACTTGGGGCTAAATCTGGTCTTTTTGTGCCCTTTTTTATAAATAACTTTTATTCATTTCGTTCGTGTACCAAGATGTACACGTTCACTCATTCATAAAAGACATTTATAAAAAATCATCACAAAAATCCTCAAATTTATTCCTTTGTCAGGCTGAATTTATTTCAGCATCTGCTAAGTTTTAAAGTATTTGAGGAAATGTTATTTTTGCAAATACTACCCTAGAATTACCAAGCTAATACTTTCTTTGAGAGCGGGATAGATCCTGAAATAAATTCAGGATGACTATATTGTATCTCTACAAAATTAGAAAATCCTTAAACTTGTCGTTTTCATAAATTTCTATTTGGATATCGCTAACTTTTGCGAGCACAGGGCCTTGCCAAAGGTATTTTTTAAATTCTGCCAAACCTTCCGCAGAGCCAGATGCTACGGTTTCAACTCTGCCATCTTTTAGGTTTTTAACCCAGCCGGTTAGGTTTAATGATTGTGCTTTTTTCTGCGTATGAAGACGATATGACACTCTCTGTACTTTTCCTGATATAAGGTAATGACGAGTTTCTATCATTTTATAAAGCTTTGTAGATACTGCGTAATATAAGGTTGGAGAATGATTGTTAATATTAAAGCAACAATACAGCTAAGAAAAATCTTTAAACCGATACGTGGATTTTTAGGTGCAGAATTTGCATGGCCCTTTTCTATCTTTTTAGGGACTTGTAATCCTATCGGCAAAGCCATAAAAAAGACTATACAAAGGATGCAGACAAAGAGGACGAAGCTAGATATTGTCATGATAAACTATTTTTCCACCTAAAATTGTTTGTATAACTTTCCCTTTAACTTTTCTCCCATGGAAGGGCGAGTTGTTAGATTTTGAGCTGAATTTATTAATATCAATGTTCCATTCTTTATCCAGGTCAAAAATTACTAAATCAGCCACGGCATTTTTCTTAATTTCCCCGCGATCAATATTGATGATTTTTGCGGCTTGGTTAGTCATTGTTGCTAGAACATTGATAAGCGGCATTTTTTCTTTAAAATGCAGTTCTAGTGCGAGTGGTAGCATAGTTTCTAAACCAACAATTCCGAAGGCAGCAGAAGCTAATGGCTTATCCTTACTAGCTTTATCATGCGGTGCATGGTCAGTGGCGATTGCTTCTAATGTGCCATCTTTAAGTGCCGCGATAATTGCTCTGCGGTCTTCTTCAGAGCGTAGAGGAGGGTTCATTTTTGCATTCGTGTTAAAACCATCAAGTGCTTCATCATTAAGAGTAAAGTGATGTGGTGCAGCTTCACCAGTCACTTTTAAGCCTTTTGCTTTGGCGCGTCTAATGGCCTCAGCGGCTTCTTTTGTTGAGACGTGAAGTACATGATATTTACTATTGGTAAGTTCGGATAATGCGATATCACGTTCAACAATGACAGATTCAGAAACATTAGGTATGCCTTTTACGCCAAGTCTTTCAGATGTTTTCCCTTCATTCATGCAGCCACCATCGCTTAAATCAAGATCTTCAGCATGTTGTGAAATAACTGTATTAAGGTTTGATGCATATTCTAGAGCGCGGCGCATTAGGTTAGCGTTCATCACGGGTAAGCCATCATCAGTAAAGCCAATTGCGCCAGCTTCAACTAAGGAGGCCATTTCAGATAGAGTTTCACCTTTCATATCTTTACTAATTGCTGCGTAGCAAAATACGTTGCAGAAGCCAACTTCCTTGGCTTTATTGTGGATATATTCAAGCGTAGCGACATTATCAATCACTGGGGAGGTGTTAGGTTGGCAAACGACGGAGGTGATCCCGCCGGCGACAGCAGATTTACTGCCAGTATGGATGTCTTCCTTGTGGGTTACGCCTGGGTCACGGAAATGAACCTGGATATCGATCAAGCCAGGGGCAAGGATATTACCTTTGCAATCAATAACTTTTACGTCTTTAGGGGTTGGGCCATTGAAAATTTTCTTGCTGCCAAAATCCTTTATCTTACCATTTTCAACGAAAAGCTCGCCTTTTTTATCATATTTACTGGCTGGGTCGATTATACGAGCATTGATAAAAAGGATCTTATTATCAGTTGAATTTTTAGGAAGTGTGAAGGATTGCTTGCTCATGATTTATATTGAAATGATTTTTCTCAAGGGAAGATATTATCTTTAACGGAACAATACAAGGGCAAATGTGTAATGGGGGCTATTGAAACTCTATCATTTGCAAATCAACCCTCACCCCCAACCCTCTCCCTTTAAAGGGAAAGGGGGTAAGTGTAATATCCTCCCTATAGTATAAAACTTCCAATAAATTTATGGATACCCTTAGAATCACTTCGTGATTCGGGGCATGACGAGAATTTTTGTGATGATTTTTAGTAAATGTCCTTTGCGATTGAGCGAACGTGTACTTTTAGGTACACGAGCGAAATGAGTAAAGGTTATTTGCTAAAAAGGGCGCAAAAAGACCAGATTTAAAGGGTTTATTTGTATTTGTGGAGTTTATCCTTCACATCCTGATCATTCGGATGATGTTTAAGATATTCATTAAAAGCTGCTTTGGCACGTGGTTTATCACCCATGCTTTCGGCTGATAAACCCATGTTATATAGTGAATTTATGGTGTTGAAGCATTTATAGCTTTTGTCATAGATCGCATAGGCTTTTTCATATTCTTTTAACTTATAGAGAGTCATCCCTATTTTAAATAATGCATTAGAACTAGCAGGCATAACATATTGGTTGCTAGCAATTCGCAGTAGGGCATCTGTGAGGATTGTATGTTCAATTTCAGAAGCAAGATGGATGATGTCATAGAGACGGTCAAAAATATTAATGAAAGTTCTAGAATCAAAACAGCTATAGCGAATTAAGGCGATGATGTCGTCAATGACCATTGCGTCCAAACGATCCTTTGCTTTATGTCTGATGGTGTTGAAGTCAGAGATGTTATATCTTTCTAGGTAGTTGATATAAGCAAGTTTTGTGGAAGGATATTTATCAAAATCAATGCCGTAAGAAAAAATCACAGTTTCAGTTGAGCGGCGCAATGAATAATCAACTGGTAATGCGTCACCACCAGTGGATTTGATGTAATGATTGATTGCATGATAATTAACAGTAATTGAGCAGCAACCATCATGTAGTGCGATATAAGGCTCGCTTGACCTGCTACTGATTTCTTCTAATGTGTAGCTACCTTTATCTGTACTAAGGATTAGTAACCTATCATGCGTTAATTCACGTAAATATTTTAGCAAATGAACCGTAGCAACAGGAATTAATACTTTGCTGTGCTTGATATTTTTCTTGTAATATTCAACTAGCTCATCAAGCCCTTCTTCACCATAGCCTGTGAAGGATTCGCTATAATCAAAATATTTATTTACGTTAGAGAGTGATTCTGCGCCACCATCATCTTTTGTGCCAGTAAGGGTGATTTTCCCCTGCGATACTTCTCCATTATAGAATTGTAGTAAATCATTAGGGATTGAGTCGAAAATATAATTAGCAAAAAAGATCATAGGGTTTTTGACATCCTTTTTGTTTAATTTTCTATCTTGATTGATAAGGGTGATATCTTCAGGCTTAGTTAAATCAAAAATTGCATAGTCCAGAATTCCTTCTTTGACGAATTCTTTTAGTAAGACGTGGTCTTGCCAGAAGTCGATGTTTTTCTGGCAGAGGTCAGTCATCACATAACAAAATTTAATATCTTCTAAATTAAGATCTTTAAGAATTTCTTTTAATGCGGTGATAGTATGGAAGCTTAATTTGCCGTGCCCACAGCCTAATTCTAAGAAATAAACAGGTTCTTCTTTGTCAATCGAGCCATTAGCAATTCCTTCGATAATAAATTGTGCAGCAATTGAGGCATATTTATGTGCCAAATAAGGGTTAGATGTTATGTAGTAGGGAACTTCCTGCCAAGCCTCAACGCCACGCCCTGCGTAATAGTCAGCGTGAAGTGACCAAACTTTAGAAGTTAAAAATGGGGTGTTTTTTTCAATAGTAATTTCGTGCATATCTCTCCTTTTATATAATTAATCTCTCATTTGTGGGAAAAGTAAATATCAGCAATATTGCTGAATTTGCAAACTTTTTTTAATTTTTAAGCAAGTTTGGGGTGTTAAAACTCATGAATATTGAAAAGCATTCAAAAGGATTGGGTTTAAACATTCCCAAGTTGCCATTCTTTAATACGTTCTAGATGTGTATAATCATTATAGTTTGGAGCGATGTTTTCATCAGGAATAGCAAGGAGCGGAGTTTTGCCATTAAGAAAAACTTTAATGAAATTTTGTAGGCCAGTTTTTGTCTCATCGAGCAAATCAGCAATTTCTTCTTGATCAGCAAAAAGCTTTTTGATCTCGCCGGCCATAGTGGTTTTTCCGGTGACTAACCAATAATCAATTTGTGTAATGTTTAATTCAGGGTATTTATCTTGTATCAATAAAGCTTCTAAAACTAGTTGAGGGTTAATTCCTATCTTAGCATTTTTGATGCTAATTGCAGTGTTGGAGGTTTTATAATCGCTGATGATGATGTTTTGTTGGCTCATTGCTAAGCGATCAATTTTTGCATTAAGGATAAAATCCTCCTGATCTAAAAGATTAGCTTCTAGGTATAACTCACTGACAATGCTTGGTAATTTCTTTCTAATGTTTTCATCTATATTAATAAACCATTTAGCAATATTAGAAAATCTTGGCCGCCATAACATAAGTGCTAATTTATTGCTGACATGTTTGTTCAATGATTTCTCACCATATTCCAAGAGCTTTTCTAACCTTTCTTGAGGATCGATATTATCATAATTATTAGAGAAATTTTCTAGAGCAGAATGCACGGCATTACCAAAATCAGCACCGTTTATATCTGAAAAATTACGCTCTAATTTTTTTAAATGTAATATTTTCTGAGCATATATGCCGTAAGGGTCTTTGATTAAACGTTCGATCTGTGTAGCTGAGAGTTTGCGTATACGTGCGGCTGCTGGTGGGCAAGCGCTACATGGTTCAATGGGCTGATATTTTTTGACTTGATTTAATAATTGCCAATATTTTTGATATTTAGTTTCTGCCAATAAAAGTAGATTATTTTTTTTCAGTAATAATTCTATTTCTATTAACCAACGTGATTTTAATTTTACCTTACCTTGTGTTTTTTTTGCGCGGCTTAGGACAAGGTTAGGTGCCGCTAAATGATTTAAAAAATCACTATGGCTGAGAGCAAGTTTTTTATTGTTTGAGATTAGCCCAATTTGGCTGCGCATTTGATTACTTAGCCAAATATTATCATTTGAGGTAGTTGGCCATGTGCCTTCATTTAGGCCAGTGATAATCGTTAAATCATAATGTTTTAAACGTGCTTCAATTGGTGTGAGAAAATGGATGTTACTTTTTTCATTTGGCAAGATTACTTCACTCAGTATTAATTCATGCAGAAAGTCTGCATAATGTTTTATATCAATTTTACTGAATAGATTTGCCTTATCATATAAATCATCAAGAAAATCACCGATGATGTTTTCCGCATCAGAATATAAAGATTTAACTACTTTGCGTTGGGTGCTGATGATTTGTGTTAAACTGCTGTTTTTATAGTTAAAAATTTGTAGAAGAGGTTTTAGTGTTTCCGCAATATTTTTAACATAATCAACTAGTTCAATTTCTGGTAATAAGGAATAGAGCTCAGCAAAATTTGTTACTATTTTTTGTTTTTGGTAGATACGTTTTTCTATAAGGTAAGATTGTTCATTTAATAAAAATGGATGTTTGATGAGGTTAATAAAATTCTTGCTGAAATTTTCAGCATCACAAAAATTAGCAATTAAATTAAAGAAAATTGCCTCTTGTGAATGAGCGAGGTTTTTTTTATGTGGAATGTAAATTTGCCATTTTGCTAAGATAGCATTTAAGCGAATTGGCAAGGCTTGATCATTTGTGATAATTGCAATTTCGCATTTAGAATTTCTATCTAAACTTTCACGTAATAGAAGCGCAATGTTAGTAATTTCTTCTTCACTTGAATTTGCTTCAAACAGGCAAATATTATCTATGGCTGATTGGGTTAAAGTAATATTATTGCCCAAGAGATTATCAATTAATAATTGTCGGTTTGATGGTTTAAACTCGCTCCAACTATTAATGTCATCTGTAGTGATTTTTAGATGTGTCAGTAATGTTTGCAAATTATGCATTGGGTGACTTTCGAGCAGATCTTTATTCAGAGAGGCTTTATCTAGTAATGGCAAAATAACATAGCCTTTTGGCAGTGTTGCAACTTCTTGCATAAGATTCTTTGTGCTAGCAATTGTGGCGGTTGTCCCAGCAATGATAATAGGATGTTTAGAGTTTTTGAGGTTCTTAATAGTTTGTTGAATCGTAATATTACGTTGTGCAACAAAGGTAGTTTTATGATTTTCCTTCAAAGTCTTTTTCCAGTTTTTTTGGAAATTTTCAAGAAAGCTTAAGACTAATTGATAATGGTTTGAAAGGAAGGAGGGTATAACATCACGAATTCTTGCTAAATTAATTCCTTCTTTTTCAAATTCATTCAAGAGCAAAATTAGACTATCAGCTAAGGAAAGTACGGCTTTAAAGTTATAAAAACCTAAGCCATTATTTTTCGTGAATAAATCAACATTATGATTCTCTTGCCAATTATGGATTTCTTGGATGATTAGTAATTTCTGTTCTAATTGTCCGATAATATTATTTTTTGCAACTTGCTGATCATCTTCACCAATTGCGATAATTTGCGGTAGGATAAAGGCATGTTTTGCTCTTTGGCGCATTAAGGATTTTTTAAACTCTGCAATCGAACGCATGTTAGGCAGGAAGATTTTTATATCAGAAAAATCATTGCCATAATCAGCAAATTTCTCGAAGAAGCCTTGTGCTAAAGAATCAACAAAAGATTCGGTTGCGGGAATGTAATAAATATTTTTCATAAGCTTTAACTAAGGAAGCCAAACACGATTGCCATAATAATCATGTATCGACTTGATTTTATATTTTTCTTTGTGACGGAAGATAAAATGTGTGCCATCTTTACGCAAGTCCCAATTATCAATAATTGGTTTGGAGCAGATATGAGTGTGGTTAGTAAAATTAACAATGATTTGGTTTTGTGTGCATAATTCTCGAAAAAGATAAGAGAGTGGTTTTTTGATAATTAAAATATTTTTATAAGTGCAGTAAGTCTCATTGCATATTGCTGGTGGAAGAGGGTTGAGTTGCTTAATATTAAGCTTCTTCAAGTAAGTATCTTTCTTGAAATCTTTAATTTTTTCTTTGGAGAAGAAAAAATTTCCATCTTGGTGAATAACAAAAAACCTAGAGCTATCAACTATCATTATTAGTTTTGGGCTCGGAATAAACAACAGAAAAAGTGGAATGATGGCAAAAAATTTCTTTTTAGCCTTTAGGAGTAACAGTAGAATGATAGCGCTAGCAATAGGTAATAAAATATAGAAAGAGATATCTGGAACTGTAACAATGCTTAGCGGTAGATGAGCAATATATTGGGAAATTTTTAGGATTATCTCTATGGGGTAGCTTGCGAGTTTGAGGAAAACATATTCTAAATTTAGGGGCATGGATAATATTGCGAGGAAGCCCAAAGGCATGATTAAAAACGTAACTAAGGGAATGGCGATTAAATTTGCTAAAACACCATAGGTAGCGATTTGATTAAAATGAAGCAGGACAAAGGGGGAGGTTGCGAGAATAGCGATAATTGAGGAGGCAATAATTCCTAAGCAATAGAGAGATAATTTTTTAAATAGGCTGATATCATGTTCGGCAGTTATGAGTTTATTAAATTTCTCAAAAAATATGATTAATGCGGCGCTTGCCGCAAAAGACATTTGTAGAGCGGGGGAGAGAATAGATTCTGGCTTAGTTATAATCATAAAAATCAAGGCAATTGCTAGAATATTAAGTGCTGAGAAAGGCTTATCAAGCAGCATCGCAATGAAAAATAAGCTAACAAGGATAAAGGCACGTTGTGCAGAGACTGGCATGCCGCTTATTACCAAATAGAAAAAACTGCCAGCAACAGCAAAAATCGCCGCGATTTTATGGCTTTCATAATAAAGTGATATCTTGCTGTTAAACGTTAGGAGGAGGCGAATGAGAAAGAATATACTGGCGGCGACCATTGCAATATGTAAGCCAGAAATTGCAAGCAAATGAGCAAGACCAGAATTTCGGATGTTTGTCATATTTTGGGCTGAGATCTTGCCACGTTCACCAGCAAGCAGGGCTAATATAACTGCTTTGGGCTGCCCATTTATTGCTTGATCTATATTGGCGATAACATTATTACGCAAAAAAGACGCTGGTGAGCTCTCAATGATATTCATATTGCCTATAACATAGCCAGTGGCGTTAAGTTCTTTAAAATATAGATTACGTGCAAGGTTATAGCTATTTGGTAGGATTGGTAAGCTAGGTGGATATAAAGTTGCTTTAAAACTTACCTTATCGCCAATATTGAGGTTTTTAACAATATCAGTTTTAACCCGAATTTTACTAATATGGCGATCTTTACTAACATCAGCGTTTTTTATAACTAAACGTAATTTGTCAGGGAAATATTCTATTTTTTCTATTTCGCCTTTAATAGAGGTTTTTGCTATACGATATTTAGGAAAATATGTGTTGAGATTTTGCGCTCTAATCATGGCTAAGGCGAAGCCAAGAAAAATAAATATAATCAATGAATAGGCAAAAATATTTTCTGTAATCTCATGACGCAATATTACGGCTATCAGCAACATTATACCGAATGCGAATAGCAAAAAAGGAATGATTTGTGGTTCTAACGGTAAGGCAAAATAAACTGTGCTACCAAGCAATAAAGCAAGCGCAATTGCGATAATATAATTGCTTTGCCTAATTATCATATTTTAGACAGGAAGGCTTGATTCTGTAGGCTTGATTACGATTACTGACGAATGTGCCAGAGTGAGCTCCATAGATAGATACATCTCGATCAGCTCCTGAGCCAGCATCATCTCCTAGCCAAGCACCAACCCCAACAAGTTCAGCGCAGCTGCTTGGTATGCAGGCGACTACATTGGTAGAGAGAGAAGGTTGAGTATTGCTTTCACCAGAAACACTTATATCTCCTATGCATGTATATCCCACAGCAGGGTTAGGTTTCCAAATTGTGCCATCAGTATGATTTTCATCTATACTATAAGTACTCCATTGATTTGAGTAGCTGGCTGGTGCTATTATATTCCCTGTAACTAATAAGGTTTCATGGCTGGTTGGTTCACCAGAATTAATACCATTTACAACTACATGACCGATTGGGTAGTAGCCAGTTTGCGTACGTGGTTTCCAGAAAGAAAAATCATGGTGGTCACCTCTGAATTTAAATACATGGTCATAAGAACTTACTTTCAAGAAAGAGATTGAATTATCCGTATCACAGGAAATCTCTATTTTTGAGCCATATCTATCAGGGCTAGAGGAAATTTTCTTTGAGTAATGGCCACAAAAACTATTTCCAAGCTGGGTGATCTCTAATTTATAACTATTGTAATAATCAAAATCCTTATATTGCGCTGCGATGGGGTTGGCTGAAATATTCACGACTTGTGATGTGGTTCCTGTGCGCGATATTGTAATTTTGTACTTTTTATTTCCAGCAGTGTGGTCGGATGCTTTTGCAAAAGCAAAAGTGGGTTCTGGTTCAGGTAAGGGAACACATAAATTACTATAACCATCAGCATCATTAGTGATGCCGGTGATGTCAGAAGGATGCGCTATTTTATATTCTTTAACCCCGCTTGTTGAATCTCCAGCTGTATTATAAATAGGGATAAGTGTATTACGTTGTGAGTTTTTTAGAAAATATACGCAGATCTCATCACTACCTTTGCAGCCGCCACTAATCATAGCGCATAAAGCAGAGCCAGGAACTGCAGCAGCAGAGCTAGATGTATAGGCAAATATTTTGCGTACAAATTTAGCATTACTATCAGTAATATCAGTGGGTATATTATTTGTTAGGATAACTGATGGGAAGCTATCGACTGTGACTTTGATTTTAGGAGAGGATGCTGTTGATCCGATGTCTTTTGCTGTAACCGTGATTGCGCTAAAAGCCTCGTTTAGAGGCGTATAAAAAAGCAAGATCAGCAATAGGTAAAATGTAAATCTTTTCATAATCATACCTTAATTTAGATCTTTGTGTAGAACGCAGCCAATTTGCTGCCTTGTATTACTTCCTTCCACTAATTGGCCCTCAATTATAGTTGCGTTAATAGAATCAGCGCAATAATAAAATTCCAATGCAAAACCTGGCTCTTGAGCAGGTTCTATATATGATTTCAATACGTAAGAGTAATCTTGATTGAAGGTATGAAATTCAGTTGATTCAATACCTCCTAGCACTTTAATTATAGCGTCGCTTCCATCACGAGGAGTTATTATCACCTTAATTTTTGGATTGCTAAAAGTTGATTCTGATGTTGCCTCAACCGAAAGGGTAGGTGGGGCAGTCGCAATAGTTGTGTTATTTATATCTCCAGCATTATATTGATCAGGGAAAAATATTGGCCCAGGTTTTAATGGTAATCTAACTTCCCCAGGAATGGTTTGTGCTGCAGTGTCCAATGTACATGTGTCGTCCTCATAGGTTGCGCAATGGTCTATATCCCACCATGAATGATATCCACCGGCACCAGAAAATGAATAATCATCACGCTGGCCAATTTGGCTATTTCCACCAGATGCTGCGTGTACAGTAGTAATTAGGTCTTTTTGTGACCATTGCCCTTTAAGTACAGCTGTTCCATCGCTAGCAGTGTCAGGTGTAAATTTAAATTTATAGTAATCTTTTACTGTACCATCTCCAATGCCGGCTAGATTCAACGTGGCATTCCTGCTGACAGTAACGCCTCTGGCGGTCCAGAATAGAATGTTTTTAGAGTGATTATGTCCGCATACTGTATATCCTCCTACGCTAGAATAATGGTTTGAGATAGTAACTTTTATAGGTTCTAGATTAGTGACATCAATTGGAAAGTTGCAATTTGTCGCAGGAGCAGTACCAGAGCTAGTTGTAACTGTGCTGCATTGAGTGCAGCCGCCAGATGGGCATTCGCATTTCTTTGTGGCCGTATTATATGTGGCATCCCAAGGAAAGCAGGTATGTTTTACTGTATAGCTAGCATTGCAGATATACCCCACATAGAAATCCCCCGCTTTAACAGTAGAAAGCGATAAGAAAAATAAGGTTGCGAATATGATAAATAGTCCAACTATTTTCTGCATTTTCACCCCTAATTATGTTATAACAATACCTATTGCTATGTTTGTCATTGCCTGAATTTCTTTGAGATTCAGGCAATGAATAGTGTTTTTAAGCAAAGCTAATATCTTCGCTATCAGCGCTTTCCAGCATTTGTTTTTTCTTACGTTCATGTTTTTCCTGTGCTGCAACGGTTAAATTGGCGACTGGTCTTGCCTCTAGGCGTTTAACACCAATTTCTTCACCAGTTTCATCACAATAGCCATATGTGCCATTTTCAATTTTAAGCAATGCTTTGTCAATTTTACTGATTAATTTTAGGTAACGCTCTCTAGTGCGTAATTCAACATTTGTATCACTTTCAGTAACAGCACGATCAGTATCATCTGGTTTTTGTAGGCGAGTTTCTTTTAACGATTCTAGAGTATGTTCAGACTCGCCGACTAATTGATCACGCCATTCTAGCAATTTGCCTTGGAAGTATTTGAGTTGTGTTAAATTCATATATTCTTCCTTAAGGCTTGGTTTGTAATCTGCCTTTAGATCAATATTTTCTAATTGTTTTTTCATGGGTTGACTTTTTGTCTGTGCTGTCATGGCGACCTCAAAAGTTAAATTAAATAAATCATCCTGATTCCCATGCTACTCCTTTTTTGAGTGAGAAGCAAGTAACTTAGAATAAGCAGAACTCTTATAATAGTGTGGGTTGTATTAAACAATTAATTTATTTGCTTCTCTTTGAATTATTTTCTCAAGCTTTTGCATAAACACATTCTTTTCTAAGCCAGTTTTGAGGCTAGGCAAGAATTTGAGCGTGATGGTGCCAGGTTTTTTAATAAAAGAATTTTTACCCCAACAAAGTGCAGAATTTAGCGCTACAGGCACAACTTCTTTTCCTGTTGCTACATATAATGAATATATTCCACGGTGATATTTTACATTTTGACCGATTTTAGTACGTGTGCCCTCAGGGAATATGACGATATTTCGACCTGAGGCTAGTATTTTATTGGCGGAATCATTCATTTTTTTGAGTGATGCAACACCTTTTTTGCGGTCAATAAACACCATTTTCATTTGCCTTAAATAAAATCCAAAGGCAGGAAGATATATTAGTTCTCGTTTTAAAACATAGGCTGGCGGCGGAGAAACTAAAGCTAAGAAGGCGATTGTGTCCCATGCAGATTGATGTTTTGAGGCAATAAGACAAGCATGTTTTGGGAGGTTCTCTTTGCCTTCTATTTTGTATTTTACGTCGCAGATTTTCTCTAATACATATAAAATCATTTTGCACCAAGCGCCACCACTATAAACCGCAAATTGTGTTGAAAATAAAATAAGAGGCAGGGTGATTATTGTCCAAATTGGTACAGACAAAAACATGAAGATATTAAAAATAAGGGAGCGTAAGAATGTTATCATCTTTTTTTCTCAACTGCGCGTAAAACTCTGACATTACGATTATGGTCACGTAGATTATTAGAGAATTTATGTACACCATAACCATCGGAAACAAAATATAAATCATTTGTGTGCATGGGGTTGAGTACAGCTTTTAGAGCGGCTTTGCTAGGGTTAGCGATTGGCTCTGGTGGTAGCCCGTAATTCACATATGTGTTAAAAGGTGATTTGCGTCTTAAATCTCTTTTCGACAATGGTCGTTCTAATTTATATTTCCCCTTAGTAATAGCGTAAATCACTGTTGGGTCAGATTGTAAGGGCATGCGTATGTTCAGGCGATTGGTAAATACTGATGCAATTCTAGCTCTTTCACCATGAATACCAGTTTCTTTTTCAACGATAGAGGCTAGAATTTTTACCTGTTTTATATTTTTTAGAGGCAAGTTCTTTTGACGATTTGACCATTCCACCTCAAGAAACTCATTCATATTATCCTGCATATGTTTTATAAGGCTATTTTTAGTATCTCCATGCGTATATGTATATGTCTCTGGCAGCAAGTCTCCTTCCTTGGCCAAGTTATAGTCAATTTCCCCAGTGAGTCCTTCAGCAATATCTAGTATGCTAAATAAGTCATGAATCGTCTGCCCTTCAACTAAGGTTAGTTTGCGTAAATAGACATCACCATCAGCAAATTGTTTGATAATTGCTTGCGGTGATGAGTGCGCTTTGATTAAATATTCACCTGATTTGAATAAGTAGTTTGAATTTAATCGTTGAATAATTTTTAAGTAATAAAGGAGAATATCTGGGTGTGTAATAATTTGCGCATCTTGCAATTTCTGTGTAATTTTTGCCGTAGTTTCCCCTTTTTTGATGAGGATTAAGCTATCTTTATTTGTCGAGGCAGTGGGTGCATTATAGTAAAAGGAAAACAACAGAGCAACAGTTAGTATAGCTATTGCGAGAATATGGATGAGCCCTTTCATAGGAACTATTGCAATTTTTTAAAGATCACTGAAGCGTTAGTGCCGCCAAAACCGAAGGAGTTAGAAAGAGCGATGTTGATAGTTCTTTCTTTAGGTGTGTTTGGGACTAAGTCAATATTGCAAGATTCTATTTGGTTATCTAGGTTTAGGGTTGCAGGTGCAACGCCATCGCGTATGGCCAAGATTGAGAATATTGCTTCTAGGCTACCAGCTGCGCCAAGTAAGTGGCCAGTTGAGGATTTGGTAGAAGACATAGATAGTTTTTGTGAGTGGTCACCAAAAAGCTTTTGTACTGTGTTAGCTTCGATTTCATCACCCATTGGGGTTGATGTGCCATGTGCGTTAATATAGTCAATATCTTCAGGGTTAATTGCTGCGTTGCGGATCGCTGCTTTCATTGCGAGTATAGCGCCGCGCCCGTTTGGTTCAGGAGATGTTATGTGATATGCGTCACCAGAGAGACCATAGCCTGTGACTTCTGCGTATATTTTTGCACCACGTTTTTTAGCATGTTCATATTCTTCAAGTACTAGTATACCAGCGCCTTCACCCATAACAAAGCCATCGCGATCCTTATCCCATGGTCTTGATGCTTTTTTAGGTGTGTCGTTGAAATTTGTAGATAATGCGCGTGCTGCAGCAAAACCAGACATGCTTAATTTTGAAACGGTAGATTCTGTACCGCCAGCAATCATGACGTCAGCATCGCCAAACATTATTAAACGTGAAGCATCACCGATTGAATGTGTGCCAGTTGCGCATGCGGTTACAACGGAATGATTAGGGCCCATAAAGCCATATTTTATAGAGACGTGACCAGAAGCAAGGTTAATTAAGCTAGATGGAATAAAGAAGGGGCTAATACGACGAGGGCCTTTTTCATTCAGGATAAGTGCACTTTCGGCAATGTCGTTAATACCGCCAATTCCTGAGCCGATAATAACGCCTGTACGGATAAGGTCTTCTTCTTTGGTAGGTTTCCAGCCAGCATCTTCAATAGCTTCCTCAGCTGCTTTGAGGGCGAAGATAATGAATTGAGACATTTTTCTTTGTTCTTTCTGCGAAAGAAAACCGTCCATGTCAAATTCACCTTCACCTTGTCCAATGGGAACAGTGCCGGCAATCTTGGCTACTAAATCATCTGTATTAAAATGCGTGATTGTACTAATACCAGATTTGCCTGCCAATAATGCTTTCCAATTATGTTCTGTACCAGAACCTAGAGGGCTTACTGTACCCATTCCTGTAATAACGACTCTTCTCATATAAAAAATTTAGAAGAATTAGAGGGCATATTAATGAAAAGCTTCTTAAAGCTTTTCATTAATATGTTTAACTGCATCTGCTACAGTTATGATTTTTTCAGCTAATTCATCAGGTATTTCAACATTGAATTCTTCTTCAAATGCCATAACCAGCTCAACTTGATCAAGGCTGTCTGCACCTAAATCATCAACGAAACTTGCACTATCTGTTACTTTGTCTAAGTCTACTTCTAGATTCTTAGCAACAACTTCTTTTACTCTTTGTAATGTATCACTCATGGGTTAAAACCTCTTTGTGTTAAATAATTAATTTAAGATTAGATAAACTATTCTTTGCTAAAATCAAATCAAAAATTTTTGGGTTTCAACACCCCAATAATCAATTTAATGCTTGAGAAAGAATAAGGCGGCGTTAGCCTAATGCCTTATTAAAAAAGTGGAGCTATGGATAAAAAATCAATCATACTGTATTACGCTAAGAAAATTAGAGCAGCTAGAGAAGATCAGGGGCTTAAGCAGCCTGACATGGCAAAGGTTTTAAACATATCTATGAAGATAAACAGCTGGAAGAAATGATGGATAAAATGCATGAGATTTCTTCTTATGAGGATAGTAGCACGACTTATAAATATATAGAATCAATCCTTGATGCAGCTTTGGGTTTGAATAAAGCAAAAGACGACCTCTGAAAAGCTATTCAAGAAGAGGGATAATTTACAGAGGCAAAGGAGCAATATCTCTATCTTATTGTATGATGATCCTTTCCTTTTTTTTGGTTTTTTTGGTTTGCCTCTAGGCGATCTAGTCTCTCAGAAAAGCTTTCTACTTTTTCTTGATTTTCAGCTGTTACAATAGCCATATCATTAATACGATTACCTAAGCGGTTACCTAATCCATGCACAGCATCTTGAGCGATTTGCTGGGCTGCTTCTGGGCTGCGAGCTTGTTGTATCTGTTGCATAGTGCCACTCCCTATGGCATCATCATCACCAACATCAGGAGTAATAGTTTTTAGTTGTTTCTGCATGCGTTCTAGATCTTTTTTTGTTCTGGCAGATTCCGCTTTCAATATTGCGTTGTCAGCAATAATCTTAGCAATAACATCCTCTCCATGCTTCGGAGGTTGCTGTGCTAATGAACGCGGTGAATGACGTGATACAAAACTACTACTTTCTGCTCCTACTAATATATCAGGAAGATCACCTTCCTCTTTTATTTCGGGTAAATTACCAGCTCCCACTTCAGAAGTAATACTTACAAATTGAGCTGTTAATTCCTCAACTAATTTTTCATCGACTATTCTTACCCCTTTATCTGCCTCTTCAAATATTAAATGAAAGAATTTATTTATATCCAGTAAAGATAGGGGAGATATTTTTTTCATGCGCAGTTTTGATAAAGGCTTCGCTGTTAATTTATCTTGCTCTTCTGCATATTTTTCTTTTATTTTTTTCTTTGTAGCATCATAAGTTGTACTCATTGCTTGTTTAATTTTCTCTGGCAAAGCTCTTTCTATCTTTTTTTCTTTTTCTGATATTTCTTCTTCAATAACAGTTTGGGATTGATGACGTTTAATTCTTTCTATTGAATATATAGTAAATTTCCTTGCTAAGGCTTCTGCTAAGATCTTTCTATTATCTGAATTGCTACCATATAAATTAACTATTTTTGTACAATTAGAAGAATATAGCGAATTTTGATGTTTTCCATCTGCAAATTCAACTCCTAAACTTATTAGACCACCAATTAATGGTATTTTAGAGATTAATGAATTAGAAGCACTAATAGCTTTATCTCTTACATTACCCCCGAATATTTGCTTTCTATCTATTTCTGTAACATCAAATAAGTTAGCCCGTAGAAACATTGCCTCTAAGAGATAGTTCACACTCTCATAATATTCTCTTATATCTCCTTCTTGGTTGATTGTAGCTCTTTGATCAGCGGCTATGCGAGGATTTCCCCCAGCAAGATGTAAATGAGCTATTTCTTTTTGTTCAACAAACTCCTTATTTGCTAAATGCGAGATTTCAGAAGCTATTTTTTTTAATTCAAGAATTTGATTAATATCAAACTCTTGAATAATTTGTTGGATATCTCCTAGCTCTTGCCTTGTAAGAGCAGTATTATTATTAATTTCAGATAAAAAGTCCTGCCCTGTTATATTTAGTTTTTTAATAGCAGATGCTAAATTATCATGTTGAGTTTGTAATTTTTGATAACCACTTGAATCTTTATTGAGGTCTTGGCGGTAAACATTTAGATTGCTTAATTTTTTTTCTAACTCTGCAATAGGCAGCGCTTTTATATTTGCATCATCTTGCTTTTTCGCTTCTTCTTGTAAATCCGAAACGTCAACTGATGGATTAGTCTCTTTTATCTCTAACGATGCAGATGGCTTTGGCAGGGGAGCGGCTTGTCTTTCGCTAGCTTTCACTTCTTGTTGTTCTAAAAATGAATTTTTGTCAGCAGATTGAAGCAAAGCAGATATTTCTGGATTATCACTTTCCTTTACTGCTTCTAAAACATCTTCTGTCACTGGCACATTGTGACCAAGAAAGAATTTAATCATTTTTAAATGATTAGTGATATTACCACCATTTACACTCGTCTTACTTAACTCTCCTGCTGTTTTAATAATCTCTGCTAAAGCATAGGTTTGATGCACTAGAGGGATTTCCGTCATTTCTTTCTCAACAGCACCAATTTTATCATTATCATTGATTGCTGCTTTAGCCAAAAGAGTAAAATCATCACGGAATTTGCAGTTTCTTTCGATTAGGGCTTTTATTTGGGAGGTTAATTCATCACCACCAATGTTGTTATACTCAAGACGAAGAGAAGTCAGACTCTTATTCTCTTTCAAAGCCTGAGCAATTTCCTTTGCTCCTTCAACACCAATGTTGTTATCCCCAATATCAAGATAAGTCAGCCTCTTATTCCCTTGCAAAGCCTGAGCAATTGCCTTTGCTCCTTCATCACCAATGTTGTTATTTCTAAGCTCAAGAGAAGTCAGACTCTTATTCTCTTGCAAAGCTTGAGCAATTGCCTTTGCTCCTGCAGCACCAATGTTGTTATTCCAAAGATTAAGAGAAGTCAGACTCTTATTCTTTTTCAAAGCCTGAGCAAGTGCCTTTGCTCCTTCAGCACCAATGTTGTTAGCCCTAAGATCAAGAGAAGTCAGGCTCTTATTCACTTTTAAAGCCTCAGCAAGTTTCTTTACCTCTTCCTTATTAAGTTTGGCATAGGATAAGTCCAACACACCAACTCGATTATTACGTATCTTCTCTAAGATTTCTGGGGTGAGTTCTTTAGGTCTTATATTTTCTAGTTCTTTTCTTTCTCTTGCCATAATTTCCTCTTTTTATTGATTAATTTCAACTGACTATAGCATAATTTTAGAGGTGATACAAGCGAAAGTTGCAAAAAAGTTGAGAAAGCAACAAAAAGATTGTGTGGCTCGGTCCCGTCTCTCTCCCCAAGGCATTGTTAACTTTATATTACACTTTTGATATTATATTCCGTGTCTTCGCCTGAATCCATAGGATTCTAAGGCGATCCAGGAGCCATAAACAACCATCTCGCTTTGCTTCTAGATTACCTTAGAATCCTTACAGGATTCAGGTAATGACGTATTTTGCTTCTGCCCGTATCAAAAGCAAAAAATTTAATTGGCAACAGGGTATTATACTAATTTTAATCATTTGGTATCAGTTGACTTTAGCCGATGAGTAGGGCAAATTTCAGCCGTTATTCACTAAGTAATTATAGAAATGGTAAGGAGGAGGAAAAAGAAAGAATCGTTTATTAGTCAACATTCTAATCAGATATTCGGCGTTTCATCGCTTTTGTTGGGGTTTTTTCTAACAATATCTTTACTATCATATAATCCACTTGACCCATCGTTTAACTTAGCCTTCGATAATGATATAAGTAATTGGGGCGGGCGTCTTGGCGCTTTTATTGCTAGCCCGATATTACAAGCGCTTGGCTTAGGTGCGGTTTTTCTGGTTATCACATTATTTACTTGGGGTTGGCGTTTAGTGCAAAATCGTCAGGCAGATTTGCTAATTATGCGTTTTAACGCAGCTCTTATAGGCATTTTTGGGATAGCAGTCATTCTTGCTGCAATGCCAACACCATCAGCATGGTATTTCATCAGTCTAGGTGGTTTTGTCGGACATTATTTATTTGAAAGATTTATTGCAAATCATTCATTCTTTCTAAGCTTTTCATTATTACTTATTGTTTCAATTGCAGCGTTTTCTATTGCAAATTTTGTTAGCATGCGAGTCTATCAGCGCTTTTTCCGTAAAGTGTCAATTATGGCGAAGCGTAAGTTTATACACTTAAAAAGCGTCATGCAGGAAAAAGCGATAATGTTTTATGAGAAAACTAAATATGCATTATTAAAACGTTTTAAGAAAAATCGTTTGCAGGCAGCAGTAGCTAATGATGATGCGCCATCTAGCCAAGAGAAAATTGCTAAAATCACTAAAGAATTTGATAGCTCTTTGAAAGTTACTAAAAATAAAAATTTTGAATTGCCATCCGTAGATATTTTAAAAAACGTGCCAATTAGCAAAAAGAAGAATGATGCCTTTAGTAAAGATACATTGGCGCGCAATTCTAAAATTTTAGAAAAAACTTTTGAGGATTTTGGTATTAAAGGCAAAATCACTAATGTTAAGCCTGGTCCTGTTGTTACCTTATATGAATTAGAGCCATCGGCGGGGACAAAATCTTCACGCATAATTGGTTTGGCTGATGATGTGGCGCGTTCAATGAGCGCTACTTCGGCACGTATCGCCGTTATTCCGGGGCGTAATGCCTTAGGTATAGAGCTACCGAATGAAACACGAGAAGTCGTATATTTGCGTAATTTATTCAAGGCAAAGGAATATCGTGATGAGAAATTAAAATTACCTTTAGCTTTAGGGGATAATATTGGTGGCGAGCCTGTTATGGCGGATTTAACTAAAATGCCACATTTGCTAGTTGCTGGTACTACTGGTTCTGGAAAGTCCGTAGCGATTAATACAATGATTCTTTCGCTGCTTTATCGCTTATCGCCTGATGAATGTAAATTTATCATGATTGACCCGAAAATGCTTGAGCTTTCCGCCTATGAGGGGATTCCTCATTTATTATCACCTGTGGTTGTTGATCCTAAAAAAGCAGTTGTTGCTTTGCGCTGGACAGTGCGTGAGATGGAAAATCGTTATCGTTTAATGTCTTCGCTCGGTGTGCGTAGCATAGAAGGCTATAATAATCGTATAAAAGAAGCGATTGCTAAAAAGGAAGTGTTAACCAGAAAAGTCCATGCAGGCTTTAATGAAGAAACTGGCAAACCAATAATTACTGAAGTTGAGTTGGATATGACAACTTTGCCTTTTATAGTAGTGATTATTGATGAAATGGCGGATTTGATGTTAGTTGCTGGTAAAGAAATTGAAGCCTACATTCAGCGCTTGGCACAAATGGCAAGAGCCGCGGGGATTCATATAATAACAGCCACGCAAAGACCTTCGGTCGATGTGATTACTGGTGTGATTAAGGCAAATTTTCCAACTAGAATAAGTTTCCAAGTAACATCTAAAATTGACTCACGGACAATTTTAGGTGAGCAGGGTGCTGAGCAATTACTCGGCATGGGTGATATGCTCTATATGTTAGGCGGAACAAGGGTAATCAGGGTTCATGGTCCTTTTGTTAGTGATAAAGAAGTGCAGCAAGTTGTATCCCACTTGAAAAAACAAGGTAAGCCTTCCTATGTGGAAGATGTTCTGCGTAATGATGAGGAGGGTGGTGACGAAGCTAGTGGTGATTCGGGCGAAGTTGATGAACTATATGACCAAGCAGTAAATATTGTTCTAAAAGATCGTAAAGTTTCAACAAGCTATATCCAGCGTCAGCTCAAAATAGGCTATAACCGTGCAGCAAATATTGTTGATAAGATGGAAAGTGAGGGTGTTGTTAGTTCGCCGACGGCGACAGGAAGGCGTGAAGTCCTCTCTGGCTCATAAAATCTAATTCTTTTGCATGCTTTTTAACACATAACCTTCACTTATTTCGACTCGTGTACTAAACCGTACACGTCGCTCACTCGTTCAGGACATGTGTCAAAAATCAAAGCAAAATCTCTTAGATTTCTCAATCTGGTCTTTTTGTACCCTTTTTACTATTCCGTTAAAGCCCCCTCTCCCTTAATTATAAGGGAGAGGGTTGGGGTGAGGGTTTGTAGGGTATGAGTGTAGGCTTTGTGAGAAAAATTCCCGCACTGAAAATCTTATATGACGAATGCTGCATAAAGCATTTGACAATAGTTAATGATTGCCTATAAATACGCCCTTGAAATTAACTAAGATATATAAGACATACAGTGACTAAGAGATTAAAATCAAAGCATAAGATATCACGCA
>JAWUXM010000034.1:0-37349 GCA_034111325.1 Rickettsiales bacterium
CAAAAGCCCGAGAACCAAAAAGTTAGCCTTTTGGCGTGCTTTTTGATGCATAACCTTCACTCATTTCGACTCGTGTACTAAACCGTACACGTCGCTCATTCATTCAGGACATGCATCAAAAATCATCACAAAAATTTCTAACTTTTACCAAGGTGGTCTTTTTTGCATTCTTTTTGCCAAATAACCTGCTGTAATTTTATTATATGAAGGGCGAGAGCTCATTCCCCTCTATTAACAATGAGACACTCCCTTAAAACCCTTTAAAACAGTGGAAATTTCCTATAAGTCTGCTAGATTGGGGCACGCGTAAATTTAAAGTGTAATCTCATGTATGATATAGTCGGTATTGGTAATGCAATTTGTGATATTGCAGCACAAGTTGAGGATGGTTTTTTAACTAGGCATAAATTTGTTAAAGGTTCAATGAGTTTGGTTGATGAAGAGCAGATGAAAAAGCTTCTCCATGAATTAAACGTTAAAGATATATTTTCTGGTGGTTCGGCAGCAAACACAATCTATTACACAGCGTCTTTTGGTTTGAAAGCAGCTTTTATAGGTAGAGCGCGCGAAGGCTATTATGGTAAGAAATTTGCTGATGATATGGTCAAAGGCAAAGTGAATTTTTTAAATGCTAAAGGTAATAGTGAACTATCATCAGCTAAATCTGCAGTTCTAGTCACGCCAGATGGCGAGCGTACAATGTGCACATATCTTGGTTGTGCAGGGGAAATTTTAAAAAGTGATATTGACGAAGAAACGATAGCCAAAGCTGGGATGTTATATATTGAAGGCTATTTATGGGATCAGCCCAAAACAATTGAGGCAATTAAATATGCTATAAAAATAGCTAAAGAAAATAATGTCAAAATAGCATTTACGTTGTCCGATGGCTTTTGTGTGGCAAATCATCGGGCTGCTTTTATTGACTTGTTTAGGGATGACATAGATATTTTATTCGCTAATGAAAGTGAAATAAAATCATTATTTGAAGTGAGTGAATTTGACCATGCTCTTGCTGCAACTCAAAAGGCAATAATAGATTCTAGATGTTCGATATGTGTCATTACACGTAGTGAAAAAGGTGCAATAGTAATTGCTAAACAGAAAACATTACACATACCGACACAAGAAGTTAAGGTGATTGATGCAACTGGTGCCGGTGACGCTTTTGCGGCTGGTTTCCTCTATGCCATATTAACCCAAAAGGGTTTAGAAGTGGCGGCTGATAACGGTAATTTATTAGCTGGCGAGGTGATTAGCAGGTTTGGTGCTAGACCAAATATTACCGTAAACTTAACATAACTTGATTAAAAGTAGGAAAGGCTTGGCATACAGATTCTGGGAGGTTTTATCATTTTATTTTCGCAAGAAATTCCTAGTAATTTTCTTATTGGGAATAGCAAGCGGTTTGCCACTTGCTATGATAATTTCAGTATTAAGCGTATGGTTATTTGAAGTAGGCATTAGCAAAACTAGTATTGGTTTATTTGCCCTTGTTACCACGCCATACACGCTTAAATTTCTTTGGTCACCATTTGTTGATTCAGTCGAGATCCCTATTTTAACAAAATTATTAGGACGTCGGCGGGCATGGATTTTACTCTCGCAAATCTTTTTGATTCTCTCAATCATTGGCTTGGGTGCGACGAATCCTCTCACTAATCCCTTTAACACAGCATTGTTAGCCTTAAGCGTTGCCTTTTGTTCAGCTACGCAAGATATCGTCATTGATGCATATCGTATAGAATACTTCGGCAAAAAAATGCGTCCAGCAAGCGCCGCAGTAATAGTATATGGCTATCGCGTGGGGCTATTAATATCTGGGGCAGGGGCTTTGCTGTTAGCTGAAGTTATGAGTTGGTTCATGGTTCACCTTATTATGGCTTCACTGATCCTGATTGGTTCGTTCACAATATTACTTAGTAAGGAACCATCAGGTATAAATCATGAAAAGCATCGTGATATCAAGGCTTGGTTTCAGCATTCAATAATTGCTCCATTTCATAATTTTACTGCTCATAATGGCTGGGTATTGATTATGATATTTATCATCCTTTATAAATTTGGTGATGCCTTTATTGGAGTGATGACTAATCCTTTCTTGTTGGATTTAGGTTTTTCAAAAACTGAAATTGCCATAGTAGTGAAAACTTACGGTTTGACTGCAACGTTGTTTGGTGCGTTTGTTGGCGGGTTAATGGTGAGCTATGTTGGCGTGATTCGCAGCCTGTGGATTGGTGCTATATTACAGTTGCTAACCAATGGAGTTTTTATAATGCAGGCAATCATTGGTCATGATACTTTATTTCTCGCTTTGACAATTGGTGCGGAGAATTTCGCTGGAGGAATAGGGACAATTGCCTTTGTTGCCTATATTAGTAACCTTTGCCATATAAAATACACCGCTACGCAATATGCGCTATTGAGTTCACTATCGGCTATTGCGAGAACATGGCTCTCATCTAGTGCAGGTTTTGCAGCTGATAGTTTTGGTTGGGTGTATTTCTTTATCATCTCGATATTAGTTGCAATCCCTGCGATGTTAATATTATATAAAATACAGAGCAGGGTAGATAATGCTTATGAGGTGCCGGGGTCGGTATCATTACTTGATGATTAGTTTGGTCATTACTAAATATGGAACAAAAATAAGAGTGAAATTATGAAAATAGGAATCCCAAAAGAAATAAAAAACAACGAAGCAAGAGTTGCGCTAACCCCTGCTGGTGTAATGGAATTAGCTCCATATAAACATGAAATATTTGTTGAAAAAGACGCAGGTTTGGCAATTGGTTTTAGCGATACAGATTATGAAAAGGCTGGTGCAAAAATAATTAATTTGGCAGCGGAACTATATGCGATAGCTGAAATGATAGTAAAGGTGAAAGAGCCGCAAACTGCAGAATGTAGTTTAATCCGCGAAGGGCAAATTATTTTTTCGTATTTACATTTAGCAGCTGAGCCTAAATTAACTGCCGCTCTTCTGAAATCAAAAGCTGTGGCGATTGCCTTTGAAACTGTTGAAGCAAAAGATCCGCAATTGCCGCTTTTGGCTCCTATGAGTGAAGTTGCAGGACGAATTTCAATTCAGGCAGGGGCATTTGCTATGCAAAAAAATAACGGCGGGCAAGGGATATTACTTGGCGGTGTAACAGGCGTTGCGCCAGCAGAAGTATTAATTATTGGTGGCGGTGTCGTCGGAACAAATGCTGCAAAAATTGCCATTGGAATGGGCGCAAATGTTACCATTTTAGATAAATCTTTACCGCGTATTCGTGAGTTGGAATATATCTTTCAGGGTCGCGCTAATGCAGTTTATGCCTCAAATGACAATGTCAGAAATTATGCATTAAAGGCAGATTTGCTAGTTGGTGCGGTTTTAATTCCTGGTAAGTCAGCACCAAAAATTATTACACGTGAAATTGTTAAAAACATGAAAAAAGGTTCGGTTATTGTTGATGTGGCGATTGATCAAGGAGGGTGCTGTGAGACCAGTAAACCAACAACCCATAGTGAGCCCACTTATATCGAAGAAGGGGTAATTCACTATTGTGTCACTAACATGCCAGCAGCAGTTGCACGTACTTCAACGCTTGCTCTGCAGAACGCAACCTTGCCTTATATAATAAAATTAGTAGAAAAGGGCTGGAAAAAAGCATTGCAGGAGGATGCGTTATTTGCTAAGGGATTAAGTGCGTGTCATGGCAAACTAACTTGTAGTGGAGTGGCTGCCTCTCTGAATTTACCGCACACACCAATTGTAGAGGTTTTGTGATTATAAAAATTAAAAACCTTAAAATTGATACGGTGATTGGCGTTTATGAGTTTGAAAAAAAACGTAAACGACCAATTATTTTAAATTTCGAAATTGAATTACATGCACAAGAAGTAGCCGATGATGATTTGGCAAATACGATTGATTATGACAAAGTAGCCTCTATCGCCAGTGAGATTAGTACGGATTATAAATATAATTTAATTGAAACTTTGGCGCAAAAAATTATTGAACAGATCATGCTTGATAAAAAAATAAAACGCTGCAAGTTAGAGATAGATAAACCAAAAGCAGTAAAAGATGCAGAATCTGTATCTGCAACATTTGAAGCTTTTTCGTAAAAATAAAAAGGAGTTTATGCGCAAGGCTTTTTCACTAATTGAACTCTCAATTTCACTTTTAATTATTGCTTTGATAATTGCCCTTGTCTCATCGGGGTCAAAGTTATTACATAATTATAAAATCCAAAAATCCACTGCAGAAATTGTTATGATGGATAGTGCTGTAAAATCTTTTAAATCAATTTACGAACAGCTTCCAGGTGATATAAGTACAGCCGCAGATTATTGGGGAAGGGATTGTGCCTATACTGTGTCAGGAACTGATTATTGCAGTGGTGATGGTGATTCTCAGATAGAGGCAACTAATGGAAACTCGATAAGAGAGGCGTCTAATGCTTTAATGCATTTGGCCATAGTAAAGCTTATTCCTGACCAAAATTTTACGCTTAATACAGATTATCTTTCCTATGATTCTGCTGGTTTTGAAACTGGCAAGATGCGGCTATATTACACAGCAAATGGTGCAAGTGAAGGTTTTAATTATATCAGTGGAAATGAAGGGAATTTAATACAGCTTGGTGGATCTCTATACACGGATGATGCACTTTTTATACCGCTTGACCAATATAGGATTGATCTAAAATTAGATGATGGTGAGCCGCGCACAGGTAAAATCACATATCGTGATTTTGATGGCATAGGTTCTGGGCCAATATCTAGTGCTGCAGCATGTACCAATACCAGCACGAGTTATTATCTGTCATCAAAGGCTCTTGGCTGTAATATCGTATATGAACTAGACGAACAATAATCATTATGTCAAAAAAAGGAGTGAAGAAAAAGGCAGATATGCGAAAAGCATTTTCATTAGTAGAACTTTCAATTGTTATAGTAATTATAGCATTATTGCTAGTGGCCGTTGCATCAGGTTCTAAGATTGCTCATAATTTTAAACTACAGAAGTCCATTGTTGAAATCACTATGATGAGTGGTGGAGTGAAAAGTTTCCTTACAACTTATGGTCAATTACCTGGTGATATAGATGTTGCAGTGGATTATTGGGGTAAGGATTGTGCCTATACTACATCAGGCACAGATTATTGTAGTGGTGATGGGGATGGTGCGATAGAGACAAGTAATGGTAATTCTATTAAGGAAAATTCCAACGCATTGCTTCACCTAGTGCTAGCAGAATTAATTCCTAATCAAGGTTTTGCACTAAATACAGCTTATCTTTCTTATGATTCAGAAGGTTTCTCCAATGGTAAGATAAGGCTACGTTATACAGCTGATGGCTCAAGTGAAGGTTATAATTATCTTATGAGGAATGTAGGGAATTTAATACAGTTTGGTGGCTATCTTTACACTGATGATGCACTTTTCTATCCGCGTTATCAATATGTAATTGATAAGAAATTAGATGATGGAGCGCCACGTGGTGGGATAATAACTTATCGTGTTATTGATGGCGTAGGTAGCGGCACAGCAGTGAGTGATGCATCATGTACGAACAGTACAACTAGCTATTATTTAGCTTCAAATGTTGCTGGGTGTAATCTTGTCTACGAACTCGACCACTAAAATCTGGTTCTTTTCGCATCTTTTTAGTGAATAACCTTTATGCGCTTCGACTCGTGTATGTAGTATACACGTCGCTTGCTTACAAAGGACATTCACTAAAAATAAATCAAAAACTCCTCAGATTTTATAAATCTAATTCTTGCGCATGCTTTTTGACACATAACCTTCTCTTATTTCGACTCGTGTACTAAACCGTACACGTCGCTTACTCGCTCAGGACATGTGTCAAAAATCAAAGCACAATCTCTTAGATTTTCTCTCAATGGGTTAAATATTGATTGCCGTTAGGCACGATTTTATCCACCACATACGTCATCCCCGCATAGGCGGGGATCCAGAGCAACATTCAATATCTCCACTTGTAAGATGGATTACTGCCTGCGCAGGAATGACGAAGAGGGAGAGTGCTTTTTTCTTTTCATCCTCCATACACGAGCAAAATGGAAAAGGTTATTTATAAAAAAGCGCTCAAAAGAACCAGATTGTAAAATCTAATAAATTTTGGGATGATTTTTTATAAATAACCTTTGACATTGCAGTGAGGTGTATATGTGGAGTGTAAAAAATAATCTATTTTGCTTTGATTTTTAGTGAGTTTTAAATAATTCGGAGCGAAGTGTATTCTTATACACGAGTCGAACGAATTATTTAATGCGAACTAACTCCGCTGATTTATTGATTTGCAAAATCAATAAATCAGAAAGCATGCAAAAGAGATATTTTTTTTAGACGTTGAATTTGAAATGATACACATCTCCATCCTTAGTGACATACTCCTTCCCTTCCTGCCGTAACTTACCAGTTTCCTTGGCTTGTTGTTCGCCACCGCAAGCGACATAATCATCATAGCTGATTGTATCGGCGCAGATAAAACCACGCATGAAATCAGTGTGAATCTCACCAGCTGCTTCTGGTGCTTTAGCATTAAAGCGTGCCGTCCAAGCCCTTGCTTCTTTTGGACCAATGGTGAAGAAGGTGATGAGGTGAAGGAGTTTGTAGCTGCCTTTGATGATTTTATTCAAACCAGTATCTTCCATACCAAGTGATTGTAGGAATTCGAGTTTTTCTTCTTCAGAATCTAGCCCTGAAATTTCTTCTTCAATTTGTGCGGCAATATTAATAACTTCGGCATTGCGGCTTTTAGCGAATTCTGCGACTTTTGCTGTATAGTCATTACCGCTAACCACGTCTTCTTCGGCAACGTTGCAAACATATAGGGTTTTTTTGGCGGTGATTAATTGTAGATTTTTGAGGGCTGGTTTTTCATCTTCGGTTACTTCTAACAAATAGGCAGGTTTGCCTTCGGAAAGGAGGGCAAGAGCTTTTTTGATAATGGGTAATTGTGTGGCGGCTTCTTTGTCATTACTGCGGATTTTTTTCTCAACATTCGGTAGCCTTTTTTCTAATGATTCAAGATCAGCCAGAACCAATTCTGTTTCGATAATTTCTGCATCACGAATAGGGTCAACCGAACCTTCAACATGGGTAACATCGCCATCATCAAAGCAGCGTAACACATTGATAATTGCGTCTACTTCGCGAATATGTGAGAGGAATTTATTGCCTAAACCCTCGCCTTGGCTAGCGCCTTTAACAAGCCCAGCAATATCAACAAATTCTAGAAAAGTAGGAATGATTTTTGCAGAGCCAGCAATGGAGGCTAATTTTGTTAGGCGTTCATCAGGGACAGAAACTCGCCCGACATTTGGCTCAATCGTGCAGAAGGGATAATTCGCCGCTTCGGCATTTTGTGTTGCAGTTAAGGCATTAAACAAGGTTGATTTCCCAACATTAGGCAAACCGACAATTCCGCATTGAAGAGACATATGAAAATAATTTAAATAGCAGGGCTGGCTTTATAGTATTGCCAATAACCATTGACAAGAAAATTATAAATTAACCATAATTTTAATTTGTTATTCACTAGGTAATTGACGCTTGCACAGACATTAAAATTATGCTATGATTGGTAGAAATTAATCAGTAAATAGAGGTGTATATGTCCAGAGAATCTTCCCCACAAGAAAAAGCGCAGAAAGAATTATTTGCCCTTGCACAATCCAAACCTGAAGAAATCAAAGGTGAATCACCTGAGATATTAGAAAATATTACTATTGAAGAGAAAATTAGGGCTTTGATAGTTAGGGGAGCTGATGTGAATGCTAAAGGTGGCGGTGGTCTGACGGCTTTGATGATGGCTAGTTTTCAGGGTCATGTTGATGTGGTAAATCGCTTAATAGCAGCAGGAGTTGATGTGCGTGCTAAAGGCAACGATGGCCAGACGGCTTTGATGTTGGCTAGTCAGAGGGATCATGTAGCTGTGGTAAATCGCTTAATAGCAGCAAGAGCTACTGTGCATGCTAAAAAAAATGGTGTGACGGCTTTGCTGATGGCTAGTGAGAATGGTCATGTAGCTGTGGTGGATCGCTTAATAGCAGCAAGAGCTTCTGTGCATGCTCAAAAATATAGTGTGACGGCTTTAATATTGGCTAGTAAGGGGGGTCATGTAGCTGTGGTGGATCGCTTAATAGCAAGGGGAGCTGATGTGAATGCTGAAGATAAACCTGGTAAGACAGCTTTGAGATTGGCTAGTGAGAGGGGTCATGTAGCTGTGGTGGATCACTTAATAGCAGCAAAAGCTGATGTGAATGCTCAAGATAGATCTGGTGAGACGGCTTTGAGATTGGCTAGTAAGAATGGTCATGTAGATGTTGTGGATAGCTTAATAGCAGCAGAAGCTGATGTTAATGCTAAACACCGATATGGCGAGACGGCTTTGATATTGGCCATTAAGAATGGTCATATAGATGTTGTGGATAGCTTAATAGCAGCAAAAGCTGATGTGAATGCTAAACAAAATGGTGTGACGGCTTTGCTGATGGCTAGTGAGAATGGTCATGTAGATGTTGTGGATCGTTTAATGGCAGCAGGAGCTGATGTGAGTGCTAAAGGCAGCGATGGTCAGACGGCTTTGATGTTGGCTATTGAGAAGGGTCATGTAGATGTTGTGGATCGTTTAATGGCAGCAGGAGCTGATGTGAATGCCAAAAGAGAAAATCGTGTGCCGGATTATAGGACTCGTGATTGTGATAGGGCTCGTCTCGAAAGAAAAAATGGTGAGACGGCTTTAATATTGGCTATTGAGAATGGCCATATAGCTGTGGCGGATCGTTTAATGGCAGCAGGAGGTGATGTGAATGCCAAAAGAGGATATGGTGTGACGGCTTTGATGGTGGCTATTGAGAAGGGTTATGTAGCTGTGGTGGATCGCTTAATAGCAAGGGGAGCTGATGTGAATGCTCAAGATAGATCTGGTGAGACGGCTTTGAGATTGGCTAGTAAGAATGGTCATGTAGATGTTGTGGATAGCTTAATAGCAGCAGGAGCTGATGTTAATGCTAAACACCGATATGGCGAGACAGCTTTGATGTTGGCTAGTCGTCGTGGCCGTATAAATGTTATACGCAAAATGTTAGAAATGGGTGTTGTTGACCAACAAGAAATGGCGTCAATACCTCAACTTCAGATTCCAGATCTGCAACAGATTATCGATTTGCAAATAGAAGTGGGGAATAAAATTAAGAGTATTTGTGATAATATTAGCGAAGGTAAGCCTTATAATGAAGTAGTTAGGTTGCGGCGAGTTTTTGCTAGGTTAGAAGATAATGAAATAGGTACATATGAGACACTTGCTGAGATTCCAAGAGAGGCGAAGCAAATGGAAGAGAAGAAGCAAGGACAGCAAAATACAGATAAAGCATCAAATTTAGATATGTTATTTGGTGTAGGTGGTTTTTATGGGCAGGTGCTCAATTCAATTAAACAATATGCATGCTCTGACTCAGCTGTTGATACTCAAAAAGAGAAAAATATTATGGCTCTAATAGAAGCTTTAAACCCTCATGGAAAACATCGCCCTATGTTTGGTCTTGATATGCAGGGGCATGCAAATTCTGTGATTAACAATTTGGTAAAATCTTCTCAGGCTAATGTTGAGATAGCTAATTATGAAAATGAGGGGCAGAAGCCATTAAAATTGCTTAGCGAGGATTCTAAGCCTAAAGCTAAAGATGAAAATCGTCAATTTACAAAGGGGGAGAAAGGCACAGCTAAACTATTAGGAAGAATATTAAGTCAAGATGGTTTAGGAGCTATAGTAAATAGTTATCTTCCCCAGGAAGAGATCAACGCTTTACTAGAGAAGCCAGGAAGGAAAGGAGCATATGGAAAAGGTCTAGTGCAAACACTCGCTGGTAAGATAAAGCAAGTTACGCAGGATGCTAAGAAGGTAATGGATATTACCGGTATTCCTGTCGAGAAGCAAACGCTCTGTGCTAATGGTAAAATTATTACATCTGTTTCACTATTGCTTTCTGGTTTACAAAGGCAGCAGGTGGATATTAAAGAAGCTGTTGCTGAAGAGAAAGTGAGCAATCCTCATCAACAAGCAGTTCTGGCGAGAAGAGGGGCCGCAGTCGATAGTAAAGAAGAATCTCCTAATAGGTAAGCCTTTCCACCAATAATCATTGACAAGAAAATTATAATAGGCACAAATCCTCTGGAAAATAAGGGGACTTGGTACTATGCAAAAAAAGGAGGGGAGGTTAACAAATTTAGCAGAGCTGGTAGCTGTTGTTGAAGAGCAATATAAAAGCCCAAACATGCTGAATTGGCGGCATGATGGGATTTGGCATAGTCTATCGACGGAATATTTCACTGATACAGTTAGAAATTTAGCGCTTGGTCTGCGTGAGCTCGGCGTTACGCAGGGTGATAATGTCGCAATCATTGCGCAATCATCGCCAGAATGGATAATGTTTGATTTAGCTGTGCTATCGCTTGGTGCGGTATCAGTGCCGATGTTTGCCAATATCTCAAGTGATAATCTGGACTATCAACTCAAAGACTCTGCGATAGATTATGTGTTTATTGGCGGCTCAGAGGAGTGGAATATTTTAGAATCACGGGCGCATAAATTTAAGAAAATTATTACTCTAAACATTGATGTCGAATCTCGCAATATTATTGATTTTGCGGAGTTGATAAAGCTTGGCATAGTAGCGGAGGATCGCAGGGTTCTGGTGACAATACAGCCTGATGACCTAGCAACGATAATTTACACAAGCGGTAGCACAGGAAGACCAAAAGGTGTTGAACTAACTCATAAGAACTTCACTACGCATTTGGCTGATATTACGCAATTTTACGATATTGTAGAAAATGATAAAGCTCTAAGCTATTTGCCTTTGGCACATGTGTTTGAGCGCATTGTTATGTATTTTTATTTGAGCCGTGGCGTGCGGGTTTATTTCGTTGATGATCTAAATAACATCGCAGAGCTAATGAAGTTAGTGCAGCCACATATTATGACTACTGTCCCGCGCTTATTGGAGAAGATTCATGATAAAATGGCGGATAAAATTGCCCAAACTTCTGGCATAAAGAAAAAATGGGCAGAGGCAGCTTTGCGATATGCAAGAGCTTCACAGCCAATTGGTTTTCGTGGATTCAAACATATTTTATTGATGCTGCTTTATAGGCCAATCTACAAGAAACTACTCGCAGCTACTGGCGGTAATTTAAAAATGATGATTTGCGGCGGCGCCCCTTTAGCGCAGGATATTTATGCTTTTTTCCTTAATATTGGCGTGAAGCTTTATCAAGCCTATGGCTTAACTGAAGCTTGCCCAGGGGTTTGTAGTAATTACCCACGGAAAAATAAATTTCCTACTTGTGGTGTGGCATTTCCTTCGGTGCGGGTGAAGGTTACTGTTGAAAACGAGCTAATTGTTAAAGGTGATAGCATAATGCGCGGCTATCATAATGCACCAGAAAAAACCGCCGAGGTGATTGATAAAAATGGTTGGTTTTATACGGGAGACCTAGCAAAAATTGATAAGGATGGCTTCATAACAATCACAGGGCGTAAGAAGGAATTATGCAAAACTTCAAATGGAAAATATATATCAATAATCCATATCGAACAGCAACTGCGTAACATTGAAGGTGTCGATAGTGCTATGCTAATTGCTGAAGGGTGTAAATTTGTCAGCTGTATATTTTTCCCGCAGGAGGGCAAAATTTTAGATGAAAATCATCTCCAAGGTGAGATAAATCGTATTAATCAAAAATTGGATGATTGGGAAAGAATACAAAAATTTTATGTTGCAAAGCAAACACCAACCGTAGAAAATGAGTTATTGACACCTTCTATGAAGTTAAAGAGACATGTTGTTTTTGAGGAGTATGAACAAGAAATAGAAAATATGTATGGGTGAATCAATCTTTTTGGGCGCTTTTTAGCAAATAACCCTTGCGCAATCGACTCGTGTACTAAGCCGTACACGTAGCTCTCTTGCAAAGGACATTTACTAAAAATCTCTCCAAAAATTTTTAATTCACTATCATAACTTTTATTAAGTCTAGTAGTGTTTTAGGTATAAATATAAAAAAGAAAAAGGGAGGATATGAAAGAGAGAATTGCAATAATTGACGGTCTGCGTAGTCCAATGGGGAAAATGGGCGGTAAGCTCAAAAGCTATAAAGCTGATGATCTTGGCGCTTATGTTGTGCGTGAATTGCTCGCTCGCCATGGCGACTTAAAAGATAAAATTGATGAAGTTATAATCGGCAATGTTGCCCAACCTGCACATGCTGCAAATATTGCTCGAGTTATAGCTCTCAAAGCTGGCATTGATAAAAAAGTCCCTGCTTTCACCGTGCATCGTAACTGCGCTTCTGGTATGGAGGCAATAACTAGCGCTGCTAATAAAATCTTAGCTGGTGATGGTGAAATATATCTTGCTGGTGGTGCAGAATCAATGAGCGATATTCCTCTACTCTATAGTAAAAAAATGCAAAATTTCTTTGAGGAAATGATGCGGGCGCGGAGTTTTATAGCTAAGCTCAAAGTGCTTAGCAAATTCAGACTTTCATTTCTAAAACCAATTATTGGTCTCAAGCTTGGGCTGACTGACCCTTATTGCGGAATGATTATGGGTGATACAGCAGAAGTCTTAGCAAAAGAATTTGGTATCAGCCGAGATCAGCAAGATCGCTTCGCTATGCAAAGCCATAACAAAGCGGAGAGGGCAACGGCGAACGGTATTTTTGCACAGGAAATTATTCCGATGGTTTTTGATAGACAAAAAGGCTTGGTTCTAGAGCATGATGAAGGCATTCGCCCTGGGCAGAATATGAAGGATTTAGGCAAATTAAAACCATTCTTTGATCGTCATAATGGTACGGTTACCGCAGGTAATTCTTCACAAATCACCGATGGTGCCGCCGCAGTAATTTTAATGTCAGAGACAAAAGCTAAAGCATTGAAGCTCAAGCCAATAGGTTATTTAAAAGCCTTTGCTTATGCAGGGCTTGACCCGCACCGCATGGGTTTGGGGCCAGTTTTTGCTTCACATAAAGCTTTGCAAAAAGCAAAAATGAAACTCTCTGATATGGATTTAATCGAGATCAATGAAGCATTTGCTACGCAAGTAATCGCCTGCACCAAAGCTTTTGCCTCGAAGAAATTTGCTAAGGAAGAGTTAGGCAGTAATGAAGCTATGGGCGAAATTGACCCTGCAATTTTAAATGTAAATGGTGGCGCTGTAGCGCTTGGTCACCCAGTGGGGATGACAGGTACTCGTTTAGTAATTCATGTTTTAAAAGAGTTAAAAAGACGCAAAAAACAAACAGGGCTTGCTAGCTTATGTATTGGTGGTGGGCAGGGTGCTGCGTTGATTTTAGAGGTTGAGTAGGGATACCCCATTTTTGAAGGGATGGAAGGGGCGAAATTTTATAGGAAATAAAAAAGGGTAAAAATGGAAAAGGCATTTAGTTTAAAAATTAATAAGGACGGCATAGCAACTTTGCTTTTTGACTTACCAAAGGAGAAGGTAAATAAGCTACATAGCAAAGTTCTAAAGGAGTTATCGACGCTGCTTGATAAATTACAGTCCAATAAAAAGATTAAAGTTTTATTGATTGAAAGTGCCAAAAAAGGTATTTTTATTGCTGGCGCTGATATTAACGAAATAAAAGATATTACTGATAAAAAGACGGCATTCAACATTGTACGTGAAGGGCAGAATATTTTAAGTAAAATCGAAGCCTTACCATATCCAACAATTGCCGTAATAAATGGCGCCTGCATGGGTGGCGGTACAGAGCTTGTGCTATGTTGTGATTTTCGTGTGATGACTGATAACCCAAAAGCTAAAATAGCTTTACCAGAAGTTAACCTCGGGATAATTCCGGGGTTTGGCGGGACGCAACGCATGCCACGTTTGATTGGTTTGATGCAGGGTTTGCAGATGATTTTAAGCGGTAAGGCAATTGACGGCAAGAAGGCTCTGAAAATAAAATTGATCGATGGCTACTTCCCAGAAGCCTATATGAAAGACCGCTTACCAGCGTTTATTGAGCGTGTTTTACAAAAAGAAGAAAGAGATTCTATTATTGCAACAAGGCAAAAGCGTCATTTATTAGAGCGTTTTTCTCTAGGGCGTAAGTTAATTCTTAAAAAAGCTAAAGATAATTTAGTCAAAAAAACTAATGGTCACTATCCAGCACCATTTGCTGCCTTATCAGTAATATCAAAAACTTATGGTGGTAATCTCGATAAAGGTTTGAAGATCGAAGCGCGCGAATTTGCCAATGTGGCGATCGGACAAATTTCTAAAAACTTAATTGACCTATTCTTTATTAGTGAAACCCTCAAAAAAGAAACTGGCGTTGCGACTAATGTCAAAACTCGCCAGATAAAATCAACCGCAACTTTAGGTGCAGGGATTATGGGCGGCGGGATAGCTTGGCTCTTTAGTAAAATTGATCTGCCAGTGCGGATTAAGGATGTTAACTGGGCAGGGATTGGGCTTGGTTATAAACAGATAAATAGCATCTATCAGCAATTGAAAAAAATCCGCAAGATGGATGATCGCCAGATAAATCTTAAATTTAACAAAATTACCTCAACGTTAGATTATAGAGGGTTTGACGATGTTGATTTAATCGTTGAAGCAGTAATTGAAGATATTAAAATCAAAAAAATTGTTTTTTCAGAAGTAGAAAAACATGTAAAAGATAGCACGATAATTGCCTCTAATACTTCTGCTTTGTCGATTAATAAAATGGCAAAAGCTTTCAAAAAACCTGAACGTTTTATAGGGATGCATTTCTTCAACCCAGTAAATAGAATGCCTTTAGTCGAGGTGATTCCTGGTAAAGAAACTAGTGATGAAGTAGTGGCAACAATTGTCGAGATTAGCAAAAAGGCGGGAAAAGTGCCAATTGTTGTACAAGATTGTGCAGGGTTTTTGGTTAATAGAATTTTGCTGCCCTATATGAATGAGGCAATGTTTATTTTAGAAGATGTTGGTGATATTGAAAAAATTGATGCGGTGATTAAGAATTTTGGCATGCCGATGGGGCCATTTGCCTTGGCTGATGAAGTTGGGGTTGATGTTGGCTATAAAGTCGCCAAAATCTTAGAAGAGGCTTATGGCGAGCGCATGCAGGTTTGTCCATTGCTTGAAGATGTCTATAAAAAACTAGAGTTGCTTGGTAAAAAATCTGGCAAAGGCTTTTATATTTATGGCAAAGGAAAAAAAGAAGTTAATCAGCAAGTTCAGGGGCTTAGCCACAGAAACGCAACTTCTTTGGCAAAAGATGACATTTTAGACCGAGCAATTTTGACGATGGTTAATGAAGCGGCAAAATGTCTGGAGGAAAAGGTCGTTATTAAGGTTGAACATTTAGATATTGCGATGATTATGGGAACTGGTTTTCCAGCTTTCCGTGGTGGTTTGTTAAAATATGTTGACCAACGTGGCATTAAGGAAATAGTTGCTCGTTTGCATATGTTTGAAGCAAAATACGGCAAACGCTTTACGCCAAGCAAATTACTAGTTGAAATGGCGGATAAGGGTAAGAAATTTTATAGCTAAAAAAGAGAGGCAATCTAGGAGCAAAAGGAGAGATGATTATTTATGGCTATGGTAGAGCCAAACACGTCATTACCTGAATCCTGTAAGGATTCTAAGGTAATCTAGGAGCAAAGGGAGAGATGGTTTTTTGTATCTCCTGGATCGCCCTAGAATCGCAGGCGATTCAGGCGATGACACTGAATATTATATCAAAAGTGCAATATAAAGTTAAAAATGCCCTATCAATAGGGGAATTAAATCGCTCATGTTGTAAGATAATGATAAACTAACTAACTAACTAACTAACTAACCAAAAAAAGATTATGGAACAAATTTTAGACTTAATAGCAAATTATCAAGCAACTGAAACCATATTCATTTTGCCAGCCATAATAGCTTTTCTTTTTCTTTTAGGTTATGTCGGAGTTAGTTTCATAATATGGGTCATCTACCTTTCCGTAGCAGCATTATATTTTCAGCCATCATTATTATTTTGGCAAATATACATACTAATTACGTTAATTTTCCTCGTGCCATTCATTCGCCGTCATTTAATTACGCGTTTCTTGGTGATGCTTATTAAAGCAAAGAAAATGCTGCCAGAGATTTCTGAAACTGAAAAGATTGCCCTAAACGCTGGTAATGTCTGGATTGAGAAAGAGTTGTTTTCTGGAAAGCCTGATTTTCATAAGATTTTTAAAGAGACTTACCCAAAACTAACAAAAGAAGAGCGTTCTTTTGTTAATGGTCAAGTTGATAAAGTTTGCCAAATGACGGATGATTGGCGGGTTTTTAACGATCGTGATTTGCCAAAAGCTACTTGGGATTATCTTAAAAAAGAAAAGTTCTTCGGGATGATTATCCCTAAAAAATATGGAGGGCTTGGCTATTCAGCTCTAGCGCATAGCACAGTTGTGCATAAACTTGCTTCGCGTTCGCAAGTGTTGGCGATTACGGTTATGGTACCAAATTCACTTGGGCCTGCTGAGCTTTTGATGCGTTATGGGACAGAGGAGCAGAAAGATTATTATTTGCCACGTTTAGCAATCGGGAAGGAGATTCCTTGTTTTGCTTTAACTGAGCCAACTGCAGGTACGGATGCAACATCAATTAAAGCAGACGGTGAAGTTTTTAAGGATGCAAAAGGCAATATTAAAATTCGTATTAATTGGGAGAAGCGCTACATAACTTTAGGTGCAGTTGCGACAGTAATCGGTTTAGCGTTTAGATTGCGTGACCCTAAAAACCTCCTTGGTAAAGGTAAAAACCCAGGAATTACTTGTGCATTATTAAGCAATAAAACTAAAGGCATAACAGTCGGCAGAAGGCATGATCCTTTAGAAGTTCCATTTATTAATTCACCAATTTTTGGTAAGGATGTTGAGATTGATGTTGAGAATATAATCGGCGGTGCTGATGGTGTTGGTGAAGGTTGGAAAATGCTTATGGAATGCCTATCAATCGGGCGCGGAATTTCGTTGCCAGCAACTAGCACAGGAGCTGCGAAGTTAGTTTCAAGAGTAATCGGCAATTATGCAAAGGTCCGTAAGCAGTTTGGACTTTCAATTGGTAAATTTGAAGGTGTTGAAGAAGCAATGGCAAGAATCGCTGGCCATACTTACATGTTAGAAGCTGCACGTAAATTTACCGCAGGAGCGATTGATAATGGCTATAAACCATCTGTAGTTAACGCAATTGCTAAATACCACTTTACTGAAAAATTCCGTGATGTGGTAAATGATGGGATGGATATTGCTGGTGGTGCAGCGATTTGCCGTGGACCAAGAAACTTACTAGCGCATGCATATTTTGGCGTGCCAGTGGCTATTACTGTTGAAGGTGCAAATATTATGACACGCACATTGCTACAATTTGGGCAAGGTGCGGTGCGTTGTCATCCATATTCTTATAATGAGATGGAAGCGTTAATGGCAGGTGATTTGAAGAAGTTTGATTATAATTTCTTTAAACATATTGGTCATTTAACACGTAACAAAACTCGCTCGGCTCTATTGAGTGTTACACGTGGTTATCTTCACATCCCATCACAAGGTGGCGTTATAGGCAAATATGAAAGAAAGCTTGCTTGGGCATCAGCCAGTTTTGCCTTTTTTGCGGATTTAGCGCTGGCAAAGTATGGTGGCGAGATAAAACGCAAAGAAAAACTCAATGGTCGTTTTGGTGATGTGCTTTCATGGCTCTATTTGGGTACAGCAACTTTGCGTCGTTATTCTGCTGAAGGACAAAAATCAAAAGATACGGCCTATGTGCATTGGGTTATGCAAAATTGTTTTGCAGAAATGCAAACAGCGTTTGATGGAATAATGGCAAACTTTGGTAGTGGCTTTATTGGTTTTTGGTTGAAATATCCGGGCAGATTATGGTCAGGAATAAACCCAATTGGCACGCCGCCATCAGATGCTTTAGGACATCAGGTTGCTAAAAAATTAATGATTGATGATAAAGCACGTAATCGTCTAACTAGTGATATTTTTATTCCAACTAAAAAGGGTGATGCATTGGCAGATTTGGAAGATGCATTCAAAAAAGCGCTTAAAGCAGAAAGTGTTGAGCGCAAAATCAAAGCTGCAATCAGATCTGGAAAAATTACTAAGAAAACTCCTCTTAGTGAAATTCTTGCGCAGAAGATTATTAATTCAACTGAAGCAAAATTCCTGAAGGATGCAGAAACGGCAATGCTTAATGTGGTTCAGGTGGATTCTTTTGAGATAAAAGATTATTTATCACACAAAATGAGTAGTCACGGCAATTAATTTTCATATTTATAACGGATGAGAGATATGAGCGAGATGCAATTCCCCTCTTGATAAAGGGGAATTGCAAAGTAATGCTGCGCATTGTTAAATCTTAGGTAAAAGTTTACCCCTATTGTTTGGGATAATAAGTGATTTCGTCGCAGAAACCCATATAACAAATTAAAAAACAGATGTTATTCAAATCAACAAATTTTATTTTAGGGATCTTAGATAAGATTTTTAAATCAAATTTTCACGCGACGGGTATAGAAAATATTCCGCCTAATCCTACTATCTTTGTTGCTAATCATTTCACTAGAGCCGAAACTTTTATCGTACCGTATGTTTTATATAAACATGCAAAAAGACGCGTGCGCTCACTAGCGGATAATAACGTTTTTGTTGGAAAGCTAGGTGAATATTTACATAAGATGGAGACTATTTCAACTACTGACCCTAAGCGTAACCATATTATTTTGAGTGACTTGATAACTGGTAGAAGGGATTGGTTAATCTACCCTGAAGGCATCATGGTAAAGGATAAAAAAATTACTAAAATGCAAAACTATGTAATAAATTCTTTTCCTAAGGGGAAAAAGAAAGTATTCACAGGATCAGCAGTTTTAGCTTTAAAAACGGCTTTGTTAAAGAGGCAATATCTTAATGCACGTGATGAAAACAATAAGAAGAAATTAGCAGAGCTTGAGGAGGAATTTACCATTCCACAAGGTTATGATATATCGGTGATGGATACGATGATTGTGCCAATTAATATTACTTATTATCCAGTACGTCCAGGGCATAATAAAATTGAGAAAGCCTTAAATCGCTTTTTTAAAAAAGCTACGCCACGTATTCGCGAAGAGCTCGAGATTGAAGGGAATATTCTCCTAAATTCAGATGTAATTGTTAACTTTGGCAAGCCGATTAATGTGCCAGAATATATAAAAGCAGGTAAGAAAATTAGTGACTTGGTACCGTTTGTTAATGCAGGAATTAAGAATAATCTAATGATAAATTTCTTCCGGTACCGTTTAACGAATCATTTTATGGAGAAGATTTATAATAATGTTTGTTTAAATTTCGATCATATTTTTGCCTTAACAATTTACCATTATAACCGTCACTCAATTAGTAAAGAGCATCTCAAAAAGCTTCTCTATGTGAATGTGATGGCGGCTAAAGAACTTGGCAAATATCATATACATAAGCCTATGCGTAAAGGTGTTTACAAACTTTTAATTGATAATATATATCATTATTTTGATGATATTTTTACTCTAGCAAAAGCGCAAGAAATCATCACGGAAAAAGATGGTGTGGTTTATATCAACAAGAAAACCCTTACACGCCATGTGCCGTTTCATGAAATTCGCCTGAAAAACACATTGATGGTTTTTGTTAATGAGGTGTCTTTATTAACAGACATAGTAGATATTTGCAAAAGCAACATGCGTCAATCTGCCGATGAATTAGATGATTCAGTAATGCGAAAAATTTTTAAGCAAGATGTTGAAATATTCACCAAAGATTACCAAAAATATTTTCTAGAGCAAGAATCAAAGCCAAGTACAATTGGCTGTCCTTTTTTTCTAGAAGCTCCAGATAGTGATGTAGCGGTTATTTTATCACATGGCTATAAATCAGCACCAGAAGAAGTACGTGAATTAGCGAATTACATTCATTCACTCGGTGTTTCAGTTTATGCTGTGCGCCTTGCAGGGCACGGTACTGCGCCAGTAAATTTACGGGACGTACATTGGGAAGATTGGTATGAATCTTTTAATCGTGGTTATGCTGCCCTTAAGACAAAATACAAGAAAGTAATCGTAGCAGGTTTCTCAACGGGAGGCCTGTTAGCATTACTCACTGCAGCTCGACGTGATGGCGCAGTTGATGGGGTGATTTCAATTAATGCGGCAATAAAGCTTAATGATATTCGGGCTAAATTTGTGCCAACGATAAAATTCTGGAATGAGCTAGTACATTCTAAAAAATTAGAGAAAGAATATATTACAGACAAACCAGAAAATCCTAATATAAACTATGCTAAGAATTATCTTAATGGAGTAATTGAACTCAAGAAACTAATGCATGAATGTAATGATTCTTTAAAAAACATTACATCACCAACCTTGGTTATTCAGGGTACAAAAGACCCGGTGGTAAACCCAAAAAGTGGTGATATTATTTTTAAAAACATAAAAGCCAAACGTAAGGAATTAATTACTCCTGAATTCAAGCGTCATGTGATTGTGCGTGGTGAAGATGTTGAAAAGGTTTTTGAGCCTATTGGGCAATTCTTAGAGAAAATAATGTAATCGTCAGATTTGCGGTTTGGTTTTTTACATGGTTTTAACATAACCTTGTTTTTTTACGGCGTCATCCTGAACGAGGTTATCAGGATCTGCTGATTTGGCAAATGATATAGTGGTTTAGTTTTGTAGTAGGGGGCATATAGTGTTATTCTAAACTGCTTACTTTCTAATTTATCAACTACGCAGATGCTGAAATAAATTCAGCATGACGATTTATTACTATTCGCCAAGGGAGAGGGAGGATATTTTATTATAAAAAAAGGTAAAACATGACAAAGATAAAAGTAGAAAATCCAATAGTGGAAATTGACGGTGATGAGATGGCACGGGTAATGTGGCGTTGGATAAAAGAAAAACTTATCTTGCCCTATGTTGATCTCGATATAAAATATTTTGACCTTGGCATGGAAAATCGTGATGCCACGGATGATGAAGTTACCAAACAAGCTGGAGAAGCTATTGTTAAATATGGCGTTGGCGTCAAATGTGCAACTATCACTCCGGATGAAGATCGTGTTAAGGAATTCAACCTCAAAAAAGCTTATAAATCACCGAATGCAACAATCCGCTTAATCATTGGCGGGACGGTTTTTCGTGAGCCAATAATTTGCAATAACATTCCTCGTTTGGTGCGTTCTTGGCAAAAGCCAATCGTTATTGGCAGACATGCTTTTGGTGACCAATACAAAGCGCTGGATTTTCTAACCAAAGGCAAAGGTAAATTAACTGTGAGTTTTACGCCAGAATCTGGCGAGGTAGAAACTCATGAAGTTCATGATTTTGCTGATAGTGGCGTGGCGATGTGTATGTTTAACACTGATGAGTCAATTAGAGGTTTTGCCCATTCATCTTTCAACTTTGCCTTAAATAAAGGCTGGCCGCTATTCTTATCTACTAAAAACACGATTCTTAAAAATTATGATGGGCGCTTTAAAGATATTTTCGCTGAGATTTACAAGGAATATGAAGAGCAATTCAAAGCTAAAAACATCAGCTATGAACATCGCTTAATTGATGATATGGTTGCCTTTGCTATGAAATCAGAAGGTGGTTTTGTTTGGGCATGTAAAAATTATGATGGCGATGTACAGTCTGATTCTATTGCACAAGGTTTTGGTTCGCTCGGCTTAATGAGTTCTATTCTGCTAAGCGCCGACGGAAAAACTGCTGAAACCGAAGCCGCGCATGGCACAGTTACTCGTCATTTTCGTGAACATCAAAAAGGAAATGCAACTTCGACAAATCCAATTGCTTCAATATTCGCTTGGAGCCGTGCTTTGATGTTTCGTGGTGAGTTGGATTCTAACCAAGAGCTGATTGATTTTTCTCATCACTTAGAGTCATCCTGCCTGAAAACTGTCGAATCTGGTCAAATGACAAAAGACCTCGCATTGCTAATTAATCAAAATGATCATCTCACAACTGAAGAATTCCTCGACGCGGTAGCTGTGAATTTATAAATTTCAAAATTTTAACCAATGTCAAAAATAGAAGAGTTTAGAAATAAATACCATATTAGTATTCATTATAATTCTACCGTCTTTAGTACCGTTGAAGAGGGCTTTTCTTATGGTCTTGGAGGAATTATAGCGAAGTCTAATTTACAGAAGAGTTTTTTTAAAGTATTTCGGGAGAGAAATTTCGATGCGCCTGAGTATCACGCTTGTCTAAGTGAAATCAAGTCTGCTTGCAGTCCAGAAATTATATCTGTTGTGGAAGGTATACTTGGCCAGAAGATGTTATATGAAAAATTACCTACTTGGATAACGCAGTCTAATGTTATTACAGATCAATATAAAGAAAAAGATTTCTTAAAAGATCTTTGTTGCCACGTAGATGGGATTGTAGAAGACATGTTAACTGATGTGAAAAAAGTTGCGGATACTCCTTATCTAAACGTTGCTGTGAATGCGTCTTTTGCAGCGCTTATAGCTCCCTTGTTGCATGTGCTATATAAAGGAGGAACTCCAGAATCCTTAACTCCTATGCACCTAGCAATAATCTACTCAGGTGTGGCGGGTATATACATAAATAAGAGCTTACAGGATCGCTACAATGCTAAAGTAAGAGTAACAGAGGGGGATCTGAGTCATCCATTAGAAGAAGAGCGGGAACAAACGCAGCAACAGACTAAAGCACAAGAGGCTGAATTAAATAGGCGAAAGAGGCAAGAAGATAATAAAGGTGTTTGTAAGTAGATGCTATATCGCTATTTTACGTAACTGCAAATGCGTATTTAAAGATGATACTCAATGCTAAATATTTATTACGCTCTATTTGCGACACTCCCCTATATAATGCTGGTGGTTTATATATTCTGAATGAAGCGGAGGCGGCTATAGCCACTACTTTGTAGGCTGTTAAAGCTTTGGCATTTAGGACATTTGATTTGCCACTTATCAGCCTGTTCATGGCAATTATTACAGAGCCAATCATTGCTTTCGATAGTATGTTTTGCTTTTTTACGTAGATCATCAGCGACATGTGGGTTTTCATTTTCCTGTTCGGCGATTTGTGCAAGCAATTCATATATTCTAGGTGATGGGCTGGTTTCTAGCGCATTTGTCAGATGTCCCTTGGCTTTTGCACGATATTTATCATTGCCTATAGCATTTTCTGCATAGAGGATTTGCCCTTCGATTGATTGCTTGTTTAATTTAATTAGCTTCTCTAAATAGCTGAGTTTTCTGGATAATTTCTTTTTGCTGTGCAGCTGAGTGTAAATTTCTGCGAGCTCTTTTGAAGGCGTAGTTTTCCAGATATTTTTGATATAATATGCTGCTTTGTAAGTTTTGCCTAATTCGAGAAGTAAGGCAGCATAGGCAAGAATCGCTGGTTGAAAATTCGGCGCATAATCAATTGCAGTTTTAAAATATTTCAGCGCTATTTGCTGATTGCCTTGTGTGAGGTTTGTATCGCCAAGTTGAAGATTAATTGCCGCATAATCATAGCTATAATCAGTTTTGTGTAGGATTTTTTGCCCAAATGCCCTGCGCAACAATTCTTCAGCCTTTTGCCATTTCTTGAGTTTTATATAAGCATTGAGCAAAGAGCTCGTAAGGTTTGCCGAATGAGGCTCAGCTTTTAAGGCTTCTTCAAAATAATTTGCAGCTTGCTTATCTTTGTTGTTTTTCTGGGCGATGGAGCCAAGCCCTTTGAGCGCAAAACTTTTTGTTTCATCATGTTCTAGCATTGCTTTGAAATGCTTCTTTAATTTTAAAGGGTTGGTTTTATTTCCTGAAGTTTGGATCTCCAGTAAATTGCTAATTGGCACATTGCCGAGATATTTCTTAACTTTACTGCTTGCAAGGGCTGCTTTTTTATGATCGCCCAAAGCGATGTAGGAAAGTGATTTGGTGATTTCTTGCAAGCCTAATTTTTGATTTTTATTCTGTTTGTTTAATTTATATTTATCTAGCCCAAACTTGACCCTTACAAAGAAGAATATGAATAAGAATAATAGTAAAAATAGCGCAGCTGTAATGGCGATCAAGAAGGTTAATGAAGTTTCAATTTCATAACTTGCTATGGAGATAGTTAATGAGCCATCATTTTGTAATATTGCTGTAAAACCCACAGCAAGTAAGGTTATGACTATGAAAAATAATAGGAATTTAATCATGTTTGTTTTTTTGATTATTTCATAATTCAGGCGATGACAATATTATAGTGTTCATATCGTCAAAAATCTCATCAATAGTTGCTTTGGCAAATAAATATTCAGTAGCACCTTTGAGCCAAGATTGTAACTCTACTTTGTGATTAGTTGGTAAGGTTTGAATTATCTCTACTGCTTGTTTGACATTATCCTGCTCAAGAGCCTGTTGAGCCCTTTGAATAATAACATTTGGATTGTCTTCATCGTTATTTTGTAATTTACGTATGGTGATTATATTTGCCAAACTTGCTTCAATTTTATTGCTTATACTCTCATCCTTCTTCTCAATGAGATATTGCTTATGTACGGCTTTTTTTAAGGAGTTGAGTTCAGTTAAGAGCCTATCAGTGCTCTTTACTCCGTTTGCTGAATATGCTTCTAGACGATGTAATTTATTGCTGATTAAGGCATTATTATTTGCAATGTTGAATGCAGCAGAGAGTTCATTAGTAAAGGCCTTGCCAGCGAGTAATTTGTTTTGCAGATTATTCAGGACAAGAATAAGAGCTGTATAATTATTGCTGCTGCTTGTGGCAGGGTTGTTTTGTGTATAATCCTGCATGAGAGCAATGCGCTCTTCTAGTCGAGTGATGCGGCTGCTTAATTGGTGAACTATGTCGTATAAGTTACTAATCTCTTCATCGTTATTAGTCGCTAGGTTATTGCTGATAATGGGCGGGGTAGTTGTAATAGTGGGTAATTTTGCTTGTTCGGTTAAGGATTCGTTTTTGCTGAAATAGTTGAGATTACCACTTTGCATTAGAAAAATCAGAAAGCCGATCAATAGTAGAAAAACTAACAAGACTAAAGAAAATTTCTTTGATTTTCCTGTCTTTGTTATGTGCTCCTTTTTCTTGTTCATTTATGACCTATTTGAAATTCTCCGTGTATGATTTTGGTATAACTTTTTTAACTTGTGGCTCGCTGATTTCATATTGCCACTTTTTCTTCTCAGCAAATCTAATTGCTTCTTCTTTTGAAGGGAATTGTAAGTAACGATTCAGCTCTTGCTTCATATCAGCTGATCCTGTCCAGCCAATCGTTGGATAAATATATTTTGTGTTGTCTGTTGGAAAAGCAATTTGCCAAATATTAGACTTTGCCAAGCCAGATTGCATAGCATTTTTTGCTGGTTGATAAATTTTAACTTTGAAATTTGATTGCATAACTCTCTCTTAATGAACGATTTTGCATCTTATTGCCAGCACGAAATTTGTCAAAGCAATAATTTCTACATTGACTAATAAAGAGCATTTATCTAATCTTTGTGGCACTCGCAACAGTATTTCACACAACAAATGATCGACATAACTTTCCCGGATAATAGCACTAAATCCTTTCCTAAAAACACTACGCTTTTTGACATAGCCAAATCCATCAGCCCAAGCCTTGCCAAGAAAGCATTGGCGGCAAAAGTTGATGATGAACAATGGGACTTAAGTCGTGAAATTGACAAAGACGCTAAGTTAGAAATTATCACGCCAGAATCAAAAGATGGATTGGAGATAATCCGTCATGACGCCGCCCACATCATGGCGCAGGCGGTGAAGGAGCTTTACCCTGATGTGCAAGTGACAATTGGGCCTGCTATTGAAAATGGTTTTTATTATGATTTTGCGCGCAAAAAACCTTTTACCCCGGAGGATTTGGTGGTGATTGAAAAACGCATGCAGCAAATCACTAAAAGAGGAGATAAATTTGTGCGTGAAGTTTGGCAGCGGGATGACGCAGTGAAGTTTTTTGAAGAACAAGGCGAAGCCTATAAAGCAGAAATTATTTCTTCAATTCCTGCTGATCAAGATGTTACACTTTATCGCCAAGGTGACTTTATCGACCTTTGTCGTGGTCCACATGCGCCATCTACCGCAAAGGTAAAATATTATAAATTAATGAAACTTGCGGGCGCATATTGGCGTGGTGACAGTAATAATGAAATGCTGCAGCGCATTTACGGCACAGCCTGGGATAGTCAGGAAAATCTTGATCAATATCTGTATCAATTAGAAGAAGCTGAAAAACGCGATCATAGAAAATTAGGTCGCCAGATGGAGCTTTTTCACATTCAGGAAGAAGCGGTTGGTTCTGTGTTTTGGCATCATAAAGGTTGGACGTTTTATCGCTTAGTTGAAGAATATATTCGTGAAAAACTAGATAGAAATGGCTATAAAGAAGTACGCACGCCACTTTTGATTGATCGTGTGTTATGGGAGAAATCTGGTCATTGGGAAAAGTTTCGTGAAAATATGTTTATTGCTGAATCAGAGAGCCGCCATTTAGCACTGAAACCAATGAATTGCCCAGCACATGTGCAGATTTTTAATCATCAAGTAGTTAGTTATCGTGATTTGCCATTGCGCATGGCAGAGTTTGGTTGTTGTCATCGTAATGAGCCTTCTGGTTCGCTTCATGGCTTGATGCGGGTTCGTGGCTTCACACAAGATGATGCACATATTTTTTGCACCGAAGAGCAGATCACTAGTGAGACAGAAGAGTTCTCAAAGCTTTTATTAGCGGTTTATAAGGATTTTGGCTTTGAAAAAGTCAGTATCAAATTTTCTGATCGGCCAGAAGTACGTAGCGGTTCAGATGAAGTTTGGGATAGGGCAGAGGGCGCATTAAAAAAAGCAATTGACCATGTCGGGTTGGATTATGAATTAAACCCAGGTGAAGGGGCATTTTACGGGCCAAAGATTGAGTTTGTGCTAACTGATGCGCTAGGGCGTGATTGGCAGTGTGGTACGCTGCAGGTAGATTTTGTTTTGCCAGAGAGGTTAGGGGCTTTTTACACCGCAAAAAATGGTGAGAAAAAACATCCAGTAATGCTACATCGTGCTATTCTTGGCTCATTTGAGCGTTTCATCGGTATTTTAATTGAGCAATATGCAGGTAAATTTCCGCTATGGCTGGCACCAGTGCAAATCGTCGTGGTAGGAATAACCAACGCCGTTGATGACTATGTTAAAGAAGTTCATCAGCAAATGTTAGATAATGGTTTTCGTGCTGAGGTCGATATTGGTTCTGACAAAATCGGTTATAAAATTCGTAAATATATGAATGCAAAAATTCCAACCATGTTAATCCTTGGTGAAGAGGAGAAAAAGCAAAAAACTGTTTCTGTGAGAAGCCTTGGTTCAGAAAAACAGGAAGCACACAGTTTGGAAGGTTTTGTGAAGTTATTTAAGGAGCAATCTGCCAAACCTTAGATTATACTTGAACTTGCATAATTTTCCGATTACAAAGCCGACCTAATCTAATTTTTATAAATTATTAATGAAGAAGAACAACATCCCGCGGTCTAATAGCAAAATTACTGCCGCAACTGTCCGTTTAATTGACCATGAAGGTAACATGATCGGCGTTACTGAGCTTTCTAAAGCACTCGCAATGGCAAAAGCACAAAATCTTGATCTTGTTGAAATATCTCCCACTTCTACTCCGCCAGTCTGTAAGATGCTTAATCTGGGTAAATATAAATATGAAGCACAAAAAAAAGCACATGATGCGCGCAAGAAACAAAAAATTGTCGAACTAAAAGAAATAAAAGTTCGTCCAAATATTGGTGATCATGATTTGGAAATTAAGATGAACAGAATCAAAAAATTTATCGCTGAAGGTAATAAGGTCAAAGTTTCAATGCGTTTCCGTGGCCGTGAGATTTCTAAAAACGAAATCGCAATTGCAGTATTCCGCCGCGTAGTAGAAGAAGTCAAAGAAACTGCCAAAATAGAATTGCATCCGCGGATGGAAGCTAGGCAGATGCTTATGATCCTTTCCCCACACTCGTAAAATCTAATTCTTTTCCATTCTTTTTAACATATAACCTGTTTTCACTCGAGTCACGTATGAAGTATACGTTCACTCGTTCAAACAGGACATTTGCTAAAAATCATCACAAAAATCCTCAGATTACCCCTCTCATATTGGAGAAAAATAAAAGCAAAATCTCTTAGATTACCCTTCAAACATTTAGCAGATATAGTTTTTATAGGGTAGTATGCCATAAAAACAGCGTCATCCTGAATTTAGTTCAGGATCTGCGTAGTTAAGAAAAAGAAGAGGTCAGAAGTTTTAAATTCAGTATCACTCTTTTTTAAACAGAGCAAGTCTTACAACTTTTATCCTTCTGTAAATTCACCACTTTATATTTACTTTCCAACATATCGAAAATGGCGATTTTGCTATTAAGAGGCTTGCCAATTTCTAGGATGGTTTTGATGATCTCGCTAGCCTGTAAAGAGGCGATAACGCCAACGGCGCTGCCAAGGACACCTTGATTATAGCATGCCTTGTCATTATGACCCATATTGCTGTGGAAACATTGGTAACATGGTGCTTTTTTATCAACCCCAGCACTATAAATTGAAACATAACCTTTAAATCCAATAATCGCCGCTGAGGCTAAAACCTTACCTTCTTTTAGGGCGGTTTCATTGAGTAGAAATCTTGTGCGAAAATTATCAGTGCAGTCAGCGATTATGTCATAATTAGCGACGATGTTTTTTGCATTGCTATTGGTTAAGCGTTTTGCGTAGCTAGAGATTTCTACTTCTGAATTCATTAAACGCAGTTTTTCCGTTGCGCATTCTGCTTTATTTTTTTCGAGATCATTTTCGTTAAATAATATTTGCCTCTGCAGATTATTCTCTTCAATGATGTCATCATCAATAATACCAATATGACCAACTCCACTTGTGGCTAAATAACTAAGTAGTGGGCAGCCCAAACCGCCAGCGCCAACTACTAAGACTCTTGCATTAAGGAGTTTCTCTTGTCCAACTTCGCCTAACTCTGGCAGAAGGATGTTACGTGAGTATCGTTCTTTTTGCTTTTTATTTAACATAAACCTATAATGACAACCTTTTTCTCCCATTTTGTAAACTAATATAGATCAAATGTTAATTTTAATCTCGCCTGCCAAAAAACTTAATTTTTCTCCGCATTCCTGTAAGGAATTCTCAATTCCAGAATTTGCTAGTGATACGCAATTATTAATCAATGATTTGCAAAAATTAAGCGCCGATGAAATTGCACGCCTTATGCGCGTTAGCAACGATATTGCTGAATTAAATTTTGAGCGCTTTCAAAATTTCAGTGATGAATATAATTTTGAAAATGCCAAGCAAGCAATCTTTGCCTTTAATGGAGAGGTTTATAATGGCTTAAAAGCTGGCTCTTTTACAAAAGATCAGCTCTCTTTTGCAGACCAGCATTTACGAATTCTCTCAGGTTTATATGGAGTTTTAAAGCCGTTGGACTTGATGCAACCTTATCGCTTAGAAATGGGTAGTAAATTTGTCAATGTAAGAGGGCGTAATTTATATGAATTTTGGCGTGCGCAAGTTACAGAAAAACTTAACCAAACATTGGCCAAGCAGAAAACTGACATTATCATCAACCTTGCCTCGGAAGAATATTTTAAGGTAATTGATAAAAGCAAACTGCAAGCAAAAATTATCACCCCAAGCTTCAAACATAATAAGCAGGGCGTTTATAAAGTGATTATGATGTATGCTAAAAAAGCCCGTGGCAACATGGCACGTTTTATAATAGAAAATAAAATTACAGATCCGCAAGATCTTAAGAATTTTAGTGAAGGGTATCGTTTTGAAGAGTTTTTGTCGGATGAGGATATTGGAGACTTTGGCTTTGTCGGCGTATAATCTGATTCTTTTGCATGCTTTTTGCTACATAACCTTCACTCATTTCGGCTCGTGTACGAAGTTGTACACGTCGCTCATTCGTTCAGGACATGTAGCAAAAATCAAAGCAAAATCTCTCAGATTGTTAATTGAGTGATCTTTTTGCGTTCTTTTTTCACAAACAATTCTAGGAAAGATGCAGTATGTGAAATTTATTATTTGCAATTTTGCACGTCTAAGTATTATATAGCTTTTCTTTAATTTACCAATTCAATTCAGGTCTAGTATGAACGCAATGCTAAAAGATAAACGTAACATTATTATTTTTTCAATTTTATCCATAATTGTAGCTGCAGCATTTTTTGCTAACTCTAATTCCTCTAGCCAAAAGAACAGTGAAATTGTAGCTAAGGCAAATGGTAAGGATGTTCATGTCTCAGATGTTGAGCAATTCCTAAAAGCTGTTTACAATTGGGATGGTGATTTTGATTTTGTGAATTTGCCAAAAGAAAATAAAGAAGCATTGATTCAGCAAGTAGTTGGGCGTGAGTTATTAATCAAAGCTGCTAAAAAATCATCAGTTGCAAGTGATGAAGCCATAAAATCTAAAATTAAAAACGCTACTGACAAAATAGTAAGTGAAGCTTTTATTGTTAAAATAGGTGAAGATGCAGTTAGTGATGAAAATATTCAAGAGCGTTATGAGTCTCTTTCTGAAACGCTAAGCGCAGATATTGAAGGTAAAGAGGAACTTAAGGCAAAACACATATTAGTTAAAACATATGGTGATGCTCAGCAAGTTATTAAGGATCTATATAAGCAGTCTTTTGAGGAGGTCGCTAAGGAAAAATCAATTGATGTGCAAACTGCAAAAAATGGTGGTGAGTTAGGTTATTTTGTTGAAGGAAGAATGGTTAAGGAGTTTTCTGAAGCTGCAACTAAATTGAAAGTTGGTAAGATTTCTAATCCAGTTAAAACAAAATTTGGTTGGCACATTATTAAACTAGAAGATCGTCGTCCTGCGCAAATCCCTAGTCTTGATGACGTACGTGCTCAAATAGTACAGGAACTATCATCTGAGGCGATTGGTAACTACATGAAAAATATAGTTGCTGATGCTAATGTGGAATATAATTTTGCAGCTCCTGCTACAGAAGTAGAAGAAAGCACAGAAGAAGCTGAATAAAGCTTCACCGCTTATCAAATCTGGTAACTCATAAGGAAATAATACTCTTCCTTGTAATTCCCTTAATCGTTTGCGATTCTAGGAGGATTTAGGAGCCACAACGCAATCATTTTGTTCTTTTTGCCCATGTATCGCCCTAGAATCGCAAACGATTAAGGCGATGACGTGGAGGGAGGCATGAAATGGGAGTGTCGCAAATCAAAAACTTTCAATTCGTTAGCTCCGCCACGATTGATAACCTAAAAGGTGCTCAATAGTGAAAAGCATTCAAAAAGATTCATTTGCCAACACTTCCTCAATCTATTCCATAGTGAGGATGTCCTCCATTGAGTAATATCCTGCTGGTTTTTGATTTGCCCATAAAGCAGCGAAGATTGCGCCTTTAGCAAAGATGTTGCGGTTTAAGGCACGATGTGAGATTGCAATAATATCATCATCACCAGCGAATAAAACTTCATGATCTCCAATGACTGAGCCGCCACGTAATGTAGCAAAGCCAATTTCATCATCGCTCCTAGCGCCGATAATTCCCTCGCGGCTCATGCGTGCAACTTTTGTTAAAGATGTTTTGCGAGCGTTTGCAATTGTTTCACCAAGAGTAAGAGCTGTGCCTGAAGGAGCATCTTTTTTGTTCTTATGATGCATTTCAATAATTTCAGCATTGTAATCATTCCCTAGGATCTGCGCTGCTTGGCGAACAAGGCAATTGATTAAATTTACGCCGATGCTCATATTCGATGACCAGACTATCTGAGTGTTTGTTGAGTAGGATTTAAACTCTTTCTTTTCATCTTCACTAAAGCCTGTTGTGCCGTCTATTAATGTTTTTTGCATTTCGGCACAGAGCCCAGCTACTTCTAGCGAGAGAGTAGGGGTTGAGAAGTTTATGATTGCATCAGAGGCTTTGATAACATCTTCAAGATTCGTTGATGCTTTGATGTTGATTTCATATTTGCCAGCTAACTCGCCAAGGTCAAAACCTTCGAAGTTACTACCTTCACGGATGAAGCCTGCTGCGAGGTTGCATTTAGGATTATTGATCGTTTCTGCCATGATGGCTCTACCCATTTTTCCTGAGCAGCCGATTACACCGATATTTAACATTTCATTTACCTTAATTACTTTTAATTAGATAAAGTTAATGTCTAGATAATATAAGTAAAGGAGGGATTTATGGGGCATGATAACATATAACATGTAGTCATATATCATTTAGCATAAGGGGGTCATCATGAAAACAGTGTCATCCTGAACTCGTTTCAGGATCTGCGTAGCAAGTCACGAAGTAGAAGCAAACAATTTGTAATCGCGCCATGCCTAACTATCAAAACTAAACCATTACATTATTAACTAACTTAGCAGATCCTGAAACGAGTTCAGGATGACTTTTTTGGAGGATTACTCTCTTTGAGAGTGGGGGGTGATGGTGTTTTTCGGTTGGATATGCTTGGCTTCTGCGGTAAAAGCTAGAAGCTTATTAACCTTCTACGCCAGCAAAAGTTTTGTGCTTAGTTTTGCGGAATTTAACCGTGCCATCAATTAGAGAGTATAGTGTGTGGTCTTTGCCTATGCCTACATTGTCGCCAGGGGAATATTTTGTACCACGTTGACGTATAATGATTTGACCGGCTTTGATAACTTCACCGCCGTAAATTTTTACGCCTAACCTTCTACCTGCTGAATCTCTGCCGTTTCGTGAACTACCACCGGATTTTTTAGTTGCCATTTTTGCCTCTAACTACATTACTATTTTTTTGATGCGTACTACCGTCACTTCTTGTCTGTGACCATTTTTGCGTCTATAATTTTGACGACGTTTCTTTTTAAAGATGATAATTTTCTTATCCTTCTTTTGCTCAAGAATCTCTGCTTCTACTTTAGCGCCTTCAACAGTAGGGGCGCCAACTTTAGTCGATTTATCATCGCCAACAGCAAGTACGCTCAAGAAAGATGTTATATCACCTATCTTACCTTCAAGCTTGTTTAATTTAAGGACATCGCCTTCAGAAGCTTTGTGCTGGCTTCCTGCAGCTGTAAATATTGCAAACATGTATTTAATTCAATTTAATTTAGCCTGCGAAATATAGGGAGCGAAACTTTAAAATCAAGGCTTTTCGCAACTTTTACTAAATAATAGCAATGTATAAAGATGGATATTGGTATTATACCAACATTCTTCTTCTTATCTACAAACCATTACCCCAGCCATCTCCCTTATGATTAAGCGGAAGGGCGCTTTGGAGGGATAGCAAAAAGGGTATAACAATCCTCAGATCATTACATATTTTTGATTTTTTTTGCAGACTCGCTAATAAGCTGATCATTTTTCTTGGCGTCTAACTTACTTATCAAAATATCTTTAGCGCCATCAAAAGCAATGACTACAGCTTTATTGCGCATTTCATCGATAATTTGCACTTCACGTTCCTTAATCTTCTCGCAAGTGAGGGCAATATTATTCTTTGTGGAGGCTTTAATATCCAGGTTTGCTTGATGGAGCATTTTTTCTATGTCTATTTCAGCATTGGCAATTAACTCTTTAGAATGCTGCACAGCTTCTTCATATTTATGATAATATGAATCACGAATTTCTTGTGCTTCTTTACGAAGTTTCACAGCTTCTCTTAATTCAGATTCAATATTCTGACTTTTCTTATCAAGTGCAGCTAGGAGGAACTGCGCAATTTTTTTATAGAGTAGGGCAATAATCGTTAAAAACGCTAAGCCAACCCAAAATGTTTCATCAAAATGCATCGTAATGTTTTTTTATGTGTTTATTTATATCATTATCATTAGCAATAAGACCTACTGTTTGGCTTATGATGGCTTTTGATATCACACTGGCTGCAGATATTATTTCTTTCTCGCTTTGTGTTTTTATTTTCTCTATTGCCTTATTGCTTTTTTCGTAGAGCTTTGCAGCTTCAGCATCTATTAGGGCATTATTTTTTTCAATCTTTTGCGTGACTTTCTCGGATGCTTTTTGAAAAAGATCATTAGCTTGATGTTGGGCTTCTTTGAGCTTTGCATCATAATTTTCTGCATATGATTTTGCCACTTTTTCCAACTCATGAGCCTTCGCTATATTATCAGAGATGATTTTATTCCTCTCAGTGATGATATAGTGTAATTCTGGCAGGGCTACTTTTGCCATGGCGAAGTAGAGCACGGCAAAACTAATAATCAGCCAGAAAAGCTGCGAAGCAAGTGGGTAAGTGGCAAAATCAAGCTGTGGCATAAGTTACGCAACAAAAATTAAGATTAGTGCGATAACCAATGAGAAAAGACCCATGGACTCTGTAAAACCAGCACCGATGAAGATGTATTTTGCCATCTTAGGTTCAGCAGAAGGGTTGCGAGCGATTGCGCTAATTGCACTTGAGAAGATGTTTCCAAGTCCTATTGCAGCACCAACAAAGCCAAATGCAGTTAGGCCGATACCGATAAATTTTAAAGCTTCTAGTTCCATTGTAATACCTTAAATAAAGTTAAAAAAAATTGATTTTGATCTAATAAAAAAATGTCAAAACCAACAAACGTAAATTACCTGTTTGCGAAAAAAAAGTGCAAAAAATAATTTACTCTTAATGAGCTAAATGAACAGCATCATCAAGATAAACACAAGCGAGCATAGTAAATATGTACGCTTGCAAAATCGCCACGAAAATTTCGAAGCCATTTAACACGACGAGGAAGCCAAAAGGCAACCATCCGCCAGTAATTCCCATGGAAACAATAAAGCCTGCTATAACTTTCATCATAGTGTGCCCAGCTGTCATATTCGCAGCGAGTCTGATTGAGAGGCTAATAGGGCGAGCTAAGTAAGCAAAAAGTTCAATAGTGATGAGTAAAGGTGCCATCCATAAAGGCGCACCGGGTGGCATAAAAATTGTAAAGAATTTTAAACCATGTTGCATAAAGGCAGCGACAATGATCACTATGAAAAGCATAGTTGCTAAAGCAAAAGTCATTACTATATGGCTGGTTGAGGTGAAGCTATATGGCAGCATGCCGAGTAGGTTGGCGAGCAGTACAAAAATGAATATTGAGAAAATAAAGGGGAAAAACTTCCTGCCGCCTTCGCCAGTGTTTTCCTTAAGCATGTTTAGGACAAATTCATAAAGATATTCGGCACTAGCTTGTAGGCGATTAGGGATAAGGAGGTGTCTGCGTGTAGCAAAGAGCATAAACCCAGCACCGACTATTGTTGCTAGCAACATGAAAAAAGCAGAGTTAGTTAGGGAAAGGTCGTATCCTAAAAACTCAATATTGAGTAGGGTTTTGATTTCAAATTGGGCGAGTGGCGAGTGACCTTCTGCTGCATGTGATGGATTTTCCGTGCTCATTTAAAACTTCTATAAATATTCAAAAAGCTGCCAATTATGCCTAAAAACAGGCAAAGTATAAAAAATAATGGTTTAGTATCAAACCATTGGTCGAGGTAATAACCGAGTAGTAAACCAACAATTACGCCAGCGATTAATTCCGCACTAATACGAAAAGCATAAGAGGCTGCATTTTTAGTCTCCGCCTCTTCCTCAGTGGATTTTGCAGGCTTTTTTTGCTTTAGCTCTGCGCTAAGCTTCGCTAGTTTTTCTTTTAAATTGGCTGGCTCATTACCTAACATGCGCGGCAAACTATAAAAATACTATGGCAAAGTCAATTAGAATTTCCTTATCTTCAAATTTAAAAATCATTGATAATTATTGCAACTGCTTAGAAACTTTTATCGGTCATATAGTTGGATCGTAACATTTTTACAACTTTCGCTTGCATAACCTCTAAAATTATGCTATAGTGAGCTAAATTAATCAGCAAATAGAGGTTATTATGTTTAGAAGAAGAAAGCAAACGCAAGAGGAATTAAACGAACGCTTCATAAGCGCCGCTAGGATAGGAAATATTAAGGAATTGGATTCCCTTATTGCCCAAGGAGTAAGCAAGGACGCAGTAGATGTTTATGGCAATAACGCTGCCCTCAATGCAGCTTGGAATGGCCAGCAGGAGATGTATGCTTATCTAATCAAAGAACATGGCTTTAGTAGGGATGCAGTATCTAAATATGGCAATAACGCCGCCCTCAATGCAGCTGCAAATGGCAGGCAGGAGATGTATGCTTATTTAATCAAAGAACATGGCTTTAGTAGAGATTCAGTAAGTAAGGTAGGTGATAACGCTTTAACCTTAGCGTCATATTTTGGTAAGAAGGCGATGGTTATGGCATTAGTAGAAGAATATGGTTTTGATCTATCTTTTAAAGGAGATGAAGGTCTAACAGGTGAAGAATGGGCAAGGAAGCAAGGACATGCAGAGATTGCAAATTATTTAGAAGGCAAAGCAAAGCACGAACAAGAAGCTGCACGACGTGAGCAAGCAAGACAAGAAGGAGCAGAAAGACGAAGTGCAGAAAGGCAAGCTAGGCGAGCTGAAGAACCTGCAAGACAAAAGGAAGTAAAACGTCAGGCAGAAGAAGAAGCACGACGTGAGCAAGCAAGAAGGGAGAGAGTGGAGCGTGCAAGACAAGAGGAAGCAAAACGTCAGGCAGAAGAAGAAGCGCGACGTGAGCAAACAAGAAGGGAGCGAGCGGAGCGAGCTAGGCGAGAAGCTCAAAGACGTGAGCGAGCAAGGGCAGAACAAGCAGAGGAGGCACGACGTAAGAAAGAAGAAGAAAAACAAGAAATAGCTAATAGCAGGGCAAATACTGATCTTAATAAAATGATAGGGACTTCTATACATGAACTAAAACGTGCCTCTGCATTGCTAGATGGGCTAGATCAGAAAAGTGGTCGTCGCCATGACGTCCTTAAGCAACAAGTAATAGAACAAATAAACACCATTATCAGTGCCTGTTTGAACGGAAAACCCATGGGTGGTGGAAGAACAGGGCGAGACCGACTTGAACCATCACCAGACTGGCTCAAAGACCCTAATAATAAAAAACTAATGGAAGGATTTTGTCAGCAGGTTGGTAAGAACTTAGATAATCTGATTAAGAATGAAAAACCTGCAATGCAGAGATAATTTAGTTTGTTAATTAATTTCCACAACAACTAACAACTTGCATAATTGGCATCTACTTACTAGCTTTGCGCTAAACATAAATAATAGCACAAAATGTCTTTCGCAGATTTTATTAAAAAATTCAAACGTGAATATCGCAAAAAGGATTTGGTCAATGTAATTCGCCTACAAGGTGTAATTGGCAAGGTTAGCAGCTTCTCTAGTGGCTTGA
>JAWUXM010000035.1:0-7294 GCA_034111325.1 Rickettsiales bacterium
AGTAACTGGGCGGGGCGCGGTTATAATCCGCGCAAAGACAGACTTCGACACAAGGCAGTCTGGTCGGGAAGCGATTATTGTTACTGATATGCCATATCAGGTCAATAAATCAAAAATGGTCGAGAAAATCGCTGAATTAGTACGTGAGAAACGCGTCGAGGGAATTTCTGATCTGCGTGACGAATCTAATAAAAAAGGCGTAAGAGTCGTTATAGAGCTTAAAAAAGACGCATATGGCGCTGTCGTGCTCAACCAATTATTCAGCTATTCGCAAATGCAAACTAGCTTTGGCGTGAATATGCTTGCGTTAAATAAAGGCCGCCCTGAGCAAATGAACGTGCTGGACTTCTTAAAGGCTTTTGTTGAATTCCGTGAAAATGTCATAACCCGCCGTACTGCCTTTTTGCTCAATAAATCACGCGAAAGAGCCCATGTATTAATTGGCCTGGCTATCGCTGTTGATTCAATTGACGAAGTAATCTCTATAATCCGTGGTTCAAAAGACACTGCCGAAGCAAGAGTAAAACTCTTAGCAAGAGATTGGCAAGCAGAACAAACACTAAGACTAATTCAATTAGTTGATGACCGCAATAATGAAGTCAAAGATGGCAAATGCTTCCTGACTGAAGACCAAGTTCAAGCCATTCTTGACATGAAACTTGCACGCTTAACTGGCTTAGAACGTGGCAAAATAGAAAAGGAGCTCGATGGTTTAGCACAAGAAATTAAAGAATATCTACGCATTCTAGGCGACCGCAGCAACATCTTGGCGATCATGAAGGAAGAACTTGCTGAGATCAAAGAAAAATACGCTACGCCACGCCGCAGCATAATTGAAGAATCTGAGTATGAACACGATATTGAAGATCTTATAGCTGAAGAAGATATGGTTCTTACCGTAACAGTTAGCGGCTACATAAAACGCGTACCGCTTGATACTTATCGTGCGCAGAAACGCGGCGGGAAAGGACGTGCTGGTCTCAAATCAACTGATGATGACCCATTAGTTGAAATGTTCGCCACTACCACACACACACCTGTCTTGTTCTTCTCAAATTTAGGAAAAGTCTATAAATTAAAAACTTACAAAATCCCTGTTGCCTCACCACAGGCTCGTGGCCGTGCTTTAATCAACATTTTTCCATTACAAGATAATGAGAAAATCACAACAATCATGCCGCTACCAAAAGATGAAGATAGCTGGGATGCTCTAAACCTTATGTTTGCAACCGCTAACGGCAATATCCGCCGTAGTGACATGGTTGATTTTAAACGCATTCAAACCAACGGTAAAATCGCTATACGCCTAGATGAAACTGACAGCTTAATTGGTGTTGCACCATGTCAAGATAGCGACCATGTCCTACTTGCTACTAAATTTGGTAAGTCAATTCGCTTTGATTTAGAAAAAGTCCGCGTTATTAAAAGCCGTACTTCAAACGGTATTCGCGGTATTAAATTCGCCAAAAAGGGCGATCAAGTTATCTCTTTAACGATTCTACATGGCTCGCCTGCTACGCGCGAAGAAAGAGATGTATTCTTACGTATTCCATTAGAAATTAGACACCAAATCGCCAAAGGTGAAGAATATGACAAAAGCCTAGTTACTTGTGAATTAAGCGAAGAGCTAATCAAAACTCTAGCCGAAAAGGAACAATTCATCCTAACTATTACTGAAAATGGCTTTGGTAAAAGAAGTTCTGCCTATGAATATCGCCGTACAAATCGTGGTGGTTCAGGAATTATCAATATTGTTACCTCTGAGCGGAACGGCAATATCATCTCCTCTTTCCCAGCTAATGATGATGAACAAATCATTATCATGACTGACAAAGGTAAATTAATCCGTTGTAAAGTTTCTGACATACGTATCGCTGGTCGTAATACTCAAGGCGTTCGTGTATTGCGCATTGATAGCAATGAAAAGGTCGTCTCAACGACTTTAGTTAGCGATAGCGGTGAGGATGAAGAAATCGATGACGAGAACATAGAAAACTTAGAAGAAGCTACTGTGGATTCAACTCCTGTAACACATTAAATTACCACAAGATGAAAGCCATATACCCCGGTACATTCGACCCGATTACCAATGGCCATGTCGACATCATCAAACGTGCGGTGAAGATTTTTGACCATCTAATTGTCGCCATTGCTGAAAACAATGAGAAAAACCCATTATTTACCCAAGCTGAACGCCTTGCGATAACCCAAGAAACTCTTAAGCCCCTTAGCGTAAATTGCGTTATAGAAGTGGTAAGCTTTAAAGGGTTACTAGTAGGTTTTGCACAAGAACAAGAAGCAGCGACCATAATCCGTGGGCTTCGCGCCATATCTGACTTTGAATATGAATTCCAAATGTCATGCATGAATTCACGCTTAAATTCTGACATTCAGACTATCTTCCTTCCTGCCTCAGATAATGCACATTTTATTTCTTCGCGCTTTGTTAAGCAAATCGCCAAATTAGGCGGCGACATTAGCTCACTAGTGCCTAAAAATGTTGAGACATCCCTCAAAAACAAACTTGTTTAATCTTGTAAGGTTGATTGCATGCATAAAGAACAAATCATAACAGGCTGGCTAGAATGGTGCTCTCTCCCACAACTTAAAATCAAAGCCCTGCAAGTAAAGCTTGATACTGGTGCTTATAGTTCTTCCCTGCATGCGACGAATATTAAGCAATATATTAAAGATGATGTTGAGATGGTCTCCTTTTCGACCTACTCAGGACATAGAAAAATCAAATGCATAACACCACTATACAATAAAAAACTTGTTAGAACTTCAAACAAAGAACAAGAAGTCAGATTGTTTATTAGAACCAAAATTAAAATCGGCACAATGGAAAAAACCATCAGAGTCAATTTAACAAATCGTAATAAGCTTAGAAATAATATGCTGCTTGGACGCAATGCAATGCGTAATTTATTAGTCGATCCAAGAGAGCGTTTTGTACATGGCAAACCCTCCTAGGGAGTGTCGCAAATCAATCTTTTTGATTTGCGACACTCCCTCCTAGCATTTAGCATAGCGAAATAGTTGCTTTCTAGAATATATCGACTAGAAAACAAAAAATTGAGAAACATTATAAAGTTCGTAACACAGCGAATCTGTGGATTTTTGTGATGATTTTTGCTAAATGTTCTTTATGAATGAGCGAAATGTACATCTTGGTACATGAGTCGAAATGAATAAAGGTTATTTAGCAAAAAGGGTGCAAAAAGACCGGATTCCAATAATTTTAGAGAGATAAAAATGAAGATAGGATTACTAGCTACTAACCCGAATTTATACTCACACAAGCGCCTCGTTGAAGCCGCAAAGGAGCGCGGTCATACGATCCGGATATTTAATACCCTACATTGCTATATGAACCTCTCTTCTGAAAAGCCACAAGTACGTTATCGTGGTGGTCAGATATTAGATGATGTTGAAGCAATTATTCCACGAATCGGCAATTCAATTACCACCTATGGCACAGCAGTTGTTCGTCAATTTGAAATGATGGGTGCTTACACCCTAAATAGCTCGCTTTCCATATCACGCTCACGTGATAAGTTGCGCTCATTACAAATTCTCTCACGCAAAGCAATTCGTATTCCTGTTACTGGGTTTTCCAACTCATCACGTGATACAAACGATTTGATTAAAATGGTTGGTGGCGCACCATTAGTTGTAAAACTTGTTGAAGGCACACAAGGTATTGGCGTTGTTCTAGCTGAAACCAACAAAGCTGCTGAATCTGTAATTAACGCTTTTAAAGAACTAAAAGCAGATATTTTAGTACAAGAATTTATTAAAGAATCTAATGGTGAAGATATTAGATGTTTGGTTATTGGCGATAAGGTAGTCGCCTCAATGAAGCGCAGCTCTGCTGATGGTGATTTTCGTGCTAATTTACATCGTGGCGGTGTTGCTGAGAAAGTTCGCATCACGCCTGAAGAAAGAGCGATGGCGGTTAAATCATGCAAAAGCCTTGGCCTAAGCGTCGCAGGAGTTGACCTACTCAGGTCAAACAAAGGTCCAATGGTCATTGAGGTCAATTCATCACCAGGGTTAGAAGGCATAGAAAAGCAAACTGGCAAAGATATTGCCGGTTTGATCATTAAACATATCGAAAAAGAATATTGTCCGAAAGCAGCCATAAAGAAAAAGATACAAGCCTAATCTGGTCTTTTTGAATGCTTTTTACTGATTGCACTTTCGTTCGGGTCACGTATGAAGTATACGCTTCCTTCACTCAAGTAGAACATTTACTAAAAATCAAATCAAAAATCCTCAGATTACCACTCAACCGGTTAGAATTTTCGTCTCAAACTTCTTCCAGAATTTCAATATCTCTTTCAAGAATAATATCACGAATCTTTTGATATGCTTCTTCAATAAGATTTAAATCCAAACCACGGAAAACAAGGCTTGTGCCGAGTTTTTTATTTTTAATGAATGGATAGCTGCCAATCTCAACATTTTTATGTTTATCCTGTAAAATAGTTAACTCTTTTGCAATATTTCCTTCTGTCTCATAGATTGAAATAGTTTTAGTGAGCGTTTTTTCCCCACCCTTAATAAAATCTTTTGCTGCTACAAACATAGATTGCATAATGCTCGGCACACCAGCTAGGACAAAAAGATTCTCAATTTTAAAACCTGGCGCTGAACTTACTGGGTTATTAAGTAAATCTGACCCTTCAGGAATATCTGCCATTTTCAGCCTTGCCTCGTTTAACATTGCTGGCTCATAATGATTTTTAAGAATTTTATAAGCACGTGGATCACGACTTAATTTTCTATCAAAGGCCTTGGCAACCGCCGCGGCAGTAATATCATCATGGGTTGGGCCAATGCCACCGCTAGTAAATACATAATCATGTGCTTTACATAATTGTTTTATAGCAGAGATGATTTGCTCTTCGTCATCACGAACCACTCTTGCCTCTGCTAGATTTACGCCAATTTTGCCTAGCTCAGTTGCTATAAAGTTTAAATTTGCATCAACCGTTCTGCCGCTGAGAATTTCATTGCCAATAATTATAAATGCTGCGCTGATTTGCTTTGTCATATTGTTTTTAAAAAAAATTACCGTAAGTTATGCTAATCTTAAAATAAAAAAAAGCTAATGGAAGAAATAATTATTCACTCTGCCAAAGATTTTGATGGTATGCGCAAGGCCGGTAAGCTTGGTGCTGAAATTCTTGATTATATCACTGATTATGTAAAAGAAGGAGTTACCACTAATGAGCTAAATGATTTATGCCACGAGAAAATCATCGCGGCCGGCGCAACCCCTGCCCCGCTGAATTATCGAGGCTTTCCAAAATCCGTATGCATTTCCGTTAATCACGTTATTTGTCATGGTATACCAAGTGATAAAAAACTCAATAATGGTGATATAATAAATATCGATACAACCGTAATTGTTGATGGTTGGCACGGCGATACAAGCCGCATGTATTATGTTGGTGAACCTTCAATTAAAGCCAAGCGCTTGGTTGAAGTAACTTATGAAGCGACAATGTTAGGGATTGAACAGGTTAAACCCGGCAATACGGTCGGAGATATTGGCTATGCTATTGCCAACTATGTAGAAAAACATAATTATTCCGTTGTGCGTGATTATTGCGGCCATGGACTGGGTAAAGTTTTCCATACTGCGCCAAATATTTTACATTATGGTAAAGAAGGTGAAGGTGAAGTTTTAGAAGAAGGTATGTTTTTTACGATTGAACCGATGGTAAATATTGGCAAATATCATACAAAACTTTTAAGTGATGATTGGACAGTAGTAACAAAAGACAAATCACTTTCAGCACAATTTGAACATAGTTTAGCAGTCACAAAGGATGGTTATGAAATTTTCACCTCTTCCGCAAGAGGCCTTCATTACCCGCCATATGACAACAAATAAACCACATTATCTCGGGCATCGCCAACGAGCGAAAGAAAAGTTCCTCAAAAATGATGCAAGTAAAATCAGCGATTATGAATTAATGGAATTGCTACTTTTTGCATCATATCCACGCAAAGATGTTAAGCCATTAGCTAAAATCATTCTCAAGAAATTCGGCAGCTTTGCGAAGGCTATTCATGCCTCAAAGGAAGAGTTGTCACAAATAGAAGGCGTCGGACAAGCAGTTATATTTAACTTTAAACTTATGCAACAAGCTGTGCATTTATGCCTTAAAGAGGAAATCTCTAAAAACCCAATTTTAGGATCTTGGAAAGCATTGCTGGATTATCTCACCGTAAAAATGCAACATCTAAAAACTGAAGAATTCCATGTGATTTATTTAAATAGTAAAAATGAAATAATCGCTGACGAAGTGCAGGAGAAAGGAACTGTCAGCCATACCAATATTTATATCCGTAAAATCATCAAACAAAGTTTGATTCATGAAGCAAGCGCACTTATTTTAGTTCACAATCATCCTTCTGGCAACGCTAAACCAAGCGAAGCAGATATCACCCTAACTCAAGAAATAGCGCAGCTTGCCAAGCCCTTAGCGATCAAAATCCATGACCATATTATTATTGCCGATAATGAGTATTTTTCCTTTAAAAACCAGGGGTTATTGAAGAGCTAACAGAATTTCTACTCTGTAATGCATCACGATGTTTACTACCGCCTACTTCCTGTTCCATAAATGTTTTTAATATTGAATCCTCCTCTAATAACCCGCTTTTTTTTGCCTTACCTTGTAGAGTAACTAACTCTTCTGTAACTGCATCTTTTTGCTTATTAACAGCTTCATTCTCTTTAGATTTTTCAAGCTTATCAAAGACAAAAATTGATGTTGCAATAATCTCAAACACAGCAAAATTTATTAACATTGGAACTAATAAGAAAGAAGGCAATGTAAAAGCTAGAATTAGCGCAACGACACCCAGAACTATGAATGAAGGCACTGCCTTATTAATCGGCGGCTCTTCTGTTTGCTCCTGTTTTGAAGGAAGAAGAGAGTTTGCCTCTGCTTGTAGATTTTTGGCTATGGAGCGATATAGCTCAGTATTTTTAGGAGAAGATAGTGACTTTATAATACAATGCTCAATTATTTTTTTATGAGGAGAATGGCTGAATTCTTGCAAAAAATTCTCAAGCTGCGCCATATAGATATATTTCTTGCGAATTGCTGCAAGGTTTACCTCTTGCCCACCTACATCCACACGCATTTCATCTGAATATTGCTGTAAAGTTTTATTTTTTGCCTGACTAACAAGTTTTTCTCCACCAATTCTATCATAAGAACTTTGTGCCATTTTCTTGAGAATAGCTGGCAATTTGTCCGCTGGCAATATG
>JAWUXM010000036.1:0-36940 GCA_034111325.1 Rickettsiales bacterium
ATACGTACAGGTTCATCCATAATTTCAAAGACCATATAATCCTTTTCCTTCTCGACTAGCTCAGCTTTATGGAGCTCAACAATGCGTAAAATATCATCACGGTTTTCTGTACTATTTTTCACTTTAATCAAAGAAAGCCCACGCTCGATATGTGGCGTCGAACTAGTAAGATCAATCGCTTTATGAACAGGGATCAAGCGATTCAATAATTTAAGGATAAGGTCAATACCGTTTTGTGAACCATAAGTTGTGATCGTGACGCGTGAGAGGTTCCTCTTCTCATCAACTACTGCAACGGAAAGTGTTTCGATATTGTAACCACGCGCTGAGAACAACCCAACGATACGCGCCAAAGAGCCGAATTCATTATCAACTAAAACTGAAATTACGTGTTTATCTTGTTTTTTTAACTTGCTCATCTTAAACCTGATTTTTATCTAATTTCACCTTTTCCGTACTCGGCCCAAGCTCCATCTCATAATGTGCTGCACCAGCAGGAATCATCGGGTATACGTTTTCCTTTTGGTCAACCATACAATCAAAAACAACCGGCCCTTTATGCGCCAACATTTCTTTGATCTTCGCTGGTAAATCAGCAGCTTTTTCGCAACGCATACCTTTTATGCCAAAGCTTTTGGCTAATTCAACAAAATCTGGCAAAGCATCCATATAGCTTTCTGAGTGACGATCACCATGGAAAAGCTCCTGCCATTGGCGAACCATTCCCATATAGCGATTATTCACTATAAAGATTTTAACTGGCAAACGATATTGTTTGATGGTTGAAAGCTCTTGGATATTCATCATCAAAGAAGCCTCACCGCTAATACAGCAAACTAATTTCTTTGGGTTGCCCACTTGTGCGCCAACCGCCGCTGGCATTCCATAACCCATCGTCCCTAGGCCGCCAGAAGTTAACCATAAATTAGGTTTTTCAAAACTACCATATTGCGCCGCCCACATTTGATGTTGACCAACATCTGTGCTGATTATTGGGTCATATGATTTGCTTAATTTGTATAATGTATCAATCGCATATTGCGGTTTAATCAATTGCCCTATTTGTTTATAGGCTAAAGATTTCTTCGCACGCCAAACGGCAACCTCCTCCCACCAGTTTTTGATTTGCTTACCATATGATTTTGGCTCTACTTTCTGCCAACATTTAAGCATTTCATTAATCGCCTCACCTGCATCACCAATGATTTCAATATCAACTTTGATATTTTTATTGATTGAGGAAGGGTCGATATCAACATGGATTTTCTTCGAATTTGGCGAGAATTTATTAACTACGCCAGTAATACGATCATCAAACCTTGCACCAATACAAACCATAACGTCACATTCTGCCATCGCCATATTTGCTTCATATGTGCCGTGCATCCCGAGCATTCCAAGGAATTGCTCATCAGAGGAAGGGAAAGCACCCAAACCCATTAATGTGCTCGTTAGTGGAACGCCTGTTTTTTTAACTAATTTTGTTAATGACTTTGCTGCATCAGGGCCAGAATTAATAACTCCACCGCCAATATAGAAAATTGGTTTTTGTGCATTAGCTAACAAATCAATCGCCTTCTTAACCGCTTTGCTCTGAATCTTATGATGTGGTTTGTAAGATTCCCGCTCAACTTTCTTCAAGGCTTTATATTCAACTTCTGTGTTTAGAATGTCTTTTGGGCAGTCGATCAATACTGGGCCAGGGCGACCAGTAGTTGCGATATGAATTGCCTCGTGAACCGTGCGCTCGATATCTTCAGCATCTTCAAGAAGGTAATTATGTTTCGTGCAAGAGCGACTTATCCCAACTGTGTCAGCTTCCTGAAAAGCATCAGTACCGATCAAGTTGCTGCCAACTTGTCCGCTGATACATAAAACAGGAATAGAATCAAGAAATGCGTCAGCAAGGCCTGTGATTGTGTTAGTAGCCCCAGGGCCAGAAGTAACAAGAATCGCGCCAATTTTACCGGTAGAACGTGCATAGCCCTCAGCCGCATGTGCAGCTGCTTGTTCGTGACGCACTAAAATATGCTTTAGTTTATGTTGTTTAAAAAGCTCGTCATAAATCGGCAATACGGCACCGCCAGGGTAACCAAAAATTGTATCAACGCCATTATCAACTAAGGCTTTTATTATAATAGTAGCTCCAATCATCTTTTTATTAAAAATTGTGAGAGTTAATAATAGTCATGCTTTAGGCTATTGCAAGGGTTTTGACTATTTCCACATGGACTTTCTTAATCGACATTGTTGCATCGATAACCACGCAACGCTGAGGATTGTTTTGCGCAACATCTAGAAAACCTTGGCGGACTCTTTGATGAAAAGCCAAATCAAATTTCTCGTAACGCTGTAAATTTGCAGATTTACGTTTTGAGGTTCTTTGTAAACCAACCTCTGGGTCAATATCTAAAATAAATGTAATGTCTGGCTCAAAACCTTTTGTAACCATATTTACCAATTGCCTAATCAATCCAAGATCCTGCTGCAAACCATAGCCTTGATAGGCAATTGTCGAATCAACAAAGCGATCACACACGACGAATTGACCATCTACTAACGCAGGTTTGATTAATTTCTCGATATGTTCAAAACGACAGGCGGAATGCAACAATGTTTCGGTAAAAGGCAGTAATTTATCCGTCTCACCATTCGTGATGATGTTGCGGATTTCTTCAGCAATTGGCGTCCCTCCTGGCTCGCGAGTAAAGACAACATCCGCTCCCTGCTCAGTAAAATGTTTCTTCAGCAACTTTATTTGCGTTGATTTCCCAACGCCGTCGCCACCTTCTATGCTAATAAATTTCTTATGCAAAATTTTCCTTCAAAAAAATAAAAAAAACCTTTAGGATTCGCATCCTCTCTAAAACATGGCAAACTATGATCAAAAAACCTAAAATTACCAGTAAAAAGACTAAGTTTTCTACCTGGATATTACCAAAAATTACTCTGCCAAAAACAGTCTCTTTCAATAGAGTGATTCACTTTGCTAAGGATCAAATCAAACATTCAAAAACATTCGCTACTGCAGCAAGAAAGGCCCTGAAAGACCCTGCCAAAGCTAATTTTAAATTAGGCATGGAGTTCCTTGAAAATCAAAACCATGAAAATGCTGCATTGCGGTTTTGGTTTGCAAGCCTCATGCAAAAAGACTATGCGGAAGCATATTCGCACCTTGGCGAATCTTATATTGCACTTTTTAAATTTGCTAAAGCACAACGCAACCTTGAAAAAGCCCTCGCCCTAAAACCCGATCTATTTGAAGCGAAATATTTCCTCAACACGCTTGGCGAGAATCCAAAAACCCTATTGCCAAACAAAACCTTAATTAAAAAATATTTTAATGGCTTCGCTCAGGTTTTTGATCAATATTACATCGAACAATATCAATATAAAGGTCATGAACTTATCGCCAGTAACGTTCGCGATTTTATCACAAAAGATTCCGCAAACATTCTAGAGCTTGGTAGCGGAGCAGGTCATTTAGCCAAAATCATCAAAGCACAAAATGCTAAAATTTCCATCACCGGAATTGACTTTTGTAAAGAGATGGTAAGCCATGCAGCTACACTTAAAAACATACCACAAATTGAAAAAGCCAGTGAGGATAGCGAAATCATCAATTTGAAGAAGCATGCAGAAAACAAAGAAGTGAAAAGCTGCGATGTTTATGACATGCTAATCAATAAAGATTTTAATGATTATGCTAAAGAGTTAAAAGAAGGATATGATGCTATAGTGATGAGAGGTTTTTTGAATTATGCTCAGGATCTGAATAAGACCCTAAAAAACGCCAGCTCTTTACTCGCTAAAAACGCTTATTTGATTTTTTATATAACAAAACCATACAGCACGAAAGCTGAACAAGAAATTATTAAAGACGCCTCTTTTCCTTTTTACCTTAAAAGCTTCCCCCATGAAATTAACGATGTGGAAAATGCTGCTAAAAAGCTTGGTTTAAAAAAACAATTGTCACAAGAGGCAAAGCTTGATAAAAGTAACCAAGCGACAATTTTTGTTTTTCAAAAGTCTTAATTTTCCCTAAATTTTCAATATGACACATGACGTAATAGTAATCGGCGGAGGTCACGCGGGATGCGAGGCAGCTTCTGCTAGTGCGCGCGCTGGCGCAAAAACTCTCTTAATTACCAAAGGCATAGATAAAATCGGCGAAATGTCCTGCAACCCCTCAATTGGCGGTGTTGCAAAAGGAATCATTGTGCGTGAGATTGACGCTATGGGCGGCGTGATCGGCAAGGCAATCGACATGTCTGGCACGCATTTTAAAGTACTTAATGCAAGTAAAGGCCCTGCTGTGCATGGGCCAAGAGCGCAAGCCGACCGCAAACTTTATAAAAAAGCCATGCAATCCTTGCTTGGCGCACAAGAAAATCTTAAAATCATTGATGGCTCGGTTGAAGATTTAATTATCGAGAACGGCAAAATCAGCGGTATTATTACCAGCGACAAGCAAAAAATCCGCGCAAGCAAAGTCATTCTCACAACCGGCACATTTCTAAATGGAGTAATTCACATAGGCGACAAACAAATTGCCGCTGGACGCAAAGGTGAAGAACCGTCAATCGGATTAGCGCAAACTCTCCATAAAAATGGCTTTATGATGGGGCGCTTAAAAACAGGAACGCCGCCCCGCATCGACGGCAAAACAATTAATTATGCAGAGCTTGATACCCAGATAGCAGACATACCGCCCAAGCCTTTTTCTTTCTCACATAAGAAAATTACCGTACCACAAATTGATTGCCACATCACTTTTACTAATCAAGAAACGCATAAAATCATTGCGGATAATATTAGCGAATCTGCTATGTATTCTGGGCAGATAAAATCCACTGGCCCACGCTATTGCCCTTCAATTGAAGATAAAATATATCGTTTTGCGGATAAGGATCGTCACCAGATTTTCCTAGAAAAAGAAGGTTTAGATGATGATACAATTTACCCAAACGGCATTTCAACTTCTCTTTCAGAAAAAATTCAGGAAAAATTCGTACGTTCAATCAAAGGGCTAGAAAATTGCACTATCACCCAATATGGCTATGCAATTGAATATGACTATGTTGACCCTCGTGAATTACGTGCAACTTTAGAAACCAAAAAAATCTCCAGCCTATATTTTGCTGGGCAGATTAATGGCACAACTGGCTATGAGGAAGCAGCTGGGCAAGGTATTATTGCTGGTTTTAACGCAGCACTCTCAGCGCAAAATAAAGAGGCTTTCACACTTGATCGTACAGAAGCCTATATCGGTGTGTTAATCGATGATTTAATTCGCTTGGGCACAAAAGAGCCTTATCGTATGTTTACTTCGCGTGCTGAATATCGCTTAACTTTACGAGCTGACAATGCTGATTTACGCTTAACCGAAAGAGCTTTGGCAATTGGCGCAATTGCTCCTGAACAACAGAAAATCTTTGCAAAAAAATTAACCAATTTAAAAAATGGAAAAACACTTCTGGATAAACATCAATTAACACCGAATGAAGCAGAAAAGCTTGGCATCAAGATTAATCAGGATGGCAAAAGACGCAGCCTATTTAAGATTCTAAGCTTTAACAATGTAACCTTTGCAAAGCTTATGGAGCACTTTCCTGATCTTGCAACAATTGATCAAGAAATAGTAGACATCCTAATAACCGATACGAAATATTCTGGTTACATTGAACTGCAGCAAAAAGACATAGCTAGTTTTAAACGTGACGAGGCAATTAAAATTCCAGAAAATTTTGATTATGATGCATTACGCAGTCTATCGAATGAAGTAAAAGAAAAGCTAAAAAATATCCAACCAGAGAGTATCGGCGCCGCTGGTAGAATATCTGGCGTAACTCCAGCTGCGATCAGTGCTATTGTGATTTATTTAAAGGGGAGAATTTAGAATTCTAAACACTCCCCTAAAGAAACTTAGTTCAACCTAATAAGTATATAACAGCTACTATTCTTATCAGTGACATTGTATAATTCTGTATTATCAGGATAACCAACTGTTGCGATATTCGTTGCGGCTTTACCAGTAGTTTCACTAGAATCTTTTGTACAATTTAACTCACTCTCTATCCCCACTGCAACCATATTACCTCCATATGGAAAACCATCGTCTAGCTTTAAATCAATAAATTCAGCACCTTCAGCATTTATCTGAGCATTTCTTGTTTGATCAGCGGCCGTACCATAGCCAGAAATATTAATAAAATTAATATATCTACCAGCCATAGCGCCCCATACCGTATCATCTCGCAAGAAAAGAAAACTATTTTTTATATTAGCATTAATGACATTCACACCTTCTGCGAAGCCACTAGTGGCGCCTGTAAAAACCCCCTCTATAAAACCAGCTCTGTTAAGATGTTGAAAGGCTCGAGCTACCTCCTGACTAATCGTAACGCTACTACCATGGCAACTTGCTCCACAATTACCTTCAATTATTTGGTCGCCATCGCCACCACAGGTATCAGAACCTGAAGTTGCGCCATCACAATCCTTCCCCCAATAATCAGCAGCATTATGTAGATCTCCCGGGTAACCATTATAAGAGTCACGAAACGAAGTGACTGCAGCTTTGACTTCATTAATCTGCCGAATTTGCGCCCTGATATTAGACACCCTAACAAGCTCTTGCCCCACCGTAACTGAGAATATAATCAAACCGACTATGATTATGACTATTGATATTTCAACTAAAGTAAAGGCACTCTTGCTATTTTCTGTCATCTATTAGAAATCAATTTGTGCCCTAAGACCGAAGATCTTAGGAGATTCATCCGCTGGTGTCTGACCATTATTATCAACATCAGTGATCGTATAATTTGCCATAAAGCGTACTCTTGAAATTGGGTGCCAATTTAGCCCTGCTGTATAGCTGCGCATTGAACCACCATTAACTCCTGTGCCTGTTAAATCAATATCACTCAAACGAGCAGCAACTTCCCAAGCACCGATTCCGCTACCAGATTTGCTAAATTTTGCATTAGGAATGACACGTTTTGGAATACCTTTTTTAAAGTCATATTCACGCGATTCGCCAGTTAAGAAATAGGTTGCTTGTAAATAATAACCGTCAAACTCGGGGTTATCAGCAGCTTTACGTTTTACTTGCGTAGTGATATATTCACCTTGTACATAAAGTGATTTATAGATCGCCATTGCCTCTAAGCCATGTTGCTGGATTTTATTAACATCAGATAATGCGCCTGTAGTTAAAGCATTAGAAGGTGTGTTTGAATCTTCCTGATTTGCTTCAAATTTTGAGCTATAAGTAACAGTGCTCGATTGTGGGCTGGAATATCTAGCAACAACACCTAAATGTATAACCTTACCTTTTTCTTTTATCGGCGCGTAGGTAACGCGGCTGGTGAATGAATGTTGCTCATCATCTGTGCTGCTACTCCCTGCATCATCGCCGAAAATACCCGCTTCCAATGTCCAATCTTCACCGTAGGTTTTGGCTCCTAAACCAATATTACGCTCTGGTGCAAAATTCCTAATTGCTGCTGATTCAAGGAAAGTTACATATTTAGAACTTTCTAAAACCTGCAAACTAAATGGCTCTTTATATTGCCCAACTTTAATATCTACATTATCAAAACCATGATAGCTCATATAAGCATCGGTAAGTTTTGTTGCATTATTGGCAAAATCAATTTCAAATTTATAAACCCAATCCTGCTCAACCTTACCAGAAACACCCAATCTTGCGCGTCTAAGATCTGTATTGTCGGCACGATCCACACCATCATCATCAAACCAAGTGCGATCTACTTGCAACCTCCCGAAGAATTTCGCATCACTGAAATTTGCTGGAAGTTTTAACGTTGTTTCATCGGATTTTTGTAGTTTGCTGACCTTATTCTGTAACTGCCTGATATCCCTTTGCAGTTTTTGCAAATCAGCGTCTGATGCTGCGTATGAAAGTGTTGGAATCAACGGTAAAATATATAATAGCCTTGTTATTTTTTTTAACATTGCACTATTTCAAATTGGTTAATAAATTACAACTGCACATATAATTTGCAAATTATGTGAACCACAAAACTCTCACATAGAACTCAAAAAACCAACTAATTTTTGCATATCTTCTGGCATCTCTGCGGTGAAACTCATCTCCTCGCCACTAGTGGGATGAATGAAGCTAATTGCTTTTGAATGAAGCGCCTGACGCTTGAATTTCAACAGTTCGTTTTGTGACTCTCCCTTAACAGTATGCATTATAGTCCGGTGGTTATTACCATATTCAGGGTCACCAATTAATGGATGTTTTTTATGGGCAAAATGCACTCTTATTTGATGAGTACGACCAGTTTGCAAACGACATTCTACCAACGATGCAAACATCTTCCCAAAGATCTTTTCAACTTTATATTCGGTGATTGCCTCTCTGCCTTTTACTTCTGAGACCGTCATGATTTTACGATTTGAAGAGCTTCGAGTTATATTGCCTTCTATCATGCCTTCAAATGGCTTAATGACTCCCCAGATTACTGCGACATATACCCTCTTTAGCGTGCGCTCTTGTAATTGCGTTGCGAGTGAAACATGTGCCTTATCATTCTTCGCCACAACCATTAGGCCGCTGGTGTTTTTATCTAAACGGTGGACAATTCCAGGGCGCTCAACACCGTTAATCCCCGATAGGCTATCAGGGCAATAAGCTAAAAGTGCGTTCACTAAAGTTTGGTTATGATTACCCGCGCCAGGGTGAACGGTTAAACCTGCCTGCTTATTAATTACTAACATATCATCATCTTCATAGACAATATCCAGAGGGATTTCTGTAGCAGTAATTTCAGATTTTATCGGAGCTTTAATTTCAACATAATAAATCTGTTCGCCTTTGACTTTAATTGATGGATCAGCAATAACCTCACCATTATGTTGCACACATCCATCAGTGACGATCTTTTTAACACGACTACGCGTAATTTCAGGAATGGATTTTACAATTTCATCTGTTATGAATTTATCCAAGCGAATGCCTTTTCTGGCAGTTGGAACTATTAATTTTATATTATACATAGATAATGGATAGAAGTTTTCACATCATGAAATTCATCGTTATAATAATGGGAGTTACCCTAATTGCCAGCATTATACTAATCTCCCTTGCCATTTACAAAAAACAATTACGTAAATGTGAGCCTATTGAAATCTCCAACATTGATAGTAGCAACATAACTTTTGATAGTGGCAAATTAATCTTCACCACAAAAAATACAGCAGGCGTGAAAACAATACAGATTATTAATTACTGTACAGGTGATGTTGTTAATGAAATTATGGTTAAATAATGAGCAGTTTGAAGGAGTATAAGTTTCTTACACAATTAAAATCCCTACCTTTTATAGAAGAAATCTACCTCTTTGGCTCACGTGCTAACAATACGGCACAAGAACGCTCTGACATTGATATTGCAATTAACTGCCCCAACGCATCAAATGCAGACTGGCTCAAAATAATTGATACAATTGACAATGCTGACACATTACTTGAAATTGATTGCGTACGATTTGATGAGTTAGAAAAGACTTCTCTGCTCAGGAAACAAATTTTAGAAAATAATCAGATAGTTTATAAAAAATGACCGCCAAAATTGATTTAGCTTTTAAATTATTAGGAGATGCATTAGAGCGCCTAGAAGAAGCGGTTAGCGAACCAATAGATGCTAAAAGAATGAATGTTGATTCAACAATTCAACGCTTTGAATTTTGCATTGAACTTTTCTGGAAAGCTCTAAAAAGAATTCTGGAAAACGAGGAAGTGCAAACGTCTAGCCCAAAAGACGTGATGCAAAAAGCCTACAAATACAACCTGATTAATGATGAAGAAATTTGGCTAGAAATGCTGCATCAACGCAACCAAACATCACATACTTACCAATTAGAATTAGCAGATAAGATCTATACAGAGATTAAGAAAACATATTGCTTAGCCATGCTAGAAACATACAAAGATTTATCCAAGAAGCACATTAAAGAGCAACAATCCGCTCAATAACTTCTGACTTTCCTTCTTCTGAATAAGGCGTGGATTCCGCGCCCCAAATTGGCTGCGGCCAAGCTTTGTCGCCCTTAAAACGTGCAATGATATGAATATGTAATTGGCTAACTTGATTACCTAACGCCGCAATATTGATTTTATCAGCAGCAAAAACCTCCTTCATTAGATTTCCTACTAGATTCACCTCATTGAACAGAACTAGCCTCTGCCCATCAGAAAGATCCATAATTTCGCTAACTTCAGAAACTTTAGGCACTAAGATTACCCATGGGAAATTTGCATTATTTATCAAACGCAATTGGCAAAGCGCAAAATCTTTTATCAAAAAACTATCTGCTGCTAAGCGCTCATCTAACGTAAACATTATGCTAACCATTCAGGAATTACATCACGCCCTAACATTTCTTCATAAGTTGGACGCTGGCGGATTATAGCAAAATCACCACCCTTGACCATGATTTCAGGAATTAATTTGCGGCTATTATATTCAGATGCCATAACTGCGCCATATGCACCAGCACTTCTAAACACCAATAAATCCCCTTCTTTCGGCTCAACCATTGAGATATTTCTGGCAAATACATCACTAGTTTCACAAACTGGACCAACTACATCAAAAACTGCCTCATTGCCACTAACTTTTTTAGCAGGAATTACTTCGTGAATCGCATCATACATAGCAGGGCGAAGCAGGTCATTCATCGCACTATCCACAACAATAAAATTCTTATGTTGTGTTTTCTTCACTAGAATCACACTCGTTACTAACACGCCACTATTTGCCATAATCAGCCTTCCCGGTTCGAATATAAATTTGATATCCGGCAAATCACTCGCAACTTCGCCAACTAAATTACCATATGCTTCTGGCGTTGGTATATCACCTGATTTTGCTTTTATGTAAGGCACGCCCAAACCACCACCTAAATCAATTGTTCTAATTTGGAAACCTTGCTTAATTAAGTCTTTTGCTAAATTGATGATTTTTGTAAATGCTTCCTTAAACGGCTCAAGGGATGTGATTTGCGAACCAATATGGGTGGCAACCCCTACCAAATCAATGTTAGGCAATTGTGACGCCTTCATAAATGCGACAAATGATTCATCAATATTAATGCCAAATTTGTCTTCTTTGCGACCTGTGGAAATTTTGCTGTTACTTTTTGCATCAACATCAGGGTTTACCCGAATTGCAACATTGGCTTTCATGCCTAACTTCTCAGCTTCTTCATTAATCATGTCCAACTCCTCTAAGGACTCGGCGTTAAATTGACCAATTGTAGCTTTTAGTGCAAATCTGATCTCCGCACGGCTTTTGCCAACTCCTGAATAAACAATGTTTTTTGGGTGAATCCCTGCTTGCAATGCCCTTGCTATTTCACCTTCAGAAACAACATCAGCGCCAGCGCCTAATCTCCCTAATGTTTTAATCACCGCAATATTTGAATTCGCCTTTACAGCAAAACAAATTAGTTTATTTTTTAGATTTAGTGCTTTGTTTAGCACGTTAAAATGGCGCTCAATCGTTGCAGTCGAATAGCAATAGAAAGGCGTGTGCACCTTCTTTTCAATCTCTGTAATCTGCACATCTTCAGCAAATAAAATTTGGTCTTTTTTATATTCGAAATAATCCATTATTTGATTTAATTATAAGTTCTTAGGGAGTGTTCTCATCGCCAGCATTGCGATTAGTTTGCCTTGAGCTTGGCAGATCGCTACTATCGGGCAAAAATAAACGCCCTTTTACACCACATGCAACAAGCTGAGATAATAGTAAAATTAGGATAATTTTTTTCATAATTATAAATATTTTTTATGGGCGGCTTTCAGGGCTTTTTTTACAGTTACAAACGATGTCCCGCCATATGATTTACGGCTAGCAACTGACTTATCAATTGATAAAACTGCAAAGATTTCTTTGCCTATTTTTGGCTCAATTTTTTGCATCTCTTCTAAATCCAATTCATCCAAACGACATTCTTTACGTTGTGCTAGCTTTACAACTCTTCCCGTTACATGATGCGCATCACGAAATGGCATATTTAAATCCTTTACTAAAAAATCCGCCAAATCCGTTGCTGTAGAAAAACCCTGCGCTGCTGCTGCACGCATATTGGCTTCGTTAATTTTCATGTCCTCCACCATGCCTGATAAGGCTTTAATGCTAATCATTAACGTATCTACTGCATCAAAAACTGGCTCTTTATCTTCCTGCATATCTTTACTATAAGCGAGCGGCAAAGCTTTCATCGTTATAAGCAAACTCGTCAAATTACCAATAATTCTGCCTGACTTCCCTCTGATTAACTCTGCAGCATCAGGGTTTTTCTTCTGGGGCATAATTGAGCTGCCTGTCGTAAATGCATCTGATAACTCGATAAATCTAAAACCACTAGTTAACCAAATAATTATTTCTTCTGCAAAACGTGATAAATGAATGCTGCAAATAGCCGCAGAGGATAGCAGATCTAAAGCAAAGTCACGATCTGACACAGAGTCTAGAGAATTCGCAGTTGGTTTAGAAAAGCCTAAAGCGTCAGAAGTAAAATCACGATCAATCGGGAAAGATGTCCCTGCTAAAGCCGCACTTCCTAATGGCGATTCATTCATTCTCTCCCTTGCATCTTGCATACGGCTCCGGTCACGACCAAACATTTCGACATATGCATGTAGATGATGCGCTAGACTAATTGGCTGCGCAGTTTGTAAATGAGTAAAGCCAGGCAAGACCACATTGATATGTTTCTCTGCTTTTACAATCAATTCTCTCTGCAAATCTTTCAATAAGAGATCAATCTGATCAAACGCACCACGCACATATAACTTAAAATCCGTCGCAACTTGATCATTACGTGAACGGGCAGTGTGCAGCCTTCCTGCTGTCGCCCCTATAATTTTGGTCAAACGTGCTTCGATATTCATATGAATATCTTCAAGCTCAGCTTTGAATGTGAACTTGCCGCTCTCTATTTCTCCTTCGATTTTGCGTAAGCCATCAGCGATTAATTTTGCATCTTTTTTATTGATGATTTTTTGCTTAGCAAGCATGGCTACATGTGCAAGTGAACCTTCTATATCCTCTTTATACAGCCTTTGATCAAAAGAAATTGACTGGTTTATTTCTGCCATTAATTGATGCGCTGGTTTATCAAAAACACCGCCCCACATTGCATTTGCTTTTTTTGTCATTGAGCTCCTAAATTAGATAATTGAGTTGAGACATTTTATAGTTGTCCAATTAAAATAAATCCATACTTTTCTAAAAGCTTGATTTTAGCAGCGTAAAAGTTTCTAATTGACCAAAATTAGAATTTCTATATATCCGAATGAAGTTTTTACCTCGCTTAATTATTGCAATTATCCTACTTTCAATCGGTGCTGGCTTAGGCTATCTTTTCTATACGGAGCGCCAATTTAATGATACTGGACATTTTGAAACAAGCCTTGAATCTAAACCTGTCCGCGCAGAAATTAATCGTTTTTCTCCTGCAAAAACATTACCTGACTTTAGCTTTGCAGATGCAAATAATCAAACCCTCACCTTAGACAACTTTAAAGGCAAAAGCATTATCCTAAACCTCTGGGCAGAATGGTGCAAGCCTTGCGTAGCAGAGCTCCCTGAGCTTGATCTACTAGAAGACATAATCGGCAAAGATAATATCACCATAATCCCAGTCTCAATTGGCAATAGCACAGCAAGCGAAGTTCAGGATTTTTATGATAGCCTTTCGATTAAAAATCTCGCTGTTTATATTGATCAAAATACGTACCAAAGTTTAGCGGCAATTGGCATCCCTACTACAATTCTCATTAATAAAGAAGGCAAGGAAGTAGCACGAATTAACGGTTACGTTAATTGGCAAAGCAACCAAATGTTAGAATTTTTAAACCAAGGACTTTAATATAAATTATGGCAGAAATTGAAAATATCCATCATAAAATTAGGCAACAGCTTAACTGCGTATCCTTAAAAATATTTAATGAATCTAGCAAACACGCAAATCATTACGAAGCTGTTTCCAGCGAGCCGTCACATTTAAAAATTGAAATAATCTCCGATGATTTTGCTGGGCTCAGCAAAATCGCACGCCATAAAATCGTCAATAAGCTTTTAGAGAAAGAATTCCAGAGAGATTTGCATGCACTTTCAATAAAGACGCAAACAGTCCAAGAGGCTAGCTAGATAGTTCTTTAGCACGCTCAACTGCCTTCTCTACCGCTTCACCGATTATATCAGCAAAATCATGATCACGAGTTAATACTTCAAGCGCTGCTTCGGTTGTTCCTTTTGGACTAGCAACATTTTTCATCAAATCTGTTAGGGAATTATCCTCAGCAAGTTTAACACTCCCTTTGGCAGTTTGCATAACCAACGCTTTTGATTGCTCAATAGTCAAACCTTGCTTGACACCAGCCTCAATTAATTTTTGCATAAAGTAGAAAAAATATGCAGGACCACTTCCAGAAATCCCCGTCGCAGAATCAATCAAATTTTCATCATCAAGCCACATCACTTTACCGATCGATTCTAAAATCTGCTGTGCTGTATCTTTCTCCGCATTACTCACAAATTCATTAGCAATCGCAACACTCATCCCCTCACCAATTGCAGATGGAAGATTTGGCATTATGCGAATGATTTTTTGCTGCACCCTTAGATGGTCAGCAAAAAACTGCATTTTCTTACCAGCAATAATTGATATCACCACTGCATTCTCGGCAATATTTGCATAATCATAAATGATCTCACCAATAATTAGGGGCTTTACTGCAAAAATTATAAAGTCATATTTCACATCATCAACAATTTTATCTTCCTTGCCAACAATCGTAATATCATAACCAGAGTGTTTTTGTAGAGATTGCAAAATTGCACCACCCATCTTTCCACAACCAACTAGTAAAATTTTTGTCATAATTTTTTTCCTATTAATTAACTACTTAATTTGGCCAAAAGCACTCAAACGAGTTAAAGTCTGCAAATCTGAGGATTTTTGCGATGATTTTTAGTAAAAATTATTTACTAAAAAGGGCGCAAAAAGACCAGATTTACTCGCCGAAACGACCAGCATTGCCCAATATCTGCCTAAATATACTAACGCGTTTTTCTTCTTCTGGCGTTATGCGCTTCACATAGGCCACTTTTATTGCGTCATCTTTACTATAATGCTTAATGTTTTGTACTTTATCATTATCAGCAAATTCGATTTCAATAATTTCTTGCTCAATTAGTTCTGGCTTCAAAAAACCAACGCTATTTTTCTTAAAGTAAATATAGTACCAAATATTTTCAGACTCAATTGATGCAGCGCCGATTGCTTTAAAAACATCATTTTTCTTACTAATTCCTGTTTTAACTTTATCTAGATCCTGTGCTTTTAACTTCGTACCATGTAAATTAATATTATCAACACAAGAGGACAATGATGCGGCAAAAATAAAACAAACAATAATAAGATATCTTTTCATTTGAAGGTAAAGTAATTAAAGAATGTGACTGACCTGATCTTTCGGTATACATTGCGTATCAGATTCACTTGCCTTTTAGTTAATAATCCTTATGTTTGCGCTTCACAAGATAATTTTTTACTTAAAAAAATGGCAGTTCCTAAAAGAAAAACATCACAATCAAAGAAAAATATGCGTCGTGCGCATGACTCTTTGAAACTTTTAAATATCGGAGTTAACAAAACTACTGGTGAGCCTCAACTATCCCATCAAATATCACTTGATGGCTACTATAAAGGGCGTCAAGTGATTGTTCCAAAAGAGCATGAAGCTGAATAATCCATTATCATAAAGGGTCTGGGTGTGAAAAGAAAGGAAAGTAAAAGAAGCTTGTCTATAGCCCTTGATGTCATGGGTGGCGATAACGCACCAGAATCAGTTATTGAAGGTGCAAACCTTGCCCTCAAGAAAGCCTCTAACGTAAAATTCCTCCTTTTTGGCAATAAAACCAAGATTCTTCCCCTCTTAGAAAAGCTACCAAACCTCAAAGCTAACAGCGAAATTATTCACACTAAAGATAAAATAGCTGCGGAAGAAAAGCCTTCTATAGCCATTCGCCAAGGACGCAACTCTAGCATGAAGCTTGCAATTGATGCTGTAAAAGATGGCCGTGCTGATGCGGTGATTTCAGCGGGCAACACAGGTGCTTTAATGGCAATGTCAAAATTGGCCCTGCGTACGCTCGATGGGATAGATCGCCCCGCTATAGCCTCTATTATTCCAACCGTAAACGGCAAATCTGTTTTTCTTGACATGGGCGCAAATGCCACATGCGATGCAAATAATTTAATGCAATTCGCTATCATGGGTGATGCCTTTGCCAAAGTCATGCTCGGCATTGAAAATCCAACAATCGGCCTACTGAATATTGGCTCTGAAGAGCTCAAAGGCAATGAAGTGATACGTGTTGCACATCAAATGCTCCAAGAAGAAGCATCTCAGCTTAACTATCAAGGCTATGTTGAAGGCGACGATATTATTGGCGGCGCCACTGATATCATTGTAACTGACGGCTTCACCGGCAATATTGCCCTCAAAGCCATTGAAGGAACCGCCAAAATCTGTAAACTTTTCCTTAAAAGATCTTATCAACGCTCTGCACTATCCTTTATTGGCTATTTATTATCACGCCGCTCATTAAAGCGTATTTTCAACAAACTTGATCCTAAAAGCCATAATGGCGCAATGTTCCTTGGTCTTAACGGCATAGCTATAAAGAGCCATGGCAATGCTGATTCAAAAGGCTTTGCCAACGCCATTAAAGTAACGATTGATCTTTGCCGAAATAATATAAATGATAAAATCATTGAGGAAGTCCGCCTGTCTAATGCTGCACAAAATAATTTGGAAAACCCTTTAACAGATGATGAATAGATGCAAAGGTCAAAAATTACTGCTAGCGGAGCATATTTACCTGAGAAAATTATCACTAATCACGATTTAGCGAAAACTATTGATACTAGTGATGAGTGGATTTTTGACCGCACTGGAATTAAGCAACGACACATCGCCGCAGAGGGTGAATTTACTTCTGACTTAGCTTATAAAGCTGCCCTTGATGCAATCAAAAATGCTGGGGTTGATAAAGAAGAAATAGACTTAATTATCGTAGCGACCACCACACCAGATAATATATTTCCTTCAACTGCCACCAAAGTGCAACATAAATTAGGGCTAACCAAAGGTTTTGCTTTTGATGTCCAAGCTGTGTGCTCTGGATTCATTTATGCGCTCACAGTTGCCGATAGCCTCATCAAAACTGGGCAGGCCAAAAAAGCCTTAGTAATCGGCGCAGAAACAATGTCACGTATTATCGATTGGCAAGATCGCAATACATGCGTTCTTTTTGGCGATGGCGCTGGTGCCGTCATATTAGAAAAATCAGATGATGAAAGCGGCATAATCCACTCACATCTTTACTCAGATGGCAGCTATTACGACATGTTAAAAACTAATGGCGGCCCATCACTCAACGGTGGGCACGGAACTGTCGAAATGTCTGGCAAAGAAGTATTTAAAAATGCTGTCACTAAAATGGCAAGCTCAGTAGAAAAAGCTCTGCAAGATACTGATTTATCTACTAGTGATATTGATCTCTTAATTCCACATCAGGCAAATATTCGCATATTAGATGCTGTTGCTAAAAAACTACACTTGAATGAAAAAAAATTAGTTGTTACGATTGCGCGACACGCCAACACTTCAGCAGCCTCTATACCACTTGCGTTAAACGAAGCATTGCTACAAGGAAGAGTCAAAAAAGATGATCTACTTGTGTTCGAGGCTTTGGGTGCTGGGCTTACTTGGGGAACAATTATTTTAAAATGGTAAATGGATAAAACAATCACAAAAAAGCATATTGCGGCAAATATAGCAAAGGAAGTTGGCATTTCGAAATCTGAATCTGTTGGAATCGTCAATAATATCATTGAAGGGTTAGTTAAAGTCACTAAAGAAACTGGCCGCTCTAGGATTTATGCCTTTGGCAACTTTACTACTCATCAAAAAACAACCCGTATGGGACGCAACCCAAAAACGAAAGAAGAATACTGCGTCCCGGCTCGCAGAATAATTACTTTTAAACCATCAAACATGCTAAAAGACTTTATTAACGATAGCTATTAAGAAACTAATTCTGCTATAGGAGAGATTGAGAACCCTAGGAGAGATTGAGAACCCTAGGAGAGATAATGGGATGTTTCTGTGAGAGGAGATATGAGTTATTTTAACTCAATGGTTTTTGCTATGTCAATCTTCAAGATAAACAATACTCCTATGCTAAAATCAATTAATGAAATATCATCAGAGTTAAATCTCGAACAACATATATTACGTTTTTGGGAGACAAAATTCCCGCAAATAAAACCTATAAAAGGTCGAGGGAATAGAAGGTTATATCGTGAAGAAGATGTCAGCACTCTGCGCACAATCCAAGACCTCCTCCATAAACAAGGCTATACAATCGAAGGTGCAAAAAAAGCCTTAAGCAACCTCTCCGCTGCTAACAATAATAATGATAATGTTATCAATCTAAACGCTGTTTCTGAGATAATGAGTGAGCTAACCTCCCTTAAAGATAGGTTGCAGAAAGTCCTGTAATACCAAGGTTCTATACTCAATCCTCTGCTATTGACCTCTGCAACTGGTCGATATAATCACTCATCATATCAATTCCTTGCTGCCAGAAATTCGCTTGACTGGCATCCAAACCAAAAGGCGCTAATAATTCTTTGTGATGCAAAGTTCCGCCTGCAGATAACATCTGAATATATTTAGCCTCAAAGCCTTGCGGCTGGGCTTTATATGCCATATAAAGCGAATTTACCAAACAATTGCCAAACGCATAAGCATAGACATAAAATGGCGAATGTATGAAATGCGGAATGTATGACCAATAATATTTATATTCATCATCAAATTTAATTACTGCCCCTAAGCTCTCCTGTTGAGTTTTTAGCCATATTTTATTAATCTCCTCTACTGCTAGCTCACCGCCCTTCCTTGCCTCATGCACACCTTTCTCAAACTCAAAAAACGCAACCTGCCTCACTATCGTGTTAAGCATATCTTCAACTTTACCTGCGATTAATAGATTTTTTTTATCTTTATTTTTCTCGCGGCGCAGCAACTCTTCAAAAACTAATTGTTCACCAAAGATCGAAGCAGTTTCTGCCAAAGTCAAAGGTGTATCTGCCATCAAATAGCCTTGCTTTGCCGCTAAGATTTGATGGATGCCATGACCTAATTCATGTGCCAGAGTCATCACATCGCGAGTCTTCCCTTGGTAATTTAGCAGGATATAAGGGTGCGTAGAAGGCGTTACAGGGTGGGCAAATGCGCCAGAATCTTTGCCTTTACGCATTTTCGCATCAATCCAGTTTTTGCTAAAAAACTCTTCGCCAATTTTTGCCATAGCAGGTGAGAAATTACTATATGCTGAAAGCACGATTTCTTTTGCCTCCTCCCAAGGAATCTTGCGTTCTGCAACTTTAGGGAAAGGCGCGTTGCGATCCCAATAATTTAGCTGTTTTACACCAAAAACTTTCGCTTTTATGGTAAAATATTTATGTGCAGTTTTTTTGTAATTTTTCTTAACCGTATTTATCAAAGCCTCAACAACTTCATCTTCAACCAAATTATCAATATTACGCTCTGATACTGGGCTCTTAAAGCCACGGATTTTATCATTAATGGCTTTATCCTTAGCTAGAATATTAGTAATATAGGCAAAGATTTTGATGTTATCAGCAAAGGTTTTGCCAACTGCTTTGGCTGCTTTTTTACGTATTTCCGGCTTGGTCGAGCTGAAAAAGTTGAAGATCTCCGAAGATGAGTATTTCTTTTTATCCATGGTGAATTCCAAATCCGCCATAGTCTCATCAAAAAGCCGTGACCAAGCATGATTGCTGCTTATGCCTTTATTGAGCAATATCTCTTCTATCTGGCGGCTTTTTTGATATTTCCTTGAAACCCGCACATCACGAATAAAGGGCTGGTATTTTTGTAGTGCCTTAGCAGATAATTGTTTTGTGAGTTCGCTATCAGAAATTTTAGCAACCTCTAAAGTTAGGAAAATCGTCTTACTGCTAATATCATTTAATTTCTCACTAATATTTTGATAAAAGCTTGCCACTTTGCTATCTGCCATATTCTGTGCAAAAGAAAGATATGCATAAGCACCAACTTTTCCTAGAACTTCAGAAATCTTTTCATATTGAGAAATTGCTAAGCCAAGCTCTGCGCCGCTTAGATCTTTTATTTTATCCATATAGCTTTGCACTAATTTATCGGCATCTTTTTCTGCCTTAGCTAAATCCTCCTCAATAGCCTTATCTTTTACCGAATTATATAAATCCTTCAAATTCCATTGTGGTGTGTTCATTATTACCTCTTGATGTTGCAAAAAAAATATTCCCCTATATAAAGTCATTGCCTGAATCGCTTGCGATTCTAGGGCAATCCAGAGTCCTAAAAACCTTCTGATCTTTTTATTCCTGGACTCCCCTAGAATTCCTTAGGAATTCAGGGAGTGACACCAACTATAAACAACGTTATAATCATCATGTCAATTATTGCAAATCGCTTAAACCTTATCAAACCATCAGCAACTATTGCTGTTACAACCAAAGCCAATGAGCTAAAAGCTAGTGGCAAGGATGTTATCGGGCTTGGTGCTGGTGAGCCTGATTTTGATACACCAGATCATATCAAAGATGCAGCAAAAGCTGCTATGGATCGTGGTGAGACAAAATATACCGCAGTAGATGGCACACCTGCTTTAAAGCAAGCTATCGTCGATAAGTTTAAACGCGAAAATAATTTAGACTATAAAACTTCACAAATTACTGTTGGCACTGGCGGTAAGCAGGTTTTATATAATGCATTCATGGCATCGCTAAATAAAGATGATGAAGTTATCATCCCTGCGCCTTTTTGGGTTTCATATCCTGATATTGTTGCCTTAGCAGAGGGTAAGCCTGTCTTTATCCCTTGCGCGCAAGATAATGCATTTAAAATGACCCCAGCCCAATTAGAGGCGACAATTACTCCAAAAACTAAATGGCTAGTTTTTAACTCACCAAGTAATCCAACTGGTGCTGCTTATAGCTATGAAGAGATCAAAGCCTTAACTGATGTTCTGCTCAAACATCCACATGTCTGGATTATGACTGACGATATTTATGAACATCTCATCTATGATGATTTTAAATTCCACACTCTTGCCGAAGTAGAGCCAAAATTATATGACCGTACTTTAACCATTAATGGCGTTTCTAAAGCATATTCCATGACTGGCTGGCGGATTGGCTATGCGGCTGGTGATGAAAAACTAATAAAAGCTATTGCTAAAATCCAATCACAATCAACTAGCAACCCTTGCTCAATTAGCCAAGCAGCTGCAGTTGAAGCATTAAACGGCACGCAGGAATTTTTAAATGGTTGGCGCAATGCTTTCAAGACCCGCCGCGATCTCGTTGTTGAAATGATTAATCAAATCGAAGGGTTGGACTGCCTAACCCCAGAAGGTGCGTTTTATGTATATCCTTCCTGCCAAGGCCTATTGGGCAAAAAAACTCCTAATGGCAAGATTCTAGAAAGCGATGAAGATGTTGTAACTTATCTATTAGAAGATGCTGGAGTTGCCGCAGTCCATGGTGCTGCTTTTGGGCTCTCGCCACATTTCCGTATTTCTTATGCTACATCAGAGAAAAATCTACGTAATGCCTGCGAGCGTATTGCAGATGCTTGTGGGAAATTGCTCTAGAATTTGTGTAGAAATTTTACCTTCAGGAATTTGTTTTAATAGATCATAACATTGCTCGGAAAAACTAGGCATTGAACAGCTCAGCTATTTGCGATTGAATCGCTTGCGCTGCAATTTTAGGATCAGCAGCATCACGAATTGGGCGCCCAACAACAATATAATCAGCACCATTTAAAAATGCAGTTTTAACATCAACCGTACGTTTTTGATCATCATCATTTAACACAGGGCGAATCCCCGGAGTGATAATTAAAAAGCCATCGCCAATATTCTCACGCAACTCCTTTGCCTCTAAACCAGAAGCCACAACTCCATCACACCCTGCTTCACATGCTCTTTTGGCACGTGACAGAACTAATTGTTTTACATCACATTTAAAACCTAAATCATCCAAATCTCCTTGATCCAGACTAGTTAGAGCTGTAACTGCCAAGATTTTAGCAGCGCCTTTTTCTTTAGCGGCCGCCTGCATCATAGCATCATTACCGTGAATCGTCACGAACGTTGCGCCAGAATCACGCACGCCACGCACGGCTGAGGCTACGGTTTGCGGCACGTCAAAAAACTTCAAATCAGCAAAAACCTTTTTGCCCTGCGCAATTAACCAATTTAGCAGCGCGAAATAATCATCCGCCATGCAGAGCTCGAGACCAATTTTATAGAATAAAACTTCATCACCAAGCTTTTCCACCAAGGCCTTTGCTTCATCATTGCTCTTTACATCAAGTGCAAATATTAACCTTTCACGAGGATCTATATCTTTTGTCGATAAATAATTTTTTGTCATACCATTTGCTCAGGCTTCACCCACTTATCAAAATCTTCGCTACTAACCAAACCTGATTCAATTGCAGATTCTTTCAAAGACATGCCTTTTTTATGTGCGTTCTTGGCTATCCCCGCTGCATTATCATAACCAATATAGGGGTTAAGCGCCGTGACTAACATAAGCGATTGTTCAAGTAAGTGCTTGATGCGTGTCTCATTAGCCGTAATTCCAACTAAACAATTATCAATAAAGCTATTGATCCCGTCGCTCAAAAGGTTAATTGAATTCATGACATTATGAATAATCATTGGGCGGAAAACATTTAGTTCAAAGTGACCATTTGAGCCACCAACCGTCACCGCAGTATTATTACCCATAATTTGACAGGCGATCATAGTTAAAGCTTCACATTGGGTTGGGTTGACTTTACCAGGCATAATCGACGAACCCGGTTCATTTTCTGGCAATGAAATTTCGCCCAAGCCCGAGCGTGGACCCGAAGCTAAAAAGCGAATGTCATTAGCAATTTTCATGCATGAACCCGCCAACGCATTTAACGTACCATGGAAATTCACCAACTCATCATTACAGGCAAGTGCCATAAATTTATTCATATGGCTAAAAAACCCTTCTCCATAAAAAGATTTGATTTTTGCAATGTCACTATCTTGTGCGAGCAAAGCTTTTTGGATTTCTGGGAAGCTTGTAATTTCATTTACTTTTTCAGCAAACGCCGCTGCAAATTTTGGATGGCAATTCAGCCCAGTACCTACTGCAGTGCCGCCTTGTGCCAAGCCAAACACTTCTCTTGTGGCGCCCAATACAAAGCGAAATGAAGTTTTAATTTGTTGCTTATATGCAGAAAATTCCTGACCTAATGTAACTGGGGTCGCATCTTGTGTATGGGTTCTGCCGATTTTGACTATTTTAGCAAATTCCTTTTCCTTTTTACCTAACTCATTTGCGAAACGCACCAAAGTTGGCAAAAGCTTGTCATAGGTAGTCAGCACAGTTGCAATATGCATCGCCGTTGGAAAAACATCATTGGAAGATTGTCCCAGATTACAGTGATCATTCGGATGAACTGGCTCCTTACCGCCCTTTTTACCCGTGACTTTTTCATTAGCAACCGAGGCAATAACTTCATTAGCATTCATATTACTTTGTGTACCTGAACCAGTTTGCCAAACAACTAGTGGGAAATCACTTTCATAAAAATTGTCAAAATCCGCTAAAATAGTATCAACACTATCAGCGATCTGGTCAGCGATCTCTGGTGAGAATTTTTTAAATTGCTTTGCCTCAGGCTCCGCAGCCATTAAATCTTTATTGGTTAAGGCTGCTGCTTTTTTTAAATAAAGCAGGGCTTTGACTACCTCCTTGGGCATTCTATGCCCTGGATTATCATTGCAAATTGGAAAGTTTTGAATCGAACGTTGGGTCTGCGCGCCATAATATTTTGTGCTATCAACTTTGATCTCACCCATTGAGTCAGTCTCTATTCGGTAATTTTTGGTCATAATTTCTCTTTTTTCATAAACTTTAAGAGTTCGCACGCTAAATAGAAAATTCCACTAAATCAACAAAAACGCTGATACAAAAGGAGAAACACGTAAAGTAGATTTTTTTTACAACAAAAAACCCTTGCTATTTGTACTATTATTTCTTAAAAATGGACTCCCGTACAGCAACCCATCTTTTTTAAGAGGAAATCTATGTCGGGAGTTAAAAAGTTTTTTGAATTAGCCAAAAAGAACGACGTCAAATTCGTCGATTTTCGTTTTACCGATACTGTCGGGAAATGGCAGCACACTGCTCACGAAATCAGCAACGTAACCGAAGCCACTTTTAAAGATGGTGTCATGTTCGATGGCTCATCAATCGCCGGCTGGAAGCATATTAACGAATCTGACATGATCCTCATGCCAGAGCCTGAAACTGCATTCCTTGACCCATTTACCCCATATCCAACTTTGATTGTCACATGTGATGTGGTTGACCCATTAACCCAAGATGGCTATACTAGAGACCCACGCTATACAGCTAAGCTTGCTGAAAAATACCTCATTGAAACTGGAGTTGGCGATACTGCATATTTTGGCCCTGAGCTAGAATTTTTCCTTTTTGATGATGTCCGCTTTGAAAACGGTATGTATCGCTCTTTTGCGCAAGTTGATTCTGAGGAACACCCATCTAATTCTGGCAAAGAATATGATAATAACAATATGGGTCATCGACCTAAGGTTAAAGGCGGCTACTTCCCTGTTGCACCAGTTGATTCTGGCGCTGATATTCGCGCTGAAATGATGGTTACCCTCAGAGAGATTGGCTTGGATGCAGTACTTCATCACCATGAAGTTGCACCCGCACAACATGAAATGGGTTTTAAATATAGCACCCTTGCTGCAACTGCTGATAATTCACAAAAATACAAATACGCCGTACATAATGTTGCACATTCTTATGGCAAAACTGTAACCTTCATGCCAAAGCCTGTCTATAATGATAATGGCTCTGGAATGCATGTTCACCAGTCAATCTGGAAAAAAGGCAAAAACCTTTTTACAGGTAATGACTATGCAGGGCTCTCACAAGAAGCGCTTTATTATATTGGCGGCATAATAAAACATGCAAAAGCTCTGAACGCCTTAACTAACGCCTCAACTAACTCTTATAAAAGACTAGTACCGGGCTTTGAAGCACCAACAATTTTAGCATATTCTGAACGCAACAGATCAGCAGCTATTCGTATTCCTTATGTGGCTCACCCTAGTGCAAAACGTATCGAAACGCGCTTCCCTGACGCAACGGCAAACCCTTATTTATGCTTCTCTGCTCTACTTATGGCTGGGCTTGACGGCATAATAAATAAAATCCACCCTGGAGATGCTGATAATCGCGATTTATATGAATTATCTGATAAGGAATTAGCTAAGAAAGACCAAGTTGCTGGTTCGTTAGAAGAAGCTTTAGATGCGCTTGATAAGGATCGTGGCTTTTTGAAACAAGGCGGCGTATTTACTGATGATCAAATCGATTCGTACATTGCACTCAAACGCAAAGATGTTGATGATTTACGAACTAGACCACACCCCATAGAGTTTGAAAATTATTACAGCGTATAACTTTGTTACAGACGGAAACAAGCGAGAGGATCTTAGTTAATGGTGGAGCTGGATTCATTGGCTCACATAGTGTGGATTTACTACGTGAACAAGGTTATAAAGTAACAGTTCTGGACAATTTACCATCTGGTAAAAAAACAAACCTTGGTATTACAGACGCTCGCAAAGAAGATATACAAGATTCACTTGCAAATATCACTAAAGCGGTAGAGATATTAGACTTTAAGGCAAAAGGTAATCTTGCTGATAATATCAATAATATGCTTAATGAATAAAATCCCGATCTCAGTTTTTATCATCGCTAAAAATGAAGAAGAGCGTATCGCTAAAACAATTAATAGCGTTATCGCTTGGGTAGATGAAGTTATAGTCATTGATTCTGGCAGCACTGATAAAACTATTACTATTGCCAAAGATCTTGGCTGCAAAACCTATTTCAATAAATGGCAAGGCTATGGTCAACAGAAAATCTTTGGCGAAAAAAAATGCAAAAATACTTGGCTATTTAACCTTGATGCGGATGAAGTTGTCTCTAGCAAATTAGTGCAGGAAATCCAAACCCTCTTCTCAAAAACTCCAAATCAGGAAGCCTTTCGGGTTAAAATAAAGGATGTTATGCCGCCTTACAAAAAAGCACATCCTCTTGCTTTTTCTTGCATACAGATTCGCCTATATGACAAAAACAAAGCAGGTTTCAAAGCAAGCTCTGTACATGATTCTGTGGTTCTTAAAAAACCACAACCAACAGCCCTCTTAAAAAATTATATTTCGCACTTTTCAATCAAGTCAATAGAACATTGGTTAGCGAAAATTAATTCTTACAGCTCTATGCAAGCAATAGACAGCTATGAAAAAGGTAAAAATGTTGGCACGTTAAAAATCATCATTGCGCCAATTGCTGCGTTTTTGAAAAGCTATTTTTTACGCCGCTTTTTCATCTATGGTATAAATGGCATAGTTTATAGCAAAATTTACGCTTTTTCACGCTTCTTGAAATATGCTAAGATCAGAGAGATTCATAGTTTTAAAAAATGAAAATACTCAATATCATGCTTTGCAAGAGGTTAGGAGGAATTCAGCAAGTATTTCTTGATTATAACCAAGCACTAACCATGCAGGGCAATAAAGTTATAAATATCGCTCATCCCAAAAGTGAAACCATCAAGAAGTTGCAAGCAGAAAAAGCAGAATTACGCACAGTTGCTAATTTTAACCAATATGATTTCCTAGCAATTAGAAAATTACGCAAAATCATTACTAATGAGAAGCCTGATATAATCATTGTACATGGTAATCGCGCTGCTGAAATCTCCCGAAAAGCACGCAGTAAAGCCACTATTTACGCGCCAATTGCCGCAGTTTGTCATAATAAACGGATTGAGCGCCTCATTGGCTTAGATGCCTTAATCATCATTCTTGAATCACTACGCAAATATGTTTTGGAATTAGGGCAACCGCCAAAAACTACCTATTATGTGCCAAATATGATTCATGCAGCACCCGAAATAGAATTTAAGCGTCGTAAATTTCACAAGAAAATCATCATCGGCACAATGGGGCGCTTTGTTGAGGAAAAAGCTTTTGAAGTCTTCATTCAAGCCCTGAACATTCTTAAAAAAAAGAAGATTCCCTTCAAAGCAATCCTTGCTGGGCGTGGTGAATTAGAGAGCTTCTATAAAGCACAAATTAAAAGTCTTGGACTCGAGAAAGATATAAAAATGCAAGAATGGGTAACTAATAAAGGAACCTTTTTTAATAAAATTGATATATTCTGCATGTCTTCTAGGATCGAACATTTCAGCATTGCGATGTTAGAAACCATGCTATCTGGCACACCAATTGTTGCAACTGATGCTGATGGGCCAAGGGAGGTTATTCGCCATAAAATCAATGGTATAATCGTTAAAAAGGACAATCCAAAAGCATTGGCTGAAGGTCTGGAGCATGCTATGAACCACCCTAAAGCAATGCGTGATTATGCAATGAACTCTTTTGATAAAGTTCTAAAGAGTTACTCAATCGACGCAGTAAGCAACCAATTACATGAGTATCTCAGTAAAATTGCAATTACAGCCAATAAAAAAACCAATGCTAAAATATCTTAAGAATAAAATTCAGAAAAAGATTCGTCGTAATTTCTATACGGAAATCTGGCATGTGGGAATTAGCAAAGCGACAATTGAAGATGTTGCAAATCACAACTGCCAAATCACTTGGCTACCAAAGCTTGAGCCCTATCAATATATCGCCGACCCTTTCATTACAATTCATAATGATGCGATTTACATTTTCGTGGAGGAGTTTGATTACCGTACAAAAAACGGTAATATTGCCTATATAAAATTAGATGCCAATCTCAAACAAGTCGAAAAAAAGACCATCCTCAAAAATCCATATCATAATTCTTATCCCTTTGTTTTTAAGCATGAGAGCAAACATTATATGATTGCGGAGTCTAACCAGGCAAATGCAATTATTTTACATCGTGCTGAGCAATTTCCAGATCAATGGGTGGAAGAGAAAATATTAATTCCTGATATCCAAGCTGTTGATACGACTTTAGTTAAATATGAAAATTGTTTCTGGTTATTTTTTACGGTAAAATCACTCGATGATACTGATTGTTCAGAGCTCCACATTGCCTATAGTGATGATCTATTCGGCGAATGGATAATGCATGATGATAACCCTGTGAAAATCGATAAATCCTCCAGCAGGTCAGCGGGCAAGTTTTTTGAAAAAGATGGCACGTTACTTCGCCCTGCGCAAGATTGTTCGGAAACCTATGGAGGAAGAATCATTATTAATGAGATAATTGATTTGGCAGATTTTACTTTTATTGAACGCGCCAAAACCTTTATTAACCCTTTCAAAGAATATCCATATGGCATACATACGATCAACCATGCTGAAGGCTATACCGTGATCGACGGCAAGCAAATCCTTTTCACACCTTTCAAATTTCTAATTAGTTGGCAGAGAAGGTTCAATCGCCTATTTAGCAAATAGCCCACATATCAGCTTTATCAGTTACTTAAGTCAAACCCCTTTATCGCCCCTTGCCCTAGCTTTGATTTTATGCTACTATACGTTGTGCAAATGCAACTCAATAGGAAAATAATTATGAAAAAAAGAAGAATAGATGGATTCATTACAGCCCACTTACAATCTGCCGAAAAAAGGATAATGGGCCATTTTCAAAAAAAAATGCAGCTAGTACCTCCAACAAAAAAAGACGAAATGGTGCTTAAAAACCAAGCTTTGCGTAACACGCTTTTAAGTCGTATACATTCCCACCTAGAAGCAGAATTTAGAAACCCTCTAATTGCTAAAATTGCTCAAAATGACTATGCGCCAGAAGTATTAAAAGCCTTGATTATCAAAAACCGAATTATACATAGCATAACTAGCCACCCAACTGAAGGACAGTCTTTAGCTACGATCAAGCGCAAATATATAATTCAAGATGCCGAAATATTACTGGCGGAAGTCTTATATAAAAAACATGCAACTATTACTGACATTGTACGATTATGCCGCCTATATAAAAATTTAGGTACAGAGCTGGATATAGCCAAACTCGAACAATTATCCAGCCTTGTTAAAAGCAAAAAACAAGAATCTGCTATGAGTGATTTTTTAATATATACACATGATCTTGAAAAACTCGCCATTGATCAAATAATCGACAATCCGCTTGGTCACAAAACTAAAATGAATGAGGATCGAGAAGTTGAACTACTTACTTATCATATTGGCAGATTTAAAGAGCATGTTTCTGTGGTCACATCTAAATCTAATCGCCTATGGCGCTTAGTATACAATAGAAGAGATAATTTATTAGAGCCTAATGATATTGATATAACAACTTGGGGCGGCGATATTGACGGCAAAGGTGGAGATGCTGTTAAAGGAATAAAGTTTGAAAAAGCTTCTCGCACCACATTTGCAAAACATCTTCAGGAAAAAATTGAAGATCTAGCTTTAGTACTAAGTTTCAATAATATTGATACAGAGCAATGTCAAAATATGTTGACCTTCTTAGAAGCAGCACCAATCACATCTCCCATGATAAATAGAGAATCAGTTAAAACCCAATTACTACAATTTGCTGCGCAAATTCCTATCTCCAACAATTTTAGCCTGCAGCACGAAGTGCGTGAATTAATGCGCTATATTAAGGGTTCCAACCTTAGCCTGATGAAAACTGCCTATTCCAGCCGTGAAGAATCACAAAAAACTGAGAGCGCCATTAGTAATATTTTTTCTATTATCAAAGACCACCCTTCGTTTAATTTCAAAAAATCTTCTGATTTTAGTAAGTTGAGTGAAATAGAAAAAATTGAAGCATTAGAGTATTTATATGAAGAAATGCATCTTTTTGCACCAATCATTGCGCAAGAAATTGCTCAATGGGATAATAATACCAAACGCCAATTTCTTTGGTATGCAACTTCTATGAGTTTTCATGAAACGCATGAGCATATTATTTCATATTTTCGTAGTCGTGTTTCTGATTTTGCTGCACCGATTGTTTTTGCCGAAATGGTTCGCCATGTAGCGCCTTTGGTAAAAGATCACTTACAACATATATCACTAAAAGAGGATTTAAAAACCTACCAAACAGTTACATTTTCGGATAAAAGTTTAGCAAAAATACAAAAATCACATATCATTCCCTCACCACTTGCCGAAGAAGAGGAAACAATTATTGGCTTAACAGATAGTCATGACGGAGATAATGTATCGCTCACTGACGGTTTTTACAGCAAGCTCTATCAAACACCTTGGCTAGTTAAATATATTAACGACCATAATGCTGGAGAAAGACGTGAAACCAGGAGTAATAGTGATGGTTCAGCTAATATGGGAGCTTACTCTGCACAATTTTACAATACTCTTGCCACCATAAAATCACGTGCCATAGCAGACAAACATGGTCATACCACTAACATCTTAGCTGGAGTTGGCGACAATGATCTTAGTCGTCTTGGTAGTCATACTCGGTCTGGTTTGACCCCGAGAATGACTATTCAAGGAGCTGATGCACAGCATTTAAGCTATGGTAAAATTCTCCAGCAAATTATCCTTGAGGATAATAAGACTAATGAAACAGCCTTAACGGAATTAATAGGCAGATACAGCGAAGCTGCTATTAAGGGCTTTGTCCAACATATGATGATAATGCATAAAAAAAGCGAAACAGGTATATCATTACATCAAGCTAAAACTTCTAATTCTAACTTTGCCATACATCGTGGCAATATATTAGGCTATGTTATTAAGCAACATTTAGGCAGGCTAAGTTCAAGAAAAGCAGCACGTGGTACCAAAAAGGCTGCCCCATACCCCACCCCAACAAGCAATGAGTCTAGTGACTTTAGCCCATTAGCACAAAGCAACAATGTACGTCGTATTGGTCAGGTTAACTTACAAAGATTAAGTGGCATGCAAACTTTCCTTATGGCACCGTTCTTTGATAAGACATCCTTTGATGAAAGGTTTTTATCCGATACCCATCACATACCAATGTTTCGTGATATTGCCTTCTCAGGGTTACTCGGTTTAGGGATGTCTGATTCACTTACTTTTCTTATAGCGAATGGCATACATAACATTGAGCAATTAGGAGACACTAAAGCTAATGCCGCAATATTTGAGAGGCTACAAGAAAACCCTTCTAAGGCACAAACAGTTACTGCAAAGGACGCACGTATATATCATATGTGCTGGACTCTAGAGAAAAGGCTTAATGTGTTAAAAAATGCAATCACTCCCCTAATTCATAATATTAGCTATGAGAGAAAGGATGCAATATTTAATATTTGCCACAAATTAGAAGCCTGCAAACCGCTTGATGATAGTAAAATACAAAGACTGACAATCAAGGCTTGCCTGATTGCTAGCCGTGACCCAAATATAAGTTCTGATCTAGCACAGCATTTTCAAACTGTAGCCACGAGGTTATTTACCTTGCAAGCCTATGTTGGCATACGTCGTAAATTTATGCAAAAAGCTGATCAAGCACTATCTTGTAACGACATGGAAGCTTTCGATCAAGAAGCTGAGAAACTTGCCTTACTCACCAGAGGCTCTGGAAACCCTGGGGGAACTGGCAGAAAAGTCGAGGATTTGGCAATATATCACAAAGCTGTTGGCTATGACAAAATTATGGATCGTTTATATGCAACATCTCCACTTGAATATGACGACGCCTTCGCAAAAGAGCTAGCTGCATATAAAGCAATAGCTGCTTATAGTGGGGTCGTGAAATCAGGCGGCTTTAGAATAAAAATATTAGAGGAACAAAAAGCAGATATAGCTCCACAATTACCATCGATGTTATGATTTCTTCTCTGTTGTCCTCTGTGTTTTCTTATCTGTTTTCTTCTCTGTTTTCTTCTGTGTTTTTTGTGGCGGCAAAATTACAAGGGCGAAGATAACTGCCAGAAATAATGTGGCAATTAGCCAATTTTGCCAGATACCATAGCCAGTAAGCCCCATCATGAAGAATGATATAATGACTCCAACTAACGCCCCTTTTTCAAAATAATCATATTTTGCCTGTGCAATAACACGCAATATAACTAATATGACGATTAGAAACAATGCCAAACCAACTGCGCCAAGCTCAAGCCAAATCTGCAATAGATTATTGTGTGGGTGAAGCGCAATACCATAATTAATTGGCCCAGCAACTTCTGGTAACATCATCCCTGCATGCATACATTTCTTGCCATTATCATCGGTAAAATAACGTGAAGCATCAAAACCATAGCCGCCAATTTTCTCTGCCGCATTATCAGCAGCAAATTTCCAGATACATAAACGGTGTTTAGCACTAGCAGGCAGAAAGTCATATTTTGCAGCTAGATCTGGCGGTGACATCTGATAAGAGAAAGTAACAAAACCGATAGTTGTGAGAATAAAGCCTGCTGCGATTAATTTCAGAGCTTTTTGCTTAAGCAACAAGATAAATAAGACAGATAGAGTGACCACAATTAATGAGAGCTTTGCCGTTTCACTATCACTTAAAAACACTACAGCAATGGTTAAAATCCATAGCAAAGACACCATGATTTTCTTTTGTTTTTTTATAGCGTAGTAAGTGACTGGCCAAATTAACATCACCAAAAAGTTTACGCCCCGATTAACCATCCATAGCTCAAAAACATAATGCTTTTCTGGATTAACTAGATTTGTTAGCCAAGTTAATATTGAGCCATCCGTACAAATCTCAAATAATGTCACGAGGCAAGCAAGGAGGAACCCATAGAATAATTTACACCCTAATTTTTCTTTTTGAGCTGCCGATAATTTAAGGAAAAAGTCACTCGCGGCAAATGCTATAAAAAACAAAATCACCAGCCGCAAAAATAGCTCTATACTTTTTTGTGGGTTTGGTGACCACATACAGCTTGCCGCCATCCAGATTGCAAAAATTGCCAATGCTTTGAATAGCATTGGGTGCAACTTCAAAACTGGCTGTTTTGTTGAACAATTCTTAATCAGTAGAATGGTTGGCACTAAACTCATCAAGGCTAAGGTTATCACTGTTGAGGGGGCTGAGAGAATAGTTGCCAGCGGAATTAGAAAAAATGTAACTAATGATATTTGATATGCGGTTTTATTCATGACTCTCCTTTGTGATTGCATCAACATTGACAAAAACATTATGTACTCGCAAGTAAGCTATTTTTTGTTTAGCTAATTGTCTAGATATTTGCGCCGTTTGCATATCACGCTCCTCTATGGATTCTGCACCTAATAATTTCAGGAATGATTTGCGTGAATGACCAACATATATCGCTCCAAGATCCACAAATTCATTTATACGTTCTATAATCTCTAAAGATTGCTCAGCATCTTTACCAAAACCAATTCCCACATCAAAAATAATATTCTCTCTTTTAATGCTAAATTCTTCCGTAAGGTTTTTGATTTTTGCTACAGCCCAATTTTTTACTTCTGCGACTACATTCAAGTTTTTAGCAACTACCTTTTGTGTGCACGCAGGGATTCCTAAATTATGCATTAGAATAATTTTGCAATCATATTGCGTTGCTAGCTGACACATTTCTTTATCAATAAAACCACTAACATCATTTATAATATCAACCCCTAACGCCAAAGCCTTTTGCATATTGCTAAAATGCCGACTATCAAAACTCACCTCTTTCTTTCCCTGATGTGCCATATCAATAATTTCTGGCAAGATTTCACCAACTCTCCGCCATTCTTCTTCAGCACTAATTGCAACAGCATTTGGACGTGTTGATTCAGCGCCAACATCGATCACATCAGCACCCTCACTAAGCATTTTTTTACATTGCCCAAGTGCTGTTTCTTTTACTAGAAACTCTCCCCCATCAGAAAATGAATCAGGCGTTATATTTAATACCCCAACAATTTTACTCATATGATTTTGTCTCTTCTATGGAAATATTTTGCGCTAACTCTGCGATAGTTTTGCTATGAAACTCACCTTGCACAGGATATTGCCAATTAGGATCGAGATCTGCAAAAGGCAATAATGCAAAAGCTCTCTTGACTAAATGTTGATGAGGAATCGTTAGATCATCTTGAGTCAAAACCAAATCATCCATTGCTAATATATCAATATCAATTTCCCTCGGTGCCCAACGGCTACGCTCTTGACGCCCTATTTCTTTTTCAATATCTTTGATGCTTTTAAGCAACTCTTGTGGAGTGAGGTTAGTCTCGCCGCTGATTGCCATATTGAGAAAATTAATATCCCACTCTGCTGGCGAACCAGCTAACAATAATGCTTTTGATTCATAGATTTTTGACAGGCGAATATCATGTAAAATCTGCCGCTCTTTGATTGTAGCAATTGCAATTTGCAAGTACTTTTCTCTATCGCCTAAATTTGTTCCTAAACCTAATACAACCACTTTTCTTGCCTATAAAATAAAAAGGGAGTTATAAAAGGCGCAAAGACAAATCTCAATATAATCATGAAAAACCTTATAAAAGACATTATTAAACAAACTCTAAAATCTGGCGCTAGTGATGTGGATGTTGTAATATCCAATAATCAATCTAGCGAATGTGAAGTGCGCAGCGGCAAAGTTGAAAAACTAGTTACAGCAAATAATAACGTAGTGGGGATTCGTGCCTTTATCGATAAAAAATCTGCAATAGTTACAACCAATAACTTAGAGGCAAAGAATGTTGCACAATTTTGCCAAAGAGCGGCAGAGCTTGCCAAAGCTTCACCAGAAGATGCTTTATGTTCTTTAGCAAGCAAAGATGAATTTACGCAAGAAATTGCTGATCTTGATTTATATGATGAATTTACACCATCTGAAAAACAATTAATCGAGCAAGCTGCAGAAGCAGAAGAAGCCGCTTTAGAAAACCCACAAATTAATAAAATTGATTCAGCATCTAGTAGCTATTCAAAAAGCCATGTTTATTTAGCAACTAGTAAAGGCTTTGCGGGAAATTATAAAAAATCTTACTTTTCCACCTCGCTTTCACCAATTGCTGAGAGCAATGGCGAAATGCAAAGAGATTATGATTATGATGTAAAATGTAAATTTGCTGATTTAAAATCACCAAGCGCAATCGGCAAAATAGCAGCAGAACGCACAGTTAAAAAACTAAACGGCAAGAAAATTGCCTCTTGTCAAATTCCAGTAATATTTGAAAACCGTATAGCCAAATCTCTAATTGGTTATTTAGCATCCGCCATTAACGGCATATCAATTGCCAAAGGCACCAGTTTCCTCGCGAAAGATTTGGGCAAAGAGATTTTTAACAAAAATATCAATATTATTGATAATCCCTCATTATTATCAGCGCTTGGTTCACAGCCTTTTGATGCGGAAGGAATTGCTGGGGAGAAACTAGATATTATTAAAAACGGGACATTAAGTGCATGGTTATTGGATATTCGCTCAAGCAAACAATTAAACATAGCAAATAATGGTCGCGCAACCAGAAGTGCCTCATCACCACCTTCGCCTTCATCAACTAATTTTTATATGGAAAATGGTGATATAACTTTTGCTGATATGCTAAAATCTATTAAAAAAGGTTTGTTGGTTACGGAAACATTTGGCATGGGTGTGAATCTTGTTACGGGTGATTATTCACAAGGTGCGGGTGGTTTTATGATTGAAAATGGCGTGATTACACATGCAGTAAGTGAAATCACTATTGCTGGTAATTTACGTAAAATGTTTGCTGAAATTATTCCCGCGAATGATTTAGAACTTCAAGGTAGCATGAACGCACCATCCCTCCTCCTTGAAACTTCACTCACTATTGCCGGAAGTTAATATCACATACCTAGGCGCTACGCCCTTGTGAAACAGAATTCGCATCCCTTCTTGCTACGATCATATCTTGCATATGATTACCACCAAGGCTAGTCCTACAATCGTCTAAACTCCTATTTAACCCTTGGATAGAAGAAATTATTTTACCTTGTGGATTAAATAATGTTTGTTCTTCTGCTGGAATTCCAGTAATCTTTGCCACTAGTTCTGCATTCCTGTTACAGTCCTTCCTATTAGTCTGCGCGACCATCATAGCCTTTTCTGCATAATCTATCGCACCGCCTGTTAGAATGAGGTTCGCATTCGACCGATGAGATAGGAAATTACTCACTGCAAGAGCGACAGGACCAATTGCGAGTATTTCAGGTAGAGTTAGCGCTCCATCTGGAGCTGGAGCTGGATTTTCCTGTTGAACAAATAAATTCCGCCCTTCTTCTTTTGAATCCTCAACAGATTTTTTTAGAAAACCAGCCTTTTTTACATTAGCATAATAAGCCTGTGCTAACTCCCCAACCACAGAATTTGCATGACCATTTTCTGTAAAGCCAACCATTGGCCGATGTTTATTCTGCGAGTTCAGCGCTTTTAACAAACTCTTAAAGCTTTCTTGCTTACCATCATCACATGGATAGCCTCCAATAATATTTAAAACCTTGCCATAAAACCCATTTGCACCCATAATAGTATCTAAATTTGATACGTCCCTTTTTTCCTCTACAGCCTTCTTTTCCTCATCCTTGCTAGCAAAAAAGCTTTGTAACTCGACTAAAGAACCTTTGATATCTTCACCGCTCTGAATTGTAGTACAAATACCCCTAATTTTACCCTCAACTTCACCCTGGAACTCAGCCATCCCCATCCCCTCTCGAATATGTGGTAAAGCTAATGCTAGCTGTTCATCACTAATAACAACTCCCATTGCTACCATTTTGTATATAACATCTACACAACC
>JAWUXM010000037.1:0-17910 GCA_034111325.1 Rickettsiales bacterium
TGCCAATATCGTATAGTGGGGATGTTTTTGGACGTTGAAACTTGTTCCAATAGAGTAGGCGGAAGCTGTTTAAGTGCCATTGTGGGATAACATAGTAATTATTTAACAAGACGCGGTCTAGAGCCTTTGTAACGTTAGTTAGTCCTGCCTTTTTTCTCTCAGTTACTAATCTCTCCACTAATTTATCAATCACGAAATTATCAACGCCGACAACATTAGAACTCCCTCTAACATCCTTTTTGCTAGAGTGCCAATAGCTTAATTGTTCATTTCCAGGGATTAATGGTGCGGAGAAAATATGGACAACAACGTCAAAATCAAAGCTTTCTAAACGTTTTTGATATTGGCTATCATCAACCATGCGTATTTCTGCGCTAACACCTAATTTCTTAAGATTCTTAATAATTGGTAGAATAACTCGCTGAAAAGAGGGCGAATTTACCATAAATTCAATTTTTACTGGCTGATTAGTCTCAGGGTTGATTAATTGCATGTTTTTAACGTGCCAGCCTTCTTTTTTTAATATATCACGGGCGATTATTAGGTTTTGGCGATTATTATCATCACCGCTAGTTGTTGGCAGAGTAAAGGCTTTTGTGAATATCTCATCTGCTAAATCTGCACGAAAAGGCTTGAGGATTTTTAACTCTGCCTTGCTTGGTAATCCATCCGAGGCAAACACAGAATTAGCAAAATAACTCTCTGTTCGGCTATATTCGCTAAAAAATAGATTTTTATTCGTCCATTGAAAGTCAAAAGCATAGCTCAACGCTTTACGTACATTGCGATTTTGGAAGTTCGCACGGCGTAAATTAAAAGCAAAAGCCTGCATGCCGCTAGGGATTTGGTGAGGAATTTTTTCTTTGATTATTTCGCCATTTGTAACTTGCTCAATATTATATTCATTTGCCCAATTTTTGGCGATGTTTTCATTACGAAAATCATATTCTCCTGCCTTAAAAGCCCGCACGGCAACTGTGCTATCGCGATAATAACTATATTTAATTTCGGCAAAATTATAACGCCCTTTATTTACCGCTAAACCCTTTCCCCAATAATCTTTTACTCTTTCATAAATTATATATTTCCCTGCTTTAGCATCTTTAACCTTATAAGCGCCGCTTGCTAAAAAAGGCTGTAAACTAGGTTTTTCGAACTGATTTTCTGTGTAATATTTCTTGGAGAGAATAGGCAGAGTTGCCACGATTATGGGAAGTTCGATATTGGCTTTGTTACTGAAGATATATTTGATTTTATACGGCGTAATTTTTTCTACTGCTGCAATATCTTGCAGATAAATACGATAAGCGGGGTGTGCTTTGTTTTTGAGGAGATCAAAAGAAAAAACCAGATCATCAGCCTTAATAGGCAAGCCATCATGCCATTTTGCCTCTTTACGTAAATTAAAAATCACCGAGGAATTATCATTTGCAACTTTAATATCTTTGGCAACTAAACCATAAATTGCCGCTGGCTCATCAGCTGATTTTGTCATCAATGTCTCATAAGTCATAGATAGCCCAGTTGCACTACTACCCTGTAAAATGAACGGATTTAAGGAATCAAAATTACCGACAACACCAAAATTAATAGAGCCACCTTTAGGCGCATCGGGGTTTACATAATCATAATGTTGGAAATTCTTAGGATATTTTAATTCACCAAAATTGGTAAAGCCATACTCAGCAGCTAAAAGACTAGTGCTTGAGAGTATAAGGGTTAGCCATAACAGAATTATCTTTTTTTTCATGAAACACGATCTATTTTACTATCTTTGTGGAGTTCAATATTTAGCAATAAACCAAGGCTAATCATAGTTACAATAAGCATTGTACCACCATAAGAAACAAGTGGTAATGGCGCGCCGACTACAGGTATTAAGCCTAAGACCATGGCGATATTGATGAATATATGTAAGAATAGAAAAGTTGCTAAGCCAACGGCTAATAAGCGTCCAAAGTGATTGCGGCAGTGACGCGCAATAAATAAGGAACGGAAAATTAATATTGCATAAAGTGTGATTACAATCAAAGAACCAAGAAAACCAAGCTCTTCAGCAATCATTGTGAAAATAAAATCAGTTTGTTTTTCAGGTAAAAAACTTAGCTGACTTTGTGATCCGGAAAGCAAGCCTTTACCAAAAAAACCACCTGAGCCAATAGCGATTTTTGATTGGATAATATTATAGCCACTACCTAAAGGGTCACTTTCTGGGTTTAAAAAGGTTAAAATCCGTTGTTTTTGATAAGTCTTTAAGAAGTTCCAGACAAAAGGAATCATAGCGAAAAAGCCTAACCCTGAGACAATAAATTTCCATTTTCTTATACCTGTTGTAAAAAATATTGCCAAAGTACTAGCAAAAAGAATTATCGCTGTACCTAAATCAGGTTGTTTGAGAATCAAAGTGACTGGAAGAAGCACCATGATAAGCGGCACGGCAAGGAATAATGGGTTGGCGATTTTGTAGGCATGAATATTATGAAAATAGCGGGCTAAGGCTAGTAACATACATATTTTCATGAATTCAGATGGTTGTAATTTAAAAAAGCCAAGTTTAACCCAGCGTGTGGCGCCCATTGCTGTATATCCACGAAACTCCGCAACAATAAGTAAAATAAGTGCCGCAAAATATGCAAGATAGGCATATTTGTACCAAAATTTTATATCAATAATGGCAATTAATAACATTATCGGAAAAAAGAAAAGAAAACGTGTCATCTGCGCTGTCGCCCAAGGCGACATATTACCACCAGCTGCGGAATAAAGCATCACTAAGCCAATGATTGTGATGGTTGTAATAAGTGAGATGAAGAGGAAATTTAACTGACTAATGCGGCTAGCAATATAGTTAAGATCAACTGAATTATTATTTTTGAACATTATTAACTCCGATAATAAATATACCTGCTTTATCCGCAGCATCAATGACTTTTACTTTATCTAAAATAAGGCTGTTTTGTGCATCTAGGGCAATGCCAGCAAAATTATTTTTTTTAAGTGATTTTATAGTCTTTAGACCAATAGTTGGTAAATCAACACGGCGATCTTGCTTAAGTTTTTTCAGTTTTACTAAAACAGCTTTGTGCTTTTTATTAGGGCTAGTGAGCTCAGCAGAGCGTTTTATCAAGGAATCTGTCCCTTCGGCAGCTTCAATTGCAATTACGTGTTTTTGCTGAGTGATAATCGCTTGCCCAATATCAAACTCAGATAATCTATTTAAAACCTGTTGTGAGATTTTAATATCTTCAAGAGCGACCTTACTTGGCTTAGTTTTAGTGAGAATCCCGAGTGGAGTTAGGATATTATCGATTACCTCATCGCAACCTAAAACTTTAAAACCTTTTTTCTCAAGAAATTTAATGATTGTGGTAAGGATTTTATTATCACCATAAAGCGCTGATTTGATTATTTTGCCGAGTAGGGCAGCGCCTTGTATATCAACTTTTAATTGGCTAAAAACTGGCTTTTTTACATCGCCAATTAGCGTAACTTCTGTCACATTATTTTTTTTGAAAAACTTTAGGATTTTACCAACTGAGCCAATGGAGCAATTTACTCTTGGATATTCAGGTTGGGCTGGCGGGGAGGCATCCTCTAGGAAAATTACACAAAATGGTTTTTTGTGTTTTAGGCAATGTTTAATAACGATTTCTGGTAACTCACCATTTCCTGCGATAATACCTAATATTTTATTCGGGACTAACATTTGATATTGCTTTACTTAGGTTGGCAAATAGCTTTGTTTGTTTCTTCTTGTAGAAAATTAATCATCCGCATAACGGTTTTATTATCCGCAAATTTTTCAGCAACTTTAGCAACTCTATCTTTTAAATTTATTGAATCATCAGAGAATAATAATTCATAAGTCTCTTTTAGTGCCTTTATATCATCACGTGAAAATTCATTGCGTCGAAGCCCAACAAGATTCAAGCCAGCAAGGCTAGCTCTTTCACCCATTACTAAGCCGTAAGGAATAATGTTATTTTCAACGCCAGACATGCCGCCAACTATTGCATAAGCGCCGATTTTAACAAATTGTTGAATAGCTGATAACCCGCCAATTATTGCATGATCACCAATAGACACATGACCTGCCAGCGTTACATTATTAGCAAGTATGACTTTATTACCAACCCTACAATCATGCGCCACATGGCTTGCTACCATGAGTAGGCAATTATTGCCAATTTGAGTTAGCATGCCGCCATGTTCCGTACCAAGGTGGATTGTTACATGTTCACGAATGATGTTGTTGTCACCAATAATTAATCGAGAGTTTTCAGCTTTAAACTTAAGATCCTGCGGAATTACGCCAATAACTGCAAAAGGAAAAAAATGATTATTTTTGCCGATGGTGGTATCACCAGAGATCGATATATGTGATTCTAAACGGCAATCATCTCCAAGCACAACATTGCCAGAAATATAACAATATGGCCCAATATAGACATTATTGCCTAATTTGACTGAATCTTCAATTATTGCCGTAGGGTGGATATTTGACATTGGTGCCTATTTATCAACAATCATAGCTGAAAAGCAAGCTTCAGCCACGATTTGATCGTTAACTTTGGCGAGGCCTTCAAACTTCCAGACACTGCCACGATTTTGGATTTTTTTAACGTGTAAATATAGGCTATCACCAGGAGTTACTGGCTTTCTAAATTTCGCCTTTTCGATTGACATAAAATAGACTAATTTATCATGCACGCCTTCTACGACGCCAAGGGATTTTACTACTAAAATTGCTGAAGTTTGTGCCAACGCTTCAATAATCAAGACGCCAGGCATAATTGGTTTATCAGGAAAATGACCAAGGAAATGTGGCTCATTCATTGTGACATTCTTAAGTCCAACGGCAGACTCATTCGCTTCATAATCAACTACTCTATCTACTAAAAGTAGAGGGTAGCGATGTGGAATCATTTTAATGATTTCTTCAATATTAATATGTTCTTTTGTCATGATTTATCTAAGTTAATTTTTTAATTCTTTGGCTAATTTGCGCAGAGCTATTTTTTCCATCTGCCATTCCTTCTTCTTTATTGCAGGCATTCCGTAATAATCATTATTACCAGCCTCTAAGCTTTTTGTTACGCCAGCTTGCGCGGCAAATCGATTGTAGCTACCGATTTTCAAATGACCAGAGATGCCTACTTGACCACCGCAAACAACATAATCGCCAATTTCTGTGCTTCCTGAAATTCCTACTTGCCCAACGATAAAACAATGTTTACCGATTATTACATTGTGCGCAATATGTACAAGATTATCAATTTTTGTACCAAAGCCAATTATGGTATTAGAAGAGCTTCCACGGTCAATTGTTGTATTTGAGCCAATCTCGACATTATCTTCAATAATTACTAAGCCGAGCTGTAGGATTTTATGGTGCCCAGATTTATCAGTAGCAAAACCAAAACCACCCTGGCCAATTACGCAGCCAGCGTTAAAATAGACTTTATTACCAATAATTGCATAGGAAATTGTTGCATTATTACCAATGCAACAATCATTGCCAATTATCACATTTTCATCAATTACAGCGCCTGCTTTGATAATGTTATTATCGCCGATTTGGGCATTTTCGCCAATGACAACTCCAGCTTCGATATGGCAATTGTTACCAATTTTAGCACTATCAGCAATTATTGCTTGCTTAGATACGGTAGGTTCATTTACTTGCTTGCCATAAAATAATTCAGCGATCTTAGCGTAAGCCAAATAAGGGTTGTTAACAATCAATAATGAAAGATTATCAGGTGCTGATGGAGCATCCTTAGTCGATAAAATGCAAATGCTAGCTTTAGTAGTTGCCAGTTGGTTGACATATTTTGGATTGCTTAAAAAACATAATTCAGCTGGTTGCGCCTTATCAAGCGGGGCAATATCACTAATGTTTTCTATACCATTTCTTTTATCTAATTTAGCACCAATATGCGTAGCTAATTCATCTAAAGAAAAGGACTCTTGGGTTTTTTTGAAGAATCTTTTATCAGTCATTAATTGTTAAATTTAAGTTCTACTTTAGAGATTTTTTTATTAAGCTTTTCCAATACTTCATCAGAGATATCTCTTATATCATGACCAATATAGAGTAATTGGTTTTTAGGAATTACAACATCAATATCTTTCTTAATTGAAACTTCTTTGATTATTACAAGGACTTGCTTTTGAATTTGCCCAATTGCTTTAACGTAGGAATCATCAAGTTCCTTACGTTTTTTTTCAATGTCTTTTTTAAAGTTAGTTAATTCGAGCGCAAATTGCTCTTTCTTTTTTTCGATAGCATCTTCTGAAAGAATGGAAAGTTGTGCCGCTAGGTTTTTATCTTTTGCCTCAAGGTCCTTTCCTTTTTTATTAATTGAGGCCTGATACTTCTCTTTTTTTGATGTAATTTTATCCGCAGCATCTTTGGCTGCTAAAGATTCATCAACTACTTTTTGTATATCAATAACGGCGATCTCTGTTGCATGAGCTTGGTAGGAAAAAAACAGTAAAATCAGTAATAACTTTTTCATAATGTTTATTTAATAGTTGGCACTTTCATAACCAATTATTGGTATTTTTGCAAGTAATAATGAAGAAAGCTTAAGTCTTTAAAAAACATAAAAGAATTAGCTAGCTAGTGCAGACCTTTTTGGTGGGGTTTTTGTGGTGATTTTTAGTAAATGTCCTTTGTAAGTGAGCGAAGTGTATACTAGATACACGAGTCGAAATGAACAAAGGTTATTTGCTAAAAAGGACACAAAAGGCGCCCAAAAAGACCATATTTAGAAGCGAGTTCCAAAACTAATACGGAAGGTCTCCGTCCTATCATAATCTTCACGATCAATTGCCTTACTAAAGCTAAAGCTAATTGGACCTAATGGTGATGTCCAATTTACACCTGTACCAATTGAGGTACGTATGCTACCACTATCACGAATATCAGCACTATGATCATCAAGCAATGTTAAGCTTCCAGCACTAGCGAAAACCATACCTTTAAAACCTAATTCATCAGGTAAGCCTAATGGGAAGTTTATTTCGGTTGTTGCTTTGTAGAAAGCCTTTGCACCCAAAGAAGAGCCGTTTTGGTCGCGCGGGCCAATACCTGCATTAGCAAAACCACGGAAAGAACTGCCTCCTAAGAAATAACGTTGATCAATACGGACTTTTTGTCCTTCCAAACCAGTAATATAACCACCTTTTGCTGAGATTTTTATAACCAAGTTCTTATCAAAAAATGGGGTGTAGTTTAGCAATGATATATCATGTTGAATGGTTTTTGTATCACCGCCGACGCCAGCAAGCTTATGTGATAATTTACCATAATAGCCATCGCTTGGGTTTAAACGGTCATCTCTTTTATCATAAATAAAGGCCTCGCCGACTGCTGAAACCGAGCGCTCACCAGCTTGTTCTTGGATGAAGTTAGAAGCGGAAGCATCAATATTGGAAACTTTATTTATGGAGTAAGAGTAATCAACAGTATGTGATAAATACTCACTTAGTGAATAGGCAATAGAAACTCCAAAACCTGTTGAAAATATATCCGATAGGCTCTCACGATTGTCACTTCTAACACTAAAGACATTAAAACCAAAGGTTAGATCCCGATTCATAAAATAGGGGATTTGATAGCTAAAATCTATTTGATCAGAGCGGGATGATTTTTGCGCACTAAGAAAAACTGTATGTGCCTTACCCAATAAGTTGCGCTCTTTAACGCTTACATTACCAAGGAATTTCTCGGTTGTAGAATAACCAAAGCCAAAATTTAATTCTCCAGTTGCCTTTTCTGCTACTTCAACATCAATATCAATAAGGCTAGGATTATCTGTTCTATTACGCTTGAAATCAACCTTGTCAAAGAAGCCAAGATTTTTAATTCTTTGTTGTGAGCGTTTTAATTTTGTAGCATTGAAGGGGTCACCTTCTAATAGTCTAAATTCGCGTCGTATAACTTTATCATATGTACGGCTATTGCCTTTGATATTAATATGATTAATGAATATACGACTATTTTTGCGTACTTTAAAAATAATATCAGTAATTTGGTTAGTGCGGTCTTTTACGATTTCATATTCAACATCAACAAAGGCAAACCCTTTATCATTCAAGAAATTTAGCATTTCATCAACGGTATCATCAAGAAGCTTGATATTGAATAATTCACCTTTTTTGATTTTAACGAATTGACCAAGTTGCTTAATTTCTTCAGTTTGATATTCGCTTTTAATTTTATAGTCGCCGAAATGATATTTTTCGCCTTCCTTTAAATTATAGGTTAAAATGAAGCTGTTAATTTCCGGGAGTAATTCTGCTAGAGCTGAATTCATTTCAAAATCTGCATAGCCTCTTTCCATGTAGTAACGCCTTAATAGTTCCTTATCAAAAGCCATACGATCAGGGTCAAAGGAGGTGGAGGAGAATCTATACCATGTTTTTTCACGTGAATTTATTACTTCTTTTAGGATATTTGCCCGATAATTTTTGTTACCTACAAAAGTAATTTTGCGGATACGGCTTGTTTTACCTTCTTCTATTTTGAATAACAAATCAACGCGATTCTGCTTTAAAATAATAACTTTAGGAACGACTTTAATATCTACTCGTCCTGTTCTTTGGTAGACTTCAGTAATACGCATAACGTCTTTGCGTAATTGGGCTTTGGTATAGACTGCACGTTCTTGTAATTTTATTTCCTTCTTAAGGGCATCATCTCCTAATTTAGAATTACCTTTGAAAATGACTTTGTTAACTAATGGATTTTCTTCAACTTTGACGTTCAGGACACCCTTATTGTGCTTAATATCAATGTTGGAGAATAAATTAGTTTTATAGAGGGCTTTGATGGAATCACTTAGTGATTGGTCTGTAATTGATTTACCTTGAGATATATTCATGTAAATTTCTATGGTATCACTTTCGATACGATGATTACCTTCAATATTAATCTCCTTTATAAGGAATGAATTATCGACAGCGTAGGCTTGTTGTCCTAGTAAGCCAAATAACATTAATATGATGAAAAACCTTGTAACCATTAACTGCAACTCCTTTTTATGAAAATATCACGGATCTGATATCATTAACTGTGATAAGCGTAAATAAAAACAATAAAAACATAAAGCTAACTTTATGAATTCTGTCTTGGACTTTAAGCGATACTGGTTTGCCCTTTACTGCTTCAATTGCATAAAATAGCAAATGTCCACCATCTAAGATTGGTAGTGGAAATAAATTTACCAAGCCAAGATTAAGCGATATCATAGCGATAAACCATAAGAGCAGTGCTATATTGCCTTGCGCATATGATTCTTTTGTTACTTGCCCAGAATATTTGGCAATTTTTACTGGGCCGCTTAAGTCATTAATGCTACGTTTGCCAGTGATGATTTGCCCAAGGGCTTTTAAGGTTAGTGCAGACATGTCATAGCTTTTTTTTATTGCCAAGGGGAAGGCAAAAAAAGGATTGATTTTTTCATGAATTACTTTTGTTGAGCTAACACCCAAAAAGCCAATGGTAATTTTATTGCCGAATATATCATTCGTTTCTTTGGCCTGTGGCATAACGTTAATTAAGAGTTCCTGCTCATTTCTTTTTATCAAGAATTTTAGAGAGATGTTAGGGCTGATTTGCACTATCTGTTGGAGATCGCTAAATTCATTAGTAGCGCTGCCATCAATGGCCAAAACTAAATCATTTGCTTGCAAACCTGCTTGGTATGCAGGGCTATTATCAGAGACTTGTGAAATCTCAGTTGTTGTTTTGCTAATCCCGTAAATACTGAGAAATGCGGTAAGTACAACAATTGCCAATAAGAAATTAGCAAAAGGCCCAGCAAAGACAATCAAGGCGCGTTGATAAAGCGGTTTGAAAAAGAAAGTTTCTTTTTTCTCTTTGTCCGTTAGTTTTTGAACTGAGTTATTAGGTGTGCTAGCAGGGTTAGTATCACCGAACATTTTAACATAACCACCAAGTGGTAAAACGCAGATTTTCCACCTTGTGCCAGATTTATCATTGCGACCAAATAACTCTTTACCAAATCCAATTGAAAAAGATTCAATGCGTACACCGCATTTTTTGGCAACTATATAATGACCATATTCATGTATAAAAACAATGAATGATAGGATAAATATAAAAGAAATTATGTAGTTGAGAGTATCAAACATTGCTTAATATTTTTTTGGTTTTGTGACGAGTCTCTTTATCAACAGCAAAAACTTGTTCAAAAGAAGAGAGGTTTTCATTAGTAAAGGAATAGACCATTTCCTCAACGATTTCTGTAATGCGACAGAAGGATATTTTGCCTTTTAAAAAGCTACTAACGGCGATTTCATTGGCAGCATTCATAACAATCGGTAAACATCCATTATTTTCTAAAACATAATCTGCAATTTTGAGCGCAGGGAACCTTTCTAAATCTGGCGGAATAAAATTAAGCTGTGCTAATTTGTCAATTTCTAAATATTGATCTGTTTGCCTTAGTTTATTAGGGTAGCTCAGCGCATAGGAAATTGATACTTTCATATCAGGTTTGCTTAACATAGCAATGCAAGAACCATCAATATATGAAACAAGAGAGTGAATTATTGATTCTGGATGGATAATAACTGCGAGCTGATCTTTGCGTATAGGAAAGAAATTATAGGCCTCAATTAGCTCCAAAGCTTTATTCATCATCGTTGCAGAATCAACTGAAATTTTTGCACCCATGCTCCAATTTGGATGTTTGACAGCTTGCTTGGGCGTAATATTTTTTAGTTCAGAAACATCTGTATTTAGGAATGGGCCACCAGATGCGCTAATTGTTACTTTGTTAATTTCATCTAATTTATCAAAGTCAAAAGTTCTAAAAATACCATTATGTTCAGAATCCACAGGGATAATTGTAGTTTGATGTTTTTGTGCCAAGTCCTTTACAAGGCTACCAGCGCAGACTAAGGACTCTTTATTAACTAGTCCGACTATTTTTGAATTTTTAATTGCAGCAATAGTAGGCTTTAAGCCAGCTAGGCCAACGATTGCTGAGATCGTTACATCACTCTTTTCAGCGGCAGCCATTACTATACCTTCATCACCTGTAAGGATTTTTATATCATAATCTGCTAGTGCTGATTTTAATTTTTGTTGGTGGTCGCAATTACCAATCGCGACAGTTTTTGGTTTGAACTCCAAACATTGTTTTATGAATAATTCGATATTGTTGTGAGCCGTAAGAACATTAACCGTGAAGTCTTTTAAATTCTTTGCGATAATTTCTAACGTGGCAACGCCAATTGAACCGGTTGAGCCAAGAATGGAAATAGAGCGCATTAAAAAATCTTATTGTAATGTAAAAGGGCAATAAGTAGGGCAATTGGTGCAGCAATCATCAAGCCATCAACACGATCTAATATTCCGCCATGACCAGGAAAAAGATTACCAGTATCTTTTATTTTAAATTTACGCTTGATAAAGGATTCAAGTAAGTCACCGCATTGTGAAGCAACAGAAAGTAATATGGTTAATAATATGAAGGAGAAAAAGCCAATCTCTTTTGTTACAAAGAAAGTAAGCATTGCAACAATTGCTGCGCCACCAATGCCGCCGACAAAGCCGCTCCAAGTTTTGTTAGGGCTGATCTTCTCAGCGAGTTTAGCACCGCCAAATGTTTTTCCGGTCAAATATGCCATGATATCTGTTGCCCAAACTGTAAAGAGTAGCCAAATCAAAATATCAGCACCATTAGCAAAATTACGAATAAGCATAAGTGACATCACTGGAATCGTAATATAGAAAATCCCAAAGATATTCCAGTTAAATGCGATATCATCACTACCTTGTAGGGTCATTTCCTTCCATTCAAAGGAGATAAGTATTACGGCGACAAGCATTATGATGTTGAAGAGTACGCCGCCAGTTATAACGAAGGCAAGAGTAAGGGGAATAGCAATAGCAGCTGTGATTGCACGTTTTTTTAATTCGGGCGTTAGTAACGTTTTAAATTTTTCCATAGCGTCTTTCCCTCTTTATATAATCATTAATTGCCGTTTCAAAAGCTTTCTTGTTAAAAGCTGGCCACAATGTCTCCGTGAAATATAATTCGGTATATGCTAATTGCCACAATAAAAAATTACTTATTCTTTTATCTCCACCAGTGCGAATCAATAAATCAGGATCAGGCATTTCACTATTGTATAAATATTTGGCAAAAATGTCTTCATCAATTTTTATAATGTTCTTATCATCAAGAATTTGCTGCACAGCATTAATGATTTCATTGCGTGCACCGTAATTTAGGGCAATGTTGAGGGTCATTCCTTTATTTGTTGCAGTTAGTGCCTCAATATCATCAATGCCTTTTTGAATTTCGCTATCGAAAGCTGCGCGGTCACCAATAATTTTAACTTTAATATTTGCTTCATTCAGTTCACTTGCATCTTGTCTTAAATATTCTTTTAGCAATCTCATCAATTCAGCAACTTCTTGCTTTGGTCTTTGCCAGTTTTCAGAAGAAAAAGCATAAATTGTTAGAAATCTAATATCGAGAGTTCGGCAATATTTTAAAATATTTTTTAATGTTTTTGCGCCTTTTTTATAGCCAATAAGCGTTGGCAGGAGCTTTTTCTTTGCCCAGCGTCGATTACCATCCATAATAATGGATATATGTTTAGGCAGGATATCTTTAGGGAATGTATCTAGAATATAATGTGGCATGTGCTTCTAAACATGCATTATATCTGTTTTTTTCTTATCAAAAAGCTCTTCAGCCTGCTTAGTGAAGTCATCAATAATTTTTTGTATTTCATCAGTGTTACGATGTGCGTCATCTTCAGAAATTTCACTGTCTTTTTGTTGTTTTTTGACAGATTCAATTCCATCACGTCTGATATTACGCATAGCAATTTTGACATTTTCTAAATACCCAGAACATATTTTTACTAATTCTTCGCGGCGTTCAGCGCTCAGCTTTGGCATAGGTATCTTTATAACATCACCATCGCAAGCTGGGTTGAAACCCATATTGGCATTCATAATAGCTTTTTCAACGGTGCTAACTAAAGTTTTATCCCAAACTTGTACAGTAAGCATGGTTGGATCTTGATTATTGACTGTTGCTAGTTGATTTAGGGGCATAAAATCATTATAGGCTTCAACTTTTATTGGGTTGAGAAGGTCAGGCGTTGCGCGGCCAGCACGGACAGAGGCCATATTTTTCATGAAGGAGTCAAGCGAAGCTTGCATTTTCTGTCTTACAGTTGCGATATCAGTCATATTTAAACCTTTATTGGATTGAAGTGTATTTACCTTTGCCTGAAACAACTTTTACGAAGCCATTAGGTTCTTTGATAGAGAAGACTATTATTGGTAGTTTGTTTTCAGAAGCAAGAGAAATGGCTGACGCATCCATAACTTTAAGATTCTTGGTGAGGACGTCTTGGTATGAGACATTGTCATAGCGTATGGAGGTTTTGTCTTTTTTAGGGTCGCTAGAATATACGCCATCAACATTTGTTCCCTTAAATAGCGCATCACAGCCAACTTCAACTGCACGTAAGCTTGCTGCAGTATCAGTTGTAAAAAATGGATTGCCAGTTCCGCCAGCAAAAATTACCACGCGGCCTTTCTGCATGTGGCGTATTGCTTTGCGACGAATATATGGCTCGCAAATTGCTGTCATTGGAATGGCTGATAATACTCTAGTATCGACGCCTAGTCTGTCCAGTGAGTTTTGTAAGGAGAGGGCGTTTATAACAGTAGCTAGCATGCCCATATAGTCCGCTGAAGAGCGCTCCATGCCTTGTTCTGCAGCTGACGCTCCGCGAAAAATATTGCCGCCGCCGACAACAAGGCAAATTTCTAAGCCTTGGTCATGTACTTGTTTGATTTCTGAGGAAATGCGATCAATAGTTTTGACGTCATGGCCAAATGACAAATCTCCCATCAAAGACTCACCAGAGACTTTTAGGAGTACTCTTTTATATTTATCACTTGCAACTGCCATCCCTTAACTAATTAAATATTAAAAAAATATAGAGATTTTAATCGTAATTTATAACTAAGCTTTTGCCATCTCTGCAACTTCACTAGCAAAGTCATTATCTTCTTTTTCTATGCCTTCACCAAGTATGAATAAAGTGAAATTAGTTATTTTTAAATCAATATTATTATCCTTAGCAAATTGGCTAATTAAGTCTTTGATTTTAGTTTTGCCATCCATAACAAATGCCTGCTCGAGAAGTACAACTTCTGCATAGAATTTACTAATTCTTCCTTCAACCATTTTTTCGATAATTTCTTCAGGCTTGCCTGAGGCGCGAGCTTGTTCGGCAAAAATAGCCTTTTCTTTCTCAACTAATGTTTGGTCAAGAGTGTTAATGTCAAGAGATTCAGGTTTCGAAGCTGCTATATGCATAGCGATTTTTTTACCAAATTCTTCAACTAAAGCTTTATCGCCATTAGACTCAATAGCAACTAACACACCAATCTTCCCGAGGTTTTCTGCTGCAGCATTATGGACGTAGCTAGCAACAACTCCTTGAGTAACTGATAGTATATTTACTTTTCTTAAAGAAAGGTTCTCGCCAATAACACCAACTGTACTGGTGATTTCTTCTGCAATAGTAATGTCTTTTTTCGGGTGTTTTGCAGATTTTAATGATTCCAAATCTTGGTTGCTCAGAGCTGTTTGTGCAATATCTTGCGCTAAAGTAATAAATTGCTCGTTCTTAGCAACGAAGTCAGTTTCTGAATTTAGCTCAATCATTGCTGCTTTATTTTCAGCCTTAGCAATTGATATCAAGCCTTCTGCAGCAACACGCCCAGACTTCTTGGCTGCAGCCGCCATGCCTTTTTTGCGTAACCAATCTTTAGCTTGCTCAAAATCATCACCAACTTCTGTTAATGCCCTTTTGCAGTCCATCATGCCTGCGCCAGTCGTTTCTCTAAGTTTTTTGATAAGGGATAAATCTGCCATTTTGTACCTATTATTTATTTAACATCTTTTTTTGCTGGAGCCTTTTTAGGCTTAACTTCTTTATTGGCTGCGGCTGCCTTAGGTTTAGATTCTTTTTTGGTCGGAGATGCCTTAGGTTTTGATTCCTCCGTAGCTACAGTTTCTTTAGGGGCGGTTACCGTAGGTTTCTCAGCCATCTCTTTTTTTGCAACAGCTTTAGGCTTAGCTTTTTCTACTTCAGCTATATCATTTGCTGTAACCTTATTGCTCTCTTGTAGTTTTTGAAGAGGTTTAGCTGCTGCAGATATGGCAGTTGCTTTGCTTAGATTCGCATTGAGCCCAGCAAGAACGCTATCCGCCATTAATTTACAGTATAGTTCAATAGAGCGAATTGAGTCATCATTTCCTGGGATAGGGAAGTCAATGCCTTCAGGGTTAGAGTTGCTGTCTACTATAGCAATAATTGGTATACCGAGTTTTTTAGCTTCTAGAACTGCTATGTCTTCTTTGTTAGTATCTATAATGAAGAGAAGGTCAGGACGGCCACCCATATTCTTAATTCCACCTAGTGACTTTTCTAATTTTTCACGTTTTTTTGTAAGGTTTAGCTTTTCTTTCTTTACGAGCACTGACTCAGTGTTATTGAGTGCTTTGTCTATATTATCTAGGGTTTTGATAGAGTTGGATACTGTGTGCCAGTTAGTTATCATTCCGCCTAACCAACGGTGATTAACGTAATATTGTGCACATCTTGTTGCATGTTCGCTAACGGCGCCAGATGCTTGTTTTTTGGTGCCTACAAAGAGTATGCGGCCATTATTTTGAGCGACATCTGCAGCAGCTTTTAATGCGCGGTGAAGCAGCACTTGTGTTTTTGCAAGGTTTAGGACGTGAACGTTGTTTTTTACGCCATAAACATATGGAGCCATTTTAGGATTCCAGCGTTTAGTGTTGTGACCGAAGTGAACGCCAGCTTCTAGTAAATCACGGATGGTATGTTTTGGTAAATTCATTTTAGTAACCCATTTTTATAGTTATTAATTAATGTAGGAAAATGACCCAGTAAAGGGACTATCAGTATGGAAACAATCCTACACAAGATTTATGGTCTGTAAGTAATAGACCATATTGTGGGCGAACATATATGAGAAATCGCTGATGGCAAGTAAAAACAGCGCCAGTGCGCCATTTTACTTTTTATTGATAAGATTGCGCAACTCTTTTGTTTCAGCTAGGGATTTGGACAGGTTATTGATTGATTGATTTAGTGTGGCTTTAAAGCTGCTAATTTTTGCATGGGCGAGCTCTAAAGAGCGCATTTGTTCATTTGCCTCTTTTTTAACTTCGATCAACTTGAGTAGATAGTGGTTAATTCTTGCTGCTTCAAAAATAACTTTTGTGCCATGATAGGGGTTCTTAAGACCAAGAAATTTGCCTATATCTGATAATTTCCTGAATTTGAACTCTCTACACAGGCTGTCGTATAATTGCCTTTGCTGAGGCCTCATCCACTGATATTTCTCCATTTATTTAATCTGATATTAGATGGTGATATTGCTTTTGCCTATACTGCATAATCTGGGATGAAATGTAAACAGTAAACAAAATAAAAAAAGCTCTATTTTCGACTAGCGAAAATAGAGCTTTTTAAAAAGGAGGATGGGTAAAGGAGGTGAAAACCCACCCTCCAATAAATACATTGTAATATATTTATATCACTTATGCAAGTGTTTTCTTTAAAAAAGCTGATATCAGTAGCATTTATGTAGGGAAGGTAAGTTTCCCTAGGGAAAACAGTGACTTACAAACTTCCTAAATGCTTTTGAGCGATGATTGGAGGTCTGTTTTTCTAATAAACTAATTTCTGCGAAAGTTTTATTTTGGTCTTTTGCAATAAAAATAGGATCATAACCAAAGCCATGACTTCCCCTTGCTGGAAAGCTTAAGGCGCCTTCTATTTTTCCTTCAAATATTAATGTATTTTCATCGGGTGTAGTGAGGGCGAGGGCGCATATAAAATAAGCATATGTTCCAGTTGGCTTTAGGGATTTTGCGGTGAGTTCGTCATAAATCCTCTGTATTGCCATATTAAAGTCTTTTTTCTCTCCAGCCCAGCGTGCAGAGTAGATGCCGGGGTCGCCTCCTAAATCAGGTATAACTAGGCCAGAGTCATCTGATAGGGATGTTAGTCCGGTATGTTTTGTGTAATAGGTTGATTTGATTTGCGCATTCTGGGCAAAGCTAGAGCCAGTTTCCTCGGGTTCTACGAGATCAAAATTGGCTGTGGAAATGATATTTATGCTATATGGTGCTAGTAGGGCGGTGATTTCGCGGACTTTACCTTGATTGTTACTGGCGATTAGTAAATCCGAGCTTTGTTCTAGCATAACAAGGTTTTTTGGGGCTAATGGCTATTTGTGTGGTGCCGGATGTAGGATTTGAACCCACGACCTGTCGCTTACAAGGCGAATGCTCTACCAACTGAGCTAATCCGGCATTGAACGTTTTCTAAAACATGGCGTTACAAAAGGCAAGTAGAATCCTGAAAACTGCAGTGAAAAATTAATTTATACTATCACTTTTAGTATTATAACTTGCTTTTTGCGAGAAATTATCTTTAGTGTCGCCCCATTCTCAAATGCGTCCGTAGCTCAGCTGGATAGAGCAACTGCCTTCTAAGCCGTAGGTCAGAGGTTCGAATCCTCTCGGACGCACCATCTCCAATATAGGCTTTAGCCTATATTGGAGATGGTTTGTTGAGAGTTTATGAGGACCTCTTTAGGTTCGACAAAATGCGAATAGCGTTTTGGACGGCGAGGCAAAGCCGAGTCCGCCCCGTAGGGGTGAAAAAACGCCTTAGTGTTTTTGAATCAATCCTCTCGGACACAATTGCTACTGTAGGCTTTAGCCTATATTGGAGATGGTTTGTTGAGAGTTTATGAGGACCTCTTTAGGTTCGACAAAATGCGAATAGCGTTTT
>JAWUXM010000038.1:0-24352 GCA_034111325.1 Rickettsiales bacterium
CGTTTGGCACCTCGATGTCGGCTCATCACATCCTGGGGCTGGAGAAGGTCCCAAGGGTACGGCTGTTAGCCGTTTAAAGTGGTACGTGAGCTGGGTTTAGAACGTCGTGAGACAGTTCGGTCCCTATCTGCCGTGGGTGTAAGGAAAATTGAGAGGAGCTGTCTCTAGTACGAGAGGACCGAGATGGACATACCTCTGGTGTACCTGTTGTTCCGCCAGGAGCATCGCAGGGTAGCTACGTATTGAAGGGATAACCGCTGAAAGCATCTAAGTGGGAAGCCTCCCTCGAAACTAATTTTCCCTATCAGAGCCGTGGAAGACCACCACGTTGATAGGCCAGGTGTAGAAGTGCAGTAATGCATGAAGCTAACTGGTACTAATAGCTCGATTGACTTAAACTAACTAATACCAAATTTATTTGGTATAATCTTGATTTCGTTCGGCTGTATGCAGAATTAAATTTGCGGTACGTGTTAATATAAGAATTTTGTGGATATCTTGATTGGCTTGGTGATCATAGCTGAGGGTGAACCACCTGATTCCATTCCGAACTCAGAAGTGAAAACTTCGTAGCGCTGATGGTACTTTGTCTTAAGGCACGGGAGAGTAGGTAGTTGCCAAGCCTATTAAGATATTCATGAAATTAATTAATGCTATTCATTATGTAAAAGAGATCTTCTTTTTACATCCCTGTCATCTTTGAACAATTATTGGTATTACTTGAACTCTTGCAAAGTTCCGCTAGAAGTAAGTCCAGAATTTATATCAACCACCATAGCGAAAACATGAAAATATTATTCAGCCTAATTGTCGCCACCTTATTGCTAACTTCATGTGCAATAAAGAAAAAAACAGTTGATTATTATGGTCAATTAGCAACCGAACTTGAAGAAAAAACAGTGGCTTATGATAAGGCCTTGGAATCAAGGCTAGCCAGTGATAGTTTAGTAGTTGCAACAAATCCTGCTGCTTATGGTGGCGTTGTAGATTCCGCTTTTCAGAGGGATGACTACCTAATTCTAGATCACTATAAATCAATAAATGATAGTGTCTCTTTAACTGGTTATTACCTCATGGCGCAAGCTCATAGATATAAAGCTGAGGAAAAACCTGAAGGTAAAGCAAGGGCATTATACAACATAATTAAAACTGGTTGGACATTACAAATGTTTGCTGAAGCTTCAGGTAAGGAAGGCTACATAGCCCGTTTTGTAGGGCCGCGCACTCCTGAGGTGCTAAGGCATTATGGTGGTCAATGTGTCAGTGAGTTAAATTGTTTCCTAACCACATATAAAGATCAAAATGTTCTTTGGCAGGGTGATAGCACTGTAAAAGAATATACAGCATGGTTTGCAGCTATGGCCTCAGCGTATGATGCATTACCTAATGGTGATGAATCAGCTGCATTGAAAAAAGCAATTGCTAAAAACGTTACAAAAGTAATGCAGTCAGTATTAGATAACGTTAAATCTAATTCTTATCACTATATCGGTTATGAAGGCCAAGATGTTACAAAAGAAAATATTGTAACTATTCAATATATATTGCCTTGGTTGCAGATTGCTTCTTTTGTTAACCCTGAAGATGTCACATGGGCAACAAAATATAATGAATTTGCTAATGATAAGTTAATTAGTAAAATGATTGCAAACCTTGATATGCTTACTAAGACAACTGATTATGAGCAAATTCATTTAGCACTTACTAATCTTTATTACCTTGTAAAGCTTGAGAAGGGTGAAGAGTTAAAGAAGAAATATATGCATGTGTTTAATGATGTATATCAAGACGTAAAAGATAGTAATAATGTTTATTTCAATAATTTATATATGGCATTAAATGGTAATAATAGCATAGCTATAATCCACCCTGATATGAAGTTATTAAGTGAATTTAAAGATGTAAATTCTCAATCCACAATTGCACCATCAGAAAAAGAAATTGATTTGAAATCGGTTTATTCGGCATTTTTGCACAGAGATGATGCGTCTGCAACAATACAATCATCTAAAGCGTATTCACCAGCTGAGCGTCAAGCAAATTTCTTATGGTCAGCATCTCCGTATAGGATTTGCTATTATAAAGGTTCAAAAGCTTGGTGGAAAACTAACTATTTAGTGCAAAAGCTAGAATTAAATAGCGACAGATATGCAGGTTGTTTGTTAGAAGGAAGTGGTGACTCTAGGATCATATATTCAGGAGTAGATTACTTACTTGCCTACTGGATAGGCAAATCAAACGGCTTCTACCAGTAAATCTAATTCTTTTTCATTCTTTTTGACAAATAACCTGTGCTCATTTCAACTCGTGTATGAAGAATACACTTCGCTCAATCACACAGGACATTTGTCAAAAATAAAAGCAAAATTTATTAGATTTTTCAATCAAGTCTTTTTTCACTATCAAAAACTCCTCAAATTTCAATAGAAATTACCTGCAAAAATTTTAATTTTTACAAAATTGATTAAGAGAAGAGTATTTTCCTTTTTTGTCATACTGAATTTATTTCAGGATCTTCCCAACTCTCCGTATATGAAAAGCTTTGTTATTAAGAACCTATATGTAATTATAGTGACACTATTTGATTACAAACGCTCTGCTTATGATGAATGATTTAATTGAAATTACAGCTGCAAGTCACAATGTGTTGTTAGATTTGCGTTATGCAACTGCCAATAACCTCATGGGTGAGGTTTTATACAAAAAGCCATTATGTTTTTTGCATGTTGATGCAGCTCAAGCTTTGCAAAAGGCTGTTATACTTGCGGAGGCACAAAATTATAAAGTTAAGATTTTTGATGCGTTCAGGCCGCTAGAGGTGCAACAACTTCTATATGATAAATTTCCTGAAGGCTATGTTTCTAACCCATTAACCGGTGCAATCCCGCATTGTAGAGGAGTTGCTGTGGATATAACTCTTGTTGATGAAGATAATCAGGAGCTAGAGATGGGAACTGGTTTCGATAATTTTACAGATAAAGCGCACCATGGTGCAACGGGTATATCGATGGAGGTGCAACGAAACCGTTATATTTTGATGGGGATTATGTTAACTGCAGGATGGGATTTTTATCGTAATGAATGGTGGCATTACCAGCTATTTAAACCGCGTGATTATGCAATAATAAAGGGGTTTGACCTCCTTTAACCTTGCCTTGCTTTTAGGCGAGGATTCTTTTTATTGATTACGAATAATCTGCCTTTTCTGCGTACAATACGGCAGTTTTTATCTCTTGCTTTGGCTGATTTTAAAGAATTTACGATTTTCATTTTATGCTACTAGTTTGTCTTTTAATGGAATTGAGTCACGCAAAGTAGCCAATAAAGGCTAATATGCAAGTTCTTTTCGAAATAGCAGGTAAATTAATATTGAGTGTAAGTGTGCATTAAATCTGAGGATTTTTGTGATGATTTTTAGTAAATGTCCTGCTTGAACGAGTGAAGGTATACTTTATACCTGACTCGAGTGAGAGTAGGTTATTTGCTAAAAAGGGCGCAAAAAGACCAGATTTTAGTGTCTGCTTGCTAGCATTTGTTTAATCCCTGCTATAGCCTTCGCTGGGTTCAAACCCTTAGGGCAAGTTTTAGTGCAGTTCATAATTGTGTGGCAGCGATATAGTTTGAAGGAATCTTCTAGTGCATCTAAACGTTCGCCAGTATATTCATCACGTGAATCAACCAACCATCTATAGGCTTGTAAGAGAATTGCTGGCCCTAAATATTTGTCACCATTCCACCAATAACTTGGGCAAGCTGTTGAGCAGCAAGCGCATAGAACACATTCATATAGACCGTCGATTTGCTCGCGATCTTCTATGCTCTGCAGGCGTTCACCGCTGGCAGGTGCTGCTGTATCAGTTTGTAGCCATGGTTTTATTGATTCATATTGTGCATAGAATGTGCTCAAATCTGGCACTAAATCTTTAACGACTTCCATGTGAGGAAGTGGATAAATGCGTGCATCTCCCTTAATTTCAGCGATTGGCTTTGTGCAGGCGAGGGTGTTTGTGCCATCAATATTCATGGCGCAAGAACCGCAGATCCCTTCACGGCATGATCTTCTGAAGGTTAAGGTGGAGTCGATTTCATTTTTGATTTTTACTATGGCATCCAAAACCATTGGACCACATTCATCAAGATTTAGCTCATAAGTGTCAATGCTAGGGTTTTGACCATCATCAGGGTTCCAGCGATAGACCTTAAAGATCTTCTTGTTTTTAACGGATTTGTCATCAAGTAGATATGACTTGCCGTTAGGGTTAATTTTTGAGTTTTTTGGTAATGCTAATTCAACCATTTTCTTAATTTATTCATCATTAAAATTATTTTTCTATTTCACCAGAAAGTTTATCTAGGCCGCTATTCATAATGTCTAATATTTTACCTTGCATATCAATAATCTCGCTTTGGTAAGGTAGGGCAACATCAGGGAGATACATGGCCGCAGCGGTATAAAGTAGCCCTAATAAAAATATTAATAACATTATATATACCAAAGACATGAAGCGAAATGCAGCGAACATAATATTATTCTTTAAAATTAATAAACGCGTTTCTTTGGCGGGATAGCTTTCATCTCATTAGTAAGGGGGTTCATTTGTACATCACGATATTTGATTTCAACTTGGCCTTTTTCATCAACCCATACAAGGCTATGTTTCATCCAGTGTTTATCATCTCTATCTGGGTAGTCATCACGTGCGTGAGCACCACGACTTTCAGTGCGGTTATGAGCGCAGTTAATTGTTGCAACTGCTTGTGGCAACATATTGTCAAGTTCTAGAGCTTCAACTAAATCACTATTCCACACAAGGCTACGATCAGTAATGCCAAGATTGTTAAAATCTGCTAGTACCTTGTTCATTTTGCCAACGCCAGAAGAAAGTATGTCATCAGTTCTAAATACGGCAGCGTGTTTTTGCATGGTTTTTTGCATGTTGCTACGAATTTGTGCAGCTGTAGAGCTTCCTTTAGAGAAGCGGATTTTATCTAAGCGTGTAAGGATTTTGTCAACGGCACTTTGCGCAATTGGTTTATGTGGTGTATTTGGTTTGATGATTTCTTTAGCGCGAATTGCAGCAGCTTTTCCAAATACTACTAAATCAAGCAGTGAGTTTGAGCCTAAGCGATTTGCACCATGGACAGAAATACATGCGGCTTCGCCGACCGCCATTAAGCCTTGCACAGTCTCAAGGGATTTCTTATTAAGGTTAATTACTTCTGCATTATAATTGCCGGGAATTCCGCCCATATTATAATGAACCGTAGGAATAACAGGGATTGGCTCTTTGGTAACATCAACACCAGCGAAAATTTTAGCTGTTTCAGAAATACCAGGTAGGCGTTTATGTAGAGTTTCTGCATCGAGATGGTCAAGATGCAGGAAGATGTGGTCTTTATTTTTGCCGACACCACGCCCTTCATTAATTTCGACAGTCATTGAGCGACTAACAACATCACGTGAAGCAAGGTCTTTGGCGCTTGGTGCGTACCGCTCCATAAATCTTTCACCCTCACTATTGGTCAAATAGCCACCTTCACCACGTGCGCCTTCAGTAATTAAACAGCCAGCGCCGTAAATCCCAGTTGGATGAAATTGGACAAATTCCATATCTTGCAACGGTAAGCCAGCACGTAAAATCATGCCGTTTCCGTCGCCTGTGCAGGTATGGGCTGATGTTGCTGAGAAATATGTTCTGCCATAACCGCCAGTGGCAATTACTACCATATGTGAATGGAAAACGTGAATCTCGCCGCTATTGAGGTCAAGCGATACAACGCCACGGCAGGCACCTTCATCATCCATGATTAAATCAATCGCAAAATGTTCGATGAAGAATTTGGCATTATTTTTAAGCGATTGTTGATAGAGAGTATGCAGCATTGCATGACCAGTTCTATCAGCGGCGGCACAAGTTCTCTGTGCGGCTTTACCTTCACCATATTCAGTGGTCATCCCGCCGAAAGCGCGTTGATATATTTTGCCTTCTTTAGTACGCGAGAAGGGAACTCCGTAATGTTCAAGCTCGATAATTGCATCAGGTGCATTTTTGCACATATATTCAATTGCATCTTGATCACCAAGCCAATCAGAACCTTTGATGGTGTCGTATGCATGCCAGCGCCAATCATCCTCACCCATATTGCCGAGTGCAGCGGATATTCCGCCTTGTGCGGCTACCGTGTGGCTTCTTGTAGGGAATACTTTGCTTATGCAGGCAGTGCTAAGTCCGCCTTCAGACATGCCGAGTGTTGCACGCAAGCCAGAGCCGCCAGCGCCAATAACGACTACGTCATATTCATGATGGGTAATTTTATGGGCTGGTTGTGTAGTCATGTTTAGCCTAAGTAAAATTTAAGATATTGTGATAAAATAGCGATTGTAGCAGTAATTGCGGTTATAATCGTAAAAAAGTTGATGATTGTCAAGCTGATGATTTTTGCTTTTTCGCCATGGACATAATCTTCAATTACGACACGCAAGCCAAGTGCTGAATGGAATAAAATGATATTTAATAATAATGCGAGAAGGATTGATTTTAAGGGCGATTGGAAAAAATCATTAAAGCCAATAGAGCCAGAGCTTTGTAGGACGATAATGACGAACCATGCAAAAAGCGGAAGCATAGCAACGGCGGTTAGCCTTTGTAGCCACCAGTGATGTGTGCCATTATGTGCTGTGCCTAACCCTTTTACTATTTTTAACGGTGTTCTCATCGCGAGCCTCAAAATATATGTTTGATTGCTATACACCAACTGGCTAAAGTGCTAGATAGTGAAACAACTAAAACGGCGATGCCGCTGATAGTCACGGTTCTCAATTCAAAGCCTTTCCCCATATCCCAGAACATATGACGTATGCCGTTACATAGATGGTAAAAGAGGGCAAAACTCCAGAAAAATAGGAGTGCTTGACCGATTATTGAAGTGAAAAAGATAGAGGTGATATTTAGAAAGCTAGTAGCAAAAGAACTTTCGTAAGTGGAGAAGATTAATGTCCATGCAAAAAGCAAGCAGCCAATATAGAGGAATATGCCGCTTAATCGATGAGCAATTGATAGAACTGAAGTGATTTGAGGTTTGTATATTGTTAGATGTGGTGATAATGGTCTTTTTGTGCTCATATCTCCTAACTCCTCCTGATGAATTTAGCTACTTAGTTTTTGCTCTTTGAACTCAACATGCTTCCTAACTCTAGGATCATATTTTTTGAATAACAACTTTTCAGTTATTTGTTTTGGGTTTTTCTTTTTGACATAAAAAAAGCCAGTACCAGCAGTACTAACTAACTTGATCAAAACATTTTTTTTACTTTTCGCCATTGCTCTAACTTGAAAACTTTTTTAATAGGATGGGTGAACATAATAGGGAGAGTCTATAACTGTCAAGCACTATGTCGGGTTGCTGAGTTTAAAATTTTATTAGCCAATAAAGATTAATGGTCTTATTGTGAGCCCTAGAGATAATATGTCAAAATTCACCTTAGAGAATGATCGATTTTAAAAAGATTATAAAAAGCACGCTCTTCCAAAAACAGTTTCAGCGCTATAAATTATTTTTTGTATTTTTGTTGGGGAGTCTGGCGATTCTATCTAGCCTCTACACATATTTTACAATGAGTAGTGGTTTTGCTCTTTATGATGTTAAGCCATCCTTTCCTCTGAAGCTAGTTGTCTTTGATATATTCCTGATTGTACTATTGCTAGCTATCATAGGGATGCATGTTTATACGCATGTGAAGCATCATCGCAAACACTTTATTGGCGGTGAGTTTCAAAGCAAGATCATCTATAGTTTCGTTACGATAGCGATTTTGCCATCTATCATTATCATGATGTTTTCCTTCTCCTTCTTGAATTCTGGCGTGCAGATGTGGTTTAATGAAAGGATTGATAACGCATTAAATGATTCACTGAAAATATCGCAAATTTATGTTGATGAGCATAAGGATAATATTGCGGATGATTTACATGCGTTAAAGCGCTTTGCTGCCCAAAATACGGATTTGTTATTACGTGATTCTAATGAGTTTGAAAAGAGATTTGCTGGTCAAGCTGCTATGCTTTCTTTGACTGAGGCGGTCATATTCTTTCACAAAGATAGTTCCGCAAGTAATAATGTTTTGGCAAAAACCTCTTTTTCCTTTTTCCCTGATGTGGAGAATATCCATCTGAGTGACTATAAGGACGATGATCGGCTCGGTGTAAAATTAATTTTCAATAAGGATGACAATTATATTAGAGCGATCGAGAAATTTGATGTAATTCCCAACGCATATATATTGGTAGGTAAGTTAGTTAACGACCATGTGATTAGCTATATTAACAATGCAAAAGCTGCATCTGGTGAATATGTAAGTTTGCAAGAAGAAGTTAGTAAATTACAGCGTCAGTTTATATTTATATTTGTAATAATCGTAATTTTAATTTTGCTTGCAGTAACTTGGTTTGGAATGTTCTTGGTAGGTGATTTTATTAGTCCAATTATCCACGTCGTTAGTGCATTAAAAAGTGTTAGAAAGGGTGATTATAAGGTTCGGGTTAATAAAGAGAAGGGGCGAAAGGATGAAGTGTCAGATCTAATAGGGGCGTTTAACAATATGACAGAACAGGTCGAGAAAGCTAATAGTGAACTTGCTTCGGAAAATCATATAGTTAATGCGCAAAAAACATTCTTGGAGACAGTGCTAGGTGCGATGCCAGCAGCTATGTTGGTTCTTGATACTGAAAAGAAGGTGAAAATTTTCAATAAGGCAGCTCGTACTGTTTTTGCTGATGATGACCTTAAAGGTCAAAATGCGGTGATGGTGTTGCCGGAAATTGAGGAGATTATTAAAATTTTAGAAAAGGCACCTGATATGTCTGTAAAACAGGTGATATTTACAAAGATCAATAATGAAAGTAAAAAATTACTAGTTTCAGTTTCTGTTGAACAGAGTGGTGGGGAGATTAGTGGGTATATAGTAAACATCTCCGACCTATCATAAAAATCTAATTCTTTTGAGCGCTTTTTGCTAAACTGCTTCTTTTTTTATCGGTCATGTATGAAGTATACGCTCTCTCAAAAAAACTCATGGTTTAACAAAAATCATCTCAAAACCCTTTAGATTTTATTCAATCTTATTCTATCTAGCGGTTTGTAGTTCCTGCTTAAAAGAAAGATATTCTCGACAAACATGAACGAAAATCTTGTTGTAAAAACATCTATGTTGTATTAATGATTCCGTCTACCAACTTAGTGTTGGGTATAGAAATTAAAAAACATTTATGGCTGATATTCTTATTCTCTCAAATGCACCTGCGCAACGCAAAGAACTCGGTGATATTTTAAAGCGTAACTCACATGACCATGAAATGGTCTCTAACCTTTGTGACTTTGATAAACAGGCTTCAGGGAAGTTGCCTCTTATTTTCATTATAGATCTTAACAATTTAAACAGTGTGGCAATTGCTGATATTTGTGAATTGCTAAGTCATAAATATTATGAAGCGCCAGTTTTATTCATTAGTGCTGAAACAGAGTTGGATCAGTTAGTAGGAATTGCTGTGCAAGAAATAGGCTTTATTGAAAAACCATTTAATGAACAGAAAATTCAACGGGCAATCAATAGTATGATTGATTTGCACCGGCTGAAAATTGAAAACACCGAGTTAAAAGCACACTTTGTTTTAGAAGCACCTTTGATGGGGAATTCAGCGCTAATTGAATCCTTGCGGGCTAAAGTCACCAGTGCAGCAAATGTTGATCATCATCTGTTAATTAAAGGTGTGATCGGCACAGAGAAAACTGCTTTGGCAAATATAATCCATAGGCAATCAAAACGTAAAGATCAGCCATTTGTTACTTTTAATTGTAGCCTACACAATGATGAAAGCACCCAATTATTTGGCTCTCTTATTGATGAAAAACAAGACGTAATTATTGGTTTGCTAGAAAAGGCTGGGCATGGAACATTAGTTCTAGAAGAATTTCATAATCTTTCACAAGACACACAAAGACGTATGGTGGATTATGTAAAATCAGGTTTGATCTGTCGCATTGGCGATAAGGGAGGATTTAAGATCGATGTACGAATTATTGCCACCTCTTCAAAAGATCTGAGTAAATATAACTTGCTGCCAGAGTTAGTAAAGTTACTCAGCAAAGTAACAATTGAAGTTCCAGTTTTGGCTGAGCGTCGGGAGGATATACCTGCTTTATGTGAGTATTTTTTAAAAAGAGCATCAGAGAAATTATCATTGCCTAATAAAACATTAAGACATTGCGCACAGGCAGCATTACAAGCCTTTGACTGGCCATGTAATTTAAAGCAATTAGAAAATGTAATGGAGACATTATTATTACTTGCTGAAAAGGAGGATAAGTCCGATATTACTTCTGATATTTTACCCCCAGAGGTATTTATAAATAGCCCAGCGACAATTAGCCCTATGGTAAATTATGACATGCTTTCTAAAAACCTGAAGGAGGCACGTAATATTTTTGAAGGGCAGTATATTAAATCACAGATGGAGCGTTTTGGCGGGAATATCTCCTATACGGCAGCATTTATTAATATGGAACGCACAGCTTTACATAGGAAGCTTTTAGGTTTAGGTTTGCGCAGTAGCAGCGCTAGGCAAGAGATTAAAGCAGGGCAGAGCCGCAAGAAGAACGTCAATTAAATTTGAGATTAGAGATATGACAATAAGATCCATTAAAGATATTAATAACAATATTGCAACTTTGATTAAAAATAAATCAAAGGAGATTGGTGGTGACCATAATTTTGAAGAATATATCAAGCAATTTTACAATAAAGTCATCCATGTAGACTTAATGGAGAAAGATCACGATCATCTTTTTGCATTAGTTAAATCGAGCTATGAATTTTTTCAAAACCATAATCAAGATGTTAAAATAAGAATCTTCAACCCAACTTTGAAAAAAGATGGTTGGGAGTCTGAAAACACGGTGATTGAAATAGTGAATAGTGACATGCCGTTTTTGGTGGATTCACTGACTGCTGAAATAAACCGTAATGGCTATAAAGTTGAAAGAATCATCAATCGTGTTTTAAAAACATGCCGCAATAAATCAGGGCAATTAACTGATATTATCGATAGGGAAGCTGATACGGATGTTAAATGTGGTTATGAATCAATAATTCATTTTCAAATATCGCTTATTGCTGGCAAGGAGCGCATGTACAAGCTGCAAGCGAACATTGAAGATGTATTATCCTTAGTGAAGATTTCAGTTGATGATTGGGCGGCGATTTTAGAGAGGCTTGCAACGGTTAGAGGCTATGTAGCAGCGTTAGGTTCTAAAATGAAAATAGAGTCGGTTGCTGAAATAGTCGAATTCCTTAAATGGGTTGAGGATAGGAATTTTATCTTGCTTGGTTTTATTGAGTATTCGATCAAAGATAATGGTGATACAATTTCTTTCGTGACGGAGAAGAACTCGCCTTTAGGGCTTATGCGTGCACCAAATATGCAGGAGCATAATTTTGATGATTTAACAGAAATTAGCAAAAAAATATTTAATCCAGCCAAGGAAAAACCATTTATTTTAGATGTAGTAAAATCGGCCGCCAAATCTCCAATTCACCGTCCAGTTCATATGGACAATATCCGTATTCAGAAATTAGATAAATCTGGCAAAGTAATTGGTGAGTATCGCTTTTTTGGTTTGTTCACGTCAGTGGTATATTATCAAGATGCACGTTTGATTCCACTAATCAGAAGTAAAATTGACTATGTTTTAGAGCGTGCCAACTTTTCACCAAGTGGGCACAATGGTAAAGAATTACTGGCTATTCTTGAAGGCTATCAAAGAGAAGAAGTTTTTCAAATAGATCAAGAAGAGCTGTTTGAAATTTGCATAGGAATTGTCTCTCTTTCTGGTCGTTCGGTTGTGCGTTTATTCGCTAGGAAGGATAAATTTGAGAGATTTGTTAGTGTTATCTGTTTTATCCCGCGGAGTAATTTTAGTACGGTTACTAGAGAGCAAATTCAAAATATTCTTGCTACAGCCTTTAATGGAACGATCTCAGCGCATTATGCACAAGTGACGGATATGCCAATGGCAAGGGTGCATTTCATTATTAAGACGCAAGCTGGTTATATTCCTGATGTTAATTTTGATCAGTTAGAAAAAATAATCAGTAAAGTCTCAATGTTGTGGAAGGATGCATTCTTAACTTCACTCGGCAATAAGATGAATGAAGATGCAGCGGAAGAAACATTTGCAATCTACCAAGATGCATTCCCTGTCTCATATCGTAATGAATTCCGCACTTCTGGGACATTATATGATATTAGGGGTATAGAAGAGGCAATAAAATCAAATGATGTAATTTTTGATTTATATGAAGAGAAAAAGGACAAAAGAGAGGTTTTTCATCTTAAAATATACAACTCCACTGAGCAAATAGAGCTTTCAGCAATCATGCCAATTTTAGAGAATTTTGGCTTAAATGTTATAAGTGAGCATACATATCTAATTTGCCCACAGATTGAAGATTCAATTAAAAATGTATGGATTCATCATTTTAGATTCAAAGTGCGTAATATTGATAAGCCATCATTAGAGGATATTGATAATATATTCGAAGAGGCCATTTATAAAAGTTGGAAAGGCCTTATCGAAAATGACATGCTCAATGTTCTAGTTATGAAGTCAGCACTTGGTTGGCGTGACATTGTAATATTGCGTGGTTTAAGTAAATATTTGCAGCAAACGAATTTCTCTTATAGTTACCAATTTGTTGTTGAAGCATTGACACGCAACTATGATTTAGCCAAATGTCTAGTTGAGCTGTTCTATATTAAATTCAACCCTGATTGTGATCTTGATCGTGATGTGCATGCAGCACAAATCAGGACTTACATTAATAAAAAATTAACTGGAGTTTCTAATGTTGCGGATGATTCAGTAATTCGTAAATTTGTTGAAGTAATAGAAGCGATTCTAAGAACCAATTTTTTCCAGAAATATAAAGAGGGTGATTATAAAGAATATGTCTCTTTCAAACTTGATAGTAGTAAAATAGCGGAGATCCCCTTGCCAAAGCCGCATGCTGAGATTTTTGTTTATTCATCTCGTACTGAAGGTGTGCATTTGCGTGGTGGTGAAGTTGCAAGAGGTGGTTTGCGTTGGTCGGATCGCAAAGAGGATTTTAGAACTGAAGTGCATGGTTTAGTAAAAGCCCAAATGACTAAAAATGCAGTGATTGTGCCAGTTGGTTCAAAAGGCGGTTTTGTTGTTAAGGAGGATTTGGAGGGTTTATCACGTGATGAATTTATGGCTGCAGGAATTAGAAGCTATAAAACCTTCTTATCAGGTCTGTTAGATCTTACTGATAATATTGTTAAAAATAAAATTGTGCCGCCAGTTGATGTGGTGCGTTATGATGGTGATGACCCTTACTTAGTAGTTGCAGCAGATAAAGGCACGGCTACTTTTTCTGATATTGCTAATGAGATTTCGGCTGAATATAATTTTTGGTTGGGTGATGCTTTTGCTTCGGGTGGTTCGCAAGGTTACGATCATAAAAAAATGGGTATTACTGCAAAAGGTGCTTGGGTTTCAGTCAGACGCCATTTTCTTGAAATGGGTTTAGATACGCAGAAAGAAGATTTTTCAGTGGTGGGTATAGGAGATATGTCTGGTGATGTATTTGGTAATGGCATGCTATTATCAAAACATATAAAGCTTATTGGGGCATTTAATCATATGCATATATTTATTGATCCAACGCCAAATGCAGCCAAATCCTTTATTGAAAGGGAGAGGTTGTTTAAATTGCCAAGATCTGGTTGGGCTGATTATAACACAAAGTTAATGTCGAAAGGTGGAGGAGTTTTTGAGAGAAGTGCCAAAACTATTAAAATTACCAAGCAGATGAAGTTGGCTTTAGATATTGATGATAATATCTTAACACCAGATGGCTTAATAAAGGCGCTTTTAAAAGCGCCTGTCGCTTTGTTGTGGAATGGTGGTATTGGTACTTATATCAAAGCAAAGAAAGAGACGCATTTTGATGTAAATGATAAAGCTAATAACAGTCTACGCATTAACGCTGATGAGTTGCGTTGTGATGTAGTAGGTGAGGGAGGAAATCTTGGTTTAACTCAAAAAGGTCGTATAGAATATGCAATTGGTGGAGGTCGTATAAACACTGATGCAATTGACAATTCAGCGGGAGTAGATTGTTCTGACCATGAAGTAAATATCAAAATTGCGTTAGAAGATGCAGTTAATGCAGGCAAGCTAAGCATAAAAGATAGGAATGCGCTTCTTATTAAAATGACTGACGAAGTTGCCGCATTGGTTTTGCGTGATAATCGTTTGCAAACGCAAGCTATCAGTATTGCTCAATCACAGGGGATTCGCAATCTTGAGCAGCAAGCTAGGCTAATTGATCGTTTGGAGAAACTTGGTTTCTTAAATAGAGATGTAGAATTCTTACCAGATAATGAAGAACTTGCTAAGAGGCATAGTGAAGGCAGAGGGTTAACTCGCCCTGAGCTAAGTGTATTATTTGCGTACAGTAAATTATATCTCTACCAAAATCTTGTTGAGTCAGATTTAACTGAGGATGAATATTACTATCGTGATCTGGTTCGTTATTTTCCGCCAGTACTTGTGAGTAAATTTGAGTCGGAGATTGCTAATCATAAATTAAGAAAAGAAATTATCGCAACGGTGGTAACTAACAGTATGGTAAATCGCCTAGGAATTACATTCTTCAATAGGCTTGCCGAAGATGTTGGGATGAAACAATGTGATATTGCACGTGCATATACAATCATGCGCGATTCCTTTAAATTACGCGAGATGTGGCGTGAGATCGAAGCGCTAGATGGCATTGTTGAGGCTGCTGTGCAGATTCAAATGTTTAGAGATATTATGATTCTTGTTGAGCGTTCAACTGGTTGGTTTTTGCGTAATCTGGATCAGCCATTAAATATTCAAAAAATAGTTGATGAGTTTTCACCAGTCATCGAAGAAGTGGGCAAAAAGCTTGATAACATGCTCTCACCAGAGGCAAGGGAGCTTTATCATGAACGTTATGAAAATTATGTTGCTAGTGGTGTTCCAGTAGCCTTGGCGAAAAGAGTTTCTGCAGTGGATAGCTTGGCCAGTGCCTGTTATATTGTGCAAGTTTTCAAAGAAAATGATGTGCCAATTGAGCTGGTAGCACATATTTATTTCGAATTGGGCAATGTTATGCATTTACGTTATCTGCGTCTTATGGCGTCTAAAATCCCTTTAGACAGCTATTGGGAGAAATTATCGGTTAAGAGCTATATTGATAGCTTATTCGATCAGCAAATGCGCCTGACTAATGAAGTCGTCAAATCTGCTTCTAAAGCTGGTAAAGATAAATCACATAGTGAGGCAGTTGAGCATTGGTTGACAGAGAACCGAAAGCAAGTTGAGCGGTTTAGTGATTTAATAGAAGATATTAAATTGCATGATGCACCAGATTTTTCAATGTTGTTAGTTGCGGGACACAGAATCAAAGAAGTTAGCCGCAACTAAAATCTAATTCTTTTGCATGCTTTTTGACACATAACCTTCACTTATTTCGACTCGTGTACGAAATTGTACACTTCGCTCATTCGTTCAGGACATGTGTCAAAAATCAAAGAAAAATCTCTTAGATTTCCTCTCTTGGATTTCCTCTCAATGGGCTGAAAAAATGACAAATTATATCTGCGTCATTCCCTCGTAGGAGGGAATCCATACTATAAAAGATTAATTCGAAGCATTATCAAACCGAGGGAAGACGCCAGAAGGAGGGGGGAGCTCAATGCCAGAAGTCAGGCGATGTCTTTCATTTAAACAGGCAAAATCTCGCTTATCTTGTGTAATCGCCAATTGTCCTAAAATTTTATCAGCTGCCATTGGTGTAAAGGGTTGGAGAAGAATTGCTATACAGCGAATCACTTCCGCCAAATTATATAACACAGTATTCATGCGCTCGGGGTTAGTTTTCTTTAATTCCCAAGGTGCTTGCTTGTCGATATATTCATTTGCTACGCCAGCAAGAGCGGTGATTTCTTCTAAAACATTATAAAAATTCTGTTCATCAATTTTCGGACGTAAATTATCTATGAGATAATACGAATTATGGAGCATAATTTTTTCATCTTTTTCTAACTCACCACGCTGTGGGATTTTCCCGTCGCAATTTTTCTGAATCATCGATAAAGTTCTTTGCGCAAGATTGCCGATATTGTTAGCAAGGTCAGCATTGATGCGGTTAATCATATTGTCGCGTACAAAATTACCATCATTACCAAAAGGGATTTCACGCATTAAGAAATAACGAGTTTGATCAAGTCCAAATTCTTCAATTAAGGCTAATGGATCAATGATATTGCCAACGGATTTAGAGATTTTCTCGCCTTCATTTGTCCACCAGCCATGCGCAAAAATCTTTTTAGGTAATGGTAAATCTGCAGCCATTAAAAAGGCAGGCCAGTAAACTGCATGGAAACGTAAAATATCTTTGCCAACAATATGCATATCAGCTGGCCAAAAATTCTGAAAATCATCAGATTTAACATCAGGATAGCCAATTGCTGAGAGATAGTTGGTTAAGGCATCAAGCCAGACATACATTATATGCTTATCATCATTAGGAACTGGCACGCCCCATTTGAAGCTAGTGCGTGAAATTGATAAATCTTTTAATGCTCCTTCTTTTAATTTTTTGCCGCCACGGACGAAAGATATTACTTCATTTAACTTGCCTTGCGGTGCAACAAAATTTGGGTTTTGTTCATAAAGTTCTAAAAGTTGAGTTTGAAAGGCTGAGAGTTTGAAAAAGTAACTTTCTTCTTCCATCCATTCAACTTCGGCGCCGCTTGGTGCTTTGCCATCTGTGATTTCATCTTCACTGTAAAAAGCTTCGTCACGTACAGCATACCAACCTGCATATTTGTCTTTATAAATGAAGCCATTTTCTTCCAATTTTTGCCAGAAAGCCTGTGCGCATTTTTTATGACGTTCTTCGGTGGTGCGGATAAAGTCATCATTAGAAAAGTTCATCACAGTGGTTAAATTGCGGAATGCCTGAGAGACTTGATCAGTAAAACTTTGCGGATCTATGCCTTTCTTCTCTGCAGATTTCTCAACTTTTTGTCCATGTTCATCAGTACCAGTTAGGAATTTAACATTAAAACCATCAAGCCGTTTAAAGCGTGCCATAACATCGCAGGCTAAAGTGGTATAAGCGTGACCAATATGTGGCTTGTCGTTTACGTAATAAATTGGCGTGGTGATGTAAAATGGTTTTTTCATATTAAGCAATTTTGTTAAAACAATTCATCATAAAATGATTTTTATCTAAATTTAGTCTTTTGGTCTTATCAGTAAATTCATTAAGATATGGTAGGAATTCTAATATTTTTTCTAAAGAGTTATTACTTGCAATAATCTGGCTGAATTCTTCAGCAGAGGGATCTGTAAAGGTGAAATCATTAGTAGCGAGGCATTTAATAGTGCTTTGTAACATGTGATTTAAAATTATTGTAAAGCAATCAAGTTGGGCAAGTGAGAATTTATATTTGCTGTTTAATTCCTGACCAACTTTAGCGAGATTATTATGTTTTGCTGAGGATTTCAATATGTCCTTATAGATATCCAAACCACCGTTTTTAAAAAACTCTAATGCCTTACCGGGAGAAAATGCAAAAAAATCGATTAGTGAGTTTAGCTCTTCATTGGTAATATTTGTTTCAAAAGATTTGATGATCGCTGTAGCGTTATCTTTTTTAAGTTCAGGCATACGGATAACCTTGCAGCGTGATTTTATGGTTGCGAGGAGCTTTTCAGGGTTGTGAGCAACCAGCAAAAATAAACAATTATGTGGCGGTTCTTCAAGTAATTTTAAAATACTGTTGGCGGCGGTAAGGTTCATCTCATCCACTGCATCAATTAAAACAATTTTATATTGCGATTCGGCGGCAGTCATGCGTAGGAAGCTATTAATTTTGCGGGCATCATCAACTTTAATTTCTTTAGCATCTTCAGCTAAACTGATGGCTAATAAATCAGGGTGAGATGCAGTTTTAATTTTTATAATGCTAGTTGGCGAGTCTAGAGCAAGGTTAGCTAAGTGGTAACAGAGTGTTGCTTTGCCAACACCACGCTTGCCAGAAAAGAGCCATGCATGATGTGTTTTGTTGTTTTCTAAGCTTTCTGTAAAATCTTTAATGATTGTATCATAGCCGATAATATTTGAGAAATTTTGATTGGAAGTAGGGATGGTCATAAATTACTTTAAAATAAAAATATAATGCCTAATATGCGGGGCTTCTCAAGAATTTTTAAGGTAAATAAATGTCGATGCAAGTTTATTATGATAATGATACAAATATAGAATTAATTAAATCAAAAAATATAGCCATAATTGGTTATGGTTCGCAGGCTCATGCACATGCGCTGAATATGAAAGATTCAGGCGTCGCTAATGTTAAAATCGCTCTGCGTGCAAATTCACAATCAATTCCTAAAGCACAGGCTGATGGTTTTGAAGTTGTTACAAACGCTGAAGCTGCTAAATGGGCAGATGTAGTTGTTCTTCTCGCACCTGATGAAAATCAAGCAGATATCTATGCTGATGATCTAAAAGATAATATGAAACAAGGTTCAAGCCTAGTTTTCGCACATGGTCTAAATATTCATTTTAAATTAATCGAGCAACGTGCCGATATGGATGTTTTCATGGTTGCACCAAAAGGCCCTGGGCATACTGTCCGTGGTGAATATAAAAAAGATGGTGGCGTTCCTTGCTTGATCGCAGTTCATCAAGATGTTTCAGGAAATGCTAAAGATTTAGCATTATCATATGCCTCAGCAATTGGCGGTGGTCGTTCAGGAATTATCGAAACGAATTTCCGTGAGGAATGTGAAACTGATCTTTTCGGTGAGCAGGCAGTTTTATGTGGTGGAATTACCGCTCTTGTTACAGCTGGTTTTGAAACTTTAGTTGAAGCAGGTTACGCACCAGAAATGGCATATTTTGAATGTCTGCATGAAACTAAGCTAATTGTTGACCTCATGTATGAAGGCGGGATAGCTAACATGCGTCACTCAATTTCTAACACTGCCGAATATGGTGATTTTGTTTCTGGTCCAAGAGTAATAGATAGTAGCGTTAAAGCACGCATGAAAGATGTTTTGAATGATATCCAATCAGGCGCATTCGTTAAAGAATATATTGCGGATGCAAAAGAAGGCTTCCCAAAAATGAACAAATTACGTGGTGAAGCTAAGGAACATCAGATCGAAAAAGTTGGCGCTAAGTTGCGGGAGATGATGCCTTGGATTACAGCTAACCGCCTCGTCAAAAACTAAAATCTCATTCTTTTGAGCTCTTTTTGCCAAACTGCTTCGTTTTTTATCGGTCACGTATGAAGTATACGTTTCCTCAAAAAAACTTCATGGTTTAACAAAAATCATCTCAAAATTTATGAGATTTTACCAATTTGGTGCTTTTGCACTCTTTTTAATACATAACCTTTACTCGCTTCGACTCGTGTATATAGTATACACGTCGCTCACTCGCGCAGGACATGTATCAAAAATAGAAGCAAAATTTATGAGATTTTACCGAATTGGTGCTTTTGAGTTCTTTTTTGCAAAAAACCTTTTCCATAGGAAATAGTGTATTCTTTCAAAATCTTCAAAATCCTCCCTAATCGTCATCCTTACAAAACAGCAAAGCTGTTTTGTGACGGCGAACGGAGTGAAGCCGCCCGAAGGGTGAAAATGCGCTAAGAGCATTTTTATCAACTCGTTTCAGGATCTACATATTAGCAGCAAAGTAAAGAGGAGGCAATTTGTAACGGTACTATATTATTAACCGATCAAAAAAGTTAAACTAGCCTACCCCTGGCCAATTCAGCAGATCCTGAAACAAATTCAGGATGACCTCTTTTGCGGTGAAGAATCTTGCTTTAATATACAGGTGACGAGTAATGTACTCCAATCTTTCCTCTTGTAAAAATTATTAGTCTCATTACTGTTATAAATCTGTTAATTCATCCATTATTCCTATGCGCTGCTTTAAGAAAATTATAATAACTTTGCTTGTAGCATTGATATTGGTAGTAATTTTTCCTTACTACATCTTAAATAATTCACATTCTGAGCCAGATTTGGATACTTCGCTTTTTAAAGCGATAGGTATCGTGATTGCTATTATTGGCGTGGCGATTTACTCACGAGTTAACTGGATATTAAATTATTTCCTTGGTGACTATGCCGAAGCGGCAATTGAGGAAATGCCTTTTAATAAAGGTGCATATCAGGCGATGCGTAACCCTTTCTATTTTGCAGTGTTCATGGTGTTGTTTGGCGAGGCGGTATTCTTTGGCTCGATGACTTTAGTGCTTTATAGCTTGCTGGTTTTCGTTATTGCAAATGTCTTTGTGATTTATTGTGAGGAGCCTTTCTTTAAAAGTAAGTTTGGTAAGGAATATGAAGAATATCTAAACAACACAACACGTTGGTTCCCGAAAAAATCACGCAAAAAATCAAAGAAGAAGTAAATCTTCCTTGTTTAATCTATAATCGCTTTCTTCCCATTTGGCTTCGAGTTTTTTAAGTTTCATGCCTAACTCTGCGCCTTCTTTGAAACCTAATTTCATAAGATCAGAGCCATTAACTGGCAAGGTAGGGATTTCCCATTTTGTGGCAATGTCGATATAATCAGCAAAAACCTTATTTGGTGCGTAGATGTTTTTTATTGTTACCAATTCAATGAATAGTTCTTTGCTAAATTTGCGGATGAGTTTTTTTTGCGCTGCGATAGATAAATTAGTAGCAATTAATTTGTGACTTTGCGCGATTGTCAAAACGAAACCCTTTTCTTTATTGGCGAGTTTTAGGCGTGTGCTGATTTCTTTTATGTGTGCAATTGGGTGTGTGATTAATAAAAGAGCAAGTTTATGTAGGGCGGGGACTGGTTGATTTTCTAGTTTATTTAGTAATGCACCGTCAATTTCAAATAGATTATCGAGAATTGCGTTAGATCTCATCTGCTGTAAGGCTATATAAAAATTCTTACTTTCAAGGATTTTCCAAAGTTCGCTTCTAATGCGTTCACCAGAAAGGTTAGGAATAAGATGTGCTGATTCGTGGCAAGCAACAATCGCCTCTGCATCAAAGCTATCAGCGAATTCAGCACTAAAACGGAAGAAGCGTAGAATACGCAAGACATCTTCTTTTATACGGTCGATTGGGTTGCCAATGAATTTGACGATGTGGTTTTGTAAATCCTCCATACCATGGTGATAATCAAAAATCTCGCCGTCAAAATCTAGATAGATAGCGTTAATGGTAAAATCACGCCGTGCAGAATCTTCCTGCCAGTCTTTCGAATATTCAACAATTGCATGGCGGCCGTCGGTTTTTATATCTTTACGTAGAGAAGTGATCTCAATCGACCCTTCAGCAAGAAAAGCAGTGATTGAGCCAAAATCCTTACCAGTAGGAATAGTTTTGATGTTGTATTTTGCGAGAAGCGCAATGGCTTCGTCAGGGTTAAGGCTAGTTGCAAGGTCGATATCCTTGATAGGGCGATCGGCTAATAAATCACGCACGCAGCCACCGACAAAGCGAAATTTACTTAGGTCAGAACCTAATTTAGCTTGAAAGGATGTGACTAATTCAGAAGAGAATAATTTATTTGACTGTGCCGGGGATAATTTTGCCATTTTTTACTTGTGCAGGGGTATAATCAGTTGCTCCCCTTACTGTATCGTTAGTTGTGTGAAATAAATAGAAAAAACTAAGAATTGCGGCAATTAAAGTTGCGATTATAGTGTAGTAGATTTCAATAAACTTTCTACGCTCTCGTTTGTTTTTTAAATGAGGTGCGATAAGCCAAACCCAAACTATATAAGCAAGAAGGGGGATGAAAGAGGGCCAAAATTTAGTAAGAAGTAATTTAAACATATTATAAAATCATGAAACAAATTGGTTATTCAATCGACGTTGCAACGAAGAAAATATGCGAGAAGAAAGGTTTTGTATATATAAAAATTATTGCAGATTGGGAAAATATCGTTGGTGAGGAATATGCGCTCTATAGTAAACCGATTAAAATTGATCATTATCAAAATAAAGCAACATTACAGATAGAAGTTTATAACAGCGCAATGTTGATGAAAATGCAATATGCTGAAAGTCAGTTACTTGAGCGTATCCGCCTTTATTTTGGCCGCAAGGCGATCGATAAACTAAAATTCATGAGCAAACCAATGATGGTCAAAAAGCCTGAAATTATTGAGGAGGAGGTTGTGAAGCTGAGTAAAAAACAAGCCGCAGAGCTTAACAACCAAGTTGCTGAAGTCGCCGATGATGCTTTGGCTGCTTCCTTACGTGCGTTAGGGAAGTTTGTTATGAATGAAAAATAGATGAAGCAAGGTGTTGCACCGCAAGAGGCGTCATCCTGAATTTATTTCAGGATCTGCTGATTCAGCCAGTGATATAGTATTTAGTTATTATGGTGAGGGTATGGCATGATTGCAAATTGCTTGCTTTGGCTTTTTTGCTAACTACGCAGATCCTGAAACGAGTTCAGGATGACCTTTTTGAAGGCTAGCCCTCCTTCTTTTCTTCCTTACGGGGGTTGATTTCAATATATTCAGCTTCGCGTACATTTTCACTATGAAACTCTGCCTGAACTTTTTGTATTTGCCTCTTATTGATAGCGATAAAAATAGCACCGCTGATTAAGGCAATCACGATAATTGCTGCGCTTAATACAGTAAAGAACATAAACCCGATAACCATGAGGATTGTGAAAATAGCGAAGAAAAAATAGTAAATGGCTTTGTTGATCATAATATTTAAAATTAAGTAAAATTCCTAACGTACAATAATCGTTAATACATTATTTTCAACTTTATAGGACTCTAATTGATTTAAGAAACTCATGCCGAGTAAGGAAGAATCCATTTTTGCGCTATTAACCGAGGCTTTGACATCGTAAATTATATGATCGCTAATTCTAAAGCTTTCTAGGCGAATTGCCGCGCCGCTAACTGTTCCGTTAGCAGTATTGTAAAATTTATTATATTGTAATGTTTTGAGGTCAAAACCAAGGCGTATAGCATCTTGCGGCGAGAGGACAATATCACTTGCACCAGTATCAACCATAAAACGCACGAGATTTCCATTTATTTGGCTGTTAATGTGGAAATGACCATCATCCGCCATGCGGAAAGATAAGGCTTTAGCATCAGATGTGGTGATTGCGCGGCTCGGGATTAGCTCTGCGACGAGTTTATTTGCAAGAGTAGTAACATCAGAGCGGAGCGTATAGCCAATAAGTAAGGTAAGGAAAATCCCTCCCCAAATTGCGAGATATTTCAAATTTGTTTTGATTTTACCACGAAAAATTACCGAGCTAGCGATTAGTATCAATAATGTTGTGGAATAAAGAAAATTTGCCTTATTGCCCACTGGCACATAGCCCAATAATGCATATGTGAATAGGGCGATTAATGTAACAAAAAAGATAGTTCTGAGTTTAGGCATAATTATTAGGGTTGTTTTGAGGGTGAGGGTGGGTTTACTTTTCTTTGGTTGGCTAATGTAGCAGCATGGTTTTGGCTTCTAGATGTTTCGTGATGCTGAGTAGGTGTATTTGTTTTATTATTGCCTTTTTCAGCAGTCTTTCCCTCCAGAATTTGCATTGTAATTCCACCAACAGCAACAGCAACAGCAACCCCTACAATTAAAGGTATTAGACCTAATAAAGAACCGCTAGTTAGTAATATTGCTATCCCTGCTGCTATACCAATTATGGTTATCATGAAGGCAGCAACGTTGCGCATAGTATGTGATTCTGCTTGCGGTTGTCTTGGCGCCGGAGGGTTAGTATGTGATTTTGCTGGAGGTTTATGTGGGGCTGCCGGAGTTCGTAATGAAGCTGACGTGCCATCCTCATCGCGTACTGTGGATGCAAAACTGACATGCTTATTTTTTTGTTTTTTGTCACTATCTCTTACTCTTGGAGGTGTGTCATTGCCATTTCCTGTTTGTTGGCCGTTGTTTCTTGCATCTTGTGTTTGTGTTTTTTCTCCCTCTTCCTGTCTCCGCCTTTCTTCATTTTGGGCTTGTTGTGCCGCCGCCCTCGCCGTCGCCTCCGCCCTCGCCGCTGCCTCTGCCTCCGCATTCGCCTCCGCTAACGCCCTCGCCGCTGCCTCTGCCTCTAGTTTTTTCTGTGTTGCGCTTGGCCTCAATTTTAGTGGAGTCGTCGCCGTCTCCGCCGTCTCCACCGCCACCTCCGCCGTCTCCACCGCCACCTCCGCCGTCTCCACCGCCACCTCCGTCTCCACCG
>JAWUXM010000039.1:0-27951 GCA_034111325.1 Rickettsiales bacterium
TTCTTTTGCGCGCTTTTTAGCAAAAACTCACTGTTCAGTCGACTCGCGTACGAAGTTGTACGCGTCGCTCCCTCACAGTAAATTTTTACTAAAAATCATCACAAAAATCCTCAGATTAAACCCTAGGGCAAACACCTTCCCATTGTCATTGCTAGAATTCGTGTAACGAATTCTAGCAATCTAGGGGCAAAGGGCGAAATAATTATTTGTGGCACTGGATTGCTAGAATTTTCTGCGAAAATTCAGGCAATGACAAGGGTTGGAACTGATACCTAATCGTCATGCTGATAACATTTACTTACAAAATTTTTGCAATGCACTCTCTATCCCTCTAACAAAATCACTTACCTTCTTATTTATTATATCATCCTTGCCCGAACTCCAAATCACACTTCTATGCTTGCCTTTATTTTGCGAACCCTCAATTAAAGATATTGATGAATTCTTGATATCATCCATTACATCTACAAACCCAGATAGTTTAGTAGAGATATAAAATTCTGAGAAGTATAAATCTGCTTTAATTTTTAACACTGGTATCTGTGATATAACATGTTGCTCTTTCTGTAATCTTTCTACACACGAAAAATACTGATCTTTACACTTTGCCTCACTTTTGTTTTCATTTGGATCCCTTTCTCTGGTTTGCCCATCTTCCTTATACTGCCCTGGAAACCTAGACCACTCAATTACTCCTTGTAATTCATGTGCCAGTATGATTATTTCTTCTGCTAAACTTGCCTTTTTAATTTTCTTCCAACTTTGCAATGCTTTATAACCAACATATGCTGCAAAGCATGTGGCTATAGCTCCTACCACACTAGCTGCCAAATCTAAATATTCACACATAAAACCTATTCCTGTTGATTAAAAGTTACCCTCTACTCTATATATGCTATTTTAGAAATAAACCTTCAAAATGTGTGGAGGGTTGGGCAGATGCTGAAACGAGTTCAGCATGACTTGTGGGGAGGGTGTTTGCCCTAAGGGTTAGTTTGAGGAGTTTTGTGATGATTTTTGGTAAATGTCCTGCTTGAGCGAGTGAAGGTATACTTCATACCTGACTCGAGTGAAAGTAGGTTATTTACCAAAAAGCGCGCAAAAGAACCAAACTAACTGTGGATGGCGCGTTTGTCGACGGCTAATGCCGCCTCCTTAATCGCCTCATTCAGCGTAGGATGCGCGTGGCAAGTTCTCGCAATATCTTCTGCAGAGCCGCCAAATTCCATGGCGAGTGCAACTTCATGAATTAATCCACCAGCCTCACGGCCAATAATGTGACAACCAAGGATCTTATCAGTTGTTTTATCAGCAAGTAATTTAACAAAGCCATCGCCTGATAAAGTTGCGCGGCTACGTGAATTTGCCATGAAACTGAATTTTCCGACATTATATTCCACTCCTGCTTCTTTTAATTCTTTTTCATTTTTACCAACCCAAGCAACTTCTGGATAAGTATAAACCACTGAAGGAACTAAATTATAATCAATGTGACCATATTGACCATTCATCATTTCTGCGCAGACAACGCCTTCTTCTTCTGCTTTATGCGCTAACATTGGGCCAGGGACAACATCACCAAGTGCGTATATTCCTGGAACTGAAGTTTCAAACTTCTCGTTGATTTCGATGAAGCCATGTTTATTTTGCTTAACGCCAACTTCAGTTAGTCCTAAGCCTTCAACATATGGTTTGCGACCAACGGCAACTAAAACAACATCTGCTTTTAGTTTTTCAGCCTTGCCGCCGCTTGCTGCTTCAACTGTTAAATCAACACCTGTTTTGTTAGCTTTTGCTTCGGTAACTTTTGTACCCATGCGGAATTTCATCCCTTGTTTTTCAAGAGTGCGTTTGAAATTTTTGGCCAATTCATCATCCATAGAGGGGCAGATTTGGTCTAAAAACTCGATTACTTCAACTTCAGCGCCAAGACGCATCCAGACTGAGCCAAGCTCTAGCCCGATTATTCCGCCGCCAATCACGATTAATTTTTTAGGAACTGATTTAAGGTTTAAAGCACCAGTCGAAGAAATAATTTTTTCTTCATCAATTTCAATATTTGGCAAGCTTGTAACTTCCGAGCCAGTTGCAATAAGGGTTTTATCAGCGAAGATTTTAGAGCTTTTATCACCTTCTTCATGAATGCCGACTTCGCCATTTTTATGAATTGTACCGATGGCGTTAATGTAGGTGATTTTGTTTTTCTTGAATAAGCCTTCGATCCCTTTGGTTAGGCCATCAACCACTTCATCCTTCTTCGCAAGCATTTTGACAAGGTTAAGTTTCGTAGTGGTTTCAACGCCAAAATCAGCAAAGTGATGTTTTGCTTCGCTATAATGGTGAGAGAATTCTAAAAGTGATTTTGAAGGAATACAGCCAACGTTTAAACATGTGCCGCCTAAAGTTTTGCGTTTTTCAACACAAGCAACTTTCATTCCTAATTGGCTAGCTCGGATAGCTGCAACGTAACCTCCAGGCCCGCCGCCAATTACTACTAAATCAAATTTATCACTCATATCTCTTCTTGTTAAATTACAAAAATTACATATCTAGGAGAAGACGACTAGGGTCTTCAAGATATTGTTTTACTTTCACTAGGAAAGTTACCGCTTCTTTACCATCAATGATTCTGTGGTCATAAGAAAGTGCTAAATACATCATCGGGCGAATAACTATTTCACCATTTATCACGACAGGTTTTTGCTCAGTTTTATGCATGCCGAGGATGGCTGATTGTGGAGGGTTGATAATTGGCGTAGAGAGAAGCGAGCCATAAACACCACCATTTGAAATAGTGAATGTTCCGCCAGTTAAATCTGCCATGGAAAGTTTGCCATCCCTTGCTTTTAACGCAAGGTTGTTGATTTCTTGTTCGATTCCAGCAATTGAAAGTTGGTCACAATTTCTTACAACAGGAACAACCAAACCTTGTTCCGTTCCGACTGCAACGCCGATATCGTAGAAGTTTTTATAGATAACATCAGTGCCGTCAATTTCTGCATTAACGGATGGTATTTCCTTTAAAGCGGCGACTACTGCTTTGGCGAAGAAAGACATAAAGCCTAATTTGACATTATGCTTTTTCTGGAAATCTTCCTTATATTTATTACGCAAATTCATTATGCCACTCATATCAACTTCATTGAAAGTTGTAAGAATTGCAGCAGTATTTTGTGATTCTTTTAAACGCTCAGCGATTCTCTGACGCAGACGTGACATTTTCACGCGCTCAGTGCGGTTTGCATTGTCTTGTGGCGCTGCGCTTTGCGCTTGTGGTGCTTGGCTAGCTGCCAAAGCATCACCTTTTGTGACACGGCCATCTTTACCAGTGCCTGTAATATCAGCAGGGTTTAGATTTTTCTCAGCAATAATTTTTCTTGGTGCTGGAGATAAATTATCATTTGATTTTGCAGTGGGTGCAGGAGCTTCTTCTTTTTTACTAGGTGCAGCAGCCTCTTCTTCTTTAGCGGGAGCGCTACCAGCAGCACCTTCTTCAAAAGTTGCAAGGATATTGCCAACTTCAACATTATCACCTTCTTTGGCTTTTATCTCAACTAACTTTCCATCGGCCGGGGCGTTAACTTCTAAGGTTACTTTGTCAGTTTCTAACTCAACTAATAACTCATCAGCTTTGACAGCATCACCTGCTTTTTTATGCCAAGTAGCAATTGTTGCTTCGCTAACAGATTCACCTAAAGGAGGAACTTTAATTTCTTGTATGCTCATGATCTTTATTTTTATTAATTGGTTATTGTTGAGTTGTTACCGCTTGCGCAATTTAACGTGCTATATATTATTTTAAAGCTTTTTCAGTGATTGCGTTTTGTTCTTTGAGATGAACACTCATATAACCAGTTGCAGGAGAGGCGCTAGCCGTTCTGCCAATATATTGTGGGCGAGTATTTTTGCATTTTGCATCTATCATCGCAGCTTCTAAGCGGCGATCGATAAAGTTCCAAGCACCCATATTTTCTGATTCTTCCTGACACCAAATAATTTCTGCATCTTGGTGTTTTGCAAGTTCAGATTTTACTTCTTTTGCAGGGAATGGGTAAAGCTGTTCGATACGAATTAACGCAACATCTGTTACTTTTTTCTCATCTCTTGCTTCGAGTAGATCGTAATAGATTTTACCTGAGCAAAAAACAATTTTTTTAACTTTGCTGAGTTTTTTATGTTCAGAAATGACTGGTTTGAATGCAGTGTTTTTAGTAAAATCTTCCAAAGAGGAAACTGCTAATTTATGACGCAATAATGATTTTGGTGACATGATAACCAAAGGCTTGCGATAGTTGCGATGGAGTTGGCGGCGTAAAATATGAAAGAAATTTGCTGGAGTTGTACAATTTGCAACTTGGATATTATCTTGCGCGCAAGATTGCAAATAGCGCTCTAACCTAGCGGAGCTATGCTCTGGCCCTTGTCCTTCATAACCGTGTGGTAACAACATAACCAAACCACTCATCCGTAGCCATTTTGTTTCAGACGAAGCGATGAATTGATCAAAAACTACTTGTGCGCCATTAGCAAAATCACCAAATTGCGCTTCCCAAATTGTAAGAGCGTTAGGGTTTGCTAAAGAATAGCCATATTCATAACCAAGTACGGCAAATTCTGACAAGACAGAATCCGCTACTTCATATTGTGCCTGTTTACTGTCTAAATGATTTAAGGGGCTATATTCTTCTTCAGTTTTGGAATCACGCAAAACAGAGTGACGATGTGAGAAAGTTCCACGTTTTGCATCCTGCCCAGTAAGGCGAACTGGGTAACCTTCAGCCAGTAAGGTTGCAAAGGCAAGCGATTCGCCAATTGACCAATCAAACACTTCACCTTGAGAAACGATTTCTTTTTTTAATTCAAGTTGTTTGGCTAATTTAGGATTAGCGGCAAAACCATCTTTTATAGTTAGAATTTTTTCGCCAAGTTTTTTTAGGATTTCGATATCAACGCCAGTTGCGGGGCTATTCTCAACTTTATTGCGGGTTAGGCTTTTCCATGTGCCAGCAAAAGCGTCGGCTTCTTTGATTGAGTGCTTTTCAGATGCGTCAAAAGCAGCGTTTAATTCAACTTGGCGATCATCGATGATTTTGCTTAATTGCGCATCTTCAATAGAGTTCTCGCTAGTTAGTTTCTCTGCATATAATTTTTCTAAAGAAGGTATGGCCTTGATTAGGCTATACATAATTGGTTGCGTATAATTTGGCTCATCTCCTTCATTATGACCATAGCGTCTATAGCAATTAATATCGATTACGACGTCTCTTTTGAATTTGTTTTTAAATTCACTAGCAAGGCGTGCAGCAGCGACAACTGCTTCTGGCTCATTGCCATTAACGTGAATTATTGGTGCTTCGATGAATTTTGCTAAATCAGACGCGTAGAGAGTTGCGCGGCTATCATTATTATTAGCGGTAAACCCAATTTGATTATTGACGATGATGTGGACAATTCCTTCTATATCATAGGCTCCTACACCAGCCATATTTAGACATTCAGCCACGGAACCTTGCCCCATAAAGGCAGCGTCACCATGAATTAAAATGCCCATGGATTTGAAAGTGCTTTTGTCTGATTGTAAATCTCTCTTGGCACGAACTTTCCCGGCGGTAATAGAATTTACTGCTTCTAAATGTGAAGGGTTGAAGGCTAAAGATATGTGAGTTTTTTTACCGTTAATTTCCTTATCAAGTGAATAACCCATATGGTATTTTACATCACCAGAAACTTCATCCAGCCCAGCAGGGAAAGAAGAAGCACCTTTAAACTCAGCGAGCATTTGTGCTAAAGGTTTTTCTAAAATATTAACTAACACATTTAAGCGACCACGATGCGCCATGCCAATTTCGACATTTTCTATGCCCTCTGCAACTGAAGTTTTGATAATCTCTTCCAGCGCAGGAATTAAACTATCACCGCCCTCAACCGAAAAGCGTTTTGCACCAGGGAAGCGTTTATGTAGGAATTGCTCGAAAGATGTAGTTTTGATAAGTGATGTAAGGATTTCTAATTTTTCTTCATTGCTGAAAGTGAGATTTCTATTTTCAACATTTTCTCTAAACCAAGCTTTTTCTTCCTCATTAGAAATATATTCAAACTCATAGCCAGTATGGCTGCAGTAAATTTTCTGTAAGCGGCTTATTAAATTTTTCGCTGCGACCTTGTCAGTGAAATTATAATTATCAATATCAAGCGCAGGGTTTGATTGTGAAGGTTTAAGATTTAGTGGGTCAATATTAGCAAGAAAATGACCATAGTGGCGATATGCTGCAGTAAGCATTACTTGCAGTAAAGCATCATTATTGGCAGCTGGTTGTTTGTTAGCATTACTTGGCGCAGCGGGGCTAGATTCAGCCTCGGCACCGATAACGCTTAATTCAACTTTGTTCCAATCAGCACCGCGGTAATCAGCATTTAATGATGAAAGATTATCGCCAATATTTTTGAAGAAATCCTGCCATTCTTGATCAACCGATGTAGGGTTTTGCAGATATTTTTCGTAAAGCTGCTCAATAAAAATCGAGTTGCCGCTAAACATGTAAGTTGATTGACGAAGATCTTTTTTCATGGGTCTTTTTAAAAGTTAAAATGTCATCCCCTCGCCCCCTGGGGGGAGGAACATAATATTTAGTTTATATACTTACCTTTTACCTCTGCAAATGCATAGTCAAACCAAGGTAATAATAATTCAACATCACTTGCTTCTACTGTGCCTCCGCCCCAGATTCTAAAGCCTGCTGGTGCATCACGATATGCAGCGATATCAAAGGCGACTTCTTCGCTCTCCAATATTTTTGTTATATCTTTAGCGAAAATAGCTTGTTCATCAGTAGATAATTTTAGATAGTCTTCTTCAATTATTTTTAAACAAATTGAAGTATTTGAGAGAGTCTTTTCATCAACTGCAAGGAAACCAACCCATGGAGTTTTTGTAACCCAATCTTTGACAACAGCAAGATTCGCTTGTGAGCGAGAAATCATTCCTGCTGCTCCGCCGATCGATTCAATCCATTTTAAAGAATCAAGAGCATCTTCAACAGCAAGCATTGAAGGAGTATTGATTGTTGCGCCTTTAAAAATCCCTCCAATGATCTCACCATTTTTTGCCATGCGGAAAATTTTAGGAATAGCACGATCAGGCGTGAATGTTTTTAAGCGTTCTACAGCGCGTGGTGAAAGCACGATCATCCCATGTGCCGCTTCACTACCCATAACTTTCTGCCATGAGTAAGTTGTAACGTCGAGTTTCTCCCATGGTAAATCAAAAGCAAAAACCGCAGAAGTAGCATCGCAAATTGTTAGCCCTTCGCGATCATCAGAAATCCAATCACCATTTGGCACGACAACACCACTAGTTGTGCCGTTCCATGTGAAAATCACATCACGGTCTTTGCCAGCCTGTGTTAAATCTGGTAAAATTCCGTAATCAGTTTGGAATATGCGTAAATCACTGATTTTTAATTCATTTTTTAAATCCTTAACCCAATCACCACCAAAACTTTCCCAGGCAAAAACATCAACTCCACATGTGCCGATCATGCTCCAAAGCGCTGCTTCAACAGCGCCAGTATCTGATGCTGGCATTATGCCAACCAAATAATCTTCAGGAATGCCGAGTAATCTTTTTGACTCTGTAATAACTTTATTTAACTTATCTTTACCGATTGCGGCACGATGTGAACGTCCGACAGCTGCATCTTTTAGGGCGTCTATGTTCCAATCTGGGCGTTTTTTGCACGGTCCCGATGAGAAATGTGCAGAAGTAGGTTTTAATTGCGGTTTCATGAATCAGTCTGTAAATGTTTAATTCCGAGGGAAAATATAGTAGAACAACTTAAAATCAAGAAATGATCAAAGGTAAGCTGTCAAAATACATTGCTAAGAATTTTCTTGTAAGCTTTGCTTTAGCGGCATTGCTGTTTTCTTGTTTGATTGTGTTGATTGATTTGTTGGAAGTTGCTCGGCGTGCACAAGATAAAGATGTGCCACTAAGCATTATTTTTTCAATGGTGTTTTTCAAGCTGCCAAATCTATTACAGGAGATTTCCTTTTTCCTAATTTTCATTGCTTCATTGATTACGCTGAACAAGTTGAATAATAATTTGGAAATCGCGGTGATGCGTGCTAGCGGAATGTCAGTCTGGAAGATTATTAAGCCTTTAATGATTTCTGCTTTCATTATTGGACTGCTTGTTATTACAGCTCTAAACCCATATGTCTCATGGTCGAAACGGCAATATGAAAAACTTAATGCCACACATCTTGGCTATCAAAGCCTATTTGAAAATCGCGTCTATAGTAATGGAGGATTGTGGCTCAAACAGGATGATGGTGATAATAAAACAACATTAATTAGAGCGCCGAAATCTTCAAAAACTCGGATATTGTTTTTTGATGCAGAATTTATTAGTTTTGATGCAGACAATAATTTATTATATACGCTTAAAGCAGAAAAAGCTGAGTTAAAACCGGGTCAGTGGTTTATGAAAAATGTGATGCTAGAAGAGGTAAATAAAGTAGCGATCTCGTATGAGGAATATCAAATGCCTTCCTCACTAAATGCAAAATTCATTCTCAAGAAAATAGAAAATACTTATGCAGATACGTCGGATGTGCCTTTTTGGAAATTGCCGCGAGTGATAAAAGATTTGCAAGAATCTGGTTTTTCAGCATCGCGCTATAAGGTCTATTTTAATAGCCTGTTAGCATTGCCGTTTTTATTTGTAGCGATGGTAATGGTCTCAAGTTGTTTTTCATTATTGCCGCCACGCAGTAGAAAAGTGGGAATGTTCTTTGTGAGCGCGATTATTTTGAGTTTTGTGATTTTCTTTCTAAAGAACATTATCGGCAGTTTTGGTGGCTCTGCTAGGTTACATTATATAGTCGCTGCGTGGTTTACGCCTTTATTTGTTATAGCAACTAGCACCTATTATTTATTATGGAAAGAAGAAGCGAGAATATGAGTGAAATAGTCAAACAGCAAAAACAAGCACAACAATGGTTTGCTAATTTGCGTGATTTAATTTGCGCTGAATTTGAAAAAATAGAGGCAGAATTTAGCGGCGATGATACAGCTAAGTTTTCTTATGAAGAATGGCAACATAAAGAAGGTGGAGGCGGTGTTTCTGGTGTGATGAAAGGCAAAGTTTTTGAAAAAGTTGGGGTGAATATTTCAACAGTTCACGGGAAATTTTCAGAGGAGTTTCGTAAGCAAATTCCAGGGACAGAAAACAAGGCAGATTTTTGGGCAAGTGGCATTTCACTAGTGGCGCATATGCGCTCACCTTTAGTGCCGGCTGTGCATATGAATACGCGGTTTATCTGTACGGAAAAAACATGGTTTGGCGGTGGTGCAGATTTAAATCCTATCTATTCTAATGATGAAGAAACGAAGGAGTTCCATTCGGGTTTTCAGAAAGTATGTGATAGGTTTGACCCTAACTATTACGATAAATTCAAAAAATGGTGTGATGAATATTTTTGGCTAAAACATCGTAATGAAGCAAGAGGCGTTGGTGGCATTTTCTATGATTATTTAAACTCGGGAGATTTTACGCAGGATTTTTCTTTTACTCAGGAAGTTGGCAAAAGCTTGCTTGATATATTTCCGCGCATCGTAAGGAAGGGTATGCATAAGAAATGGACTGAAGAAGAGCGAGAATATCAGTTGATTAAAAGAGGAAGATATGCAGAATTCAATTTGCTATATGATCGGGGGACAAAATTTGGTTTGATGACCGGTGGTAATCCAGAATCAATATTAATGTCGATGCCGCCAGAAGTAAAATGGGTTTAGGTTTTTCGTATTTTTGAATAATAATAATGAGCGTTGGAACAATTTTATTGTTAGGAGCATTATCAGTTGGCGGTGGCAACACAGGCGAAGAGATTATTCAGCCTGTCTCTCAGGCGCAAATTGCTTCAATATCAAAAACACAAAATGATTCTGAGTTAGGAGGTGAGTTGTTTTTAATTCCATATTCTGAAATTCCACAAATAGCTGAGACAGTTGCTCCTCTGCCGCAACAGGAAAAAGAGGCTGCAATAGAATCACCTATGGCTATACCAGAAGGGGAAGAGTTAAAAATTATTACAGAGCTACCAGAAACGCCGACTGTTGAAGTTGAGATAGTAGAAAAAACTACAAAACAGGATGTTGAGAAAAAAGCCTTGCTAGTACCAGAGCCAATTATTAAGCAAAGTGAAAAGAAAAATATTTTACCTGATTTTCCCGATGAATTTACGATTAAAAATAAAGGGGCTGATATTGCTTTTCCAGATTTAGAGGCAATAGAGGTTGAAGAAGATAAGGTTGAAGAGAAAATTGTTGAGTTGCCAAAAGCTGAAGAAAAAATAGAAGTGGTAGAAGATGTAAAGAATATACCAAAAGTTGTAGTGGCGGTGATTAACCCTATTGAGAAACTACTGCCAGTGAAAAGACCATGGGCGGATTATATGACACAAAATCTCCCTCCGATTTTGAATCAAAAAGTGCATAATTCTGCAAATCGTCACTTGCCTGAGGCTATGTTTGAGTTGGAATATCAGCAGGCAGTTTTTGTGACTATTGGACAAAATAACATTAATAATCTCAGATCCATTATTAGGCGTGTAAAGAATATTGATAATATTTATTTAAATGGCATGACGCCATTAGTTTATGCGATTAATTCAGCAGATATACGCATGATTACTTTATTGCTAGCCAATAGCATAGATATTAATCAGCGTGATGAAAGAGGATTTTCTCCAATCCATGTAGCAGTATTTAAGGGTAGGTTAGATGCTGTCATTGAGTTGATAAATTGGGGGGCGGATGTGAATATAGCAACAGAGCAAGGCGAAAGTGCTTTGGATATTGCATTGCGTAATGGTCGCCTAGATATTGCAGGTGTAATCCAAAAAGCTGGTGGGTTTAGCGTATCGCAGATTCGCCAAGCACGTAACTACTAAAATCTGGTCTTTTTGCGCCCTTTTTAGTAAATAACCTCCTTTCACTAGAGTTACGTATGAAGTATGCGTCCACTCGTTCAAGAAGGACATTAACTAAAAATCATCACAAAAATCCTCAGATTTTATTTTTATCCCAAGTATCTTTAATAATTGGCTGAAAACTTTTTAAGCCGTAGTTTTAACGAAGACGAATAATCGCAATGTAGAAGATGATTGCGATCAGGCCTAAAAGGCTACATAGCAAAGCGTAGTTTTTTTTATCCCTGTTTTTCATAATATTAATCTTTAAAAGCGGTTAGGTTAATAATTTCAAAAGTTGCTATATTTTCATATAGTTCTTTATAGCACGTCGCGATGTTATCGATCTCACTTCTGGTTGTGAAGTGTTTTCTACTTTTTGTCAGGATAGTGCTTTCGCCCATATTGCGTAAATCCTCCATTAGTTTATACGCATCATCATATTGCACAGTAACCTTGTCACTATCAGTTACTGGTTCGCTAAAACCAGTTTTTTGTAACAACATACCCATGGTTTTTACGTCAATGAAAGGTGAAATGCGTGGCGAGACTTCTCCTTTTTTCATATCTGCTTTTAGGCAGGCTTGCTTGAGTTCGATTAAAGTTGTGCCGCCAAAAAGCGAAGCAACAAATAAGCCTTTTTCGGTCAAAAGGTTTTTGATTGCCAAAAGGAATTTAGGAACGTCATTTATGTTATGTAAAAAAAGCGTGCTGGTAATCAAGTCAAAATGATTAGTTGGTAGAGAGGATAGATCTTCTGGGTCATAGCTGAGCTCAGCTATGGTTAGATTTGTGGCTTTGTTTTGTAGATCTACGAGGAAAGCACTATCACGTGAGCCAATATCGAGAATGTTGGTGGTTTTATGAGGAATTGCATCAAGGCGTTCTAACAAATCTGCGCTAGAGCGCTTAATCAGGAAATCTGCTTTATGCAGAGTTTTCTCTGTGCGTTGGCGATGTAGTTTTAGAGAGTTGTGGTTAAAAATCATATTATGTTTATTTAGCATTTGGTCGTGCCTTCTTCTTCGTCATTGCCTGAATTTTGAAAAAATTCTAAGGCAATCCATGGTTAAATGGCGAGCTGGTTACATGTGGCTCTGGATAGCCCTAGAATTCCTGCGGAACTCAGGCTATGACGTGGATAGGGTGTATTAAATAACAAAAAGACCAGATTACTTCTTCGCTACCCATTTACCATCATCCTGTAACCAATACTTAAGGGTAAAATCATTTGCCAATTCTTTTACTTCAAAACCACATTGGTTTTCAAAAGCATAAATAAATTTATCAAAGGGCTTTGCATAATTAATATCAAATTCAGCAGTAAGGCTAATTAAGGTTTTGGCATTATTGGGATTTTCAATATTATCTTTATTGGTTAGGAAGATGGGTTGTTTGTCAGCATCGGCATCATTTTTTGTGCCATGGGGAATAAATTTATCACTAGAGAATGTCCAGATGAGTCGGTCTAATTCAGCTATTTGCGCATCATTTTGACAAATTACTAAAACATTGTTTTTTTCACTTTCCCAAATTTTATGTAAAAGTTGCGGAAGGAATTTGCTGATAGTGGTTTGCGTTAATTCGTAGAAAAGGGCATTAGTCATTTAATAGTTCCTTATAAAGATTGATTGTGTGTTTCTGCATTAATTTCAAAGAGAAATTATCGCTGATATATTTAGCGCCAGCTTTTGACATTTTATTGAAATCTTTTTCTGGCATTTGTAGTAGTTTTTTGATTTTCTCGGCCATTTCGCTTGGCTGAGTTGGTGAAACCAAAAACCCTGTTTCTCCATCTCTGATATTTTCACAAGAGCCGCCATGATTCGTAGCAACGACAGGTTTTCCACACGCTGAAGCTTCTGCCATAACGCGACCAAATGCTTCGGGCCTTTGGCTTGGTGAGACAACAATATCAACAAATTTGTAAAGATTATGTAACTCTCCACAATTTTGGAAGATCGCGGCTTTGTCTTGCAGGCCAAACTTCTTAATCATTTTTTCTAATTCTTGGCGGTATTTTCTATGATTTTTGTCGCTGCCCACAATTAAGCAAAAAAACTGTTCGGATTTGATTTGTTTCAAAGCGCGTAGGAGGTATTTGTGACCTTTCCAGCCAGTAATGCGGCAGGGCATAAGGATAATTTTGCGGTTTTTAGGGATGGTGTATTTTTTATGAAACTCATCTTCTTTTGCTTTGCTGATTGTCTTAACATTGAATATGTCCAAATCAATACCACGATAGATACGAATGATTTTCTCAGGCGTGATATGATAATTTGTTAGAATATGTTCAGTAATAAAATTAGAGATTGAAATGATTTTCTCGCCTTTTGTCATTACAGAATTATAGAGTTTTTTCAAAGGAGTTTTGAACGAATATACACCATGAAAAGTAGTAATGAATTTTGCATTAGTATCACGACAAGCAAAATACGCGACCCAAGCAGGGATACGTGAGCGTGCATGAACAATATCAACTTTATGTTTGATGATAATGCTACGCAGTTTTTTGATGTTGCGAATCAGTGAGAAAGGGTTTTTGCGATGGACTGATAATTGAATATGAAGGCTACCAATTGCTTCTAATTGTTTAACCATTTCGCCGCCATTAGAAACGACAATTGATTTATTATCGCTTTTAATAATTGCTTGAGCAATTTCAATGGTGCCGCGTTCAACACCACCAGTATTGAGTTTTGGTAATATTTGGAGAATTACTTTGTTTTTCATAACTTAATCTGCAATAAGTGACCAGGAACTATATACGCAAAAGCATAATTTAAACAAGTGTAAAATGAGTAAAGAGCAATTTTTTAATAATCAAAACGGTACAAGGATAGCATATAACCATATTTTGGGTAATAAGCCAACCATTATATTTCTTAGTGGTTTTATGTCAGATAAAGAAGGTACAAAAGCACTAGCATTAGAGGAGTTTTCTCAGCAAGAAGGACATGGCTTTGTCAGGTTTGATTATACGGGGCATGGTCATTCAGGCGGTGATTTCACAGAGGGAAATATTGATATTTGGCTAGCAGATAGCTTGCAAGTGGTTGATCAAATAAGTGTAGGCGAGGTGATTCTCGTTGGTTCAAGCATGGGTGGTTGGCTAATGTTGCAAATTGCTTTGCAGCGCCCAGAAAGGGTTAAAGCATTACTTGGCATAGCATCTGCGCCTGATTTTACCGAAGGTTTGATGTGGGATGATTTCTCTGATGAAGTAAAGGCAAATTTAGAACGTGGCGAGGTTTATAATTTGCCTTGTGATGATGAAGGTTTCTACCCAATTACTATGCAATTAATCGAAAGTGGTAGACGGAACCTTTTGCTCGATAAAGACAAAATAGCAATTAATTGCCCAGTACGCTTGATTCACGGTACGGAGGATAAGGATGTGCCTTTTGCTGTGTCCGAGCAAATTGTTGAGAAGCTAGAGAGTGATGATGTGAATTTGCGTTTTGTCGAGGGCGGTGATCACCGCATGTCCTCCCCTGAACATATTGCAATTATTTTGGAGGAGTTGGGGCAAGTTGTTTAATAGTCAGAATATAACATTTATTTGTTACAGTAAATAACCAGCCAAAGTGGCGACGAACGCTGTCCAGACGGTGAGGATGGTGAGGCGTTTGAGTGTTCCGCGACCACGGCGTTCATGATGGTTTAGCATCTTCTCAGTGAGGGTTTTGGTGTTGACTATGATAGTTGGGATATGTGCCAAGGTGGCTTTTAATTTTTCTGTTTCGTGACATATCTGTGCTTTTTTTGACAAATTCTTTTTTGCCCATTTCTCTAGCCAAGGCTTACTAACTTCCCACATATTAATGGAAGGGTCGAGTTGGCGAGTGACTCCTTCGATGGTTAGTAAGGTTTTTTGTAAAAGCAGTAGTTGCGGTTGTGTCTGCATGCCGTAAAGTTCAGTAATTTTGAGCATGTTGGCAAGCATTTGGGCAATTGAGATGTCGCTATTTGCTAGGCCAAAAATTGGCTCACCAATTGTTCTGCAGGCAAGGGCAAAATCTGCAACATCGACATCCGCAGGGACATAGCCAGCCTTCACGTGGATTTCTGCAACATATTGATAATCACGTTTGATAAAGCCGTAGAAAATCTGCGCAACATAAAGACGAGTTTCTTCGGAGAGCCTACCCATAATGCCAAAATCAATCAGAGCTAATTTATTTTGTGTCGTGATGAATATATTTCCGGGATGCATGTCGGCGTGAAAAAAGCCATCACGATAGGCTTGTTTTAAATAGAGAGTTATCAGTTCTGCAGCCAGCTGCTTGTTTTCAGCCTTTACAGCCTTGCCTTCAACCCAGCTCATGGTTAGTACGCGGTGCGAAGTTTTTTTCCAGTCAATTGTAGGAATGACGACATCATCATCACGTAAGTTTTCGGCTAATTCACTGGCACTTGCAGCCTCAAATTTCAAGTTTGTTTCACGCTCTGTTGTTGCTTTGAGAGTTAGAATCACCTCATGGAATCTAAGTCTTTTTAGTCTTGTGAAACTATCGGCAAATTTGGCAAAGAAGAGTAGTAATTCAATATCTCGCTTGAGTAATATTTCGATTTTTGGACGTAGGACTTTGACTGCGACTTTTTGACCATTATGATTTATGGCTTGATGCACTTGTGCAATCGAAGCTGCGGCAATAGGTTTTTCGCTGAAAGAACGAAATAATTCATCTAAAGGTTTTTTGAGTTGTTGCTCAATTATCGCTTTGACCTTTTTAAAGGAAAAGGGGGGCAGGTTATCTTGCAAGCTGCTCAGTTCTTCTGCCATTTTGCTACCAACTAAATCATCACGAGTAGAGAGTAATTGCCCCAATTTAATAGCTGAAGGGCCGATTTTGGTGAGAGCGTGGCGGAGCCTTTCACCTTTGGTTTGCGCTATTCGCAAAAGGCTAAAAACTTCAAAAGGAATAGTGATAAGATTTGTAAAGCGAATTTTACGGAATGGAAAAAGAGCTCCACAAAAAGTTAGAATGAAAAAGATTTTTAGAAAGCGAAGTGGTCTCATTTTTTTGCGCTAAAAATTGTGGTTATGCCAAAAGTTAAATCTTCAAATTCAGCATTTTTAAAACCTGCTTTTTCCATCATCGCGCAGAACTCATCCTTGCTTGGAAAAACCCTGATGCTTTCGACAAAATATTTATAAGAATCTTCATCGCCGACTAATAATTTCCCGAGTTTGGGAATTATATAAAAGGAGTAATTATCATAAATTGGTGCTAATAATTTATTATCAACTTTGGTAAATTCAAGGCAGAAGAACTTGCCGCCTTTTTTTAAAACCCTATATGCCTCATTCAAGCCTTGTTGGATATCAGCAAAATTCCTTATTCCATAGGCGATTGTGTAATAATCAAACTCTTCTTTTTTATATGGAAGTTTTTGCCCATCATCATTTGCCCAAATTAATTTATCGCTAAAGAGGTTTTTATCAATGGCGTTGCGCTTGCCCTCTTCGAGCATCTCAAGATTTATATCGCTTACGGTGATTTCTGCGTCAATATTGCGGCTGTTGATCTTGCGTAAAATACGTAGTGCAATATCGCCAGTTCCGCCAGCAACATCTAAAAAACGATCTCCATTCTTTGGGTGAATATTATCGACAAATTTATTCTTCCAGATGCGGTGCAAACCCATGCTCATCACATCATTCATTATGTCATATTTCTTGGCAACTGATGAAAACACATCACCAACTAGCTTTTGTTTGAGACCAGCTTCTATTTGCTTAAAGCCAAAATTACTTTTTTTCATCGGTAGATATTCTTTTGTTGATTTGGCTATATAATACCAATATTCATCTTTAAATGCGTATTAAAAGATGAATGTTGGTATAAGCGTACTAGCAGGGAAGTAAACCATTTTAGATAGGGAAGTATGCCTGAGTTGCCTGAAGTTGAAACTATTTGTCGTACGATTGAGCCAAAAATTTTGGGCAAGAGTTTTTCTGCGATTTGGCAAAGTGATCAAAATCTTCGCTATCCAATCCCTCACGATTTTGCGCAAGTTGTAACAGGTAGAAAAGTTACTAAAATTACAAGACGTGCAAAATATATGTTGCTGCACCTAGAGGAAGATTTGTTGGTAATTATGCATTTTGGTATGAGTGGCAAAGTTACTTTTGCCAATGGCGAATATGTACCGCAAAAGCATGATCATTTTATTGTAAATTTTGATGATGGTTTGGTGATGGTTTATAATGATGCGAGGCGTTTTGGTCTGGTTTCTTTTCTGCAAGCGAAGGGTTTTGCGAATCATAAATTTTTTAAACATCTTGGCGTGGAGCCGTTAGTGGGCGATTTTGATGCAAAATATTTATATAAGATTTCACGTAAGCGCACAGTGCCAATTAAGGTGTTTATTATGGATCAGAAAATTGTCGTTGGCGTTGGTAATATTTATGCGGCGGAGGCCTTGTTTCTAAGCGGTATCTCTCCGATACGAGCTGCGCAAAGTCTAACAAGAAAAGAGGCAGTGATTTTTGTGGATAATATCAAAAAGGTTCTAATTGCAGCTATCAAGGCTGGCGGCTCTTCGATTCGTGATTATGTAAATTCGGACAATGACATTGGTTATTTTCAACATGAGTTTAGAGTTTATGGGCGAGAAAATAAGCCTTGCTATCAATGTGACGGCGGGATAGATAGGATGGTACAGGCAGGGCGTTCGACCTTCTTTTGTAAACAATGTCAGAAATAATATATGAAAAAATTCCTTAAATTATTTATGCTTTTTGCTGTTATTGCTTCTTTTATGCAAACGCCTAGTTGGGCAGCAGATGATGAAGATGTACAGTTTGAAATAGAAGAGGAAGATGACGTTTCTTCTGCACCAACAATTATTGACACGCAATTCGTTTCAGGAACTTCTGATTTGCCTGTGCCAAAAGGCTTTGCACTACAGGAAGGCAGTAACAGTATTTTTGATAGCGAAGATGGAAAGATTGTTGATGCGATCTATATCGGCAAAGGCAATAGAGAGGAGGTAATTGGATTCTATGCGGCATCATTACCAGCTCTGGGTTGGAACGTTATTGATGAAGCGAATTTTGAGCGTGAGAAAGAAGAACTTCATATTGAGGTCACAGAAGATGTTTTCTCTTCTGATTTGGAAATTAGCTTTGCGATCCGCCCAATTGCTGATTAGGTTTTCTTTTTACCAAACTCTACAGCAACAACATTATCATTTCCGCCTTTATTTGTCTTGCTTTTAGGTGGGGTGTCTGCTTTCGAATTAGGCACTGTACTTGCTTCCATATCCGCCAGCGTTTCTTCATCAAAAATATCTTCCAGTTCAGCTTTACCAATTTCGCCATGAATTATATTGAATTTCAATCCAAATTTAACTGCAGGGTCAGCAAAAGAAGTTAATGCATCAAATGGAACGATGATTTTCTCGCGTGTGCCGTCAAAACTTAGGGCGATTGAGAATTTGTCTTTGTCAATTTTTAGCGCTTCATATTGATGTTGAATAACGATTGTCATTTCTTCAGGGTATTTCTCTAATAATTTCTTAGGAACTTGAGAGCCTGGGAAGTTGGTAAGGAATGATACAAGAAAGTGATGATTGCCTTTGAGGCCATCCTCTTTGACTTTTAGCAATGCTTCACGAACAACTGCGCGCATGGCCGTGTCAATTAACATGTCATATCTGATATGGTCTTCAAACATATATAAATCCTTTAGTTGCTTAATGAAAACATTTATACGCAATAGAATATTTAAGTGCAACAGGGGAGATGAAAGATATTTGGTCTCGGGCTAATAAGTGGGGGGTTCTGTTGCTCGGTATCCCCCCAACCGCTTATCATGCAATTACTGCTTGAGACTAAAAAGCCTTAGGCAGCTACTGCATAATCTTCAGCTACGAAGTTATCGTTCGCAGCTTTTGCAAAGTTATCATTTGCAATTATTAAGACATTCGCCGAAAAACGGCTAGGAAGTCTAATCCTAGACAAAAGGTAAAGTCTTTATTTCACACGTCGAGTCTGTTTCGTCCCCATAATAAACTGCGCAAATTAATCGAGCAGAAGCTTTTTGGTGGAGACGTCGGGTACTGCCCCCGAGTCCGCTGTGATTATTCTAAATCACCATTTATTGTCATAGCATCTAGTCGCCTAGATACAGACCCATTATAGCATAAAGCTCTGCCATTTGTCTATTATAAAATTTCTAACTTTTTATTTGATAGTTTGTCGAAGCCTCTCTACTATGGGGCTGCAATTCAAATCAACAGATATCATCATGACTTTAACAGCTGAACAGAAAAAAGAATTTTCAAGCCTTAGGGAAAATAAATCAACGACGTTAAGAGCAGAATCACCAGAGTTAGAAAAGGTTTTATATGAGCCAACCCAAGTTCTGGATCATGGTTTTGTCCGAGTGATTGACTATATGGGGAATGATTCTTCAATCGTACAAGCTGCTCGTGTTTCTTATGGGCAGGGTACAAAAAAATCACTTGAAGATGCTGGCCTGATTAATTATTTACTACGTCACCGTCACACTACTCCTTTTGAAATGTGTGAAATTAAATTCCATATCAAATTACCAATCTTTATCGCCCGCCAGTGGATTCGCCACAGAACGGCAAATGTTAATGAATATTCAGCACGCTATTCCATTATGGGTAAGGAGTTTTATGTGCCAGAAGCAGAGAATTTATCTGCGCAATCACGCACGAATCGCCAAGGTCGGGGTCAGATTTTACAAGGTGAAGAAGCGACAAACGTTCTGGATATCTTGCGCAATGATTCTGAGAAAGTCTATGATGACTATGAAAATATGCTTAATGAAAATTCTGCAGGCGAAATTCTGGATGATAGCAAGCAAGGTCTAGCACGTGAATTAGCACGGATGAACCTGACGCTAAATTATTACACTGAGTGGTATTGGAAAATTGACTTGCATAATCTTCTTCATTTCCTTGCCCTACGCGCTGATGATCATGCACAATATGAAATTCGTGAATATGCTAATGCTATGCTTGAATTAGTCAAAAAATGGGTGCCGATTACTTATGCAGCTTTCATGGATTATCGCTTAAATTCACAATCTTTTTCATCAAAAATGGTCGCAGTGATTCAGCGAATGGTCAAAGGTGAGAAGGTCACATTCACAGAATCTGGCCTAACAAAAAGAGAGTGGAGCGAGATGTGTGAGGCTTTAAATTTGGATAATCAAGGTAACTCCCACGCTGCCTAAAAAGCTAATTCTTTTGAGTTCTTTTTCACGAATAACCTTTTCCATTTTGCTCGTGTATGTAAAATACACGTCACTGCAATGTCAAAGGACATTCGTAAAAAATATTCTCAAAAATCCTCAGATTCCCTCCCACACTATTAAAATACTAAAAAGGGTGCAAAAAGACCAGATTAGGAGGCGAGGGCAAAAAGGCAGTTCTTATTTGTGCCAATTTCTTTAATTTGTGCCAAGCGATTTTTATAGGACTCGATCTTTTTTTTATCTTTTCCAGAGAAGTCAACAAAGAGCAATGGTATTCCTAGGGTGAAAATTGCTAATACAACAAAAGAAACATTGGCGGCGAGGCGCGATTCTTTTTTTATTTTTTGTAAGGGTATTAACTGATTATTAATTTCATCATGTTCAGTTTTAAGTTCAGCGCATGATTTGCTCAAATCCCCCATTTTTAATTGAAACACTATGTCGTTTTTTTTATTCGAGCAGTTTGTGGCAAGAAGTAGCGAGAATATGCAGGCAATTGAAATTAGAGTCCGGAACATATCAAAGAATAGCTTGAGGGTTAGTTGCAAATTAAAACTATAGAGATAAAATATTTTCCCGCAAGGGAGAGATAATAAAAATAGAGTGAGAAAATGCCAAAAGTTTTAATTGCCGATAAAATGAGTCCTCTAGCTGAGGAAGTGTTCAAAAAAAATAATGTCGAAGTTGATGTTATAACTGGTCTTGATGAAGATGGTTTGGCAAAAATCATTGATCAATACGATGGCTTGGCGATCCGCTCTTCAACTACTGTCACACCAAAAATCCTGGAAAAAGCTACGAAGCTTAAAGTCATTGGTCGTGCCGGAATCGGTGTTGATAATGTCGATATCAATGCTGCAACTGCCGCCGGTGTAATCGTTATGAACACACCTTTTGGCAACACAATAACTACGGCGGAACATGCAATTGCGATGATGTTTAGTTTGGCGAGAGAAATTCCTAAAGCTAATGCTTCAACACAAGCTGGCAAGTGGGAGAAATCAAAATTCATGGGGACAGAAATTACCGGTAAAACCCTAGGTTTGATCGGTTGTGGTAATATTGGTTCAATCGTGGCGAATCGTGCACTTGCTTTGCAGATGAAAGTTAAGGCGTATGACCCATTTTTATCAAGCGAACGTGCTGAAGATCTTGGTATTGAAAAGGTTGAGCTAGATGAATTATTTAAAAAAGCAGATTTCGTAACTTTGCATGTGCCACTTAATGATGCAACGCGCAATATAATTGATAAAGCTGCTATTGCTAAAATGAAAAAAGGCGTTTTCATTATTAATTGTGCAAGAGGTGGTTTAGTTGTTGAGAAAGATTTAAAAGAAGCCTTGGAATCAGGTCAGGTGGCGGGAGCTGCATTAGACGTATTTGAAACTGAGCCAGCAAAGGAAAATGCCTTATTTGGCATGGATAACCTTGTTGCAACACCTCACCTTGGAGCTGCCACGGTTGAAGCTCAGGAAAATGTTGCTGTGCAAGTTGCCGAACAAATTTCAGATTTTGTTAATAACGGCACGATTAGGAATTCAATAAATATTCCTGCTGTATCTGAAGAAGATGCTAAAAAACTCAAACCATATTTAAAATTAGCTAAGCAATTAGGTAGTTTTGCTGGGCAAGTTACAGAAAGTCCAATTCAGGAAATTAGAATTGCCTATCATGGCGATGTAGTTTCACTTAATACAAAGCCTATCTCAGCAGTTTTAGTGCAAAACATCCTATCTGCAATTAGTTCTGGTGTTAATCTTGTTAATAGCATGGTTATAGCAAAAGAACGAGGCATAAAAGTCACTGACACTAAGCTTAATGAAAAAACTAGCTATAGCACTGTTGTCAAACTAACGCTAATTACTGATAATCAGGAACGCTCAATTACAGGCACATTATTTAACGGCAAGCCAAGAGTTGTTGAGGTTAATTCTATTAAGCTAGAAGCAAGTTTAGGAGCAAGAGTGTTGTTCTTGAAAAACGATGACAAACCCGGCTTTATCGGTGCAATAGGTAAAATCCTTGGTGATAATGACATCAATATTGCAAGTTTTCATTTAGGTCGTAATGAAGATTCTGATGGCGAAGCATTGGCGTTGCTTGATATTGACGGTGACATTTCAAAAGAGCTAATGGCAGAGATTCAAAAAATGGCATATGTCAAACAAGCAAAATTCTTGAAATTTTAACTTAAGTGTTACTCCCTGAATTGCCCTATAATCCCCTATAAATTCAGGCAATGACAATTCATAATTAAAAGGAGATGTTGTCAGTTCCTACCAGACGTCGTTTAGACAAATTCAAAGCCAATCGCCGTGGGTTAATATCTTTTAAGATCTTCGCATTAATTTTTCTTATTAGTTTATTCTCTGACTTCATCGCAAATGACAAACCAATTTTTGTAAGTTTTGCCGGAGAGTCCTATTTTCCGATTTTCAAAGCCTATCCTGAAACTGCTTTTGGGGGTGATTTTGCTACAGAAGCAGATTATCTCGACCCCTATCTGCATAGTCTAATTAGGGCACAGGGCTTTATGGTTATGCCTCTGATAAAATATGATTATAAGGCCATCAATTATAATCTAAAAGCCCCACCACCAACCTCTCCAGATCGCTATAATCTATTGGGAACTGATGACCAAGGCAGGGATATTCTGGCGCGTATTCTATATGGATTGCGATTTTCGATTTTATTTGCCTTTGCTTTGACAATTACGAGTTCAATCATTGGTATTTTGCTTGGTGCCATACAAGGCTATTTTGCAGGTAGGGTTGATTTAATTATGCAGCGCTTTATTGAGGTATGGGCAGGTTTGCCAGTGCTATTTCTGCTAATTATTTTATCAGGCTTCGTAACGCCAAATTTTTGGTGGTTGCTTTGTATTATGTTATTATTTAGCTGGATGTCATTAGCTGGGCCAGTACGAGCGGAGTTTCTTAAGGCGCGTAATTTAACCTTTGTTAAAGCCGCAAGGGCGATGGGTGTTAAAGAGCGCAATATTATTTTACGGCATATTTTGCCTAATGCTTTAGTTGCGAGCCTGACATTCATCCCTTTTATCCTTAGCGGAGCCATTGTTGCGCTGACATCACTTGATTTTTTGGGTTTTGGATTGCCACCAGGTAGCCCTTCATTAGGGGAGTTATTGGCACAAGGAAAAAACAATCCATCAAGCCCATGGATAGGGTTAACGGTTTTCTTTATGTTGTCGCTAGTTCTTACCTTATTGGTCTTTATAGGGGAGGCGGTGCGCGATTCCTTCCGCTAAAAATCTAATTCTTTTGAGCGCTTTTTGTCAAACTGCTTCGTTTTTTTATCGGTCACGTATGAAGTATACGCTCGCTCAAAAAAACTCATGATTTAACAAAAATTATCTCAAAAGCTATTAGATTTTCCTCAATGAGTTGAAAACAACTCTCAAAATCCACTAGCCTTTATTAATGTACATTTCTGGATAATACCAAATATCTTTAATAATTTTACATTTGCAGTAGGTAAAATTATTAAAGATATTTGGTATAAGAGGTAGTATAAGAACATGATTGAAAACTTCAGAGGTGGTGTGAAAAAGATTTTAACCCAATATAAGTTAATTACATTAGCGGCATTATTCGTTGTGGTTTTTGGTAATTATGCTTTTTTTAAAAATAGCTTAAAAGTTTATGAGTTTTCGGCAGCAAATGCGCTGTTTATTATCTCTTTGTTTATATTGTTATTTTGCGTCACGGTTTTTATATTTGCACTGTGTGCTTCAAAATATACAACTAAACCCTTGCTCATAATTACTTTACTGACTTCCTCATTTGCAAGCTATTTTATGAATAGCTATAATGTGGTGATGGATGATGAGATGATTCGTAATACCATACAAACTGATATATATGAGTCATCAGATTTATTTACCCTTAAATTAGCTCTATATGTCTTGCTGCTTGGTGTTCTGCCAGCAATCTATGTTTATAAGGTGCAGGTGAATTATGGTTCTTTTAAGCAAGAGATTTTCCGTAAAATAAGAACATTATTATTTGCGTTGATTGCCATTATCATCATTATTTTTTCCTTCAGTAAATTTTATGCATCTTTCGTACGTGAACACAAACCTTTAAGATACTACACAAACCCAACTTATTGGATTTATAGTGTCGGTAAATATATTAGCGATGCAGATAATAGAGATGTCGCCTTGTTAAAGGAGATCGGTCAAGATGCACAGATCATCCTTGAGAATGGAGAACATGATAAAAAAGAGCTAATTATTTTGGTGGTGGGCGAGGCGGCTCGGGCGGACAGGTTCTCTCTGAATGGCTATAAAAGGGAAACTAATCCAAATCTAAAAAAGGAGGATATTATTAATTTTCCGAATATGCATTCCTGCGGAACGTCAACAGCAGAATCAGTACCATGCATGTTTTCAATATTTGATAGGGAGGATTACAGCTATAACAAAGCTGCATCAACGCAAAATATTTTGGATGTGCTTGCACATACTGGCAGAATAAAAATTTTATGGAGGGATAATAATTCAGATTCCAAAGGTGTGGCAATAAGAATGCAATATGAAAATTATAAAACACCAGCAAATAATACGCTCTGTGCTGATGCTGAATGCCGTGATGAAGGGATGTTAATTGGGTTAGATACTTATATTAAAAAACATGAAGGCAAAGATGTTTTAATTGTGCTACATCAAATGGGCAATCATGGCCCTGCCTATTACAAAAGGTACCCAAAAGAGTTTGAAAAATTTACTCCAGTTTGTAAGACGAATCAGTTGGAGAAATGTAGTATGGAAGAGATCGGTAACGCTTATGATAATGCCTTGCTTTATACGGATTATTTCCTTGCCAAGGTTATTAATTTCTTAAAGCCATATGATAAAACTCATGAAGCAGCGATGGTTTATATGAGTGACCATGGCGAAAGTTTAGGTGAGAATGGTCTCTATTTACACGGCTTACCGTATTTTATGGCGCCAGAAACGCAAACGCATATTGGTTCTTTGATATGGCTAGGTGATTCAATTAAGGAAGATATTGATGTTAAAAAACTTAAATCTTATAGCGATCAGCGCTTCTCGCAGGATAACCTCTTCCATAGTTTGCTTGGTTTATTTGAGGTGGATACAGAAGTCTATAAGCAAGAACATGACATATTTAAAAATGCAAGCAAACATTAATAAACACATATTACTTACATTTCTTGCGTTAATTATAGTTATTTCAATATTTCAATTTAGTGATCTGGATATATTGGTTCAGAATTATTTCTATAATACAGAGGCGCAGAAGTGGCTGGTGGATCGTAATAATCCAGTTTTACAGCTTATTTTCTATGACGGTATTAAGAAATTATTGATTATATTTGCCGCAATATTATTGGTGCTATTGCTTTTCTGTTGGAAACGTCAATTTATCAAGCCTTATCATCAGGGGCTGGTCATGCAAGTGGTGGGTTTGCTTTGCTCTCGCTGTTTTTTCTGTTTAAAACAGCACGCAAGAGCATTGGTGTAGTGCTTTTTGCTTTAACTATTGGTTGGAGCATGGGTTTATATAAAATGGCAATTGGTGATCATTTCTTGAGCCATACAATAATTACGATGTTGATTGCTTGGCTAATTATTTTAATTGTCTATAAAAGCACTAATTACTTTTTTAAAAAAGAAAATGAAAAGAAATCGCCCACAATATAACTTATTCAAAAATACGACCTATGCCCTCAAAGGTTTGTTGGATATCATAAAAAACGAGCACTCATTTAAAATAGAGCTGTTTTTTGCGGTGATATTATTACCATTTATATATTTGGTAGATTTGCCATTGGGGAATAAATTGCTAATGTTTCTGACGCTTATGAGTGTATTAATGGCTGAAGTGGTCAATAGTGCAATTGAGCGTGTGGTTGATTTGGTAACAATGGAACATCATGATATGGCTGGGCGTGCAAAAGATGTAGGTAGTACAATAGTGTTGTTTAGCATTATCACCTTTATTGTAGTATGGCTTGTTATACTGCTGCCATTCATACGGGGCTAGTTCGCACCTGTTTCTTCTTCTACATCATCACGAAATATTACTATCTCATCCTTGCTAGAATAGGAAAGAATACGGCGAGCCTCTTCATCAATTAAATCAATATCAACTGAACTAGGGTGTAGACCTTTTAACTTGTGTTCATAATATAAAAGTTCAGCCTTAGTTTCGTTGAAGTTCTCAGAAGTTTTAGAGAAGTTATCGCGCTGAGTTTTAAGTGAAAAATAGCCGTATCTACCAGTTAGAGATTGGTATATAAGATATGCAATAAAAATCAGAAATATTATAGAGGTAAGAATCAGGCTTCTTTTTGGATTGTTCTTGATTATGAACAACATAGCTTTGTATTATTGCTTTAACAAAGACATAGCATGCAATAAGTCAATTGCTCTTGCTAGCTGATAATCCTCCTTATAAATTTCTGCAATTTCCTTGGCGTTATCATTCTTTGTGGCTTTTGATTTTTGCCCATTATCTAGATGATTTTTTAAACTTGATTCTGCATATAAGGGTTTATTACTATCAGGTGTTTCTAATTTTGCTTGTTTGATAATAATGTCAGGGACGATCCCCTCTGCTTGAATTGAGCGCCCAGAAGGTGTGTAATATCTTGAAGTAGTCATGCGAATAGCTCCATTATTTTTTAGGGGCATAATTGTTTGTACAGATCCTTTACCAAAAGATTTTGTACCAATAATTATGGCGCGTTTATGGTCTTGCAAAGCACCTGCAACAATTTCTGAAGCAGAAGCTGAGCCTGCATTAATTAAGACAACTATCGGTAAATCATGTACGATATCTCCTTTTGATGCTGTGAAGCTATTTGATGAGTCTTTAAGGCGACCCTTTGTTGAGACAATCTCGCCGCTATCAATAAACATATCACTAACGTAAATCGCTTGATCAAGCAGGCCACCAGGATTATTGCGTAAGTCAAGTATAAGGCCTTTTAGATTGTCGCCCAACTGCTTTTTAATTTTAGCAACACTATCTTTTAAACCGATAGAGGTTTGTTTTGAGAATGTGGTAAGGCGTATATAGGCTATATCATTAGCTTTAATATCTGATTTAACAGAGGCGATTTTTATTGTTGATCTTTTTACTTTAAACTCAGTTGGTTCATTATTACCTTCACGTAATATAGTTAATGTAACGTAAGAGCCTTTCTTGCCGCGAATTCTTTTTACAGCATCGCTGATACTCATGCCACGTACGGATTCACCATCTACATGGCTAATATAATCACCGCTTTTTATGCCTGCTATATAGGCCGGAGTGTCGTCAATTGGTGAGACAACTTTAATTAATCCATTATCGACAGTAATTTCTATGCCAACTCCGCCAAATTCTCCGTCGGTTTGAACATTCATTTCTTTAAACTCTTCAGCGGTTAAATAGCCTGAATGTGGGTCAAGCGAGCTGAGCATTCCGTTAAGTGCAGTTTCGATTAATTTTTTATCATTAATTTCCTCAACGTAGTTTTCTTTGGTGATTGCCATCACGTTTTTAAATAGGGCAAGATCAGCAGATGATGCGGATGATTTGGTGGTTTCCTTGCTGGCGAACCTTTCAGCGTTGGAAGAGAGGGAAAGAGTGATAATAAAGGTAGAGAGGATTACCGCTAGGTAAGAAATGATTTTTTTCATGGAAAGCTCCTTTGTATGATATAGTTTGAACGTCAGTTTGTATTACTTGAGGTAATATATATCAAG
>JAWUXM010000040.1:0-30667 GCA_034111325.1 Rickettsiales bacterium
GATAAAGGCAAAAAACAAATATTACAAACTGCAAAAAAAATCTCCTCTGACTATAATATCATCTTCTCTTCCGCCCCATTAGAACTAGACAAAGAAAATAACATCCTCTTTGTGCCGTTAGATTATTATTTTTTGATGTAGGGACCTGAAAATAAAAAATTAAATATAGATAGAAAACTTATGATCAAATTTATTAAAAAACACATTTCTCAGGTAATTATTCCAGTTATAGGAGCAGTTCTTATTGAATTGCTTTTGCCAGAAATAGAACCTCTAAAACAATATCTCACCCTCTCTAAGTTTTTTGACATTGCATCTTCTGCATTTGCAATATGGTGCGTCATATATATGTCTATCTTTATACTCCATAGGGTTATACCAACTTCCAACATCTTAGAATATAACCCTAATATTGAAAAACTTGCCAACGGACATTTTTACTCAAAGGACTCTTCTTTTAAATATAACACCCCAATAATCGTAAAAGACGCTGTTCTCAAAGAAAATGTCTGCCTAGAGGAAAATTTTGGACAGCATGTACCAAATGATACAAAATCAATTACTGCTAATTTTTCAGTAACTCATCTCATGTCTAGTGAGGAAGAAGAATTAGATTTTGAATTGTTCATCAAGAAGAATGGTGAATATAAGAAAATTACCGGCAAAGAAATTGACATTATTTTCAAAAACAATAAGAAGCTTAACTACCGAATCAAAATAATTTCTGAAGAGACACAATGCAGCGTAAGAATAGCTATCCTATCACTAAAATTTTAATCTAGACCTGTTTGCCATTCAGCTGAAAAATTAAACTTTTTTGTAATGATTTTTAACAAACCCTCACCCCAACCCTCTCCCTTAAGATTAAGGGAGAGAGGGTTTAACGTAATGGCCAAAAGGGAAAAAGGCAGTTTGGTAAAGTCTCTCACAGGTTTTCCAATTAACCCTATGGAATAAATCTGAGGATTTTTGAGAATATTTTTGTTAAATGTTATGCATGAATGAGCGACGTGTAGTTTGCTACACGAGTCGAAATGAAAGCATGCCATTTGGCAAAAAGAACTCAAAAAGACCAGATTAGTAAGTGTATTTGAGCCCTGCTTTGATGAACAGGTCATTACGTAATTGTGGGCCTTTGAGGTCTTGGAAGATTGGTTTACCGATTTCAAAAGAAAGCACGCCACAATCACACGCTTCTGGTGAGAAGTTTGCCCCTAAAAACAAACTCGCTTCTTTACCCGCACGCAAATCTGTTCTCGCAGTTGGTGTAGCAGAAGGGTTAAGATCTTGATCTGCACCTTTAATATTTCCCCATTCTCTTGCTTCAACTCTAGTAAGTGCAGTAAAGCCTTTAGGTAATTCACGACTTACCCAGGACGTAAGTTTGATTTCATTACCTAAACGATAACCGTTATTATTTTTACCAGTACGAACAACTGCAGAAGTCTGCGCACCCCAATGCCAAAAACCTCGCTCATTCGTATAAGTCAAAGATGGCAGAAGGTCTAAAGTCCCTGAGCCTAATTGCATAGGGTAAGGTAATTTTACATAGTTATTGGCAAAATTATAATCCTTCTTATCAATATCCCCAGTCGGCAAACTAAAGCCAAAACCTGCATTTACCACTGCATTATTACGATCAAACACATCAGTCAGGGCAGTTAATTTTATATCACCTAAACCTTCTGAGCGAGTGGTAATTTTATTGCCATTGCGATGCACAACATCCATCTCCACCATTTTATATGGAACCATTAGCATCAAAGTCGCTTTATCATTTAAACCATACATAGCTTCAAACATATGCATCTCCATTGTCATATCTTCTGGAGCTGCCATGAATCCATATTTACCTGACGCATTGGTTATGTCATTTACAGAGGCTTTATCCTTACCATCTAAATTACTATTCATCTCCATATAGCTATAATGATAGCCAACCATCCACTCACCTTTTTCATGTGTGTGACTACCCATTACGCCTTCAGGGATATAACGTAGATGTTCTTTATGATGCTGTTCGGCAGCAAAAGCGATGTTGGCAAAGCTGAAAATGGCTAGGATAGTGAGGATTTTTCTCATGACTCTCTTATTTAGTGGAAAACCATTGACCTTTTAAGCCTTCCTCTCTGCATATGCAACTTAAAAATTTGTGAGGATTTTGAGTAATACCAAGTATCTTTAATAATAATGCATTTGTTATAGGCATAAAAGCTAGGGATTTTTGTTAAAAAACATGCAGTTAATAGCCACGCTTATTGGCAAATGTTTTTTGAGAAAAAGCACAGCTTTTTGCCATAACCCTAAGGGCAAAAAGTCAGTTTGGTAAAATCTGAGGATTTTTGTGATGATTTTTTGTAAATGTCATTTGACATTGCAGTGACGTGTATTTTACATACACGAGCAAAATGGAAAAGGTTATTTGCAAAAAAGGGTGCAAAAAGACCAGATTTAGTTAATAGGTAATTTCTTTTAGATACAAACCACAAGCCGCTGAAGTCTCGCCTGCTTTTGTACGGTCTTTCGCTAGCAAAATTTCCTTCACTTTCTTCTTGTCCCACTTGCCAACGCCGACATTTTTTAACGTGCCAACAATAATGCGCACTTGGTGATGAAGGAAGGATTTACCAATGACGCGAATTCGCACAAGATCTTCTTCTTTGTTAATTATGATTTTATCAATCGAGCGTATCGGACTTTTCGCCTGACATTCACTATCACGAAAACTTGTAAAGTCATGCTTCCCCAACAAAGCTTTTGCTGCTTTCTGCATAGCTTTAATATCAAGCTCTTCACGAATATGCAGGGCTCTACCTTGCCAAATTGCCAATGGCGCACGGCGGTTTATGATTAAATATTCATATTGTTTTTTCTTAGCGGAGAACCTTGCATGAAAGTTTTCATCAATAATTTCACAGCCAACAATGACTATTTTCTTTCTGCGCAAAAAATGATTTGTGGCTTCTGCAACTTTAAAATCAGGAAAGTTTTTTTTAAGAGAAAAATGTGCAACCTGACCATAAGCATGCACACCAGCATCTGTCCGCCCTGCCCCAAGGATATCAACCTTCTCGCCAGAAAATTCTTTTATGGCTTTTTCGATCTCGCCCTGAACGCTCATAAGCTTTGGTTGGCGCTGCCAACCACAATAGCCCGTACCATCATATTCAATGGTAATTTTATAATGCATGATTTTTGGCGATATGTTGTGGTGGAATAAAATCCTGACTTTTGCCATAGATTATTTCCTCGCCTTCTAAGGTTAGCAAAGCACCTCCAGCTGCCTTAATAATTGCCTCGCCTGCTGCAATATCCCACTCCCTCACTGGCGCCAAACCTAAAGATAAGTCTGCAGATCCTTCGGCTATCATGCAAAGTTTCAGTGAACTCGGCACTACTTTTTTTTCTGCGACATCATAATGTTCCAAAACCTGTTCAACAGCTGGGCTACCTTTTAGACGTGAGCTCATCACAACTTTTAATGCACTCTGACGGTTCGACGCCGATAATGGGTATATCTCACCTTCTCTATCCTCCCGAAAAGCCTTACCATCTAATGAATAATAAATATCTCCCTTTGCTGGCACGCCGATTACCCCGAAGATTGATCTGTTATTTTTTATAAAAGCAATATTCACTGTATATTCGTCTTTTCCCTTTATGAAAGCTTTTGTCCCATCTATCGGGTCAATCAACCAAAATTGATTTGCTTTAGCATGGTTAAGATTTTGCTCTTGAGAATTTTCTTCAGATATAATAGGAACAAAAGGAAACAACTTATTTAGCTCTGCAATAATAAAATCATTAACTGCTAAATCTGCATCAGAAAGCGGTGTGCTATCTTTTTTATATTGTATATTTAAGTCATCCGCATGAAAGCTATGAGCTATTTCTCCTGCCTCACGTACAATATTGATTAATGACCTGATGTGCCGCACTAAAAACATTTTAGAAAATTTATTCATTAAACTCCTGCAAAATTTACTCTAAATACTTTTGTGCTTTATTAAAGTAATAATTTATTTTACAACGCGCGCAGTGATATGATAAAATGGTCAACATGTTAAAAAAAATCACATGGATATTATTAGCCATATTGCTTTCCGCCTGCGGAGGAGGTGGCGGCGGTGGTGGTAGTGGTGCTGTAACAACCTCGCCCGTCATTGTGCCGCCAGAAGGAGGTTTTAGTATTACACTTCCTGACACCCCTGCACCTTTATCTAATCAATATAAAACTGCTGAATATTCTATACAATCAGGTCTGAATCAAATTAAAGCGGCTGAAGCATATTTATATCTTAGTGATAATACCTTAAATGTGGGCGGAAGCGGTGTTTTAGTTGCCGTTAGTGATTCTGGTGTTGAAAGCACCCATACAGACCTCGACAATAATATTAATTCCACAGGTCATTCTACTAACGGCTTGGCTGATCAAGAAAGTGAAGGCTATCATGGAACCCACGTCGCAGGAATTGTAGCGGCGGAAAAAAATAATAGCGGCATGCATGGCGTCGCCTTTAATTCTAAGATTGTTTCTGTGCGCATCCTCGGCTCTGGCACATCGTCTGATTGGACAGAAGATATAATTAATAGCGGTGCAAAAATCGTCAATGCGAGCTGGGGACTTTCTACTGAGAGTGCTTTTAGTATTGCCTTTGTAAAAGCCGAAATGGTGGCTCTGGTGAATAATTCCAATCAATTTATCCTCTTAGTTGCAGCTGGAAATAGCAGCCTAGCCAACCCTGGCTATCCAGCTCGTAGCGCACCAGATGCAGAGCTAAATGGACAAATGATTGCTGTTGCTTCGGTTGATAGTAGTAATAATCTCTCAAGCTTTTCTAATCAGTGTGGAGATTCTATGAATTTCTGCTTGGTGGCTCCAGGCAATGAAATCACTTCAACCTATATAGCTAGTTTTTATACAAATAAATCAGGAACCTCAATGGCAGCGCCACATGTGGCTGGCGCAGCTGCGGTAATAAAATCTGCATGGAGCTATTTAACTGGCGCACAAATTGCCCAGATTTTGCTAACTAGTGCGACAGATTTGGGTGCTGCGGGCGTGGATGCAATTTATGGTCATGGCTTATTAAATCTTGAAGAGGCTGTACAAGCACAAGGCGCAAATAATTTATCCGCCTCCTCTCTTGTTAACTCAAGCGGGTATGATCTACAATCTAGCTCCTTGACTACATCAAGCCTCTTCGGTGATGCTTTTTCGCATAATATTGCAGGAGTTTTAGATCAAGCCGTGTTTTTTGATCGCTTTGGCAGGCATTATAAAGCATTTTTAAATGGACGCATTACAGCCCAACAGACTTCTATTGCCTTGGATAATCTACTCAGCCCTGCAAAACAAAAATATTTAAACATCGTAACAAAAAAGAATTTACAATTAGGGCTAAGGCAAACACATGATGATGATAATCAGAGAATAAAATCCCTGACCACCGCCAGCGCAGAAGAGAATTTTCAGAAAGGCAAGGTCGCACTAAATTACACACATAGCTTTACAAAACAAAGCAGCCTTGCCTTTACTAGCGACGAACAACAGAGCAATGACATTTTTGAAGGAAATATTAGCTTCCTGCAAAAACAAAATTTCACCAACAACCCATATATACAAACTTCTAAAAACCGCCTCACTTTGCAGCATAATTTTAGCAAGAATTTGCAAAGTAATTTCTCTTATCAAAATGATGGTTTCGATGCGGATTCTTACAAACTCGCCCTTACGAATTTGAACTATGTTGCCTTTAATAAATTAACCCTTGGTTTTAACTTTGGAAATTTACAAGAAGGTGACAATCAAATTTTAAACAGCGCAGCTATTGGCGCCTTTGAAGCAGGTAGCAATAGTACGACTAACTACATTACACCCTATTATTCTCACAAGCTTAGCAACTCGCTTGACCTAGTTGGTAGCTACACAATTGGTAAAACAGAAGTTTCTGGTAACGATCTGGGAATCTTCCGTAATTTCAATAATATCGAAAGCCGCGGATTTTCTTTAGGCTTGCTAAAAAGCGACTTCCTCGGCGGCAATTGGGGTTTTGCTTATAGCCAGCCTCTACGAATCAGCAAAGGCTCCGTTGATATCGACATCCCGATTAGTCGTGATGATGCGGGAAATGTGGAGCGCTTACAAAGCCGCGAAAGTCTAGTGCCAACTGGCAAAGAGCAAGATTGGGAAGTTTTTTACAAACGCAATCTTCAACACCACAACGCCGCAATCAACTTTAATTTCTTGCTAAGAGAGCAACCTAATAATATTACTAGCGCCCTTAATGAATATATTTGGGCAGTTAAGTTCAGCAAAAAATTCTAATGATTATTTTACGAGACTATATAAACGTTCCGCCAAAACTACAAAATTCCGTTATTGTTTTGGGCAATTTTGATGGCATGCATCTTGGTCATCAGGCTTTATTGAGCAAGGCAAAATCTATTGCTGCGCAAAGCAAATTACCGCTCGCAATCATGACTTTTGAACCGCACCCAGTTACCGTTCTTGCCCATAAAAAGGATTTACGCATTTGTTCCTTTAAAGATAAAATGCGCCTTCTTGGTGAGAATGAGGTTGATGTTGCTTTTGTGATGCGTTTTAACCAAGCTTTTGCAGAGATTAGTGCCAAATATTTTTTAGAAGAAATCCTAATTAAGAATCTCAAAGTTAAACATATTGTTACTGGCCATGATTTTATTTTCGGCAAGAATCGCCAAGGTGACAGTAATTACTTACACATCATGTCAAAAAAACTTGGCTTTGGCTTTACCCAAATTACGCCCCAGAAATATAATCAAGAAGTAATTTTTTCTTCTTCTGCAATTCGCAAATTTCTAAATGCTGGCAATGTAAAATTCGCCAATAAATTATTAGGACATAAATATTCAATTAGTGGCAAGGTTCTAAATGGTGAAAGAAGAGGAAATAAGCTTGGCTTCCCTACGGCTAACCTCTCTTTACAAAGCTTACTACGACCGAAATTTGGCGTTTACGCTGTACGCATTGAAATTGGCACAAAAACTTATGATGGAGTGGCCAATATAGGCATTAGACCAAGTTTTGCTACAAATGGCGAAACCATCGAGATTCATATTTTTAATTTTTCTAATGATATTTACGGAAAAGAAATTAGAGTCGAGTTCATTGATTTTATTCGTGATGAACAAAAATTTACTAATATTGAAGATCTCAAGACACAGATAAAACAAGATATAATAACCACTAAAGCCATTCTAAAAAATGACACTTCAAAACCCTAAATATTTCTATAATGCCCTACTCTTAGGCACATTTATTACCATTGCTGATTTACTAAGCAAAGACATGGTCTTTGCAGCTTTAGGCAAAACCACGGTGGTGAACGTTACTTCCTTTTTTAATGTTGTAAAAGTATGGAATCGCGGAATAAGCTTTGGCATGCTGAATAACCTGCCCAACCCGCAACTCATTCTTACCGCTCTTGCCTCTCTAATCTGTATTTTTCTTCTAGTTTGGCTAGTAAAAAGCACAAAGCTTTCCGTCTCTCTAGCACTCGGCGCTATTATCGGCGGGGCGATGGGTAATGTTATTGATCGCCTCATGCATGGCTATGTTGCTGACTTTTTGGATTTCCACATCGCGGGTCTTCATTGGCCGGCCTTTAACTTAGCTGACTCAGCCATAACAATCGGCGTTTTAGTTCTGCTCAATGACGAAATTTTTTCTAAAAACAAAGCAGCTGAAAACAATGAAAGTTAGATTTTTAATATTTCTATCGCTGCTCGCCTCTTCTTGCACATATCGCAAACCAATTCCTAATTACCCACTTTCTGTGCCACCACATTTACAGAAAGCAAATCCTGAATTATCCGAGATTTTCAGACCAAAAAACACACCAACCAAAAAAGGGCTAGATGATGCAAAACCAAAAATATCACCTAACAACTAGAGTTCTTCACTGGCTCATGGCGCTCATCATTCTCGGGATGGTCGGCGTTGGCTTTTATATGACTGGTTTAGAGAAGAATAATCCTCTACGTAGCGACCTCACCAATTTACATAAATCTTTCGGCGTTTTGGTCTTGTTGTTATTAACCTTAAGAATCGCTGCTCGTTTAAAATTCAAAGCACCAAGGCTACCAAAAACTCTCAAAAAACCTGAAGCTATATTAGCTAAATCCGTACAAATTCTGCTTTATGGCTTTATGTTGGTAATTCCAATTAGTGGCTATTTAATGTCCAATGGCTTTGGCTATGGAGTAAAATTTTTTGGCGTCTCTCTACCAAAAATCATCGCAAAGAACATAGAATTCGGCAAACTCATGCATGAGTTACACGAAATATTACCTTATGTGATGTTAGCTATAATTGCTCTCCACCTCCTTGGTGCCCTCAAACACCGCTTCTTTGATAAACCAGAAAATGACGTGCTAGGCAGAATGGTTTAATAAGGCAGTTTATATATTAATTTATTTAACTGATTTTCTATCGCTTGCTCACTTAGCTGAGCACCATCAAATTGCTCATATAGTGGCGCAAGAAAGGTCTGTAACACTCCTACCAAATTTTTCCTACTTGCACTTTCTCCCCAAACATCACTAGCCATAATTTTTGCCTTAATTAGCATGTCGTTTTGTTTGCAAACTTTTGCGCCCCAAGGCAAGCCATCCCCTATCTCTAATCTTCTGCCTGCCAAACCTGTAAAAGATCCTAACATTTCAATCTGCGCATTGGAGTAATCTTTACTAATAAACCTAGCCAACCTTGCGGCATGTAAAATTACCTCTAATGCTCTAAAAATAGGAGTACTCGTATAGAAAATACTATTTGGCACTATATGCTCCTGTGAATCTTCATTATATCCTCTATGTAAATGTGCTAATCCTTTTGGAGACACTTGCCAAAAATCGGTAAATTCTGCAACATCTTGCTTATTGAGCCAGCATTCTAACAAATTCCCTCTAAAATACGGCTTTAAATCCTCATTGTTTTCTGCAATCCAAAAAGGCGTCCATCCACTATATTTAACCTTACTTACCTCTCGTAAAGTCTCTTTTAATTCAGACGCACTAATCTGCTTCATTTTTTCTAAAATTTGATATGAGAAATTATAATGACCATATTTATGAATTGCTGGAGAATCTTTCGGCAGAGCTGTAGTTAGCTCACTCCAACGCCTTTCTGCATCTTGCGCAAATGTTTCTAATTTAGTTGTCTCTGCAACCAAACTCACAACTTTCAATATATCAATCACTTTACCAATAGAAAGTGTGGTAGCTGCCTTCTCAAAATCTAACATAGTCGGAATACTAACATCCGCCAGCGCCGCATGCTTCTTTTGCGTTAGCCCTGCAGCTTTACGCCTTGTAATAGCTTCTTGTACTAGCCCTTGCCAGTTAAATGGCTCTATTCCTCGAAAATCTTTATACATGCTGCCTCTATGATTCCTTTATATCGATTATTAAAATCCTCCAACCCTGCGGCAGGATGACTATCAAGCACCTTACTTTTACTAATCCGCCTTTCAATATCATCTAGCGCCAACTGAATCGTGCGCTCATTAAGATTAATATTGCGTCCAAATTCCCGCACTAACTTTCCATCAATTTTAGTGATGTTTGGTTTATCGCCACAAATTGCTAGACCAATATTAAAATCATAATTTTTCTCAGGGTAAAGCAAGGTGTTGATAATATCATAAGCAGGAGAAAGAATCAAACCATCACCTTGCTCAATTAGCGAAAAATTCTTCAAATGTGCATCACAATTACCAACAATAATTGTCAAAAGCACCTGACGAAAAAACCTATCTAAATCAATTATCGGCTGTTTTGAATATTGCTGAATCGCAGAGGCAATATCTTCATAAGATGCATCATATTTATCTTTGCTTGGCTTGTTGAGAATCTGTGCGAAATCTTCCATACGCAACTTTTCTCCTATTTTACTGCGATCGAATCTTTCAATAATTAAAGCACTTTCATCATTCTCTGGAAGAATTGTTGGCATATAATTTGTAACTGCCTTATTACCCAAAATGTCTTTAGCAAAACGTAAGCTTACGGCTTCATTTCTTACCAAATTATCCAACCCTAGCGCAGCATTGTTCAATTTAGCGATATAGGTAACTTTATGAGACTGGTTTGCCTTAAAATACTCTTGTCCTTTTTTATAGACCAAGAATTTAGGCTGCACACCTGGCAAACCCGACATTTTATTGCCATGCACTATGCTTTCCACCTTATCCTGAAACACATTCTTCTCAGTGCTAACAACGCCAACTGCACCAATACAATCTTCCCCAAAATTAAGTACCAATCCTAAATTATCGCCTCTTTTCAAATGTGCACTTTTCTGCTGTTCACGCCGCAATTCACCTTCGGAGGTAAGGTTTTGAAAAAATGGGTGCAAACCTTGTTGCCATATAAAAACCTTTTCTGCCCGCGGCAAAGCACAGCCAATCGATTGGCTGCAATCATCATTATAAGTAAATTGCGTACCACCTGTAGAAGTTTCTACAATTTTACCAACCGGTTGATTTTTATAATATACTTCACCTTTTCTTTCCATATAAACAAACTAGGATTTATTTTTTATCTACCTCACAGTATAACCGAGAGATAAAATAATCTGCAATTTCTATAATACAGCAAAAACATACAAAAACAAGCCCTTGCTTCACTTATGTTACATAGAGAAAAATATTAGCACAATAAAAAAGCTATAGCTTTACCCAGCTGCACAATATAGCAGAAAGCAAATTGCAGCTTATTTTAAATACAAAAGCTGGTTATTTGCAAAAAGACTAATTTGCGCAGATTAAGGATTTTTGTGATGATTTTTAGTCAATGTTCTATGCGAATGAGCGACGTGTACAACTTTGTACACGAGTCGAAATGAGTAGAGGTTATTGACTAAAAAGGGCGCAAAAAAACTAATCTGCAAATTTGAAGTCCTTACCTAAATAAACATCCCGCACTTCCTTATGTGCAACGATTTCTTTTGGAGTGCCGTGCGTTAAAACTTTACCCTCATAGATAATATAAGCACGATCAACGATTTCTAAAGTTTCACGTACATTATGATCAGTAATTAAAACACCGATATTACGCGCTGTTAGCTGCTGCACCAAATTCCTAATATCACCTACCGCAATTGGGTCAATCCCTGCGAACGGCTCATCTAATAATATAAAGTCAGGGTCCGAAGCAAGCGCGCGAGCAATCTCCACACGGCGACGCTCACCTCCAGATAATGCTGTTGCTGGTGACGTTCTAATATGTTCAATCGAAAATTCTTTTAGCAATTCACTTAAGCGCTCCTGCTGTCTTTTCTTATCTTTTGGATATTTAATTTCCAACACCGCTAGAATATTATCCTCAACATTCATATCACGAAATATTGAAGCTTCTTGTGGCAAATAACCAACACCCATTCGCGCCCTTTGATACATTGGTAACATTGTAAGATTCTTATCATCAAGGTCAATCTTGCCATTATCTGCCCGAATTAGCCCAACAATAATATAGAATAATGTAGTTTTACCAGCACCATTAGGACCAAGCAAACCAACTACTTCGCCTTGCTTTACATTTAGGCTAATATCAAACAACACTTGCTTCTTACCATAACTTTTGCCGATATTATGTACTGCTAATTTACTTTTTTGCTTTGTCATCATTTGCCTCGTTACCTTTATTCTTATCACTAGTGATATCATTTACCTCTACTCTCACCTTATTCCCCTGATTCGAGAAAAGTTGAGAAGTTGCAGTTTTTACATCATAAATTAATTTATCACCATCTAAAATAGATTTTTCTCTTTTTAACTTTACATTATCATAAATCGTAACTTCTTCTTCTGCGACTTGATAAATCCCTCGATCCCCCGTGATATTCTCTGCATGCGTCAATAAATCAACATTATCGTTCATTTCAACTTTACGAATAACCTTCTGGGTTCCGTTTAATTCTTGTTCAAAATATGCCGTCATCTTATCTGCTTTTAACGTCATGTCAGATTTTACTACTACTACATTTCCTGTAAATACTGCCCTGTTCTCCAATTGATATATAATTGCTGAATCGCTGACAATGGTTGTTTTTTCCTGCTTTTCTTTATCATCAACAATGATTTTTGGGTTTTTTTCTAAGAAAGCTGTATCAGTTAATGTATCAATCAAAAACACATCTGCCTCTGTAACCCCCATGCTATTATTCATGACAACATGCTTATCACCTGAGATTTGACGCTTCTGCAAGTCCACCTTAGCAAATATAGAAGAGATATTGTAGTCAGGCGATTGCAACCACACATCATGATATAAAAACAACAGATTCCGCTCCATCAGATTTCTACCCATTAAAGCTTTCATCGTGATAATATCATTCGTATCATTGACTAATTCGCCATTTGGTTTTGTTAATAACATCCCTTTTTTTCCTTGATTAACTGCCTTATCAGCAGTCATCGTAAAAGGTTTTAACTGCCCGTCCAAGCCTTTATAAATTGGCTTTTCCATACCCAGTACCATTTTATCACTCTGCTTAGCAATAGTTAGTTTGTAGAGATCTGTGGTAAGGCTTGATTTGATTATCGGATAGAGCAGCAAGGACGCCAACAAAAGCAATATAGCACTTATTGACCCAATCCGCCACCGCCTAACTTTTTTTAAATATTGTTCTATATGCATAGGAAGTCACTTATCATTTAGGGATAACATCAAATCTTGCTTTATTGCTATGGATACCCCTAGAATTCCTACGGAATTCGGGGCATGACGAGTGATTTTATTACATCACCAATCCACCCAATGGTTAGAAAGTTAAAAGATTTTGTATCACAAACTCGCCAAAATCTAAATCTGAGGATTTTTGTGATGATTTTTTGCAAATGTCCTTTGACATTGAAGCGACGTGTATTTTACATACACGAGCAAAATGGAAAAGGTTATTTGTGAAAAAGCGCACAAAAAGACCAGATTTAGGCAATGCCAGCACGCAGGCAATCATGTAGATGTATCATCCCAACTGGCTTGCCATCTTCTATAATAAAAATATTAGTAATATTTTTATTATTCATTACGGCCATTGCTTCAACTGCCAAAGCATTTTCTTTAAACGTGGTAGGGTTTTTAGTCATCACATCAACAGCTTTTTGCTCCAATAGATTTTTGCCCATATGACGGCGTAAATCTCCATCTGTCACAATCCCTACTAACAACCCTTCTGCATTACAAACACCAACACAGCCAAGTGATTTTTTAGTCATTTCTACCAAAGCATCTGACATTTTTGTATCAACGCTAACTAACGGTAAATCTTTACCTGAGCGCATAATTTTCTCTATTGTGATAAAATTGCTGCCGAGCTTTCCTCCAGGATGAAACACGCTAAAATCATGCTCTGAAAAGCCTTTACGCTCTGCTAATGTAACGGCTATTGCATCCCCCAGAACTAACATCATGGTTGTAGAAGTCGTTGGTGCATTAACGTGCGATGCCTCATCAACGTCAGGCAACACTATCGCAATGTCAGCAACATCAACTAATTGCGACTCCTTCCTGCGTACCACACCAACCAACGGGATATTAAAACGCTTAGCATAGTTAGTAAGGTCACTTAATTCTTTTGTTTCACCTGAATTTGACAGCAAAATCAAAACATCATCTTTTGTAATCATTCCTAGATCACCATGGCTAGCTTCCCCAGGGTGCACTGTAAAAGCAGGTGTTCCCGTTGAGGCCAAAGTTGCAGCAATTTTGCTTGCAACATGACCTGACTTTCCCATGCCGCTTAAGACAACGCGACCTTTTATTTTAAGGATAAGTTCAACTAATTGGTCAAACTCTGCACCCAAATTAAGCATTTCCTCCAAGCCTTTGATCTCTTGCTTGATAACTCTTTTGGCAATTTGAATATTAGTTTTTGTCATGGAAAAATATTAATGTTTAAAAATATCTAAATTTTCCCAACCGAGATTATCAAGTTCAGCCCTTGTGCGTAAGAATTTAAAACATTCTGTCGCAAGTTTCTCACGTTTTTCAGATTTTAATATTTCGATAAGATTATCACGTAACTGATGTAGATATAAAACATCCTGCGCTGCATATTTTAACTGTTCTTTAGAAAGCTCTTCCTGACCCCAATTTGAGCATTGCTGCGCTTTTGAAAGTGTAACTCCAATTAACTCCGCACATAGATCTTTCAAGCCATGTCCGTCTGTGTAGGTGCGTGCTAATTTTGAAGCGATTTTTGTGCAGAAGATATTTTCAACGTCAACGCCGAGATAAGTTTTAATTACTGCGACATCAAAACGGGCAAAATGAAAAATCTTTTGAATAGCTCCATCGGTAAAAAGCCTGCGTAAATTTGGCGCTGCATAATCATTGCCAAGTTCAAATTGAATTAGATGACTATCCTTCCCGCCGTCGCAAAGCTGCACAACGCAAAGCCTGTCACGCTGCACTTTCAAACCCATTGTTTCAGTATCAACGGCAACAGCGCCCTCAAAACCAATACCATCTGGTAAGTCGTTTTTATATAAATGAATCGCCATAATGCTTACCTATTTACTTTTTTATATTTCAAGCCTAAGAATGACCTCTTTTTCTAAGACAATTTGCAAAATTATGCAAGATTTAACCTCTCAATACATCAAACAAACAGTAAAAGCCGCCTTGAAGGAGGATCTTGGCAAAGGTGACATTACCTCCAAACTTACCATAGATAAAAAGAGCCAATCACAATTTAACATCGTCGCCAAAGAAGATCTAATTCTTTGCGGGCTAGATTTTGCCCTCGCAGCATTTAAGCAAATCAATAAAAAGCTCTCCCTAAAAACATTCTGTAAAGATGGCAGCAAGGTCAAAAAAGGCACGGTAATTATGCAGGGCGAAGGCTATAGTCGTGATATCCTTGCGGCCGAGCGAGTTGCGCTCAACTTCCTGCAACATATGTCAGGGATAGCAAGCCTTGCCGATAAATTCGTCACAAAGCTCAACAATCCTAAAATCAAAATTCTTGATACGCGCAAGACTTTGCCCAATTATCGCAAAATCGCAAAATATGCCGTTAGAGTTGGTGGAGCGGATAATCATCGGTTTTGTTTGGATGATGGTGTGTTAATTAAGGATAATCACATCGAGGCTTGTGGCTCAATCGCCGAAGCCATAGATAAAACTCGCCAAGGGACAAAATTAGCCATCGAAGTAGAATGTGAAACTTTAACGCAGGTTAAAGAAGCCGTTAGCGCAAAGGCAGACATAATAATGCTAGATAATATGAGTTTAGCAAATATCAAAAAAGCCATCACCCTTATCAAAGGCAAGGCGAAAATCGAAGTCTCAGGCAACATCACCCTTGCCAACATCGCTAATTATCGCAATCTTAAAGTTGACTATATCTCTTCTGGCTCCCTTACCCACTCGCCACAAGCTTCCGATATTTCTCTAAATATCAAAGCAATGGCTGTTTAATCGCTCTTTGATTTCATAAATAAAAATTTACATTTCATACGATTTGGAAGTTGAACTTCCAATTCGTATGAAGGGGAAATTAAGGCCTTACAAAATCAAAAGAAGAATTCCTCCGAGAATACAAACCACACCTATTATTTCACGCTTTGTACTTTTTTCTTTAAATAGCATCTGCGAGATTATGATGGAAAGTAATATCTCTGTTTGCCCAACAACTTTTACATAAGCAACATTGGTTAAGGCAAAAGCATAAAACCAACAAATCGAACCAGAAATACTTAACATCCCTACTGCTAGACATAAGCGCCATTCTATTAACATAGCTCTTAATCTTTTGCCAAGATTGCCTTTTGCTAGTTGGTAAATCAGCAACATCAAATTTTGTATGATGTTCATATATAGCAAGGTTATTATCGCAGCCAATAATTTTCCACCTGCGCTATTGAGCAAAATTGCCTCTTTGATATATAATGCTGCTAAAGCGTAGGAAAAACCTGATGCAAGACCTATAAGAGCAGTTTTGTGAGTAAGGTTCTTGAACAAGTTTTTCTCAGAAAGTGGCGAGAGAAAAAGCAAGCCAATCGTTGCAAAGATAATCGCCAACACACCAACAAAACTAATATATGAAGCAAAAAACAATGCGCCAAGAAGCGCAGTCTGCATGGTTTCAGTTTTCATATAGGTAATTCCGATGAGGAAATTCCTATGTGAAAAAAGATTAACCAATAAAATTGTGCCTATAATTTGTGTCAGAGAAGCAAGGAAGCAATATAATAGAAACTTCCCATTTGCATTAACTAACAGATCTGAATTATAGGAGGAAATTATTAGTGCGATAAGAATAGCGATAGGAAAGGCAAATAGAAACCGCGACCAAGTGATGGAGACAGAATCCAAACTACGCTTTAGAATTTTCTGCACAGCATTGCGCCCAACTTGGCATAGCACCGCAAATAACGTAATATAAATCCAGAGATGTTGCATAATGATTTTTGATTTGGAACAATAACATTTATAGGCTTAGTTCCCTTATTAGCAAAATAATCACTGCTCAACTTCCAATTCATAAAGAACCGCTCTTGCTGGCAAAGGATATTAAATTTTACTATTGAGTTCTGTGAATTTCTGGTTAGTCTGCACCTCTTTAAAAAACCTAAAAGATAGAAGGCATGCTAAAGAAAGCCAAACAAGCCCAAGCTAAAATCACTGAACTCTTTCAATATGAATCTGCCAGTGGAATTCTGTTAATGGGTATGGCAGTTCTAGCTATTATCCTTGCCAACAGCCCATTAGCAGACATCTACCACCATGTTCTTCACCTACCAGTAATGGTTCAATTAGGGCCTTTGACAATTGATAAGGATTTTGTCCATTTCATCAATGACGGCTTGATGGCAGTTTTCTTTTTGCTCATTGGCTTAGAAATCAAACGTGAAATTCTAGAAGGTCATTTGGCAACTAGAGCGCAACAGATTACACCTATCGTCGGTGCTTTAGGTGGCGTTATTGTCCCTTCTCTAATCTATGCCTATTTCAATTGGGGTGTGAATATTGATAATGTTGATACAATACGCGGCTGGGCTATCCCCGCGGCAACAGATATTGCTTTTGCATTAGGAATCTTATCCCTATTTGGCAGCCGTATTCCTACTTACTTAAAAGTCTTCTTAACTGCACTAGCAATTATTGATGATTTAGCTGCAATTTTAATCATCGCCATATTCTACAATTCTGACTTGTCCTACATATCGCTACTTTTAGCTTTTGGAGCCATTATCACTCTAATTGCCTTGAATTTATTAGGAGTTACCAAGAAAAACGTCTATGTGTTAGTAGGTATCTTCCTTTGGGTTTGTGTATTAAAATCAGGCGTGCATGCAACATTAGCTGGTGTTGTTTTAGGATTAACTATTCCTTTGCGCACAAAAGACGAGCATGGCCGTTCCCTCTTACGTGAAATGGAACATGGTATGCAACCTTGGGTATCTTACCTTATCCTGCCAGTTTTTGCCTTTGCTAATGCGGGTGTTTCTTTCGAGCATGCAAATCTATCTGACCTCGTCCATCAACCTGTTACTGTCGGTGTTGCAGCTGGCCTGTTTATCGGCAAACAATTAGGCGTGTTTGCTTTCCTACGTATAATTGTTGCATTAGGTTGGGCTAAGCTACCTTCTGATGTTAATTGGAAACAAGTTTACGGAATTAGCGTCCTAACGGGGATTGGTTTTACCATGAGTATCTTCATTAGTAACCTTGCCTTTACTAATGATTATTTCCTTAATAATAGCGCAAGGCTGGGAATCTTAGCTGGAACATTATTCTCAACAATCCTAGGCGTAGCTGTGCTACATTTCAGCTGCCCCAAAAAGAAATAACCGTGGCGAACGCAAATGCTTTTGACCATCTAAAAGAGTTATTCACCAAAGCCTACTCAAAATATGGGCTCTCGGTGCGCTCTGATTTTCTCCATCCTTACGTTGGGATGAAGGCGATTGCCTATCTCGACACACTCCAATATATCAAAAACCACATGTGCGGTAGCGTTATGTGCCTAGATCGCAATGAGGTTTTTAATTATGCGATCAAACATTTAACAATTGATGGTTTGTATTTAGAATTTGGCGTTAAAACTGGAAAAACCATCAAAATACTTGGACAAAAATTACGCAACAAAACCATCTATGGGTTTGATTCCTTTGCTGGATTGCCAAGTGACTGGACCGGAAATAGAAAGCTCCAAGGTCAGTTAGATGCTAAAGGAAAGCTACCTAAAATAGCTAAAAACATTCGTCTTATTCAAGGCTGGTTTAAAGATACTTTGCCAAACTTTAGCAAAGACCATAAAGAAAATATTGCTCTTATTCATATTGATTGCGACATTTACTCCTCAACGAAAGATATATTTGACGGCTTAGGTGAGAAGATCACAAAAGGCACAGTGCTTATTTTTGATGAATATTTTAACTACCCAAATTGGCAGGCGCATGAATTCAAAGCTTTTGCCGAATTCACCAAGAAACACCGCCTAAAATATAAATATCTCTGCTATGCACATACGCAAGTTGTGGTGGTGATCCTTTAGAGGCTGTTCGAGTTAATCTTTAACGAATTGAGAATCCTGTGTAGGAGTTTTAGATTCAGGTGTAAAATCTGAGAGATTTTGCTTTGATTTTTGACACATGTCCTAAGCGAATGAGCGATGTGTACACTTAGTACACGAGTCGAAAGAGCGAAGGTTATGTGTCAAAAAGCATGGAAAAGAATTAGATTTAAAGGTGTTTGGCGCTTTTTTTTAGGTAAGCAAACCCAGTAACTAAAGTAAGAATAGCAGCCAATACTAGACCTATTTTCCCGAAAATTTCTGTGATATATAGACCTGTGCCTTTTTCGCCCAATATCAGCAGGGAAAGAGCGCCCATTTGCAGCCCTGTTTTCCATTTTGATAAATTACTAACTGGCATGGAAACTTGAATTCCTGCCAAGAATTCACGCAAACCCGATACAAAAAGCTCTCGGAATAAAATGATGATTCCCGGAATTGTGATGAATAGATCGCCACCACCAAAATGAACTAACATGATAATTACTGTACTGACCAAAAGCTTATCTGCAATAGGGTCAAGCATAGTGCCAAGTCTTGATTCAACTTTATAAAGACGCGCAAGATAGCCATCGAAAAAATCAGTCAATGATGCCAGAACAAAAAGCGAGGTTGCAACCCAATGCGCTGTTTTTCCGCCAAGGAAAAAAGAGGCAATTAGAATTGGAATCACAAAGATCCTAAATAATGTTAAAATATTGGGTAGATTTTTCATTAGGGCGCACGTTTTTCTAGAAACTTAAAAGTTTCCATCTTGTTTGCAAGGAACTTTACGGGTTGTGAAAAAAATCACATATGTCTTTTGCCAAATTTTTACTGATATTCTTAACTTTTAACAACTCTGCAATTGTCGCTGTTTTGATTTTTGCTACTGAACCAAAATGATTGAGCAAAGCTTTCTTACGAGCAGCTCCGATTGCGGGAATATCATCCAAAGCTGAAGAACGAATTGCCTTGCTGCGCTTTTTACGATGCGAGCTAATTGCAAAACGATGTGCTTCATCACGTAAATTTTGCATGAAATAAAGCAGCCCTGTTTTTTGCTCCAAACTAAAATATGTTTTTTTATGTGTCGTAAAACGCTCACGCCCAGCATTACGATCCACGCCTTTTGACACACAGATAAAATCAATATTGCTAATATTTAACTCCTGCAAAACTGCACGGGTAATTTCCGCTTGCCCTTTGCCACCATCGACTATTAATAAATCAGGTCGCCGCCCTTCTTTTAATTTGCTCAAACGCCGAGTTAAAACCTCACGCAACATAGCATAATCATCACCAACGTCTGTGGTTTTGATGTTAAATTTACGATAGCCTTGTTTATCAAAACCTTCATCGAGACTAAATGCCACTAAGCCACCTACCGCAAATTCGCCACTAATATGGCTATTATCATAAATCTCAATATATTCAGGCAATTTTTGCAGCTCAAAAACTTCCTGCATTTCCTTGATATATTTCTTACGGTTTTTACCTTCTACCATGTTTTTCTGCAAAGCGTAATTTGCATTATTCTCGGCAATTTCCATAAGTTTTTTCTTATCGCCGCTTTTAGGGACAAGTATATTAATTTTCTGCTCAGCTATTTTTGTGAAAACTTGTGCTATAGCCTCTCTATCATCAACTTCAACATTCAGGTAAATATTTTGTGGTGGTAAATTACTATAATAGAATTGCTTAATAAACGCACCGAGAATGTCTGCCTTACTAAAATCTCTATGCCTATCGATAAAAAACACATCATTACCATAATTTTGTCCGCCACGATAGAAAAACAGCTCTATAGAAAATTGACCATCGCTGCCAGCAATCGCCACGAAATCAGCATCACCAACTACACAATCAACATGTTGTTTAGCCTGCATAGCGGTTAGGGATTTAATGCGATCACGTAAAATTGCGGCTTTCTCATAATTGAGTTTTTTACTCTCCTCTTGCATTTGCGCTGCCATTGCGCTTTGCACCTCTGAAGATTTCCCCTTTAAAAACAAATATGCTTCATCTAGTAGTTTTTGGTAATATGCGCTGCTAATTTTTCCAACACATGGCGCAGAACAGCGTTTGATTTGATATTCCAGACATGGTCGCTTGCGCCGTGCAAATTCTTGATCTGAACAACTTCTCAGCAAAAAGCTTTTCTTCAACAAATCCAAAGCGTGGTTAACATCTCCCGCCGAAACAAAAGGGCCAAAATATTTATCGCTTTTATTTTTTGCGCCACGATGTTTGAAAATCCCCGGAAATTCATGCGTTTGATTAACCATAACAAACGGATAGGTTTTACCATCACGCAGCAAAATATTATATTTAGGTTTTAGAGTTTTAATTAATTGCGCCTCGAGCAACAACGCCTCCGTTTCTGATGAAGTTTTGATGATCTCAACTGCGGAAATATTCGCCACCATCTGCTTTAAGCGATATGGTAAATCTTTAAATTGCGTATAGGAGCGCAAACGGCTGGCCAAATTCTTCGCCTTGCCAACATATAAAATTTTCCCGCCACTATCTATCATCCGATAAACTCCCGATGAATTTGGCGCAGATTTTATCGTTTCTTTTAATATTTCTAAACCTTGTTTAATCATCACTTATTAATTATGCGGCGAACCAGTTGACAATTATTCTCCTAAGCTTTAAAAATTGGAAAAATCTATTAGTCAGTGAGAGATGCAAGACTATCCAACCATAATTGCAAGTAAATCATTAAATGCTGTAACAGTTCTATCTGATGGGCTGTTTTTTTTTGGCAAAGGTGTAGGTAATTTTGGCAAGGCTATCGGTGAGATATGCTTTAATACTGGGCTTACCGGCTATCAAGAAACTATTACTGACCCTTCATATAGCGGACAAATAATCACTTTTACTTTCCCACATATAGGAAATGTTGGCGTTAATGATCGTGACAATGAATCTAATGGCAAATTCGCCCAAGGCATAATTCTACGTGCTGATATCACAAACCCTGCTAATTTCCGTAGCCAGAGCCACTTTAATGATTGGCTAATAAAAAACAATATCACTGGGATTTGCGATGTTGATACAAGAGAGCTCACATTAAATATTCGTGAAAATGGCGCAAGAACGGCGATTATTCACCATGCAAAAGAAGGTGAGGAAATTAACGTCTCGGCGTTACTGGCTGAAATAAAGGACCTGCCTGATCTTAAAGGGCAAGATATTGCTAAAAAAGTCTCAACAGAAAAACCATATGAATGGCAAGAAGGTAGCTTTGATTTTGCTACGCAAACCCATAAAAAACTTAACTCAGCAAAATATCACATTGTCGCAATTGATTATGGTATAAAAGAAAACATCCTGCGTGGCCTAGCAGACCTTGGTTGCAAAATTACTGTCGTAAATGCGCAAACACCTTTTACAGAAATCGCTGCTCTTGCGCCTGACGGGGTTTTCCTCTCTAATGGCCCGGGTGACCCTGCAGCAACTGGTAAATATGCTTGCCCAATAATCCAAGAAATTATTAAAGCAAAAATTCCTCTTTTTGGAATTTGCCTTGGTCATCAATTATTATCTTTAGCAACAGGTTTAAAAACCATAAAAATGCAGCAAGGGCATCGTGGCTCTAATCATCCTGTACAAAATCTGCAAAATAACAAAGTAGAAATTAGCAGCCAAAATCACGGTTTCTGCGTTACTGATGAAAATCTCCCCGCTAATGTTGAGATCACCCATATTTCACTTTTTGACAAGACTATCGAAGGCATAAAGTTAAAAGATGCGCCAGCCTTTTCGGTACAACATCACCCAGAAGCATCTCCGGGTACGCATGATAGTAAATATTTATTTGAGGAGTTTATTAACCTAGTCGCAGAGAATAAAAAACATGCCTAAAAGAACTGACATAAAATCTATTTTAATTATCGGCGCTGGGCCAATCGTCATTGGTCAAGCCTGTGAATTTGATTATTCCGGCACGCAAGCCTGCAAAGCCCTGCGCGAAGAAGGCTATCGAGTGATTCTGCTCAATTCGAACCCCGCAACAATCATGACTGACCCTGAAACGGCAGACGCAACTTATGTTGAGCCAATCACGGTTGAAGTATTAGAGAAAATTATTCAAAAAGAAAAACCCGATGCAATTCTGCCAACAGTTGGTGGGCAAACTGCACTGAACTGCGCACTTAATGCTGCACAAGCAGGAATTCTAGAAAAATATAACGTCCAACTCATCGGCGCGGATGCCAAAGCAATTGAAAAGGCTGAAAATCGTGATTTGTTTAATAAGGCAATGATAAATATTGGTCTCAAAACACCAAAAAATGTTATTGTCTCCTCTCTGCCACAAGCTTTAGAAGCTCTAAAGGAAATAGGTTTGCCAACCATTATTCGCCCCTCCTTTACCTTAGGTGGAAGTGGTGGCGGAGTTGCTTACAATAAAGAAGAGTTTGTCGAAATCATTAAAACTGGCTTGGATATGTCGCCAATCAGACAAGTGCAGATTGACCAATCTCTCCTCGGCTGGAAGGAATATGAAATGGAAGTTGTGCGTGATAAGGCAGATAATTCAATCATCATCTGCTCAATCGAAAATATTGACCCAATGGGAATCCACACTGGCGATAGCATAACTGTTGCCCCAACCCTAACTTTGACTGATAAGGAATATCAAATCATGCGTAACGCATCGATTGCCATTTTGCGCGAGATCGGCGTTGAAACTGGTGGTTCAAATGTCCAATTTGCGGTTAACCCTGATGATGGCGAATTGTTGGTAATCGAGATGAATCCACGAGTTTCACGTTCTTCCGCCCTTGCCTCAAAGGCTACAGGCTTTCCAATTGCTAAAGTCGCCGCCAAACTCGCAATTGGTTATACATTAGATGAGATCAGCAATGATATCACCAAAACCACGCCTGCATCTTTTGAACCTTCAATTGATTATGTGGTTACTAAAATCCCACGCTTTACTTTTGAGAAATTTAACAAAGCACGCCCTGAACTCTCCAGCGCAATGAAATCCGTTGGTGAATCAATGGCAATCGGCAGGACTTTTTCTGAAAGCATGCAAAAAGCACTTTGTTCAATGGAAACTGGTTTTACAGGTTTTAATGAAGTTTCCTTTCAGGGCTATAGTTCAAAAAATAGCGCCGCTGATAATAAAAAATTAGTCTCCGAGCAGCTCGCAAAATTTACTACGAATAGAATTTTGCATGTCGCACAAGCAATGCGTTATGGTTTATCAATTGACGAAATCAACGCTATTACCAAACATGATAAATGGTTTTTAGAGCAAATCGCCAATATCCTCGCAACCGAAGAAACTATCCGTGAGGCTGGCGTGCCACAAGATAAAGCGACTTTACTTGATTGGAAAAAACAAGGTTTTTCTGATAGCCGAATCGCTGAATTAACAAAAACATCTGAAACAGAAATTCGTGAATTACGCCATAATCTAGAAATTCGCCCTGTCTATAAAAGGGTTGATACTTGCGCTGCTGAATTTGCCTCGCATGCAAATTATATGTATTCTTGCTATGAAGGAAATGCCTTACAGAAACCTAGCTGTGAAGCGAATATTAGTGATAAGAAAAAAATCATAATTTTAGGCTCTGGACCAAACCGTATCGGGCAAGGAATAGAATTTGACTATACTTGCGTACATGCTTCTTTTGCGCTGCGTGATTGTGGCTATGAAACCATAATGGTTAATTGCAACCCAGAAACTGTCTCAACTGATTATGACACTTCCAGCCGCTTATATTTTGAACCGCTAACTTTTGAGTTTGTTTTAGAATTGGCCAAAAACGAACAAAGTAATGGCGACTTACTCGGTGTAATCGTGCAATATGGCGGACAAACTCCGTTAAAATTAGCCAAGGCTTTAGAAGATGCAGGAATTCCGATTATAGGAACTTCACCTGATAAAATCGACCTTGCTGAAGATCGTGATCGTTTTCAAAAATTATTACATAAATTAGAACTCAGACAGCCACCAAATGCACTTTGTGATGGAGTTGCAAATATCGCCAGCACTATTGCCAAAATCGGTTTTCCAGTAGTAATTCGCCCTTCGCATGTCCTTGGCGGGCGTGCCATGGCTGTGGTTTATGATGATGCTTCTCTGGCAAAATATTTAAGCGAATGTAAAGATGCGCTAATTGAAGGGCCAATTCTAGTTGATGGGTTTTTAAGCCACGCAACGGAGATTGATGTTGATGCAATATGTGATGGTGATGATGTATTTATCAGCGGCATAATGGAACATGTCGAATATGCAGGAATTCACTCAGGTGATTCTGCCTGCTCGCTACCGACCTACTCCGTGAGTGAAAAAATGCTGTCTGAAATCAAAGCCTCCACAAAAAAACTTGCTTTTGCTCTTGAAGTTAAAGGTTTGATGAATATTCAATTTGCCGTAAAAAATGATGAGTTGTTTATATTGGAGGTAAATCCACGTGCATCTCGTACCGTACCTTTTGTTGCTAAAGCTAGCGGTGTTCCTGTTGCTAAAATTGCAGCGCAAATTATGGCGGGGAAAAAGCTCAAGGAATTTGCTTTAGAAGAAGATAAACCTTTGGCACATTACGCCGTGAAAGAAGCTGTTTTCCCTTTTGAGCGCTTTGATAATGTTGACGTTATCCTTGGTCCAGAAATGAAATCTACTGGCGAAGTGATGGGAATTGATAAGAATTTTGCCCTAGCTTTTGCCAAAGCGCAAATCGCTGCGCATGGAAAAATGCCGCTTAAAGGTAATGTCTTTTTATCAGTTGAGGATTCTGATAAGGATGATGCGATCGAGATCGCTCGCGATCTTAGCGAAGCTGGCTTTATGATTTATTCAACGCAAGGCACGCAGGAATATCTACAAGCACAGAAAATCCCTAATGTTTTCGTGATAAATAAAGTGAAAGATGGCAGCCCACATATTGTTGATAAAATCGCCGCTCATGAAATTCATCTAGTGATTAACACCACAGGAAGCGACCCCCAAAGTATCGCTGATAGCTTTAGCATCAGGCGCACAACTTTGATTAATAAAGTGGTTTATTTCACGACAATACGTGGTGCAAAAGCAGGAGTAAAAGCAATTCAGGCTCTAAACGCCTCACCATTGCAAGTTAAGTCTCTGCAGGAATATAATTAGAAACTGTTTCGAATTAGCGTGGTAACTCTTTAACCGCACTCTCCACGTCATAGCCTGATCAGGCGATGACAAATACCAATTGAGGTGAGGCACTCCCCCCAAAAAGTCACCCTGAACTCGTTTCAGGGTCTGCTTGATTAGCAAGAAAGAAATGACAAAAAATTTATAACTATACCATCCACACTATCAAAACCAAAACTACATAATTGGCTAACTCAGCAGATCCTGAAACGAGTTCAGGATGACGCTTCTGTGATTTTACTTACGCTTGCGGACTGAAGTGAATTTACGTTTTTTGCGGCCAATATAGATCTGGCGAGGGCGACCGATTTTATGGTCAGGATCTTCAATCATCTCTTTCCATTGTGAAACCCAGCCTGCGGTTCTGGCTAAAGCAAACATCACCGTAAACATCTGCACAGGGATTCCAATTGCTTTGTAGATTATACCTGAATAGAAATCGACATTTGGATAAAGTTTTCTGCTGATAAAATATTCGTCACTAAGCGCTATTCTCTCTAACTCATTAGCAATATCAAGTAATGGATCTTTAACTTTTAACTCTTCCAAAACCTTCTTACTTTCTTCTTTTAGAACTTTCGCTCTTGGATCATAATTTTTATAAACACGATGCCCAAAACCCATCAAACGAAATGGGTCATCTTTATCTTTTGCACGTTTAATAAAGGCTGGAATATTCTTCTTATCACCTATCTGAACCAACATTTTAATAACTTCCTCATTCGCACCGCCATGCGCTGGGCCCCAAAGAGAAGAAATCCCCGAAGCGATACATGCATATGGGTTTGCACCGCTTGAACCAGCCAAACGTACCGTTGAAGTTGAAGCGTTTTGTTCATGGTCTGCATGTAAAATAAGCAGTTTATCCAAAGCTTTTTCGACGATTTTATTAACCTTATATTCCTCACTAGGAACCGCAAACATCATGCGTAGAAAATTCCCTGCAAAAGATAGATCATTACGTGGCGAGACAAAAGGTTGACCAACTGAATATTTATACGCCATTGCCGCCAAAGTTGGCATTTTAGCAATCATTTTATGGCAAGCTTCACGCCTTGCTGCTTCATCCATAATGTTTGTTTCATCATGATAAAAGGCAGAAAGTGAGGCAACTGCTCCGACCATAATCGCCATTGGGTGTGCTTTTCTTGGAAAGCCACGATATAAAAAACGTAATTGTTCATGCACTAATGTGTGATGTTTGATTTCATATTCAAACTCAGCTTTCTTTTTCTTATTCGGCAAATCTCCATAAAGCAGCAAATATGAACATTCGAGAAAGTCGCTTTTTTCGGCTAATTCTTCAATTGGGTAACCACGATAACGCAAAATCCCCTTATCGCCATCAATGTAGGTAATCGCTGATTCACAAGCCGCAGTCGACATAAACCCAGGGTCATAAGTAAAAAGACCTGTTTTTTTGTAAAGATCACGCACATCAATCGCCGCTGGTGCCTCTGTGCCTTTTAGTTTTGAAAACTCGATGTTTTCACCAGTTTTGGAATGAACTAATTTTACGGTTTTTTTACTAGATGTAGTCATTTTTCTCTCTTTTTAGTAATTGAATTTTTTGATGGCTTGAAAATGCGCTAAAAATTATATTTTGCAACCATGCTTTCTATAAGATAAAAAGGGTGCAGAAAGATTAATTTGATTAGATTGAGATCCCTGCGACATCAGCCGGACTCCCATCTAAACGAAACATCTTATTCAACGCGCCAATATAGCTCTCCGCTGAAGCAACTAACGTATCAGTATTTGAACCATCTCCGCTGCTAATTCTGCCTTTATCATCTTCCAAACGAACTGTCACATGTGCTTGCGCATCTGTGCCTTGGGTTACGGAATGAACCTGATATAAATCTAACTTTGCATCATGTGGGACTAATTCACGAATTGCGTTAAAAATTGCATCAACAGGGCCATGGCCAGTAGTTTTTGCTTTTTTGCTTTCACCATCATGGCTAATTTCCAACTCTGCAACTGCATCGCCTTTTGAGCCACAATTAATTGCTAATGAAATAAATTTCACTGTGTCAGCCTCGCTTTTCCCGCTACCTAACAAAGCAATTATATCTGCATCATAGATATTTTTCTTACGATCCGCCAAAGCTTTAAATTCCACAAATGCCTTTTCAACCGCTTCATCGCTTAAACTAAAACCTAATTCTTCGATTTTATTACGGAAAGCATGGCGCCCAGAATGTTTCCCCATAACCAAAGATGAGTTTTTAAAACCAACCGATTCTGGCGTGATGATTTCATAAGTATTGCGGTCTTTCAACATGCCGTCTTGGTGAATGCCTGATTCATGTGCAAAAGCATTCGCTCCGACTATCGCTTTGTTATTTTGCACAGCAAAACCCGTAACTCCAGAAACTAATTGCGAAGCACGAGCGATATATTCGGTAACGATGTTTGTTTGGTAATTTAATATGTCTTTACGGGTTTTAAACGCCATGACGATTTCCTCTAACGCAGCATTCCCCGCACGTTCACCAATTCCGTTTATCGTACATTCAACCTGCCTTGCGCCAGCCTCAACCGCCGCCAAGGAATTTGCGACTGCTAAACCTAAATCATTATGACAATGCACGGAAATTATTGCTTTATCTATATTCGGGACATTATTTTTGATATCGCTAATTAACTGAAAATATTCCGTTGGAATAGTATAGCCAACCGTATCAGGAATATTCACCGTTTGTGCGCCAGCGCTAATCGCTGTTTCAATCGCTTTATATAAAAAATCCTTATCGCTACGCGTTGCGTCCATCCCCGACCATTCAACATCAGAACATAGGTTACGTGCTAAGGAAACTGTCTCCCTAATCGCCTCGATAACATCATCCTCGCTTTTATTGATCTGATGTTTCATGTGAATCGCGCTAGTTGAGATAAACGTATGTATACGTCCTTTTGCACAAGGTTTAACCGCTTCTGCTGCACGTTCAATATCACCCTTTTTTGCGCGTGCTAATGAACAAATCGCTGCGTTTTTAGTTCTAGAAGCAATTGTATGTACCGCTTCAAAGTCACCATTTGAAGCAATAGCAAAACCTGCTTCGATTACATCTACCTTCATTTGATCAAGAATCTCCGCTACAGCAATTTTCTCATTAAGGCTCATAGTCGCCCCTGCTGCCTGTTCGCCATCGCGTAATGTTGTGTCAAAAATATAAATTTGCTCAGCCATTTTATTATTAGTTTTATGTATAAATGTGACTTCAAAGCTTATAACAGCCCTATGTTACAGTCAACAGCCCCTTTACCCTACTTATCAAGCAATAACACGAACCTGCATATTGAAACAATGTTATGCACCGCAAAAATCGTCATCCTGAATTTATTTCAGGATCTCTGTTCCAGAGAGATATTGAGTTTCAACAGTCCTATATTAATCGTTGAAGAGGTTAAACCTCCCTCGGGGCGTCATCCTGAACTCGTTTCAGGATCTGCTAAGTTTGCCAGTAGTTTAGCAGTATAGTTTTGTAGCAGCTGGCATGGGATTATTACGAATTTCTTACTTTTTACTTACTTGCGAATTAGGCAGATCCTGAAACGAGTTCAGGATGACGCCCTGGGTGAGGAGTAGCTCAATAGAGAAATATTGTGTGTGGATATTGTGGGTGTTCCATGACAACAAAAAAGGTTATGCAACTATTATACTCCTTTCCCTTGCCATTTCTCTTGCTGCGTAGAATCACTAGGTATATTAGCTGCACTATCTGAATCAACATGTTTTATATCTTCAGCCAACACTCCCTTGGTCTCACCAAATGGCGGATTTCCCTTCAATTCTTCCAGTGCACTTGCTAAATTTGGGCTCAAAACCATCCTCCCAGACACCTCCTCCATCATATCAACTTTCTTTGGCGGCGTAGGTAATGGACCAGATGTTACAGACTGCCCTGCATCAAATTGTGCCGGCAACTTCTGTGCAACCTCTAAATCACCTACTGGATTCTTGTTTTTTTGCAATTCTGCCATCTCTTTTCGTGCTGCTATCCTAGCAATCTCCTCATCATTACTAGTATCAGGCACATTTTTACCATCCTTTTGCAGATGAGCCTGTATGTTTTGATTTTTAACATCTAGGCCCTTCGGCGACACTGATGGCTTAGGCGCGGTTGGCAATGGTGGCGCCTTAGGTTTCTCCTTAGGCTCTTCTACCTTGTCATATTTCGCCACCCTTCTGTTTGCCTCAGCAAGCGCCTTCTTATCACTCGGATTAAGAGCACCATCCTTACCCTTCGCTTCCAAGCGCTTTACTATTTGAGTATTATGATCAAACTTCTTAGCTGCTGCGACTGCTTTATTTTGCTCCCTAACAACATTTAACTGAGCACTGTTAGCGTCTTTCTGCATATCTTCTGCCCCACGCAAGTCTTCTTTAAAACCTATCTGTGCCATATTTAGCCTTTCTTTTGCAACATGCATTTCACCAGATTTCCCTTTATAATGTGACTTATTCAACTGAGCATCTCGCTCTTTAGCCACCGCTAAATTACTGCCTACTTCACTTCTAGCTTTAGATATATCTCCGACTGTAGCTGTTAAGCCTGATTTCTCAAGCTTGGCTGCAGTTTCTTTGTACGCAGCCTCTAGCTTAGCTAGCCTTTTATCAGCCATGCCTGTAAATCCTAATTTCTTCGTTAGCGCAGCCATAGGACCACCAGCGCTAAATTTAGGGAAAACTGGTATAGACTTACCAAATATTGTTACTCTTCTAGCTGTAAACGTCTTGCCGTTAGTTATGTTCTCTGCTTGTCTGAGTTGCTTTTCTGCTTTTGTTAAATCTTTGACCTGCCCCTTAACTATTTTTGCTTCTTGTTGCAAAGCCGCATATTTAACCGTTGCAGCACTTACCCTGTATGCGGCATCATCAAACTGTTTTTTAGCTTTGTCAGAAAGGTTGTTATATCTCGCTTGCGCCGCATCTATTTTTGCATTAAATTCCGTGCCTTTCTTCGTTCCTG
>JAWUXM010000041.1:0-7392 GCA_034111325.1 Rickettsiales bacterium
TTAGATCATAAGCTAATTTATGCTCTTGATAAAATTGATCACGCCTCCTTCTCTCTAAGGCAATGGTTTTATTATTTAGCGACTTATTACCATCAAATGGGCTATATACTTCTCTAACTTTAACAAAATCCTTATTTTCTAGTTTACTTACTGATATCAAGCGTAATTTCTCCTGTGCCAAGGATTTTGCTTGTTTGATTCTAATTGCCTGACTAAGGCTTTCCATATTAGGCTCGACTATCCCTTTGCACGCATCATTTACTAATTCCAACGTCACTGCGCGCATATCCGAGCCCATATGCCCTTGCTCATCATCCACTACTGACCATGTTGCACGTTTGCCAAGCGTTTTAATAATAGCATTTGGTTGAGAAAACGGGATGATTTCATCACGCCTTGCAGAATTTACAATTATTGGCACCTTTCGATGCACTAATTCTAAATTTTTAAGATTGTTATATTTATCATCCCTTAATGCAGCTTTTATAATTATACTTGGCACAAGGTAAGGAGCTTTATCATGCCCTACTTGCTCAACAGAGCTATATGGCACTTGCAAAACAACCGCTTTAAACTCTACGGGATCACCATTCTCTTTGGTTTGCACGGCAATACCAGTTGCAACACCAGAACCAAGAGACGAACCAACAAGAACCATATCTTGATATTCATAACCTTGCCTCCTTAGAAAACTAACTGCCTCTTTTCCAGCTATTATATTTGCTTTTTCTGATGGCACAGCTTGGCTATTCTCTATATAAGCAGGATATTCAACTGCGATAATGTTATATTGCCCCTTGAACCTTTGATAATAACGTTGGAACTGTTGCTGTGCGAGACCACCATTACCATGAAAAAGTACTATTACTGGCTTCTTTTTCTTACCTGTCTCATTAGGGAAAGCATTATGATAATAAGCATGGGTTTTGTTCAGCCCTGCGCCTAAATTAATTTTTTGCACTTGTGGAAGATGTTCAGTACTCTCAGCATGAGAGTTGCTACCAAACCATTCCCACAAAGTTTGCTCGATTGGATATAATAATTTTTTAGCAAGTTTTTGCATAATAATTAAAAGGAAACGGTTCTAATACCAACATGCATATTTAAAGATGAAGTTGATATAGTAAGTATAGCATAAAAAATATCTCTCGGCAAGATATTGCGCTACTACTTCTTCATTTTACCTTGTAACTCTGCTAGGATAGAAATTGATTGAGCTATACTTTCGTCAAGGTTGGAAATCTGTGTATTTGCTTCCTTTAAACCAGCGATCTCCTTGTTAGAAATTTCCTTTTCTTCAACAAGCTTTAATAGATATATATTTGGCTTACGCGCTTTGAAAATTGATTTAACCGAATCAGATGGATTATTCAGTGTGAAATAACGACCAATATCAGCAAATGTTTTAAAACCAAAAGCATCACATAAACGGTCAAATAGCTTTTTCTGCTCTTTAGGCAGCCATGAATAACGAGACATAGTTTTAATTTAAAAGTATTAACAGAAGGATTTTGCCGATTTAAACATACTTAAGCAATGTTTTAATATGTTCATACCTTTTATGGTTGACTATAGTAGGAATAGCCCGATTATTACACATAATCAAATCTAGAATCGGTAGATTCTTTCGATTTGTCAAGTTAATAATTAAAAAAGGTAGCAAGATGCAGGAAAATTACAAAGAAAGCTTAGATAATTTATTACAACTTATAAACACAATAGAAAAGGATGATTTGCATAAAATCACTAATTCCCTAGAAAAAATAGAGGCAAATAACTTCTCTCTAGATTATCTACGCAATCATATTGATGAGTTACAATCCAACACAGAACAATTTGTACGTCACAGCATTTTAACGGTTGATAAGATCAAAACCTTAATTACCGATATCGCTAACGACTAAAGTTTTAACAATTCGCCAATTTTGTTTATTATTCCGCAATAATTCATATGCCTCATTCTGCTCTTCTATTGTGGAGAAGAGTGCAAAACACGCACTTCCAGAACCTGACATGCGAGTAATTTGCGCTTTTGTTTGCGAGACTAAATGTGATAAAACATCTCCTATCTGCGGGAAGAGATCTATTGCAATATCTTCTAAATCATTATGTTTATCTTTGAGATAATCAATCATCTGCTGTGCTGATAATGCCTCTTCAAAATGATCTTCCGCTTCACTAAAAGCTTGGTTATAATTTTTATATATTTCTACCGTTGAGACATGCATATCTGGCATAATGAGCACACAAGGAACAGTTTCAAAATCTGGTGTAAAATCTACTATTTCGCCTATCCCACCTACGAAGGCGGACTTTGCAGCACAAAAAAACGGAACATCCGCTCCTAACTTTAAAGCGATTTCTAATATATCAGCCCTGATTGGCTCTATCTGATATAATTCATAGAGCATAAGCAAGCTGCTAGCTGCATTAGAAGAGCCGCCACCTAAACCAGCCCCAACTGGGATATTCTTCGTAAGGTGAATCTCCAACCCAACATCAGTGATATTATATTTATCACAAAAAAGCTGTACAGCTTTAAGGATAATATTATCAGCAAGCGGCACGTCTATATTATTTGGGCTAGTAAAATTAAATTTTACGCCCTCGCCTTTTCTCTCAATACGTAAAACATCATGTAAATCAATCAGCGCAAATAAACTGTCGAGCAGATGATAGCCATCTGCTCTTTTGCCAATAATGTTTAAATATAGATTTAGCTTTGCAAAAGATTTAAACTCTAACAACATAGGCGGTTCCTAATCTTTTTTATCATCATCATTATCTTGAACGTTGTGATCTTCATATTGCTCTTCAAAAGCAAAATCCTTATCTAACATTTGCTGAACTTTCTCTTGATTTGCTTTGATTAAATCCCCTGCATCATCTGGTGTATAGCCTTTCTTCTCTAAGTTTTTCTGCAAGTCATCATTCACCTGTTTGCTTGCATCACGACGATGGTCATGCTTATCATCAACCTCAACCTTATCTAGAGCCTTGTCAAAATCTAATTTACCCATCTTACGCTCAATCAGATCGTCAACTCTATTTTGATGTTTTTCATCTGCCTGAATCTCTTTTGCTTGTGGATCAACATCTTTATTTTTGAGATTGCGTTTTTGCTCTTTAGTTAATCTTTTACCGCCTACTTCCTGCGCTGATTTTTTTAATTGATAGGATAGATTATTCATTATCTTCTTCTTCAACTTACCAAGGCTTTTAAGCGGCTGGCTAAATCTAAATTTCTTAGCCTCTTTTCTTGCCATGATCAAGCTAAGCTTGTCTTTTAATTTTCCACTACGTATTGCTTTTTTAATTTCTTTTTTACTATAGCCTTTTGCCTTTAGATCTTTCTTCAGCTCTTTCTCCGCCTTACGAAAAATACGCGCTTTAGTACCTGGAATATGCTTTGCTATGCGTCCTATAGTGTTTCTGCCAACAACCCCCGTTGCATTCTGATCTGCCCAATTTGCCACAGCCGCTATACCACGCCCAACCGTTGTCTTAAAGAGACCCTTACCTGTTCCTTTAGCAATGTTGCCCGCCAACGTGTCGGCAAATTTTACCATCCCAATACCATATTGCGCCAAATTACTAATATTCAATCCACCAGCAATTTTCTGCGCTATCGCCGGGATCATATCAATGACATATTTCATCAAATATGCAGTTAGTGCAAAAGATAGGATATCAAAGAAATTAAGTGGCACAGTCTCAACCACCTCCCATACTGAAGTCCCTGCAATTAGCCCAGCATCTAAATCACCCTGACTATGGACTGCTTGCGTGGATTTTAATACCTTACCTCCCTCAGCCTTCCAAAATTTGACTGGATAGACAATAAGATCAAGAACAGTGCCCCAACATGCCCTAAAATAGAGAATTTTATAGAAATAATATTTGATTATATCTAAAAATATGCCAATGAATAAAAACAGCATCATAGGCTGAACTGCCGCGCCAATTAACCCTTGCAACCAAGCTTCAAAATAACCACGTGTTTCTTTAAAGAGTAAGAATACCAAGAAAATTGGTGCTAAGGTAAAGAGCAACATTAAGGTTATGAATACAAAGACAAATAAGATAGTGAGCTGCAAAGCAGCAAAAAAGAAAACCATGAAACTGAAGTAAATTGCTACAATTGCGACAAAGCCTAACGCATCTTTAAAGAGCAAGGCCGCTATTTTTATATTGATTTCTTTACTCCCAAACAAACGTAAAACATCATCAACAGGCGCTAAGATAGTTCTGTCTGTGTAAGCATGAGTTGCAATAATTGTATTAGAATTATTTGGATCTGAAGCCTGATTAAAGGCATCCAAAGCCATATGGGCTAAGGTTTGGCTACCATCCCAGAATATTTTTACTACATAATCATTAAAAAAGTGCCAACTTCCTGGAGAAACTAATGTGTATATCAAACCTATTTTAAGAATCATAATAGGGATATCACGCTTAACTTCTGCCGCGATAAAGCCTGTCATGAAGCCTATAGCGAAAAATGTTATATATATCGCTAAGGTAACACGTAATAAGTTATGATATATTGGTGATGCAATAAATGTTGTATACATTGACTGCATAGCTTCTCTTGCAGGATCAATAATAACATTGGCAATTCCCTCTAAAATATAAGGGTTAGGGTCTACTGCCCCACGCCTAAACATAATTTCTGGAGTTTCACTGCTTTTTTCTATATCACCATTTTGCAAATTATGGTTTCTTGCCCTTGCAAGCGCTTCAGTATCATCCTTAACCTTTCCAGCAGCATTATCGCTATAATAAATATCTTCTATTTTTTGATAGATTCTAATATCACCATAGGTGCTAGCTCCTAAACCAACCCTTATAGCAGAAACCTCATCAGCAGATAGTTGATATATACCTCCCGAGTACCTCCCTGGCGCACCTAAATGATAGGCTTTGATATTTACTCCTCCATCAATACTAAAACCAATATAGACACCCTCGCCATAAACAAACCAACATGGTTTAATAGGGTTTATTTGCTTAAATTTAGTACCAGTCATCGGGCTACTCGTCCTCTCTAAATGAGTTGGAGACGCACATAAATCTACTACCCCTTCACCTAGATTCCAAGAAGTCCAGGCACCTCTAAAAGTGAATTCTAAGGGCTCGCCATCTAATACTAGACCAACATATTCCCACTTAGAATATTCATACCACGAAGGCCAGCTTGGTGGCACCCTTGTATCAAAACCTTGTGGACTAGAACTAGCTTTTGAGAAACCAAAATCATCTGCTTCAACACAACGTGGGTTCTCGTCACAACCGATAAGTAGCAAGCTCAATATAATAATCGTGATATATTTACGGCTAATCTTTAATATCATTTATCTATTCTACTAATGATTTTTCTTGCTCAACAGAGGCTTTCTCTACCTCTAAACCCTTTAACTCTTGCACTAATTGCTGGTCATTAGGGTTTTTGTCAATTTTCTGCTTCAACTGCTCTATCCTCCCAGCTAATTGATTTGCTTTTGAATTTAGCCTACCTCTCTTTGCTGCCTTCTCTACGGCCGCATCCATTGCATCGCTATCTGTCTTGTTCTCATCTAGCTGAACTTCCTCCTCATGCTCTGGCTTGTCATCTTCTCTCTCATGCTCAATATGTTCATTCTCCTCTATAGCCTTCTCTTTCTCTTCTTTTGCTTTTTGTTCTTCACCACTTATTTCTGATAGTTTTGCCTCTACTTCTTCAGCCTTATCACCAAATCTACCTCTTAACCTCTTAGGCACCATAGAACTTTCACCTTTCTCATCATCAGCCAAACGTAGCGCAAGGTTGCGCATTCTATTTTGAGCATTATTACCCATTATGCCTCTCGCTGCTTTTTTACCCGGAGAGAATTCAGCATCAATTCGTGGCTTCTTTCTTTTATCTCCTATTAATGCACCTTTAATACCTCCCCAAGCTTTATTTTCGTTCTTCCTTTCTGCTTCCTCTGCCCCTGCTCGTGTATTAGCAAAGAAACTATCCTTATTTACCTTAAGTCTAATTTGTGCATTTTCTATCTTATCATCATGTTGGAAATCTGCCGCCATCTGCTCTTTTGATGCTCTGCCAGATTTAATCATATCAAAAGCCTCCTTGGAAGAATAACGTGTGTTCTCACGCAAAGTGTTTTGATATTTCCTAGAACCTAATACTCTTTTGATCCTACTCTCAGATGCGCCCATAGCACCTAATTTTCTCTTTAACATTTTGTCGACATGATCATGCTTTGCCTGCCCTGTTAAACCTTTTTTCTTTGCACTTTTTGATGCATCAGCAAGAATCTTATCAGTGGCACGACCTACCTGATAATCAAAATTTCTTGTTCTCGAGCTATAACTAAATAACTTATCATCAACTGCACGACCCGCACGGCGCATCCGCTTACCTATACCTAAAGTTCCCTTATCCAACGACTCGATACCATCACCAATTGCTTCCATTGCCTGACCAGCAGCCTTCATCATTCCTCCTGCCATAGCAGAGGCACTAGAGCCTCCTCCGCCAACACCTGATGACATACGATCGGCTAAATCAGTTACTTTGCTGATAAATTCTCTAAATAAATATGCTAAGGCAATTAAGAATAATATTTGCACAAAGCTTGCACCTTGCGAGACATTATAACCAGGGCTATATTTGGGTGAATAACCCCAAACACGCCAGAAACTAAACACTTCTATTTCATTTGTTGTCCCAGGTAAAGTAATACTCCAAACTGGCCCCCAACAGACTCCATAGCCAAATGTGTCATAAATTACAGCCATAATCATATAACCAAAAAAGGCCAATGTGACATATAATAGGATCATCTGTAACGCATAGCTAATTACTATTCCTAACCAACGGTCAAACAAACCCCGCGTATAACCGAATAATGCAAATACAATGAATATTGGCCCCAGAAAAAAGAGCATGTGCATCACTAATTTAATGGTAAAATAGAGAATTAATGATTTACCGATAGCTACTAAAATAAAGAAAAATGCGTAGTAAATCCAATAAACATAAATAAAGCCAATTAAGAATGGCGAAAACAAGACCCCTAAGATTTTATAATGTATTTCTGGTTCAAATAACACCGCTACTATTTCACTAAAAATTGCATAAGGGTTAACATTCTCTGGCGCAAGATTTGCAACACCACCATATAAGACCTGTGCAACGCTTAGCGAACCTTGTTCAAAAAATTGAATCACAAACTGATTAAACAGATTCCAACTTGTTGGCGATACAAACCCCAAAATCAATACTACTTTTAGAATACGATTATAGATTTCACTTTGGGTGATATTTACCAAGCCTATAAAAAAGCCAAACGCAGTAAAGGTTACATATAAAGCTAGGGAGAGTTTTAATAATGTCTGAAATAATGA
>JAWUXM010000042.1:0-43920 GCA_034111325.1 Rickettsiales bacterium
TCCTCCAGATCTCCTATAGATGATGCTTTTCGTTCACGCGTCGGAACCTGTAATAAACCTTTTCCCGTTTTTTGAGGAGCATCCTTTGAAGCATAACTTAAATCTGAATCTGAACCAGAGGCTGGGGCTGGGGTTCGCGCTCGGGTTGGGGCTGGGGCTGGCGCCTCAATCCGCACTATAGAACGACGTATAGAAGCAACAACACCATACTTACTATCTATATCCACAGTATCCTCATAATCCTTCTTGCTTTGTAAAATAAAAAGCACCTCTTCTAACTTCTCAGCAGAAACAATTATTTTTGGACTCTTCAAAAGCGCCGCTATGTTTTCTAAATTCACCTCTCTCGGAAGTAACGCATAATCTAACGGCTTGCGCCCTTCTTTATCTTCTGCATTTACAGCCGCTATGTTTTCTAAATTCACCTCTCTCGGAAGTAACGCATAATCTAACGGCTTGCGCCCTTCTTTATCTTCTGCATTTACATCCGCATTTCCTCCTAGCAAAGCTTCAATGACACCAACATTATCAAGCGATGCTGCCAAATGTAGCGGCGTCTCGCCATCGTTATCCTTAGCTTCAAGGTTTGCCTCTGCCGTTATCAAAGCCTCTACAGCTGCAGGCTTATTACTGAATACTGCCAAATGTAGCGGCGTACAGCCCCTGTTATCCCTAGCTTCAAGGTCTGCATTTAAAGCTATCAACCTGTTTATTTCCGAAGCACCCTCTTCTGCTGCATGATGTAGTGGCGTCAGGCCATCTTTATACTGCTCGCCCTGATCTGGTGGCGTTGCTGGCTGCACTGGGGTTGTTGACACTGGTGTTACTGTTTCTGGTGCTGGTGTTGCTGGCTGCACTGGTGTTGTTGACACTGGTGTTACTGTTTCTGGTGCTGGCGTTGCTGGCTGCACTGGTGTTGTCGGCGCTGGGGTATCAGCTGCTCCACTATCCACAGGCGAATTACTATCCACAGGCGAATTACTATCCACAGACGAATTACTATCTACACCACCCCCTTCTGGAGCAACCTGCTTATTAAGGGTTCCGAAAGAAGTATCCAAGCTTACCTTGAGTGTTGGAGAATCGCTATTTTGATCCGAGTTTCCGCCTGAGCCTTTCCTTTCACCCCTATTTTTTACTGTTTTTTTACTAACCCCCACTATCTTCCCAACAGCCTCCCAAAGCCGCTTGCTACCTGCATAACCAAAACCTGGATCAACAGAATAATCAAGTGGTGTTCCGTAATGAAGACAAGACGCCGCATAGGCAGCAAGATTTACGGTATGGTCACCAGCGCTGATTTCATGGTTAATATGTCTGAGATTACCCTTTTTATCAAAGAGAGCATCGATTATTTCGTCTTGCCCATGCGATGTTTCAAATGCTAAACTCTTTGAAGCTCTATTGATCTCTTTCCACCTATTACTTTTATGACAACATTCACCAACAAAGGTTAGTAGCTTTACTCTAGCCTTTTTTATACCTGCCTCGTTCGTGGGTTGCTGCAAATGTGCGCTAGAGAGTTCGTTAAGAATACTCTTTACTTCTAGTAGATCTGCTAGTTGATCTTTTACTGCTTGAGTTTCTTCTGACCCCTTAAGAGCTACGTCTACCGACTGAAGAGGTACTTTTAAGTGCGAATTATCTAGTCTCTCCAAGAGATTCTCTGTTGAAGTAGGACTCAGACTTATAAATCCCTCATTCCTATTCATCTCATATAATGCCCTCAGGGAACTAAAGTGCTCATGAGCACGCTGCAACGCCCCGCTCAAGGTAGTTGCGTCACTAGGCGAAGACAGAGGCGAAGACGGAGACAGAGGCAGAGACAGAGGCGGAGACAGAGGCGCTTCTTCTTCATCACTTAAATCTAAATTTGAACCAGAAGCTACGTCTGAGGTTGTTTCTTGTCCTGTATTACGACTAAGATTTGTTCGTAGAGGCATTCCCGTACCCTTACCACTCTCCTTTGAAACCCCGATAACTGTCTTAACTGTCTTATCAGCAACAACCTTCCAAAATGCATCGCTCTTTTTATCCTCCGAAGCACCTAAATCAGAAGAACTACCCGAAGCACCTAAATCAGGAGAACTACCCGAATCACCTAAATCAAAAGAAGGGTGTAAGTCATGACCTAAGGGGTCAGCTGCGCCTGAGTTAGAGATTGCACCCCCTCCTCGAGGAGAGAAGACCTGGTATCTTTGAAGCGATATTTTATCATATGCATAGCCTCTAACAAAGGTTTCTAATTCAGTTTTACCAAAAGCCTTATTATCTTTAAAATGATCCTTAACCGCTTCATCATATATATTGCCAAGTTGTGTTTCTACCTCCTCAGTTAATTTTGCTTCTAGCTCAGACTTCTCCTTATAGTTCTTATATTTTCCTATAAAAACTTTTTTCTGCGCTAGAATGAGGTCTTTTTGTTCTGGTGTGAGGTTATTAATAACTAATGGCATATTCTCAAATCCTTAAGTTACATACATTCCCTATCATAACATATTTTGAGATAGAGTGCAAATTGTTTATATATTGTTCACCCTAGAGTCCCTTCTATAGAGCGGAGTATAGGGAAGAATACACCCCATAAATCATTAGTCAAAAACTGCTTAAATCTTATGCAATCCCTTCCCACACAAATCATCCCGAACTCAATCCGAGATCAATGCTTAAAAACATAAGTTTCCGTATGTGGAGAGTTGTGCAGATCCTGAAACAAGTTGATAAAAATCACTATTAGCGTGATTCTTACCCTTCGGGCGGAATCGGCTACGCCTCTCCGTATATAGAGCCATGCAACAACGCCTTGCAGGTGCAGGCAGTGGTATGGAGAGGGAAGGAGTTATCTAAGACTTAATAATATCAAGGACAGAAAAGAAAACCTCATCAATAGTAAGATCTGATGAGTCAATAATATAGGCGTTTTCAGGGATAATTAATGGTGAATTAGAACGTTTAGAATCGCGCTCATCACGCATACGCAACTGCTCTTTTATTTGCTCATAGCTAACCTGAGAACCAGCCTCTGACAATTGTGTAAATCGCCTCTGCGCACGCACTTCTAGCCTTGCATCAATGAAAAATTTAATATCAGCATCGGGGCAAATCACGCTACCAGTATCGCGCCCGTCCAGCACCACGCCTTTTGCCTTGTTTGTATCGACAAAATCATGCTGAAATTTACGTAAATTCTGCCGCAGCTGAGAATATGCCGCAACAATCGAAGCTGTTTTTCCAACTTCTTCACTGCTTAATTGGTTATTTTCAAGATCTTGCGCTTCTAGGCTCAAAGCAGCTTCTGCCGCCAGTTTCTCATCCGTGACATCTTGCCCCGCCGCCAAGATTTTATATGCAACAGCGCGATATAGCTTGCCTGTGTCAAGATACGCATAGCCATAATGTTCAGCGATTTTTTTAGCTAATGTGCCTTTTCCTGATGCGGCAACGCCATCAAATGTAATAATCATAATTCACTAATTTTTGCGCCTAAATTATTCATTAATTCCACAAAATTCGGAAAACTAGTTTTAATCATTTCACCATCATCAATCGTAATTGGCTGCTCTGCGACCATGCCTAAAATCAAGAACGACATCGCAATGCGATGATCGTCATATGTAGGAATTAGCGCATTACCTTTAACATCGCCACCTTCAACGATTAAATCATCATTTTCAATCTCTGCCTTTACGCCACAAAGGCGCAAACCATCACACATTGCTTGCAGGCGGTCTGATTCCTTCACTCGCAATTCATGCAAACCGCGCATTCTTGTTGTGCCTTTTGCAACAGATGCGGCAATTGCTAAAATAGGATATTCATCAATCATCGAAGGTGCAATCTCCGCCGGAATATCAACCCCTTGCAAATCACTCTTTTGCACTTTTAAATCTGCGATTTGCTCACCACAAACTTCACGTTGATTGACATATTCAAGCTTTGCGCCCATTTGCTGCAAAACGCCAAAAAGACCAGTACGTAGAGGATTCACGCATATGTTTTCGATAATAATTTCTGCTCCATCCTGCGCAGCGATTAATGCACTCACCACGATAAACGCTGCCGAAGAAGGATCCCCCGGGACGCTTAGATCACGTGCTTTTACTTGCTTTTCACCAGTGATTTTTATCACTCGCCTTTGTTGCTCATCTTGTTCAATTTTGATATCAAAACCTAAATATTTAAGCATGATCTCACTATGGTCACGTGTGCGCTGCTTTTCAATAACACTTGTTTCCCCTGCGATGTTTAACGCTGCAAGCAGAATCGCTGACTTCACCTGCGCTGATGCGACAGGCATCTCATAAGAAATTGGCATTGCATCATTTACACCGTTTACCGTAACTGGCAATAAGCCACCTTCTTGACTCTCAAACTCTGCACCAATCTCCATCAATGGCTTAATAACCCTGTTCATCGGGCGTTTGCGCAAGCTTTCATCACCAGTGAAAGCCACAGAAATGGGCTGGCTCGCAACCATCCCCATCAAGAGCCTAACGCCAGTTCCTGAATTACCCATATCAACCACAAGCTTAGGTTGTTTTAATGAACCTATGCCTTTGCCATTAACACGCCAATTACCTGATTTATGTTTATTGAGTTCAACCCCAAGAGAACGCAACGCAGCGATCGTACATTTTACGTCTTCTGCCTCAAGCAAACCCGTTATTTCTGTCAAACCCATAGTTTGTGAAGCAAGTAATAAACTTCTATGTGAAATAGATTTATCACCCGCCACCGAGACATAAGAACTTGACTTTACAGAAGATACCTTGCTAATTAGTTTTACCGTCATACAATCTTTACTTGTTTTTTTACTAAAATGCGCTGGCAAATATAATTTATCAATTTTTACATTTGTGAGTTGATATATTAATATTTAGCGACTATATAGAGGCCAACTCTAGCAAAAGCTAGATAATTCACAAAATAATTATGTCCATGGGGAAAGGAAAATTACTTATAATCAGCGCTGGGATACTAGCCTTGACATCATGTTTGGACATATACAGACAACCAAACTATAAGCCATATGGCGCTAATGATCGCCCGATGGGTCATATCCAAAACCCATATCAGAATTACCAATATCCTAATCAAAAACAATATCAAAACCAATATCCAGATATTGACCAACAACATTATTATAACCAGTTTCAGCTTCAAGGACGTTATAATAATAGTGATCAGCGACCAACAGTGCAACAATATCAGCAATATCCAACTTATGATAATGATAGCACTTATCAACAAGGTTACCGCTCATATCAAACACCGCGACCAGCACAGCGATACCCTAGCTATCGTGCGCCAACACCTGCTCAAACTGCCCCAAGAACCTATTCCCCTCCTAGAAGCAGAGGTTTGAGTGGCGGGGCTAGTGATTATGACGTTAGCCGCTAATAAATTAATCAATGCAAATTAATTTATGCCAAAACTTATGTCTAAAATCTGGCTATTAAATGACCATCGTCTAGGCAATTATAATCAATCTTTAGGGGTTGCTAAATATCTCAGTGAGGATGGTTGCGAGCTTATTGAGAAATCAATTTGCTTCAATAAATTCAGCAAATTACCTAATTTTCTATTAGGCAAAAATGGCTTGGCTATTGATAAGAAAAATAGCGACAATATCAGCAATGATTTTCCTGATTTAATTATTGCAACAGGCAGGAAGCTTGCCCACGCTGCCCTTTATATCAAAAAATTCTCTGGCGGAAAAAGCAGAATCATCCAAATCATGAACCCTAATTTATGTTTCAAGCATTTTGCACTGATTATCCTACCCCAACATGATAATTGCCAAAGCAAAGCTCCCAATATCATCCGCACAATTGGCAGCCCGAATAACGTTAATTACGCACAAATCAAAACCCAAGCAAAATGGAGTAAATTATCTAAACCAATAATTGCCTTAGTTATCGGTGGCAGTAGCAAAGATACAAAAGTTGCGCCAGAAGAATTCATCAAACTCGCACAAGAAACTTCCAATATCAGCAAAAAACTAGGCGGCACTATGATAGTCACCACTAGCCCACGCACAGGCGCCGAGAATGTCAAAAATATAAAAGAAAATATTAGCGCAAAATGTGAGTTTTTTGCCTGGGGAAAAGATAATACGAAAAATAACCCCTATCCCGCAATGCTCAAATCTGCCGATTATATTATTGTAACGGGGGATTCAATGTCAATGTGCTCTGAAGCATGCGCAACTGGCAAACCAACCTATATTTATGCATCTGGTTTTTCTGGAAAAAAACATCAACGCCTACATAAAAACCTCTATGATTTAGGCTATGCCAAATCTTTTGAAAACTTCATAGACAATCAAGAAATCTGGCACTATGAGTCTTTAAATGAGGCGAAGCGTATTGCTGAGCATATTGAAAACTACCTATAATCGTCATCCTGAATCTTTGTAAAAAATTCAGGCGATGACAAATAATTTACTGTAATGAAATCATGATCAAAATCCAAGAACCATATTTACTTTTTGTCGGTGATGCGGAAAATAAAATCCAAGCCAAAACTGCAACAGGTATTGCATATTTCAAACCTGAAAAATGTGTTGGCTATATCAAATCCGCTGAATCACCAGTAGTTTTTGACAATCTGCCCGAACTTTCCCTAGCTGATGCTAAAGCTAAAGGCGCCAAAACTTTAATTTTAGGTTTAGCAAATATGGGCGGCTACATCCCTGAGAATTGGATCACCACAATCATCGAGGCGATAGAACTTGGCTATGACATAGCCAATGGTATGCATACGAAATTAGAATCAATTCCCGCCATTGCGGATGCTGCAAAAGCTCAGAACATTCAACTACATAATGTTCGCCATTATGAATCCCCATTAAAAGCTGGGAGCGGTAAAAAACGTAAAGGTAAACGTATTTTAACCATCGGCACAGATTGTTCAACCGGCAAAATGTACAGCTCGCTAGTTTTAGAAAAAGCCATGCTCGCCGCAGGTTTTGATGCTAGCTTTGCTGCCACTGGGCAAACAGGAATTTTGATTAGCGGCTCGGGGATTGCAGTTGATGCTGTGGTTTCTGACTTTATCTCAGGCGCAGTTGAGGAAATCACCCCTGATGCTGCGGATGATCATTATTACATAATTGAAGGACAAGGCTCACTCTTTCACCCCGCCTATGCAGGTGTAAGCTTAGGTTTGTTGCATGGCGCTCAGCCTGATTACCTTGTAATTTGTGATGAGCCAAAACGCCCGCATATGCGCCATTTACCTGATTATCCCGTGCCTGATATTCTAGATTGTTTGGCGTTAAATCTACATATGGCAGAACTCACCAACCCAAATGTTAAACCATTAGGAATTTGCCTAAACACTTCCCATATGGAGCCTGAGGAAGCTGCACAATATAAAGCAGGTCTTATCACCAGAAGTGGTTTACCAGTCATTGACCCTTGTATTGATGATGCTAGCAAACTCATTGAGAGCCTATGCGAAAATTAATCTTCCGCCAAGAAAGCTTCCCTCTAAAAGCACCATTTAAAATAGCGCATGGCACACGCTATGAGTCAGAGGTAATTTACGTCGAAATTCAGGAAGGTAAATTTATAGGCAAAGGCGAATCTTATCCTTATGCACGCTATGATGAGACTTGCGAAAGCGTCCTCGAGCAAATCGCCAATGCTAAAAGTGAAATCGAAAATGGCATGTCACTTTATGAATTGCAATCATATATGCAAGCAGGTAGCGCACGCGCAGCACTTGACCTTGCTTTGTGGGATTTAGAAAGCCAGAAACAAAATCTTCCGCTTTGGAAAATTGCAGGTCTTGCAGAGCCAAAAGCAATTAATACTGCCTATACTCTAGTAATTGATGAGCCAGAAATCATCGGTAAACAAGCGCAAGATTATGCCAATATCTACCCTATTTTAAAATTAAAATTAGCTGGCGATGGTCAAGATGGCGAGCGCATAATGGCAGTACGCCATAATGCACCAAATGCTAAAATCGTAATTGATGCTAATGAGTCATGGAATGCTTTGGATCAAACAACTTGCCAAACAATGCTCCAAATCTGCGAGCAAGCGAATGTAAGTATGATTGAACAACCTTTCAAGGCAGGTGATGATGACATGCTCTCACAACTTACAACTGCCATTACAATTTGTGCTGATGAATCATGCCACACCAGCCATGACCTTGAAAAGCTGCAAGGCAAATATCAAATGATAAATATTAAGTTAGACAAAACTGGCGGCTTAACTGAATCATTGATTTTACTCAAAAAAGCCAAAGAGATGGGTTTTCAAATCATGGTTGGCTGCATGGTTACGACATCATTAAGCATCCGTCCTGCTTATTATTTAGCACAGGAAGCTGATTTTGCTGATATTGATGGCCCTCTTCTCTTGCACCATGACCGCCCAGATGGCTTATATTTTTCTGGCGCAGTCGTTAGGGATAAAAGATGAAACAATAAACAATGCAAAGCATTACTTTGCAATTTCCCTCCACGTCACTCTCTGAATTTCGTAGAAATTCTAAGGGAATCTAGGAGCCATAATGTAATCATTTTGTTCTGTGACCATGGATTGCATTGTAACCCTAGTTATGTTGTTTAGCTTGCAACATGCGGGATCATCTCTCCCAAACTACGTTTTCCTACATCGTTACACAACAGCCACTATTTTTATTTTTGCTTCTTTCTTTCTGTCTTTGTGCATGATCTCTTTCATTATTCCTTTCTCGAGCTCTTTCATTCAGTATTTCTCCATATGAAATTGTTCTAGTATGATTCTCTATAACAGTTTCTTGGAGCTGATCTACCCTTTGCTCCAGCACCTTGTTGTCTGAAGTTCTTTCATTCGGTTCTGCCTCAGCATATGCCAGTACCTGACCAGAATTTCCTACTGTTTTCTCCTGCGGACTAGCTTCTTCTAGTTCTGCTTTCTTCTGAGCAGATTCAGCCTTCGGTTCTGCCAATTCTGCCTCTAAATTTGTTTGCCGAGATAAAATATGCGCAATAGTATCAGTATGATCAGGAGAGGGTGCTGGTGCCGAGAGTGGATTTGGGCGTAGTGCATACCGCCCTACAAAAACCCTGCTTTCTGCACTTACCAATATATCAGGCATTTGAGCATTATCGTCTGCCGTAGATTCCTTAATTTGTGGTGCTGTCGATATCCTCTTCTCTTCTAAGGACGGCAATAACAATTCCTTTTCCTTACCTTTGAGATAATCCTCTATTTCTTTGTTACCTCGCTCTCTTTCCAATTCTTCTGTGGTTTTGTTTTCTTGTTTAAAAGATGGATCAAAACCATGCTTGTCTACTAGCTGCTTAACCATGGATTCTTTGCCTTTCCAATCTGCTAGTGTAAGGGCGTTATCGCCATATTTATCTATTGCACCTATAAGAAAGCCATGGTTTTTGATTAAATGATCATACATCTCCTGCTGGCCACTTGCAGCTGCAGTGAGGGCGGCGTTCCTGCCATTTTTTCCTATTGCACCCTTACTCGCTCCTTGAGAGATAAAGTATTCAGTTGCCTTAATATTACCATTTCTAGATGCATTCAACAATTGCCGATTTAAACTTTCTTGTTCATTTTTTGTGAGTTCTTTTCTTTCTCCCGATCTAGTAATTTTTTTTTTCAATCTCCTCAACATAGCAACCTCTTTTTAATGATTAATTTCAATCTATTGTAGCATAATTTTAGAGCTAGAACAAGCGAAAGTTGTAAAAAATTTGAGAAAATAATAGAAAGATTGTGTCGCTCAGTCTAGCCCCTCTCTCTTTTTATGGGACAGGTTAGGTTAGGGTTAATTTAATAAATTAGAACTAAATGGCTTTGACCAAAGCATGTTTTTTCTTACCAGCGGAGATTTTGGCAACGCCATCGCTAAAGTCAGCAGCACTGATTTTTTGATATTCATCGCTAACCGCAACATCGTTTAATTTTATACCATTCCCTTTAATCAAACGGCGTGCCTCACCTTTTGAAGAAACCAAACCACTCTCCAACAAAGCATCAATTATCAATATATCTGCGCTCGCATTAATTGTTGGCAGAGAATCACCTGTTTGACCTTTCTCAAAAACTTGCTGCGCAGTTTCTTCAGCAGCTTTTGCGGCCTTCTCGCCATGGCAAATTTTCGTTGCTTCAAAAGCTAGAATTTTTTTAGCTTGGTTAATATCTGCATCTTGCAACTTTTCTAATTCAGCAATTTCCACCATTGGTAATTCGGTGAAAAACTTTAAAAACTTTGCAACATCTTGATCTGTACTATTACGCCAAAATTGGTAATATTCATAAGGTGAGAGCAAAGCACCATCAAGCCAAACTGCGCCAGATTCTGACTTGCCCATTTTTTTACCGTCGGCTGTCTCCAGCAAAGGCGTTGTTACCCCAAATAATTCACCTGCTTTTGGGTTAATTTTGCGATTTAGCTCTATGCCATTAATAATATTCCCCCATTGATCCGAGCCACCAATCTGCAAATAACAGCCATATTTTTTGTTTAATTCAACAAAATCGTAAGCTTGCAAAATCATATAATTAAATTCGAGAAAGCTAAGGTTTTGCTCACGCTCTAAACGGCGCTTTACTGATTCAAAATGCATCATACGGTTAATTGAAAAATGCCGCCCAACATCACGCAAAAAATCTATATAGTTTAATTTTAGCAACCAATCACGATTATCAACATATTGGGTTTTATCTTTATCAAGAAACTTACCAATTAATTTTTTGATCGCCGCTAAATTTTGATCAATATCTGTCTCACCAAGAATCCCACGTTCCGCATCCTTACCAGAAGGGTCACCAACTAATGTTGTTGCACCACCAAGTAAAACAATAGTTTTAAAACCTAATTTCTGTAAAAGCCGCAAAACCATGATTTGCAATAAGCTACCAACATGGAGGGAATTTGCCGTACAATCAAAGCCAATATAGATTGTCGGTTTTTGCTTGAGTAGTAGTTCATCCAACCCTTCAAGGTTTGTCGCTTGGTATAAAAAACCGCGTTCTTGGAAGATTTGCAGGAATTCTGATTTTTCTGTCATTTTGTTATTAACTTTTACATATTGATTTGCTAGTAAGATATATAGGTGAGAATACCAAAAATAAAGGCTAATCCACCATTGTCATTGCCTAACAATGCTAGCTGTGCTGTTTTGAACAGTTACGCATAGCCCAATCTGCCCGAAGGATAAAGAAACACCTTTGGTGTCATTGCCTGAATCGCTTGCGATTCTAGGGCAATCTAGGAGCAGAGGATGAAATGATTGCTTGTGGCTGTGGATACCCCTAGAATTCCTACGGAATTCGGGGCATGACGTGTAAAGATGGAATTCGAGGCATGACTGTGGAGCAAAGAGCAATAAATTTGAGTATTAAATATAGTTGATAACATAATATATTAGAAAAATGCATATTAGAAAATTACCTGAAATATTAATTAATCAAATCGCAGCCGGTGAAGTCATCGAACGCCCCGCTTCAGTTGTTAAAGAATTGGTTGAAAATGCTATTGATGCGAAGGCAACAAATATTCAAATTCAAATTAGTGCTGGTGGACGCAACTTAATCTCCGTAAAGGATGATGGCATAGGTATAGAAAAAGAAGATTTGCCTTTAGCGCTTGAACGCCACGCTACTTCAAAAATCAAAGGAAATAATATTTTGGATGTAAAAACCCTCGGTTTCCGTGGTGAAGGCATAGCCTCAATATCTTCAATTTCACGACTTAACATCTCCAGCAAGTTTCATGAAGCGAAGGATAGTTGGAAGCTCTCTGTCGAAGGTGGCAAGATTGGCGAATTAGAACCAAGCGCACTTTCTGGCGGGACTTTAGTTGAAGTGCGTGATTTATTTTTTGCGACGCCAGCACGTTTAAAGTTCCTCAAAACTGAAAAAACTGAATCTTCCTATATCATTGAGATTATCAAAAAACTCGCCGTTTCACATCCACAAACTGCTTTTAATTTAAATATTGATGGCAAGGAAGTTTTAAACCTCAGTGCGCAAGAAGCGGGAAATGAAGCACAGCGAATTTTTGATATTATGGGGAAAGATTTTCAAGCAAATAATGTTGAGCTGGATTTTTTCCGTGAGGAAGTGAAATTACGTGGCTATACTAGCTTGCCGACTTTTAATCGTGGTTCAAATAATCTACAATTTGTCTATGTTAATAATCGCCCTGTAAAAGATAAAATTATCTATTCTGCGATTAAAGCGGCGTATCAAGATTATCTTGCGAAAGATCGCTATGCAGTGTCAGTAATTTTTATTGATATTCCACCTGAAGAAGTTGATGTAAATATTCACCCGACTAAAACCGAGATTCGCTTTCGTGATAGTAGCACAATTCGTGGACTGACAATTGCTGCTTTGAAAAACGCCTTGTCCAGCGGTGGTTTTCGTTCAGCAACTACAAGCTCTGCCGCCGCCCTAACTAGCTTCCGCCCTAATAATGCGCCAATGAATTTCACCTCTCCACCTCCTTCTCGCAGCGGCTCTCCATATCAGCCAAACCCTAGCTTTGCCGCACAAGGTAATTTACAAGTTGCTGATAGTGCCGCACCAGAATTTATCAATCAAAATATCGCCGAGTTTGACGCACCGCCAGCTAGCAATTACCAACAAGCTAATGATGATTATATCGAATACCCACTTGGTGCCGCAAAATGCCAATTACATAAAACTTACATTGTTGCGCAAACCAAAAACGGTATGATCATGGTTGATCAACATGCAGTGCATGAGCGCCTAACTTATGAAAAAATGAAAGAAAGTTTGGCAAATGAAAATGTCAAAACACAGAAATTACTTTTACCTGAAATCATTGATTTGAGCGAACAAGAAGTTTTAGCGATTAGTGAAAAACAAGCAGAATTAGCCAAAATCGGTTTAATAACTGAACAATTTGGCAGCAAGGCAATTCAGGTTTTAGAAACCCCAGCTTTGTTTGGTGAGGTTAATTGTAGCGCCTTGATTAAAGATTTAGCCGATAGCCTAATTGAACATGGCGAGTCACTTTCCATTACTGAGAAATTAGAAGATATTTGTGGAACAATTGCTTGCCATAGCTCCGTCCGTGCTGGACGAGTTTTGAACATTGAGGAGATGAATCATTTATTGCGGGAAATGGAAAAAACTCCATTCTCTGGTCAATGTAACCATGGTCGCCCGACCTATGTTGAGCTCTCACAGAAAGATTTAGAAAAACTATTTCACCGTAGTTAGTCTTTATTAGCCGTTAGTCGTTAACTGACAAATTTAAAATTTGTGATGAATAGGTGATGTAACATGTCACTGCATCGGCGGAATCTGTTACATCTGTTGCATACAGACCTGTTCCTGAATTATTACAACTATTTGCCGCTTCACCAGTGCCATCCACCCCCTGAATTACACCATAATTTGCTAGACCATCATCATATTTATTATCGATATAAAAAGCAGCCCTTGGTGAGAATAATGCATAAGTTGCTGGGCCACAACTTGTAGCGACCGTACTTGCTGCACCAATCTCAAAAACCACTTTACGAATAGTACCTGATAGAGTTAAAACTTCAGCTCCAATACCACCTGTTGAAACCGCAACGTCAGGAATATTAAAACCAGGCATCTCAACCCTTGTAACACCTGAACAAGCTTTTACAGCACCATAGCCCGCTGTATTACCATTAGTATTATTAGTATTTGCATCACCTAATCCTGTGCCAGTAATTCCACCTTTAAAATTAATTAGCTTAGCTAAGTATAAATGTTGCCAGAAATACACCCTCTCATCAACATCATCAACAGTATCACCACCATCACCATTTGTGCCGACAAAAACTGTACTCGCAGTCGCCATATCCCCTGGATATCCTTGATAATAAGTATAAAAATTATTTGTTGCTGATTCATAAGAAGAAATTTCTGCCATCATATTTTTATACTCAGCATTACGCACCAAACGCATTGCCTTGGTTGAAGCAGCGATCAACACCGCAATAATCACGATCACAATCGCCAACTCTAAAAGTGAAAAACCATTCTTCTTTTGCATTTTCATATAGTCTATAGTTACTTTAATTATATCCCCAACAACCTAAAGGTTTTGGCGGGGTTTTTGTGATGATTTTTAGTAAATGTTCTACATGAACGAGTGAACGTATACTCCTCCACAAAGCCTGTTCCCTACATCTACAAAACCCTCACCCCAACCCTCACCCCAACCCTCACCCTTAAAAGGGAGAAGGGGTTTTAAGAGAATAAAGGGTAAAAAAATAACCCAAAAAGACCAGACTATCGCCCTCTGCCTTCATCCCCTTTTATATGCGAATCCTGTAATGCTTTCGGAACCCACTTACCCTTATGTTTATTTTCACCTAAATTATTAATTGCATCTGCATATTTTTGTGTAAATTCTTCACGGCCTTGCCTCTGCTGACCAGAACCCTTTTCTTGAGTATCAACTCTGCCATCACGATTAATATCATTGATATCCGGCGGGCCATCTAAGGCAGAACCGCTGCGAGTGGGACGTACATTTTGAACTGATGCTTTGCGGAACGATGATAATAATGAAGAAGTGATGTAATTAATGATATTATGACGTTTTTTAATCTCCCCTGCACTCAGAGAACTTTCCGACATTCCTTCGTTACCAAGGCTTGGCGCCCTATCATTATTTATATAGCTGTTTCCTTTGAAGATAAATTTAAAAGGCTTTTTAACTTTCTTAGCTAATTTTTTAAGCGCGCGACGTAGCTTGCTGCTAATATTAAGATCATCAATTTCATTTGCACCAGCATCCATCTCAGCTTCTGCAACATGTATTTCAGATTGCTCTAGCTTCTCTTCACCTACTTCCTCCGCAGGACGCATGATTACATGCGTGTCTTTTATGTGCTGCTTATCATCTTTTTGGTCAGTAAACAATGAAAAATCATCCTTAAACTTTGATGATAAAGGATTGCGCGTAGTAATATCCTTTGCGCCCTCATCGTCATATTTCTCCTTAAAATTATCTTCAGACATGGCAAACCTATTGAAATTTCTGGCTGATGATAGATTAAAATATTATCTTTTCAACCTGTAATGGAGCAAAGGAAAAACATATTGGGAGTGTCGCCCCTTGATTATGGATTACCTTAGAATTCCTTTGAAATTCAGGAATGACGAAGATTTTTTTTAAATGCTTTCCTATAGTAAAATTTGAGAATTTTTGTGATGATTTTTAGTAAATGTCTTTTGTGAGTGAGCGAACATGTACATTTGGGTACATGAGCGAAATGAATAAAAGTTATTTACTAAAAAGGGTGCAAAAAGACCGGATTTAAGAGTGGAGGATTTGAATGGTTTTATTGATATTATCCTGCAATGACAAATCAGTATTGCGTAAATTATTGACTTTTTTGACTGCATGCAAAACCGTTGCATGGTCTCTACCACCAAACTCTCGACCGATACGCACTAAGCTTTCTGGTGTCATCTCTTTTGCTAAATACATAGCGACCTGTCTTGCTATTGCAATATTGCGAACGCGTACTTTTGATTTAAGCGAAGAAATTGAAACGTCAAAAATCTTACTAACTACGCGCTGGATGTCATCTATTGATGGCGCAACAAGAGTTTTAGTGTTAATTAAATCACGTAGAATTTCTGCAATATTGTCAACATTAACCTCTTTGAACATTATCCCGCAATAGGCAAAAATCCTATTAAGTGCGCCTTCAATATCACGCACACTTGAACCGATATTGCTTGCAATAAAATCAACAACTTCACTACTTAATTTAAAACCTTGCTTACTTGCCTTGTGAGTTAGGATGCTTTTACGCAATTCATAACTAATAGGTTTGATATCAACCACTAAACCACCAGAAATCCTTGATAATATACGATTATTAACGTTTTTAAGCATATTAGGAGCACGATCACAAGCGAATATGATCTGTTTGTTTTCCTCTGCTAAAACGTTAAATACATGTAGTAATTCTTCCTGTATGCCCTCTTTGCCGCTAATAAATTGAAAATCATCAATTAATAATATGTCTATAGTTTTAAATATATCCTTAAAACCCATAATATCGTTACCACGCAAATGCTTAACGAAATGATACATAAAGCGCTCAGCGGAAAGATAGACAACTTTCTTAGTTGGAAAATTAGATTTTATATGGCCAGCAACTGCATGTAAGAGGTGTGTTTTACCTAGGCCAACTGGTGCATAAAGAAAGAACGATGCAAGATTAGAGCGCTCACCATGTGACTCAGCTAAAGTTTTGGCTGCAGTATAAGCAATTCTATTTTCTTCACCTATAATAAAATTATCAAAATTCAGCTGAGGATCAATCGGCGAAGCAATTGAGTTAAATTTATCCGTAGCAGATGGCATAAGCGCTTCTGGCTTACTCATTATTTGGTTAGAACTTTGTGCAGCAGGATCGCCATTTGACACTATATTTACATTATGTGCCTTACCCTTAATGATAATCTCTACATCAATAATTTGCGGATTATTTTCATTAACTACTTTGCGAATCCCCTCGGCGTAATTAGCTAAAATCCAATCACGAATAAAACGACTTGGTACAGCGAAAACTACCGAACTTTGATCCAGATTAGCAAGCTCCATACCACCAAACCAGCTAATGAAAGTGTCATTACCATATTTAGCTTTTAAGCTCTCTTGCAATTGCGGCAAAAAGTCTGTCATGTTTTTTGTTTCACTATGTTCTACAGTTTTTTTTAAAAACATTTATTTAGATCTTTCATTAATCTCTACAGGAAAATCTGAAGTGATATTCAATATAATATTACATAAAAAACCCATTCGCGCAGAAATAACAATGCCTTATGACGGGCTTTTAATGTATAGCTTGCGCGAAATATGGAATAAACCAAAAGGTCTTTGCTAATTTTTAGGACGTAAAGAAAAAATAGTAAACAGCATTTATCTATATTTTCTTAAATAAAAACATTGACTTTGCAAACTCCAATATAGCAAGAAAGCTTCGAAAGAAATCTAGGAGAATAATGAAAACATTTTGACAACTCATAAAGAAAATACATAAGAGTCGAATTTTTTTTATATAGAAAAGAACAGTTGCATATCCGTCATAATTTTAGCAGTTTTTTTATTACACACTCTTCATAGCTCCGCCATTTTGTGCCATCAATATTATCACAAAAATGCTGCTTAAAAGCCTTTACAACCTCACACATGTTTTTATCGTAAACATCATTTAGCTTTATACCGTAACCATATGATTTCAAGCTGCGCTGAACTTTACTAACTGCATCACCAGAATCCCCTTGTTTTACAATAACCTTATCCAGCCATGATGATTTCACATCATGAAAAACACCAACGCCGGCTTGCGCCAGAACACTCCAACGAAACTTATGGCTAGGGTCGTCCTTACGATGTGGTGCAATATCCATATGACCAATAATATTTCTTTGCTGAATTGCTGGATATCTCTCCTGTAACATTTTACACAAAGCAATCAACGAACTCATTTGCGGCTTGGTAAAATAACTCTTACCATTATTAACCAACTCAATTCCTATCGAACTATCATTCAGACTCTCCTTACCACGCCAATAACTCTCACCTGCATGCCAAGCTCTATATTTACAACTAACTAAGCGATATACTTGTCCTGTCGCACCAATTAAATAATGACAACTTACTTTTGTGTGAAAATCCGTTAGCATTTTTAAAGATTCACGCCTATTGACTACGGTATGATGAATAATTATTGTATCAATTATCGCACTAGATGAGCGCTCGTCAAAATTAAATGATGGATAAATTATCATTTTTTTTTGCATAAAGATTTTTTTTTATTATGGTGTTTCGGAAAGCGAATGATAAATGATGCTTCAGAGATAAAACAAATATATTCTATATACAACCATGGATTTAACACCACTCTACGAAGGCAAGGCTAAAATCATCTATAAAACTGAGGATGATAACCAATTAATCCAATATTTTAAAGATAGTGCTACAGCTTTTAATAACGTCAAGAAAGATACTATCGTCGGCAAAGGCATATTAAATAATTTTATTTCCGAATTTATTATGCAACGCCTGTCTGATGGTGGCGTTAAGAACCACTTCATCAAACGCTTGGATGACCGCCAGCAATTAATCAAAAAACTCAACATTATCCCTCTTGAAGTTATTGTGCGCAATGTTGCTGCTGGTAGTTTTTCCAAGAGATTAGCAGTTAAAGAAGGTACAATCCTTAAAAAACCATTGATTGAGTTCTGCTTGAAAGACGATGAATTAGGTGACCCATTAATTACCGAAGACCATATTGATATTTTAGAAATTGCTACATTTGAAGAAATTGCGCTAATCAAAGATACTACTGCTAAAATCAATCAAATATTGATCAAAATATTTGATGCCATTAACATTACATTGGTTGATTTTAAAATTGAATTCGGTCGCGATAGCGCAGGGAACATAATGCTTGCTGATGAGATAAGCCCTGATTCCTGCCGCTTATGGGACAAGACCAGCAAAGAAAAAATGGATAAGGATCGTTTTCGCCTTGACCTCGGCAATCTCGTTGATTATTACCTTGAAGTTGCGAATCGCCTAAAAATCAACATTCCAAAACTCACAAAAAATGCGTAAATTACTTTGCCTAATCACCTGTTTTTTTACCATAAGCACCTCTTTCGCCTATGTGAGTAGCGGGATAAATTATGGCGACGAAGCTGCCTTAATTGGCATCAGCCTTAAAAACAATGGTGATTCTAATCTTTACTTTTCCATCGCCACAAAAGCAGGCGAGGATGCTGAGCAAATCGGTTATAACAAATCTTCTTTCATTGAAAATCGTGTTTCCTATAGCCTAAGAGAGAAGCAAATCGCCACCTCACTAATGCTGAGAAGCTACCAACAAAGCTTCACGCAGGATATCACAACTACTATCAATGATAAATTTAACTATTCCGGCTATGAAAATGTTGAAGGTTATCATAACACAGGTAAAAGTCAGGACAGGACATTTGCTGGCCTCGCAATTGGCACATTTGCTCTAGTTGTTGTTGGCGGAACCGTTGCTGTTGTTGCCTTAGTAGGTGCTGCCAGTAATTAGTAAGACTTCCGAATGGATACCCCTAGAATTGCTACGCAATTCAGGGCATAACAAGAAATGAAAGGATTATAAATTAACGAAAAAACAAAAGAGAGATGAAAGCTATAATTCACGTAACCTTAAAAAATGGCGTACTTGACCCGCAAGGCGCAGCAATTGAGAAATCAATTCACCATCTTGGCCATAAAAAAATTTCGCAGGTCAAACAAGGTAAATATTTTGAATTAGAGATTGATGAGGCTGACAAAGGCAAAGCAGAAAATACCGTTAAAACTATTTGCGAAAATCTACTTGCCAATATGGTTGTTGAAAATTACTCCTTCGAAATAAAATAAATGAAAGCCGCAGTCATTACTTTTCCTGGTTCTAATTGTAATCGCGACATGCTTGTTGCCTTAAAGAATGTGTTTCCACATGTTGAAGAAATCTGGCATGGAGATACATCCCTCCCACAAGGGTTAGATTTTATCGCTATTCCTGGTGGATTTTCTTACGGTGATTATTTACGCTGTGGCGCAATCGCCGCTCATTCGCCTATCATGCGTGAAGTTATCAAATTTGCCAATAATGGCGGGATTGTCTTAGGAGTTTGCAACGGCTTTCAAATTTTAATCGAAGCAGGTTTGCTAGATGGCGTTTTATTACGTAATAAGAATCTCAAATTTATCTGCAAAACAGCTGACCTAAAAATCACTAATCGTAATTCTATTTTCACCAATAGGTACGAAACTGATTCAGTAAAATTACCAATCTCGCACCATGACGGTAATTATTTCTGTGATAATGATGCACTCAAATCATTGCAGGATAATCAACAGATCGCCTTTACTTATGCAAACAACCCAAATGGTTCAATTGCGGATATTGCTGGAATCTTCAATAAAAATAAAAACGTTTTGGGGATGATGCCACACCCAGAAAGAGCAGTCGATTCCGCTACTGGCAACATTGACGGGCAAAAATTATTTACCTCTTTGCTAAAATAAACAGGTTATTTGACAAAAAGGCGCAAAATAGAATATTAATAAATCTAAGATGTTTTGGCATGATTTATGTGATGATTTTTGGTAAATGTTCTGCTTAAGTGAGGAAGCGTATACTTCATACGTGACCGACACGCAAGCAGGTTATTTGACAAAAAGGGTGCAAAGTAACCAATACTGATGAAACCTGAGTATTTTTGAGAGTATTTTTTGCAAATGTCCTTTGACATTGCAGCGACGTGTATCCTTTATACACGAGCAAGATGGAAAAGGTTATTTGTAAAAAAGAACTCAAAAAGACCAGGTTTTTGGGGGATCGTCTAATGGCAGGACTGCGGACTCTGACTCCGCCAATGTAGGTTCGACCCCTACTCCCCCAGCCAATCTTTTTCAAATTCCTTAAGTTTTCTATTAAATCGCGCTATACTCTTCTTATCTAAACTATTTATTGCACTAATCATTCCTGTATATGAGAGGTCATTTGGCACCACAATATCTATGCCTGCCTTTAGGCTTTTATGTATTTTTTCTTCCAAACTGTACTCCTCCAAAGCTTTCATGTTAAGAGCATCCGATATCAGAAGACCTGTAAAGCCTATCTCTTCTCTAATTATATTTATTACGTCATGTGATAGGCTTGCAGGAAGGAGGCTAATCTGTGTATAGGTTGCATGCCCAACCATAGCAAAATCACTAATGGCGGCTAATTTCCTAAATGGCACAAAATCTGTATTAATTAATGATTCAAGGTCAGCATCTATAATAGCCTCTGTGTCATGAGTATCAGTGTAAGTTCTGCCAAGTCCTGGCACGTGCTTCATTGTCACTAACATCCCCCCTGCATGCATTCCATTAATGAATTCTTTACCTAATATCGTTACTATTTCAGGATCTTCACTAAAAGAACGATCCTCAGTTGCTGACCATGTAGTAGTATTTGATGAGTGATTATTTACATTGCTATGTAGCAAATCTAGCATTGGTGCAAAATTAATATCAAAGCCTAACTCCTTTAGGATCTTTGCAGTATTTTTGCTATTCAAGAACAACTCTTTTTTTGCATGATCTAAATTTTTTTCTGCTAGTTTTCCATAATATGCAGCAGATTTTAATAAATCCTTCCTATCAGCAAACATCTTTCTCAACCTATCAACCCTCCCTCCCTCTTGATCTAGAGCTATATATATTTTGCGCTTTGGAAATAATGCGCGCAATTCATCTGTAAGATTTTTTACTTGCGGAACCGAAATAATATCATGCGGGAAAATTATAAAACCAAATGGATTGGCCTTTTTAAAGAAATTCTTATCTTCTTTAGTTAATATAGGAGATTTAATATTTAAAATTATTGGGGTGATGTAGGTTTGTTTTGAGAAAAAATAAGATCTGTGAAAATAAGTGAAATAGCTACAGATAGAAATTAGAATCACCAAAATACTCAGAAATATTATTTTGCTAACAATACCCATCACTAAATCAATTTTAAAATTTGGCATAGTGAAAATGCTAATGAAAAAAGTTAGATGTAATATTCAGGTTCGTCAGACTTAGAAATTTCTCGGGCAGGATTCCCAGCGACAGTCTTGTTAGCTGCGACGTCTTTGGTGACGATTGAACCAGAACCAACACGCGCACTCTTCCCAATAGTAATATTGCCTATAATTTTTGCACCAGCACCAATAGTAACATTATCAGCGATTGTCGGATGGCGTTTTTCATTACGATTTAAACTTTTACCACCTAATGTGATGTTTTGATAAAGAGTGACATTATCGCCAATAATTGCAGTCTCACCGATCACCACTCCAAAGCCATGATCAATAAAAAAGTTCTTGCCTATCACTGCCCCAGGATGGATTTCTATTCCTGTCAAAACTCGTGAAATATGCGAAATAAAACGTGGCAAAACAGGAATTTTAGCCTCCAAGAGAAAGTGAGCAATACGATGGAAAAACAATGAATGCACCCCCGGATAGCACAAGATTATCTCAAATGTACTTTTTGCTGCAGGATCCTTTTTTCTTATATTATCAAAAAATTCTTTCATATTTTTACTCTTTAAATTTCCCTTAATACTAAATATCTTTAAAAACTACACAGTACAGAATTCCAAAATTTGGAATTTTTTGCAACGATGTTTGTGATGATTTTTAGTAAATGTCCTGCCTGAACTCGTGAACGTATACTACATACGTGACTCGAGAGAAGGCAGGTTATTTGCTAAAAAGGGCGCAAACAGTGTGCAAAAAAACCAAATTAGGCTTCGATGCCTTCGAAGAGTGCGGTCGACAAATAACGCTCTCCTGATGAAGGTGCAATAAATACTATTAACTTACCTTTATTCTCTGATCTTTTCGCTATTTCACATGCGGCATATGCTGCTGCACCAGTTGAAATTCCACCTAATAAGCCTTCTTCCTTTGCTAGGCGACGAGCAGTTTCCACAGCCTGAGCACTTGAAACTTGGAATGTCTCATCAATCAATTTAACGTCTAAGATTTCCGGTATGAAACCTGCACCAATTCCCTGAATTTTATGAGGGCCAGGTTGTCCGCCCGATAGAATCGGGCTTTCTAAAGGCTCAACCGCTATCGCTTTAAAGTTAGGATTCCTCTCTTTTAAAATAGAAGCAATTCCCGTAATTGTACCACCAGTTCCAACACCTGAAACTAGGATATCAACTTTTCCATCAGTATCTTTCCAAATCTCCTCAGCAGTAGTCTTTTGATGAATCTCAACATTAGCTTGGTTAGAGAATTGTTGTAGAATTACTGAATTATCAATCTCATCATTTAATTGCTGCGCTTTTTCAATTGCTCCCTTCATACCTTTAGCAGCTTCAGTTAAAACCAACTCTGCACCATAGATTTTCAAAAGTTTACGACGCTCTAAAGACATTGATTCTGGCATTGTTAAAATTAAACGATAACCTTTTATTGCTGCTGCAAATGCAAGCCCAATTCCTGTATTACCGCTTGTCGGCTCGATAAGAACAGTTTGCCCCGCTTTAATTAAACCGCGCTCTTCTGCCGAGTTAATCATATTAACACCGATACGATCTTTGACTGAATTTGCTGGATTAAAATATTCAAGCTTTGCTACAACAGTTGCTTCAGACTGGTTGAGCTTATTGATTTTTACTAATGGCGTATTACCGATTAGGTGAGTTAAGTCTTCTGCGATATTCATAATAGTTACCCTTTAGTTAATTAAATCTGATAATCGAAGTATTTGTTTATTAAAGTCTTTAATTCTTGCTCAAAATCACTGAATTTCAAGCTTTTCTCATCTACCTCTTCATGCAATGCCCTTTCGATTACACCAGCACCTAAAGTTTGGTTATTAAACGGGTCAATGATTAAAAAAGCACCACTTCTGTGAAATTTGTAATATTCATCAAAAGCAGTTTTTCTTGCTAAGTCAATCTCTACTAACGCAATTTCATTTTGCTCAACATTGTCTTTTTGATAAGTTGATAAATCATTAATATTCACTAGATGATTAATCTTTTTAAATTTACCACGAATAAGATTGTGATTAATTTTAATAAGATACTCCTTACTTGCTTCAGCCATCAGCGCATCTTCTGCAAACCAAACAATATGAGTTTGGAACGCATCCGAAAAATGTGGCAATTCATCCTTATGGGAAAAGAAACTCCCACGATTTACATCCAACTCTCTATCAATAAAAAGCGTCACCGAATTTCCCTTCTCAGCCTTTTCAACTGATTTAGACGAATGAATAATCTTGGTCACTTTTGCATCTTTTTTAATCGAGTAGATAAAGACATCATCACCAACAGCAACATTGCCGCTTATTAATCTGCCTTGATATCCACGTTTATTATCATTATCACGAATGACATTTTGCACTGAGAAACGCAAAGGCTTTTGCTCTTCTTCAGCTATAGTTATATTTTCCAAAATCGTTAGAAAAGTATCACCATCATACCAGCTGAGTTTTTCACTTTTATTAACGACATTATCACCTTTTAGCGCCGAAAGTGGAACAAATGTGATCGAATCAAAAGCAAACTCTTTAGCAATTTCGAGATATTTTTTCTCAATAACATCAAAGATTTCTTTTTTAAAATTAACCTTATCCATTTTATTGACCGCAACAATCACCTTTTTTATACCGAGTAAAGATGCAATATAACTATGTCTGATCGTCTGCTCTTTCACACCATGTGCTGCATCAACTAAAATCACCGCCACTTCGCTGTTCGATGCGGCAACCGCCATATTGCGAGTATATTGAATATGCCCTGGCGCATCAGCAATAATGAATTTACGCTTTTCTGTTTGGAAATAACGATAAGCAACATCGATCGTAATCCCCTGCTCTCTTTCAGCTTCCAATCCATCAGTTAGCAGTGACAAATCAACCTCACCGTCAATTTTTGCAGATTTCTCCAACTCATCTAGATGGTCCTGATAAACCGAACCACTATCATAAAGCATACGCCCTATTAGCGTTGATTTTCCGTCATCAACTGAACCACAAGTTAAAAATCGTAATATATCTTTTTTCATTTTATTATTCGTTAGTTAGTTACTAATTATTAATTCCGCATTCCGTTTCCCCTCACCAGTAGCATCTCAATACCCCCTCACAAGTAGCATCTCAATACCCCTCACCCTAGCCCTCTCCCCCAAAGGGGCGAGGGGACAGATCAACGACCCTAATCTGAGGAGTTTTGCGATAATTTTTAGTGAATGTCCTTTGCAAAGGAGCGACGTGTAGTTCATCTACACGAGCCGAACTGAGCAAAGGTTATTCGCTAAAAAGCGCCCAAAAGAACCAGATTAGAAATAGCCTTGTCGCTTCTTCTTCTCCATAGCCGCCTTCTGGTCTGAATCAATCAAACGACCCTGACGTTCAGAAAATTTGTTCTCACGCATTTCCTTAATAATCTCTGGCAAAGTTGTTGCTTCTGACGCTACCGCACCTGTTAGCGGATAACATCCTAAAGTCCTAAACCTTACCATTTCTTGTTTTATTTCTTCATTTGGTTGCAAATTAAAGCGATCATCATCGACCATAAATTTTACACCATCACGCTCAACAACTGGGCGCTTCTTAGCAAAATAGAGGGGTACAACATCAATTTTATTTTCCTCAATATAATCCCAAACATCAAATTCTGTCCAATTAGAAATTGGGAAAACACGCATTGATTCACCTTGTTTTATTTGGCAATTAAAAATATTCCAAAGCTCTGGACGTTGGTTTTTAGGATCCCAATGATGGAATTTATTACGAGCTGAGAAAATACGCTCTTTCGCACGAGATTTCTCTTCATCACGCCTTGCTCCACCAATCGCAGCATCAAATTTATTCATATCCAAAACTTGTTTTAACGCCTCAGTTTTCATTACATCTGTATAAATTTTACTCCCCTCTGAGAAAGGTGTAATATCCTCTGCATCACCACGTGGATTTGTATAGCTAATTAAATCCAAACCATATTTCTTCACTTGTGCATCACGAAATTCGATCATTTCTTTGAACTTCCAACCAGTATTGACATGTACTAATTTAATCGGCGGCTTATTTGGGTAAAACGCCTTCATTAATAAATGTAAAAGTACGGTTGAATCCTTACCAACTGAATAAAGTAAAACAGGGTTAGCAAATTCTGCTACGGTTTCACGTATGATATAAACCGATTCATCCTCTAATTGTTGTAAAACTTTATTCACCATTTTTTCCATTTAATTTATTGTTAGTAAAATCACCAAAACTTTCTCCATTTTTACGGTTTTTTGCATAATCCGCAATAAAGTTTTCAAGCTCAGCTAAAATTTCTTTTTCGTTCAAACTTTCCTTATAAAGACTATTTAAACGCTCACCCTTATGACTTGCGCCTAAATATAAATTATATTCGCCAAGTGCCTTCCCAACCAAGCCAATTTCTGCTGCGTAAGGGCGCGCGCAACCATTAGGGCAGCCTGTCATACGAATGCTTATATCTTGCTTTTCTAAGTTATGTTTTATCAAAATTGGCTCAATTTTTGTAATCAAGCTTGGCATATATCTTTGCCCCTCTGCCAAAGCAAGTGGGCAAGTATTAAACGCTACACAAGCCATAGAATTTTTACGTAAAGCAGAAAGATTGCCCTGATATTCATCAATTTTATATTTAACAATTAATGCCTCAATCAAAGCTTTATCTTGAGCTTTGACTTCGCTAATAACCATGTTCTGATTAGCGGTGAAACGGAAATTTACTTTATTTAATTTTGCCGCTTCTTTTAAGAAAGTTGCGAGCTGATATTCCTCATCAACCACACGACCATTCTCAATAAATAAGCCATAGAAAGAATCACCATTTACATCTTGCTGCCAACCGAAGCGATCTTTACGTTCAGTAAATTCATAGATTTTGGCGGCTGCTAATTCATAGCCTAATCTTTTATCTAGCTCCGCTTTGAAACCTTCAACACCAAATTTATCGACTGTGTATTTCAAACGTGATTTTTTACGATCTTCACGATTTCCATGGTCACGTTGAATTTCCACGATTTTATAAACCACATCCAAAACTTTGTCTTTTTCAGCAAAACCAAGTACAGAAGCTAAACGTGGATAAGTTTCCAAATTACCATGTGTCATCCCCATGCCGCCGCCAGCTGCTACGTTAAAACCAATAAATTCACCATTTTCAACAATTGCAATTAAAGCAACATCATTGGTCAAAACATCAGTGTCATTATTCGGCGGAACCGCAATTGCAATTTTGAATTTACGTGGCAGATAAGTTTCACCATAAAGTGGCTCTTCTTCCTTCTCGCTTAGTTTTTCGCCATCAAGCCATATCTCTGAATAAGCACGTGTTTTTGGCAAGAGATGAGTAGATATTTTATCAGCGTATTCAAAAATCTCCTTATGAGCAGCAACTTGTTCAGGATATGGGCTCGCAATAACATTACGATTTACATCTCCACATGCGGCAATTGAATCTAAATTATATTTAGCAAAATCAGCAATAGTTGGTTTCAACTTACTTTTCAAAACACCATGTAGCTGCACAGTTTGGCGTGTAGTAATTTTGACAATGCCAGTGCCATATTCATCAGTAATATCGCTAATTGCTAGCCATTGCTCTGAATTAATCGCGCCTGCTGGAATACGCAAACGAATCATGAATGAGTAGGCAGGCTCAAGCTTTTTCTGTAAGCGCTCATTACGACGATCACGATCATCCTGCTGGTAAGAACCATGAAATTTAATCAATTGCTGATCATCATCACTCATCGCACCAGTAATCTGCTCATTTATAGTTTCTGCTAGGGTTCCGCGCAACAACTTACTTTGCGTTTTAATCCTCTCATTATCCGATAATTTAGCCATTTAACACCTCGTGTTATTATTATTATTAACGTCATTGCCTGACAATACGGCCAAGCTGTTTTGGACAGTTAGGCAAAGCCTAATCTCCCCCTTTGCTCATGGACTCCCCTAGAATTTCTTCAAAATTCAGGGAGTGACACAGAACTAAAGGTCAGTCATATAAATCTGTTTTAAACCTGTCATCAGCAATTAAAGCCTTAAAATAAGCATCTGTTTCTTCTGAGCTTTTCCGACCCTCAACTTTTATAGCCGCAAGCAAAGCTTCCTTCACTGAATTACCCATTGCTTCGCCACCACAAATATAAAAAGATGCGCCCTCTTCAAGCCATTGGTAAATTTCTTTAGCATTTTGCGCTACACGATCTTGCACGTAAACTTTGTCTTTTTGATCACGTGAAAAAGCCACAGTCATTTTAGTTAGCAAGCCACCTTTAAGATAATCCTGCCATTCTATTTGATAGAAAAAATCACTCTGTGCATGTTGCTCACCAAAAAATAACCAATTTTTACCGCTTGCTCCTGAGGCTTCCCTCTCTTGCAAAAACCCTCTAAATGGCGCAATACCTGTGCCACTTCCAACCATAATTATTGGTTTATCTTCCGCTGGTAGTCTGAATTGGCTATTGCGGTGAATATACAAATCAATTTCATCGCCCTCTTTCAAACTTGCTAAATAGCTTGAACAGATCCCTTCTTTTTGCACTCCATTTTCTTCATAACGCACTACGCCGACAGTTAAATGCGCTTCGCCATCAAAAGAATTTTGCGATGAGGCTATTGAATAAAGGCGTGGCGTTAAATCCTTATTCTCCCCTATTAACAATACGCCTAAAGCATCACCTGCTTCGTAAGTCAAACCATCTTCTAAGGCTAGCTCAATATGATGCGTTTCTTTATTTGAGCCTTTGTCATTTAAATTAACATTAGCGATAATTTGTCCTTTCAATGGGTTTTTACGATTATAGCCTTTGCTACTTTTCTTTGCTGGCGTGACATTAGCAATCGCAACATTTTGGCTCGATGCTAAAGCTTGCAAAACCTCATTTTGCCATTTCTCGGCGATCTCTTCAAAATCAACATCGGCAAGCGCAACATCAACCAAACGTTTCGCACCTAATGTGGCTAATTTCTGATCTAGATCAACCCCAGCCTTACAATAAAGCGGATAACTACTATCGCCCAGCGCAAGCACGGAATAAGTCAACCCCTTGAGTGAATCTGGCTTTAATGTTTCAATATGGGCAAATAATTCAAGAGAATTTGCTGGCGGCTCACCTTCACCATGAGTTGCCATGATAATGTAAAGATGTTTCTCTTTGACTATGTTAGCTAAACGATAAGCCGCAGCATCTTGCTGCTTAGCTTTAAAACCTGCAGCACGTGCTTTTGTCGCTAGCTCTAATGCAATATTTTTGCTTGTGCCTGTTTCCGTACCGTAGATAATATTAATCGCTGGCAAAGAATCATTTACTTGCGACTCCCCTGCTAAACTAGCCAAATAGCCACTTGCCCAAGCAAGCTGCCCTTTTGATAATTCAGCGATTAGGTTTTTTAACCCTACTAATTGTTTTTCGTTTAACATTTTTCTTATAAAAAATTTATTTTACACTATTGCCTTCCACGTTCGTCACCCTGAACTTGTTTCAGGGTCTGCACAATCCTCTACATACGGAAAGTTTTATTTTTCAAATCATACTCACAACCATATGGATAGTAAGCAGATGCTGAAACAAGTTCAGCATGACGCCTAGGTTGACTTCCTATACCTTCCTAACCAACTTTCCATCAACCATATGCAAGCCACATTCCTTGGCATATTCACTCTCCCACCACCAACGACCAGCTCGCTCATCTTCACCTTCTGCGATTGCACGCGTACAAGGTGCACAGCCAATTGAAGCAAATCCTTGATCATGTAGTTTGTTATATGGAATTTGCTTTTCCTTAATAATTTGCAAAATTTCATCCCTTGTTAAATCCAACACAGGATAAAACTTGATCAAATCATGTTTTACATCTTCCTCAAAAAACTCATGCTCTGCTCTCTCTAGAGATTGCTCTTTTCTTAAACCACTAAGCCAAATCTTTGCGCCATGCAAAGCACGAGATAAGGGTTCAACTTTACGAATATGGCAACATTCTAAACGTAAATCATGCGAACCATAAAAAGAATTTATACCATTTTTACCAACAAATTTCTCAATCACCTCAGTTTGCGGATAAAAAGCTTCTATCTTTACGCCATATTTCTCAATAGTTTCCTGCCAAACTTTGTAAGTCTCGCTAAACAGGCGACCCGTGTCTAAAGTAAAAATTCGAATCGGCAATTTATGTTCTGCTACATATTGCGTAATTACCTGATCTTCGATACTAAAGCTTGTCGAAAACACTGCAAGGTCAGCAAATTTCGTTGCGATATAGTGCAATTTCTGCTGCCAATCTAAATGGACAGTTTCTTGTTTTAAATATGCGAACTGATTAGACATTATTTACCCTAATTTTATTTTATTCTGTGCAGCATACTCAGCGTGCAAAGTTACAACCTTACCAATAATAATCAAACTTGGTGATTCAAATTTGCGCCCAGCAAATTTTTTAGCAAATTCAGCAATTGGGCAAAAATATTCTTTCTGCGCTAACATAGCTCCATTTTCCACAACCATCATCGGCGTTTTAGGATCAATGCCTGAGTTAAGTAAGTTCTCCGCTACTGCAAAGCTATTACCCGCTGACATATAAAAAACCAAACTGTCATTTGATTGCGCTAATTCCTGCCAATATTCCTTATTATAAATATCCTTTTTATATAAGGTTAGCAAACGGCAAGCACGTACTTCTTCACGCAAAGTCAGCGGAATTCCTACACTTGCAGCACAAGCGGCGGCAGCGGTTATCCCTGGAACAATTTGATAATCAACTCCATGCTTACGTAAAATCGCTATTTCATCAGCAAGATTAGCAAAAATAGCAACATCACCACCTTTGAGGCGTGCAACGATTTTGCCTTGCTGAGCATATTCTGCTAACATTTCGTTAATCTGTCCTTGGCTGCATTTGTGCTGATCCTTACTTTTACCTACATCAATTTTCAAAGCGTCTCTTCTCGCAAAATCCAACACTGCTTGCGGCATTAACCGATCATAAAGCACAACATCCGCTTCGCCCAAAAGCCTTACAGCTTTGAGGGTTAGGTATTCAGCATCACCAACTCCGCTACCAATGAAATATACTGCGCCGCGGCTAGTATTTTTCGCGCCTCTTAATTTATCTTCAAAAAGGGTTTGCGCGCTTTTCTTTTTATTCGTTAATAGATTCTCAGCAATTTTACTAGAAAACACTTCGTACCAAAATAGCCTTCTTGCCTGAATATTGCCGATTTTCTCTTTGACCTTGTCACGGTATTCAGCGGCAAATGCGATGATATTGCTAAAATTTGCTGGAATCGCGCGACCAATTTTCTCCTTAACAAAACGTGCTAAAACTGGCGATATTCCTTGTGAGGAAATTGCGATTTGCAACTTTCCTCTTTTTACAATTGCTGGGAAAATAAAGTCACAATATTGTGGGTTATCAACAACATTCACCAAAAGCCCCTTTGCTTTAGCATCATGATAAATTTCTAGATTTAACTTTTGATCGTTTGTAGCGGCAATGATAATCTTCTGACCATCAAGATCAGATATTTTATAATTACCAAGGCGATATGAAACCTTATGCTCTTCAAGCTGCGCAAGCAACGGTGCCTTAATATGGGGTGCTACAAGTGAAATCTGTGCCTTTAAACCAATTAAGCTCTCCAACTTTGCCAAAGCTATATCGCCACCGCCGATAATCAGCGTTGGGTGTTTTGCAATGTTGATGAAAATTGGTAAATACATTTAGTCAGTCCGTCAGTTTAAAAAATGTGACCTGAAAGGTCGGATAGTCACGTTAATTGCCAAATTAGCAACAACAGCAACAACAAGACGGACAACAACAAGAATCAACGCTTTGGAGCGCTTTTGCAGGAATTTTAACGATGTGTAATCTGCTAATTTTTGTCATGTGAAAGTTATTTTCCACAAATAACCCTAACTGTCAAATTTTTTGTTAAATCATTCGATGATAGAATATGGGAGTGTCCCAAATCAGAAATTTTTGATTTGATTTTTGACGAATTGGAATATCCGAGCAGGTGAGCGTAGTCTTCTACGTGACTCATGCGCAGTATTTTCAATGAGTTAGCTCCGCCACTATTGATAACCTAACAGGTTCTCAATAGTGAAAAGCATTCAAAAAGATTGATTTGAGACACTCCCAATATGCTAAGAGTATGACCGAATTGCTTCACTAACACTGGCGTACTTAACATTCATTTTTAACTAGCTTGCGAATCCGTTGTAATTTGCGATAGACATTTTCTGTGATCTCAACGAGCTGTTGATATTGCTCTTCTAGATCTATCGAGGCAAGCTCTTGCGCAATTTCCATAATGTCTTGATTCTCGCGCAATTCTTCAAATAGCATAATCACCTCTTCCGCTTTATTTTTAGCATTTTCAATGATTGACAACATTTCATCTATCTCAACGCTAAAATCCTTTAGATCATTTACTTTGTTGCTGGATAATATTTCATCAAGTTTTTCACAAATAAAACTTAGTTCCCTAATATTTCTGCCCATAGATGATTTCATTATATCTATCATTACCCCTCACTTCCACCTATTAACGTAATAATAAATTACACTACTAGCAATTACCTACCTAGAATTGTATAATAATCAATGAAATTATAACACATAATGTAATAAAACACTCTATTTTGAGAGAAAAAGCCAATAACTGGCCAGAAAACTAGCCCCTAAGGGGACTGTCGCAAATCAATCTGTTAAATGCATATTGCAGTCACGTAAAATTATGCAGGCAATAGCCAAAGCTATATCGCTAAGTTTACTGCTGCCCAAGGGCTGTAATACCAAGTATCTTTAATAATAGTGAATTTGGTATAAGGCATCTAGCTATGCTTTTCCCGACAAGAAATGTATATTATAAAGATGAATGTTGTTCTAATCTCCCCTTTTGCATCACAATAATTTTATGGCTAATGGCTTTGACAGTCTGTAAATCATGGCTGATAAAGAGATAGGCGAGGTTTAGCTTTTTCTGCAACTTTAACAAAAGTTCAATTACTTGCTTTTGCGATAAAATATCCAAGGAAGAAGTCGGCTCATCTAAAATTAATAATTTTGGCTTTAGGATCAAACTACGTGCAATTGCTATGCGCTGCCGTTGCCCGCCGCTAAACTCGTGCGGATAGCGGTTTAAAATATCATTTTTCAAACCAACATCGCTAAGAATATTGTCTATATCCACTTGGCTATATTCTATATTATGCGCGCGCAAGCCTTCACTAATAATCTCCAAAACCGTCATTTTAGGATTTAAACTGGCGAACGGATCTTGAAAAATAATTTGCGCATTGCGCCTAAACATACGTAATTCTTCCTTACCCATTTTTGCAACATCCTGCCCATCAATAATAACTTCTCCGCTACTATCTACTAAACGTAAAATTGCATCTGCAAGAGTAGATTTACCAGATCCACTTTCACCAACAATACCTATCGTCTGACCTGCTTTCAGGGAAAAACTAACATCACTCAAAATCTTAAAATAAACATTACGAAAGAGCTGTTTTTTACTTATCGTTACTGAAAGATTTTTTACCTGTAGAATGTCAGCTACATTTTTATCTAGTTTGTTTAATTGATATGTTTTAATCTGCGCATCAATAAGTCTTTGTGTATAAAGATTTTTAGGCTTTGTAAAAATTTGTTTTACCGTGCCCTGCTCTACAACCCTACCCGAGCGCATTACCACTACATGATCAGCGATTTTCTTTACTAGATTTAATTCATGCGTAATAAAAATTAGCGACATGCCAAAGCGTTTTTTTAGGCTAAGCAAAAGCTCAAGAATTTCTTGCTGAGTATTTTTATCCAAAGCGGTTGTTGGCTCATCAGCGATTAAAATATCTGGCACATTGGCAATCGCCATAGCAATCACCACCCTTTGCCTTTGCCCACCAGAGAGCTCATGTGGAAGATTATCCAAACGTTTGGTAAAATCTTGCAGCCCAACCAAAGATAGAGTTTCTTTGGTTTTTATAACAAGTTGTTTTTTCGTGATTTTTGGCTGTGCTAATTTAATTACTTCAGCAATTTGTCTCCCAATATTATGCAATGGATTTAGCGCTGTCATCGGCTCTTGAAAAATCATCGAAATTTTCTTGCCGCGAATTTGCTGTAGTTGAGCATCATTCTCCTTAACTAAATTATTGCCTTGATATTTGATTATTGAATTTGCATGAAGCTTTAAATCTGGCAAAAGCTGCAATATTGAATAAGCAGTAATTGACTTACCTGAGCCACTCTCGCCAACAATTGCCAGAACTTGTTTAGATTTTAAAGCGAAATTCACCTTATTTAAAATTTGTTTCTCAGTAATTGAGGCTGCTAAGTTAGTTATATCAAGGTTCATCTTTAAATGTACATTTGTTGTAGGCATAAAAGCTAGGGATTTTTGTTAAAAAATATGCAATTAATATCCAGAGATATTAATAAATGGTTTTTGAGAAAAAGCACAGCTTTTTGCCGCAACCCTTCGGGCAGCAGTAAAATTAGCGATATAGCTTCGCACAATTGCTTGCCAATAGCTTTGGCTATTAGCAAGCAATTCTACTCGCTCTCTCATCTAATTTTACGTAACTGCAAATATACATTTAAAGATGAACCTTGATATTAATTGAAGGCGCATTAAAAATATCCTTTGTTTTTTGTTAATTTTACTATACCTTTTTAGTCCCTTCTTTAGCTTTAAATAAGTAATATCTTAAAAATGCTACAAAAATCTGCCCTTTTAACATTCACGCTATTATGCGCTCTGTTTTTGACAGGCTGTGCTTTTGATTTTCCTTTTAAAAAAGAATCTAATCGTGACAAAATCGCCCAAATTAGGCGTGTCCCTCAATATAACTCTATTGAGCTACAACGCTCTGGCGAGATTGCTAATCTCAACGCCTTACCTGGCGAATCACGCATTATCACGCCCCCACCCATATCTGCGCCAAAAAGCATCCCGCAGAATGAGATCATCCAACCAATTACCAGCCCGCAAACTGCCAATATCAGCACCCCTCCTGATAGTTCCAAACGTTTCTTTAGGCAACTTTTCAACAACCCTGAGCCAACAACTAAGAACGTTATTATTCAAGATGAAATTGCTAATAATCAAAAACCAAAAGACCTTATTCAAAAAATAAAATCAGAAAACACACCTACACAGGAAACAAATAAATCGCTTCCCGCAAAAGCTCCTGATAATAAAAAAGGCTATTATGTTCAGGTCGGTGCATATTCTAAAAAAACCAATGCCAATAATGTAACAAGCTCCTTACAAAAATATGGCAACGCAAGCACAACAGTTAACAAAAGAGGAAAGCGTGATTTACACATAGTTAAAATCGGCCCCTTTAAAAACAAATCTGCAGCGAAAAAAACACAAAGCAAGATCAGCAAAAGCGGCTTCAAAAACACTATTTTAATCTACAATAAATAACCACATTAGAGATATGAGAAAAATAACCACGCCTATAGTAGCTATATTACTACTTTCTTCATGTAGCTTTCTACAGCCAAAAAGACCAGTTGACCCACGCATGAATCCTAATAATTTTGCTCGCCCTGGAGGTCCCCAACAAGGCGGCGACAGGAGTTATGGTCCACCACCAAGAGCGCAAGGACAAAACCAACCATTTCCACCGCCGCCTCTACCACAATATAACCCAAACAATCCTTATGGCGCACCACAAGGCTCCAATATGAACAATTATGGCGATGCGCAAAATCAACGTCTAACCTATGGACGCGCACCAAATCAACAGCCAGGCTATGAACAGCCACAACAAGGTTATGGGCAACAACCGCAAGCATATGGCTCCCCTCCCTCACAACAAGGTTACGGACAGCAACCGCAAGCATATGGCGCTCCTCCCCCACAACAAGGTTACGGACAACAAGGTTACAGGCAACAACCGCAAGCATATGGCGCTCCTCCTCCACAACAAGGTTACAGGCAACAAATGCCACCACGCGACAATCAACCCAACCAACGCCTAGTCAGAACAGATGAGAGGCCAGCCTCTCAAGAATCTGGCAAATTTTCATTAGGTAGCTCAGAACGCGACAAATTAGGTATCCAAAGTCAAAATTACTTTTCACCTGACGCACAGGCAAAGCCAGAAAGCAGCTTCAAAAAAGCCACGCCTAATTTCCAATATCACAATAACAACTCACGGAATGCCACATCAGCACTGCCAGAGCCAGGGTGGGGAACAGGGCAACCGCAGCTTGACCCACGCGATGATCTAGTGAATAAGTTAAATAATGACAATTTAAACAACATGCTTGATAATTCGCAGAACAGACCAGCAAACACTTTGATCCAGTAGGATAAAGATAGAAATATACCATAATGCTTAAATCATTTCATAGACTTAAAAAACTGCCTCCCTATGTGTTTGCAGAAGTAAACCGCGTTAAAGCCGAAGCTCGAGCAAAAGGCGACGATATTATTGACCTCGGAATGGGCAACCCTGATAGTAACGCACCCGACTATGTTACAAAAAAACTTATTGAAACTCTCAACAAGCCAAAAACACACGGCTACTCAGTCTCACGTGGAGTAAAAGGCCTGCGCCAAGCACAAGCAAATTATTACAAAAGAAGGTTCAATGTTGACCTTGATTATGACAAAGAAGTAATTGCCACTATCGGCTCAAAAGAAGGACTCTCCAGCCTCGCCTTTGCGATTACTGGCCCTGATGACTACATCATTGTCCCTAGCCCGTGTTACCCTATTCATACTTACGGCTTCATACTAGCGGATAGCAATGTTGTGCGCATTCCAAATAATCCGCATAATGACTTTATTGCGTCTTTCAAAAAAATCGTTGAAAGCTCCAAGAAAAAACCAATGGCTGTAGTTTTAAATTACCCATGTAACCCAACAGCAGAAGTAGTTGGGTTGGAGTTTTACGAAGAAATGGTAAGACTTTGCAAAGGTTACGGCATTTACATAATTTCTGACCTTGCATACGCAGAAATATATTTCGATGGCAATCCACCTCCCTCAATTCTACAAGTTGAAGGTGCGAAAGATATTGCAATCGAATTCACCTCACTAAGCAAAACCTTCTCTATGGCAGGCTGGCGTGTCGGTTTTGCCGCTGGGAATCCTGACCTTATAGCCGCCATGACCCAAATAAAATCATATTTAGATTACGGCATTTTCACACCAATCCAAGTTGCAGCAACCGCTGCGATCAATGGTCCAGAAAAATATATCGATGAAATGCGCACTTTATATAAAGAACGACGTGATATATTGGTCGAGGGTCTTCATGAAGCAGGCTGGAATGTTACCTGCCCAACTGCCTCAATGTTTATCTGGACAGAAATACCAGAACAATATAAACATCTTGGCTCGCTAGAGTTTTCTAAGCTATTACTGAAAGAAGCAAGAGTAGCCGTCGCTCCTGGAGTTGGTTTTGGCGAAGAAGGCGAAAATTACGTACGTATTGCCCTTGTTGAAAATAAACACAGAATTAGACAAGCAGTAAAAAACATTAAAAAATTCTTACAAAAAAATGTCAATTAATATCGGAATCGCAGGTTTAGGCACAGTAAGCAGTGCCCTAATTAAAATCATTGAAGAAAAGTCTCACCTACTTGAATCTCTAATTAATCACAAAAAAATTACGATTAAAGCCGTAGCATCGCGTAGTAAGAAGCCTGAGTTTGATCATTTGAAATGGTATGATTCACCGCTTGAGTTAGCTGATGATAAAAACATTGATATTGTAGTAGAACTTATCGGTGGTGAAGATGGCATAGCTTATGATCTGTGCAAAAAATCCCTTACCAATAAAAAACATGTCGTCACTGCTAACAAGGCTTTAATAGCTCTACATGGTAATGAATTAGCTTCTATTGCAGAAAAAAATAACGTCTCTCTCCTATTTGAATCAGCAGTTGCTGGAGCTATCCCAATTATCAAAACTCTTAAAGAAAATCTTGCAGTTAAATTCATCACTGAAGTTAGCGGGATTTTGAATGGAACTTGCAACTACGTATTAAGCGAGATGACAGAGCATCATCAAGATTTCGCCCCAACATTAGCAGAAGCGCAAAAGCTTGGCTTCGCTGAATCTGACCCATCTTTTGATGTTGATGGAGTCGATGCAGCCCATAAAATTACTATCATCTCAGCGCTAGCTTTTAAAACTGCAATTAACTTCTCAGCCACCCAAATCAGCGGTATTCGAGAAATATCTCTGGATGATATAAAAGCTGCTAAAGAATTTGGCTATGTTATAAAACACCTAGGAATCTGCCGCCTAGAAAATGGCAAAATACTCCAAAAAACTTCCGCCTTCCTCATTCCGCAAGATCACAAATTGGCAAATATCAATGGCTCACTAAATTCAATTATGATTTTAAGTGACCTAGCTGATGAAACAATTATAACTGGCCGTGGCGCTGGTGGGAAGCAAACAGCCTCAGCCGTGATTTCTGATATCATCGATATTTCAGCAAACCGCCAATCAAAACCTTTTGGCATTGCAATGGAAGATCAAAACCAATATGAATATCTCAATGAGAAAAATGAGAAAAAGGCATTTTTTGTACGGAGCAGCAAAGCTCTAGACTTCCCTAATAGCAAGTCAGGTGATTATGGCTTTGCAGCAATAGTTAAAGACATAGCCAAAACTGAATTAAAAGAGCAGTTCAAAGACTCCGACGCCTCAATTATTGAGCTATTATAAATTATTTCTTGCCCTTTGCAGCGATGATCTCCTTAGCCTTTGCTAAATCAATAGAATCCGCCTCTGCACCTTTTGGTAAAGCATAATTCTTTTTGCCATGTTTTATGTAAGCACCATAGCGCCCATCCTGTATGGTTAATTTATCACCAGATAACTCGCCTAAATCTTTAAGGATTTTCGCACTACCACCGGCCTTTTTATTCTCAGAGATCAAGGTGACAGCACGATTGATTCCAATAGTTAGAATATCATCCTCTTTAACAGAAGTGTATTTGCCATCATGTAGCAAATAAGGACCAAACTTGCCATATGAGGCTTTGATCTCCTTTTTAGTTTCAGGGTGAACACCGACAATTCTTGGTAAATTTACCAATGTTAACGCAGTTTCTAAATTCACATCTTCAATATTGATTTGCTTAGGAATTGACATCCTTGCTGGCTTTCCTTTGTTTTCAGCACCTCTTTGCACATAAAAACCATAAGGTCCTTTTTTAAGGAGAATCTCATCTTCACCATCCTGACCTAAAACCTTATCCTCAATTTTTTGCCCAGCATCTTCGCCCTGCTCACCGCCATCAGCAATTTGCCTAGTATATTTACATTCAGGATAATTTGAACAAGCTATGAACGCCCCGAATTTGCCGGTTTTAAGCGATAATTTACCTGCACTACAATCAGGACATTTACGTGGATCAGTGCCATCTTCCTTAGCAGGGAAATAGTGATATGCGAGAAATTCACTAATCCTATCAACCACTGTAGCATTTTCCTCAGTTAGAACTGAAGCAACTTGCTTGTCAAAATCTACCCAGAAATTTTTTAAAAACCCTTTCCAAGTTAATTTACCATTTGAAACATCATCGAGCTGCTCTTCTAAATTCGCAGTAAAATCATATTCAACATATTTCGCAAAGAAATTCTCCAAAAAGGCTGAAACAATGCGCCCTCTTTCTTCGGGGAAAAAACGTCTTGTCTCTAACTTTGTATAGCCACGATCAACCAAAAGTGAGATAATTGACGCGTAGGTTGAAGGACGACCTATCCCTAACTCTTCTAATTTTTTAACTAGGCTTGCCTCTGAATAGCGTGGCAAAGGCTCTGTGAAATGCTGGTTTGGAGTGACTTTATCAAGATCCAATTCTTCATTAACTACGACTTGTGGCAAGAGGTTATCTTGTTGCTCCTTATCAGCCTTGTGTAATTTATAAAAACCATCAAAACCAACAATGGAACCGCTAGCACGAGCCATTGCATAATTATCCGTTGCTGAAATCTCAATTGTGGTTTGCTTCAAAATCGCTGAGGCCATTTGGCTACAAATCGTCTGCCGCCAAATTACCTGATAAAGCTTAAATTGCTCATCACTTAAGAAGGCTTTTACCTTCGCTGGAGTGAACGCAAAATTCGTCGGGCGAATCGCTTCGTGCGCTTCCTGTGCATTTTTAACTTTGCTTTTATAAATACGTGGCGAATCTGGCAGATATTTTTCACCATATTCACTTTTAATATGCTCCCTAATTAGCGGAATAGCATCATTAGAAATATTTATACCGTCGGTACGCATATAGGTTATTAAACCACTAGTTTGCCCATCAACTTCTATTCCTTCATAAAGTTTTTGCGCAATTTGCATGGTACGCTTTGCACCAAAAGATAAGCGGTTAGCCCCTGCTTGCTGCAATGATGCCGTGTTAAACGGTGGAAATGGATTTCTTTTTACGTCTTTTTGTTTGAGGTCGCTAATCTTATATGTTTTATCGTTTAATTTCTCAACAACTGCCGTAGTTAGCTTCTCATTTGGTAACGCAAATTTATCTAATTTCTTACCATCAATTTGAACTAGGGTCGCTTTAATTGGCTCTTTATTTTTTTTGTAAAAATCTAAATTAATATCCCAAAATTCCTGCGGAATAAATTTTTCTATCTCACCTTCACGCTCAGTAATTAAACGTAACGCAACCGATTGAACACGCCCAGCAGAACGACTCCCTGGTAGTTTACGCCACAATACTGGCGAAAGAGAGAACCCAACCAAATAATCCAAAGCACGCCTTGCCTGCTGTGCATTAACCAAATCCATATCAATCTCACGTGGATTTGCGACTGCTTTTTGCACGGCTGATTTGGTAATTTCATTAAATGCAACACGCTCCACCTTAATGTCTTTAGGCAAACAACGGCGCTTTTTGAGTTCTTCTAAAACATGCCAAGAAATTGCTTCACCTTCACGATCCGGATCCGTCGCTAGAATTAATTTACTGGCTTTTTTAACCGCCGCAACAATTGGTTTGATGTGTTTTTCAGAGCCAGAATCCGCTTCATAAATAACCTCAAAATCCTTCTCAGGGATAACCGACCCAGTTTTTGAAGGCAGGTCACGAATATGACCGAAGGAAGCTAAAACCTCATAGTCAGAACCTAGATATTTTTTAAGGGTTTTACACTTAGCTGGCGATTCAACAATTAGAAGATTCATGGAAAATATAGGTTAATTTTTGCATTACCAATTAAACGTCATGCTTATATTGTCAATTAGTTTTCCCGATAACATTAATTTAGCCAAGAGCAATTTTGCCACCAGCCGAGCGCACAATGATTCCTTCCATCTCCATATCAAACAACATATCCTGCAATTGATTTTCAGGAATTTTACAATTACGCAGCAATTCATCAATTTCAATCGGCACCTTACTAAGCATCTCTAACATATCGCCATATTTTAAATTAGGTTGCTCTGCTGATTCATCATCATGGGCTATTTGCTGCATGATTTTACTCTCTGGGGCAATAATATTTAATATGTCCTGCGCTTCTGTAACAACGTGCGCACCTTGCTTTATCAGATGGTTTGTTCCTTCAGCACGATTATCCATTGGGCTCCCCGGAACGGCAAAAACTTCCCTATTTTGCTCCAAAGCAAAACGTGCAGTAATAAGCGAGCCAGAACGTAAATTTGCTTCCACTACTAAAACCCCTTTACTCATCCCTGCAACTATTCGATTACGCTGCGGGAAATTCGTTGCTAATGGCTCAGTATCAAACGCATATTCAGAAATCACCAAACCTTTTTCGGCAATTTCATGTGAAAGCTTTGTGTTCGCTCTTGGGTATATCTTATTTATCCCTGTGGCAATTACCGCAATTGTACCAGCACTAAGCGCGCCTTGATGTGCCGCTGTATCTATCCCTCTTGCCAAACCAGAAACCACGACAAAACCCGCTGCGCCTAACTGGCTGGCGATCTCTTGTGTGAATTTGCAGGATTGAATTGAAGAATTGCGCGCGCCAACAATCGCAATCATATCCCTACCCAGCAATTCCTTATTACCAAGAATACTAATCACGGGCGGATAATCATAAGTTTCTTTAAGCAAAGCAGGGTATGATTCTTCATATGAACAAAGCATCTCACCACCTAATTTGGTAACTTTTGCAAGCTCCTCCTCTGCTTGTTTTCTGCTATATAAACCATCACGATTTACCATACGCAAAGCTTCCTCTGCGCTGCCAAATTGCTCAATTAATTTGAAAAATTTCTTTACACCAATAGCGCGACTACGATAAAGCTGTAACCAATCTAATTTCTTTTCTATTTCGGACATTGTACCAATAATCATTAATAATGTTATATCTGGGAGTGTCTCAAATCAATCTTTTTGAATGCTTTTCACTATTGAGAACCTGTTAGGTTATCAGTAGTGGCGGAGCTAACGAATTGAAAATTTCTGATTTGAGACACTCCCTACATCGTTACACAACGATCCTTGTTTTTATTTTTTCGGTTTGCTTCTGCGAGTTGTTGTTCAAGACGATCTAGTCTCTCAGTATGGCTTTCTACGTGGTCCTGATTTTGTCCTGCTACTGCTGCAATACCTCCAATCCGTTCATGCATACCATGATGATAATCTGCAATCATTTGACGACCTTGTGCGGGGTCAGCATTTGCTAATCTTCGTACAAAGCCACCGCCTACCGCATCACCATCATTCTCTGCGTTTGGGCTAACTACTCTACTAAGGCTTTTAGTCTTTTCTTCCTGTCTGCTTAGCTTTTTTTGCGTGCGTGCCAGCTCCTCTTTTGTTTTGGAAGATTCTGCCTTTGTTGCCGCTAATTCTGCCTCTAAATTTGCTTGCCTAGCCAAAATCTGAGCAATAGCATCACTATGATCAGGAGAGGGTGTTTGTGTTGCGCGTAGATTTAGGCGTGCTGAATTCCGTCCTGCAAAACCCACACTTTCTGCACTTACCAATATATCAGGAAGCACAACCTGAGCTCCTGTCACAATTTCAACTAATTCACCTGCTATATTATTACTCGGTAAAACCTTACCTGCAAAAATAGCTTTTAGCATTGTTTCTATATCCTTTCACCAGCTCCGCCGTTTATATGACGCTTTTGCTTTACCAATTCACTTGCCACAGCTTTTGCTATTGCATCAAAATCAACTACAGAACCGCTTAAATTAGCTAGGCGATTAAGTCTTGTTTTCTGCTTTGCAGCATCAACACCGCTCAAAACAGAGCCAAGTCCTTGTGTAACAAAACCTACCATAGGGATAATATCACTACCTGCGCTAATCACCTTGCCGACATTACCTAATATCCCTACTTTATCATGATTTATTATATCGCTCTTTACACAAGATGTAGCGACATAAGCACCATTTAAGTTACTGATGATACTCATATAGTAAGCCTCTGCTTGCGGATTCTGCATTGCTTGCTCAAAAGCACTCCTTGCTCGCTTGTTAGATGCATGCCTAGTGGCGATTTCATTTAATGTAGTTGCATGATTCTGTAATAATTTTCTAACCTCCAGAGAGTTAGTTTGAAGAGTGTTTTGACTTAATGCAGATAGATCCTGCAAGTTTGTAATATTTGCTCTGAGTGTGGCTAGTTCCTGCCTTGTAACATTAGCTAAAATCCCTTCAACCCTAGAAAGGCGCTCCTCTGGCTCAACCCTCTTAGCAGGCACATTGGTCGTCGCGCGCGGAAGACCCTGAGCCCGTGGCAGGCTAGAACTCTTCTTCTCTTCTAACTGTCCTTTAGACAGCTCTCCCGCTTTTACTTCTTCTTGTTCTAAAAATGAATTTTTGCCAAAAGACTGAAGCAAAGCAGATAGGGTTTGGTTTTTGCTTGATTTTACTTTTTCTAGAGTTTCGGGCTCTATTGCTACGTTTTGAATTAGAAAAAACTTTATCATTTCTATGTGCTTGGAAAGATCGTCTTTTTGACTATCTTTATCTAGTTTTAAGGCTGCTTCAATGATTCTTGTTAAGGCGTAGCTTTGATGCACTAATGGGGTTTCTGCCATTTTGGCTTTGAGGTGCTCTATGCCACTATCATTGTTTTTATTATTGAGTGTTTTTATTGTTTCTTCTGTTTGGCTGAGGAATTCGTCTCTTATTTTGCAATTTCTTTCGATTAGGACTTCGATTCGGGAGGTTAATTCATCACCAATCTTGTTACCCCTAAGATAAAGAGTAGTCAGACTCTTATTCTCTTGCAAAGCCTGAGCAATTGCCTTTGCTCCTTCATCACCAATGTTGTTAAACCCAAGATAAAGAGAAGTCAGACTCTTATTCACTTGCAAAGCCTGAGCAATTGCCTTTGCTCCTTCATCACCAATC
>JAWUXM010000043.1:0-17084 GCA_034111325.1 Rickettsiales bacterium
TGAAAATCTTATATGACGAATGCTGCATAAAGCATTTGACAATAGTTAATGATTGCCTATAAATACGCCCTTGAAATTAACTAAGATATATAAGACATACAGTGACTAAGAGATTAAAATCAAAGCATAAGATATCACGCAGATTAGGCGCAGATATATGGGGTTCACATAAATATAAAGGTGAGAAATCGACACCTCCTGGTCAACACGGGAATTCAGGGATGATGCGTAGAACGTCAGATTATGGCGCACAGCTACAAGCAAAGCAAAAATTAAAGGGCCATTACGGTAATATTTCAGAGAAACAATTTAGCAATCTCTACAAGCTATCTGTAAAGTTGAAAGGCGATACTGGTCAAAATCTTATCGGTCTCCTTGAAAGAAGGCTTGATGCAGTAATCTATCGTGCAAATTTAGTACCTACAGTTTTCTCAGCACGTCAATTTGTTAATCATAAGCACATCACTGTTAATGGTAAAACCGTTAATATTGCTAGTTACCGTGTTTCTGTTGGCGATGTAATTGCTATTAAAGCTAAGTCTCAAGAAATCCCAGTGATTATGCAATCTGTACAAGATAAAGAACGTACAGAAGTTAGCTATCTTGAAGTAGACTATAAAAAGATGGAAGTGAAATTCGTTGCTATTCCTGCTTTTACAGATGTTCCTTATTCGTTTGAGTTGGAGCTTAGTTTAGTCATCGAGTATTACTCACGCTAAAAATCTAATTCTTTTTGGGTGCTTTTTGTGCCCTTTTTAGCAAATAACCTGCTTTCATTCGGTCACGTACTAATAGTGTACGTTCCTCACTCAAGCAGAGCATTTGCTAAAAATCATCTCAAAATCTTTTAGATTTTACACTTATATATTTAGTGTACGTTCCTCACTCTCCACGTCATAGCCTGAATTTTGCAAAAATTCTAGGGCTATCCAGATAGTTACAAACAACTCACCCTTTTCTCCTAGACTCCCCTAGAATCCTACGGATTGATGCAAAAACGCTAAGGCGTTTTTTTACCCTTCGGGCAGATTAGGCTTCGCCTAACTGTCCAAGACAGCTTCGCTGTATTGTCAGGGAGTGACACAGCTCCTAGATTGCCTTATAACCTTGCAGGTTGATACGAAATGCTATTAGTGCATTTCTCTTACCCTTCGGGTAGACTCACTTTGTTCACCGTCCAGAGCAGCTTTGCTGCATTATCAGGCAATGACAAATTCTAATTTTGTTTGCCGAATTAGTTAATTTCTACACTGCTCAAATAAATTCAGCATGCCTTCTTTGCTATGGTTGTGACACAGAAAAAGCAAAAAGATTGGGTTTCAAGGCTTCCTGAGAGAGTTTTTCATTGCAATTGCAAAGAAGCTTTATATTATCGCCGCTTCGCAGTGCCCGTGTGGCGGAATTGGTAGACGCAACGGACTTAAAATCCGTGGGGATTTATCCCTTGCCGGTTCAAGTCCGGCCATGGGCACCATCTATACTTTATCAAATAATATTATTTTTAATTTGTAATCAGAGGCCGTGCGCAAAAAGTTAGATTCCATAATTCCAGCACTTTCCCCAATTGATAAATTTAAAAAACATATCGCTGATGATATGCAGCAGGTCGATAAGATCATTCTCCATGCTATGCAAAATTGTGAGCAGCTAATTAACGAGATGTCTGAGGGGTTGATTAAATCAGGCGGGAAGAGGTTACGTCCTGCCCTAACTATTCTCTGTGGAAAATTATGTGGTTATGATGGTGAAAGGTTAATTTACCTAGCTTCAGCAGTTGAGTTAATTCACACTGCAACTTTGCTACATGATGATGTCGTTGATGAGAGTGATTTGCGCCGTGGTAAAGAAACTGCACATAAAATATGGGGGAATAAATCACCAATCTTAGTAGGTGATTATTTGCTTTCTCAAAGTTTCCAATTAATGGTTAAAACTGGTTCGTTACGTGTGTTGGATATTTTATCAAATGCATCAGCAATTATCGCTGAAGGCGAAGTCCAGCAATTGCTAAGTAAGAATCATATGGATTTAGCAATTGATAGATATTTTACAATTATTACTGCAAAAACCGCGAAGCTATTTGCAGCAAGTTGTGAAACTGCAGCTGTAGTTAGTGGTGCTAAGGAAGAGATACAAACCCAATTAGATGAGTTCGGCAATAATATCGGGATTGCTTTTCAGATTGTTGATGATGCGCTGGATTATCAATCTAATAATAAAATCCTCGGGAAGAATAAGGGTGATGATTTCTTTGAAGGAAAAGTCACATTGCCATTGATTCTGGCTTATGAAAAAGCTAATAAAATAGAGCGTGCTTTATTAGAGGAGTTAATTACTAAAGAAAAGCCAACAAAGAAGGATTTTGCTACAGCGTTAGAGTTGATCAATAAATATCAAGCTCTTGAAGATTCTTTTGACTATGCAGAAAAATATTTAATAAAAGCTAAGGATTTATTGGCTGATTTCTCTGATAGCAAAGAAAAAGAGATTTTACTTAATATTTGTGATTTTTGTTTGGAAAGGCGATTTTAATAAGATTAGGGTTAAAATTATCAATAAAGAGGTGCTATGCGGTTTGATAAGAGATATAGCAATTTAGTGACTAAATGGTGGTTTTCTCTTGACCATGCCGTAGTTTTTTCTGTGATATTACTCATGTTCTTTGGTGCGGTTGTGGTTACAACGGCCAGTCCTTATGTAGCTGAAAAGCTCGGTCTGGATAGCTTTTATTTCTCTAAGCGTCATTTGGTTTTCTCCTGTATTTCCCTTTGTGTGATGATAGGGTTTTCGTTATTGCAGCCAGTTTTTATTCGTCGCTTAGCATTCTTTGCCATGCTTGGTGGCTTAGGGCTGTTAGTAATATTATTATTGCTAGAGCCACAGCTAAAAGGCGCGAAGAGATGGATATCCTTAGGTGGTTTTTCATTGCAACCCTCAGAAATTATCAAGCCATTTTTTGTTGTTTTAAATGCTTGGTTCTTATCGCAAAAGCTTAATCCAAAGGCTTTTAGTTATTATATGGCAAGTGTGGGATTATATTTATTCATAATTCTATTGCTAATATTGCAGCCAGATTTTGGTATGTCGGTAAATTATTCGATTATTTGGATCAGTCAGGTTTTTCTAGCAGGGATCAGCACCAAATATCTGCTGTTTTTTGCCATTTTTGCCATTCTAATCGCTGTTTCAGCATATATTAGTTTTGAACATGTGCATTACCGTATAGACGCATTTTTATTTTCTGAAGATAATGTTAATTATCAAATAATAAAATCCCTACAATCTTTTGCTAATGGAGGTTTTTGGGGGAGGGGGATTCTTGAAGGTGATGTAAAAAAATATTTACCTGATTCGCATACAGATTTTATCTTTGCAGTGATCGGTGAAGAGTTTGGCTTTATAGGTGCATTTGTTATAATAGCGCTTTACAGCTTTATTATATGGCGTCTTCTGCAGAAATTACAAAAGTTAGATAATAATTTTCAGATTCTAGCTTTGGCTGGTTTGATAATCCAATTTGCTTTTCAGATAATGGTCAATATTGGCGTGAATCTTAGCTTACTGCCTACAAAAGGCGCTACTTTGCCATTTATTAGTTATGGTGGTTCGTCATTAATTGCGATGGGCGCTTTGATGGGTATGATCTTTGCTTTTAGCCGTGATAGCTATGGTAAAACTTTAAATAACACCAAATATCTTTAATAATTATACATTTGCAGTAGGTAAAATTAACTAGAGCGATTTTTGCAGTTAATTATTTTTAAATCATAAATTGGATGCTCAAGTGAAGAGAGTGATGGGGAGGATGTGAACATCCATCCATAGAAGATTTGCTTTTCATCGCTTATCTCTTCGCCTTCATTTTCTAAAACTTCAATTAATGCTTTATTTTCTCTTTGATATTCTGGAGGGGAGATAAGACAAGAGCGAACCCTAACTTCCAAGGCTCCTAATTGGATGCTACTGCCAATTGGTATTTCAAACTGTGAGATTTTCGCAGTGATTTTATTTAAGCCTTGTAGGATGATTATGTCAGCTGGGTAATAGCCACTATTGTCACTTTGAACGTGAGCTCGCCATTTTGTGTCATATATTTTTTCTGATAATTTATGAAATGATTTTTTATCAGCCAATTTAACGGAGCTCTTTTTGGAGATTGCCTCATATTGATCATTATAACCTTCATACTCTTCTAAATAACCGAGTTTCTTAGAAAGGATGGCAAGATTATAAGATATTTCAGCTAGATCTTTCAAGTCGTTTGCTTCTGTTGCAAGAACAAGTGCGTTAGTTAGGTAATCTTTTGCGATATTATTTTTTTCCATTTCGTAATATGAGTAAGCGGTATTTTTATATATAAATATCAGCTGCTCATTATTTTCTTGATCTTGTGCTATGTCAGATGCTTTTCCATAATTAACCAAGGCCAGGGAGTAATTATGTTGTGTGTAATGGAGGTTGGCTTTTTTGAGGTAGTAGCTAAGTTCAAGATCTAATATTTGGTACTCAATGGCTATTTGGTAGGCTTTTTCATAGTAAGAGTCAGCTTTTTCATAGTCAGTTTGTTTTAGGTATAAATCGCCAAAGGCAATTAGTTTTTTGCCCTCTTCTAAAGCTTTGTTATATTCTGGACTAAGCTCTTCTGCAATTTCTATTTTTTTTAGCTCTTCACTTACTTCGCTCCCGAGCGCATATGGTGGGGTTGTGAATGTTATAATTAGGAAAAGACTTAAGAGTTTTGATATGGATATCACTGAGGTTACAGGCTGGAATTATTGCTAAACATGAATTTACCAATCAGGGTTTCTAGATTAACTGATGATTGAGTGTGAATTATTTCACCATTGTCACTTAGCATTGCCAGTTCAGCGCCAGGAGAAATTGAGATATATTTTTTGCCTAATAGGCCAGAGCTCACGACTGAAGCGATTGAATCAGTAGGGATTTTAACGTCATGGTTAATATTGAGTTCTAAGATTGCTTGGTAAGTATCTTTATCAAGATAGTCTTTTGTTATGCTGCCGACTTTAATGCCGCCAATGCGTATATCAGTACCTATGGATACTCCGTCAATTTGTTCAAACTTGGCAACGAGGCTATAGCCACCTAATGTTTCATTTACACCGCCAATACGATATGCATAAGAAAAGAAAAATATTGCAACGCCGAGAACTAAGCTGCCGACTATTGTTTCAACTATATTTTTACCCATTAAGTACCTCCGATATAATTTGATTAATTAGGTTTCCAAGCTTGATATGGAGCGCTATTAGCGACATGTTCTTTTATTTCAGCGCTTGAAATTGGTTTGTATGCAGAGTCAGTGCCAGTAAAATTTGCTTTATGAGATTTCTGCCAAACAAAAGATTCGATATCTTCCTCAGTTGGTAATTTATCAGTAGTGTAGTGAAGCCATCTATGCCATGTTGCTGGTACTTTTGAAGCTTCAATAACACCTTTGTAAATTACCCAGCGTTTTTCATTAGCATCTTTGGCATTAGTGTTGCGATAATATGAATTACCGAACTCGTCACGACCGACAAACTTGCCGAAGAAATATGTATGAAGATATGTAGTAATATACATAATATGAATTATAAATATGTCCTGAAAATTATCGACCGAAGCTATATTAGCAAACATAATAATGCAAGAGGGAAATATGACGAAGTTTAAACTAGAATCAGCCTATAAACCTGCTGGTGATCAGCCATCTGCAATAAAACAGCTATTAAAAGGCTTGAAAAACAAAGAGCAGGATCAAGTATTATTAGGTGTTACGGGCTCAGGAAAGACATTTGCCATGGCGCATATTATAGCCGATCAGCAAAAGCCAGCACTCATTTTGGCACATAATAAAACTTTAGCAGCGCAGCTTTATGGTGAGATGAAAGAGTTCTTTCCGCATAATGCAGTGGAATATTTTGTTTCTTATTATGATTATTATCAGCCAGAAGCCTATATTCCTAAAAGCGACACATATATTGAAAAAGACTCGTCGATTAATGAGCAGATTGATTTAATGCGTCACTCAACAACACGCTCTCTATTAGAGCGTAAAGATGTAATCGTTATTGCTTCAGTTTCGTGTATCTATGGTTTGGGTTCGCCAGCCCTATATTCTGAAATGACTTTAAAGCTTAGTAAAAATGCAACTATGAAAAATCTAGTTGAGCAGTTAGTGAACCTGCAATATGAGCGCAATGATGTTAGTTTTGTGCGCGGTAAATTTCGCATTCGTGGTGATTCAGTTGATATTTTTCCTTCACATTTAGAAGATAGAGCTTGGCGTTTGTCACTATTTGGCGACGAGATAGAACATATTCATGAGTTTGACCCACTAACTGGCAAAAAACTTGCTGAGCTTACTGAGTGTACGCTGTACGCAAAGAGCCACTTTGTAACGCCAGAGGAGACAGTGAAAAGAACTATCGTCCATATTAAGGAGGAGTTGGAAAAGCGCATTGAATATTTTTCTAATAATAATCTATTAGTCGAATCACAGAGAATTGCACAGAAAACTAGATTCGATATTGAGATGCTTACTGAAACTGGTAGTTGTAAGGGCATAGAAAATTATTCACGTTATTTGACAGGTCGGCCAGCAGGAGCTCCACCGCCAACATTATTTGAATATTTTCCCAAAGATGCACTTTTATTTGTTGATGAGAGCCATGTTACAGTACCGCAAATTGGTGCTATGTATAATGGTGATAAAGCACGTAAGGATAATTTGATTGAACATGGCTTTCGCTTGCCTTCAGCGCGTGATAATCGCCCATTGCAATTTGCTGAATGGGACGGGATGCGCCCAAAAACAATTTTTGTTTCAGCAACCCCCGGGAAATTTGAATTAGAGCGCACAAAAGGGAAATATATAGAGCAGATTATTCGTCCAACAGGCCTGCTTGACCCGCTTTGTGAAATTCGCCCACTTGATAAACAAGTTGATGATTTAATCGAAGAATGCCGTGCGACAATTGCGCAAGGTTTTAGAATCTTGGTGACAGCGCTGACCAAAAAAATGGCGGAGCATTTAAGCGACTATATGACAGATATTGGTTTCAAAGTCTCTTATATTCACTCTGATGTAAAAACTTTAGAAAGGGTGGAAATTATCTATGATTTACGTCAAGGCGTCTATGACGTATTAATCGGGGTGAATTTATTGCGTGAAGGTTTGGATATTCCTGAATGTGGTTTGATTGCGATTTTAGATGCTGATAAAGAGGGCTTTCTACGTTCAGAAACTTCTTTGATTCAAACGATAGGGCGTGCAGCGCGTAATTCAGAAGGGCGGGTGATTCTCTATGCAAATCGCATTACTAACTCGATGGAGAAAGCGTTGAATGAAACTAATCGTCGGCGTGAGATTCAGTTAGCACATAATACAAAACATAATATTACGCCAACTACCATTAAAAAAGACATTATTGATATTTTGGGAAATTTGGCTGGACGTGACAATAGAGTAGTTAGAGAGGTAATTGGCGCCCATATGAGCGAGGCGGAAATACGAGTTAAAATTCAAAAACTACGCAAAGAGATGTTTGCGCAAGCTGCAAATTTGGAGTTTGAGAAAGCTTCAAGATTACGTGATGAGGTCGAACAGTTAGAAAGAATTATTTTAGCATAATGACCTAGGTTCTCCATAGGTGAAGTAAAGCATTGCTATTAGGTTTTGGGACTGTTGAAACCCAAAAATATTGGGTTTCAACAGTCCCATTTTCGACTTAGAATCCTACTGTGTAATTAAGGTAAATAGTAGTAGTCTTAGCGTTATTTAAAGCTTGTGTTGCGTAATTCACACCACCGCTAACATAGGTAGATTTACCTAGATCATAGCTTACACCAGTTTCTACAAAGCCTGTAGTTTTTTTGTAATCTGGCGAGTTCAGGTTAAATGTCTTATCAATTCCTGAAATCACTCCAGAATAACCATCCATTGTGCTAGATAGGGAATGCTCTAACCCTGTAGAAAAATTCAACTCTGTTTTTTTAGTGAGATCAAATTTTGCTTTTGCGCCTAAAGTTGCAGAAGTAAATTTTTGTTTCACTGTAGCAAATGTAATAGGAAAAGTCGCTCCTGCGGTTTCAGTAAATCCATCACGTGAAATCTCAGTTTTACGTATACCAACAAAAGGCTTGATCTGCAGCTTGTCTGCAACTTTTGCTGCGTAAGATAACTCAGCAAGAATTCCAGAGCTTGTTAGGTTAGTATTACCCTCACCAGCCTCAGTATTAACCAAAACATTACGTGTTACTGACATTTTTGTATCATTGTAAGATGCAGCTAATTTTAGATTGAAACCTGATTCATCTCTGCTTTGCCCAATATTTACAAAAACACCAAATAATGGTTGTGAGTTTTCCACTTCGAAATTTTGCGGGTCTTTGCTTGCAAAACTTTGGTCGATAATAATCCCTGTTCTAAAGCTAGGCGTAAAGCGATATGCCATTTTTAGATTTGCAGCATGTTCCTGTGCATTATGATTATTGACATTAGCATATCTATAACCAACAGAAGCACAGACGTTATTAACACCAAATTTATCACAATCTTGATTAAGTGAATTTTTAAGCAAAGCGTTTTTAAGATTCATTAAAGAATAAAGCTGTGCACCATTATAATAAAGGCTAGTATAGGTGTTGTTTACGTCAACTAGTATGGGGGCATTAACATCTGTTTTTACCATAAAGGTATGATATTCATCACTAGCGCCGCCTTCATAATTGCTCTCTCCAACGATGGTTGAGCCATCAGCGGAGACGCCGTAAGCAGTAGAGTGACCACTGCCATTAGAATTTAAGGTTCCTAGACCAGTCATTACACCATCAACATATTTAAAGGCGTGATTGTAACCGCCATTATAACTCTGACCTACAATGGTTGAGCCATCGGCGGAGACGTCGTAAGCAAAAGAGTCACCACTGCCATCAGAAGTTAAGGTTCCTAGATCAGTCATCACACCACCAATATATTTAAAGGCGTGATTGTAATAACCATTATAACTCTGACCTACAATGGTTGAGCCATCAGCGGAGATGGCGTTAGCTATAGAAAGGCTGTCCAAATCAGGATCTAAATCTAAATCTCCAATATCAGTCATTTTGAATGCTTTATCTGTCTCGTCATAAGCATATTTAAAGGCCCGGTAGTTATTACCATTATCGCTCGCTCCAACGATGATTGAGCCATCAGCGGAGACGCCATAAGCTTCAGAAAAGCTGTCAAAATCAGGATCTAAATCTAAATCTCCTATATCAGTCATTTTAAATACTTTATCTGTCTCGTCGTAAGCATATTTAAAGGCCCGATTGCCATTGCCATTATCGCTCGTTCCAACGATGATTGAGCCATCAGCGGAGACGCCATAAGCTTCAGTATAAAAGCTGTCAAAATCAGGATCTAAATCTCCTAGATCAGTCATTTTGAATACTTTATCTGTCTCGTCATAAGCATATTTAAAGGCACGATCCTCGCTATAGCCAACAATGGTTGAGCCATCAGCGGAGATGGCGTTCGCATGTGAATCACTGTGGCCAGGCAAAGCTCCTAAATCATGAAGCATGCCATCTGTGGCAGAATATTTATAGGCGAAATCCGGACCTGCCCCAACGATGGTTGAGCCATCAGCGGAGACGCCGCGAGCATTAGTAGAAAAGTCGCTACTTATTGCTATGCCTATATCGGTTAAAGCTGCATTGGCGCTTGCTGAATAAAGGGAAAGAGTAGTTAGGGCTGTAGTAATAAATAATAATTTTTTCATGATTCAAGTAATTCTAATTTTAAGTTGCGCGACTTCATAGAGTAAAATCAAGCACTAATCAAGTGCTTTTAATCTAAAAAGTGCAAATACGCCTCTTGATTGAATTATCGGCAGGCTTTGTTATTTTATACTGTTTATAAGGGTGAAATTTAAGAAATCTGAGGCAAAGAGAGGTACGGAATTAGTCTCTTATTGGAAAATAGGAGCGTTGTTTTATCGTAAAAATCTGGTGGGGTTGACTAATTTGATGAGGAAAATTAAAGCAAGGAATAAAGTGAAGTAGCTAGAATTAAAGTCTTTTTTTCCTTTCTGTGTCACTCCCTGAATTCTCGGAGAGAATTATAGAGGAATCTAGGAGCCGTAATGTAAGTGTTTTACTCTTTACTCCTGAATTACTTTCTCTGTGGAATGAAAATGTTTGGCTTGCTTCAAAAGAAAAGTTTGTAAAAGACTTTGCAAAGACTTGGGCTAAAGTTATGAGACTAGATCGCTTTGATTTAAACTAACTTACTTAATTGGGTTCGTAACGGTTAATAAATTTAATCATTATAATCTTTATAATCTTTTAGTTATGAAAAAGAACAAATGAGGTTTCTTTTGTTTAAAACATAGACTAGCCTGATGGAGAATCGTTTAAAAAATTATTAATAACCATAGAATTTAAGAATTATGATAAAAGCATATGCAGCAAGTGAGCCAAAGGGTGAATTAAAAGTATTTGAATATAACCCCGGAGATCTCGGGAAAAGAGAAGTTGAAATTGACGTTGAATATTGTGGAATTTGCCATAGCGACATCAGTATGATTGATAATGAATGGGGAATGACTCAATATCCAATTGTTCCAGGGCATGAAGTTGCTGGCAAAATTGCTAAAATTGGTCAGGATGTTAAAAATCTAAAAGTTGGAGATAATGTTGGGCTTGGTTGGCATAGTGGATATTGCGAGAATTGTGAAGATTGTGCATCTGGAGATAAAAACTTGTGTGGTCAAGGATCTGGCACTATAATTGGCAGACATGGAGGATTTGCCGATAAGGTAAGAGCTCAATGTGAAAGCGTAGTTAAAATTCCAGAAGGTGTTGATTTAGAATCTGTAGGGCCTTTATTTTGTGGTGGTGTGACAGTTTTTAATCCGCTAGTTCAATTTAATATTAAACCATATCATAAAGTCGGAGTTATTGGAATTGGCGGCCTTGGGCATATGGCTTTGCAATTTTTGAATGCTTGGGGCTGTGAAGTTACCGCATTCACGTCTAGCGATCTTAAGAAAAAAGGAGCCCTAGAGTTAGGCGCGCACCATACTTTAAATTCTACAAATCTAAAAGAATTAGAAGAAGCAGCAAGTAGCTTTGATATGATAATTTCAACTGTAAATGTTAAACTTGATTGGAATTTATATTTAGGAACTCTAAAAACAAAAGGTAGATTACATTTTGTTGGAGCAACTTTAGAACCTCTTGATATTAATGTTTTTAACTTAATCGCTGGACAAAAATCAATTTCTGGATCACCAGTTGGCAGCCCAATAACAATTAAAAAAATGTTGGATTTTGTGAATCTTCATAAGATTAAACCAGTTGTTGAAGTATTTAAAATGAGCGATATAAATATAGCAATTGAAAAATTGCGTCATAATAATATTCACTACAGAGCAGTTTTAAAAAGAGATTAACATAACTTTAGTTATGTTTTATTTATTAACCTAAAAGCAAAAGAAAAATGACTAATAAAAATGTATCAGATTCTCTAAAAGTAGCATTAGCAGACAGCTATGTACTTTACCTAAAAACCCAAAATTATCACTGGAATGTGACTGGACCAAACTTCAAATCATTCCATATAATGTTTGAAGAACAATATAATGATTTGTTCACAGCGGTTGATTTAATTGCTGAAAGAATCAGGGCTCTTGGCGAAAAAGCGCCCGGAACATACGCTAAATATATTGAACTTACCAACCTTAAAGAGGGAAATGAGGAATTGAACGCTAATTCTATGATTAAAGAGCTAGCTGAAGATCAAGATATAATAGTTAAAACCCTAACTAATACTTTAAAAGAAGCACAAAATGTTGGAGATGAAGTCACGGCGGGAATAGCTACAGATCGCATTGAAATTCACCAGAAAAATGCTTGGATGTTGAAAAGCAGCTTGTAATTAACCATAAACCCAACACGGTAGATAGATGAATATAAAACCATACTCCATATTGATATTGATTTGTCTATCTTCTTGTTATTCATATGAATCCGCATCTTACCAACAAAAAAATTCCGATTCTGCTACTTACACAGAAACAGAGCACTCTTTTTTTTGGGGTCTTAAAGAAAAAAAGCTGCCTTCAAAATGCAATGATAATCAGACCGCTAAAATAGAATCAAAAAACGGTTTCCTGAATTATTTCTCTAGAATATATACATTAGGTATATATTGGCCAAGAACTCTGGAAATTGAGTGCGCAACGATTAAATCTTCCTAAGTGAAAATGAAAAAAGATATCAGTCACAACATCCTATTTCTTGGTTATGGCTATGTTGCTCAATATTTTTGCAAATCTTACCATTTGGATAGCCTTAATATTGGAGCTTCGATAAACACCTCAAAAGAAAAATATTTCAAAACTCCAGACACAGTAACAACCGTTGATTTTTCAGAAATTGACGGCTTTGTTTTGGATAATTATAATAATTTCGTCATCTCCATACCGCCATTTTATCAATTAAAGACTGATATAATAATTGATAAATTTCATAAGTACTTTCTAAATCGTAAAACTCCTTATAAATTAATATATCTTTCTGCAACGTCAGTTTATGGAGATCATGAGGGTAGAAAAGTTCAGGAAGATTCAAAATTAGAAGCTGGGTCTATTAACGGCTTAGCAAGAATTGAGTGTGAAAACAAATATCTTGAATTGCAAAATAATGAGGTGGCAAATATTATTATATTAAGGTTGGCCGGAATTTACGGTGATAAAAGAAACAATATATTGTCAATTAAGGGTAAGGACACTCAAAACAAACCGTCAAACAGAATGATATCTCGTATCCATGTTGCAGATATTGTGGCTATAATTAGAGAGGTTATTTTATCAGATGAAGTCAAAAACCAAATTATTAATGTTGCAGATAATTCCCCTTGTCCAACAAATCAAGTAAATGACTATATTTGTGAAGAATTACTAAAAATAGACAAATTACCCACAGATAATAATTTAAAAGAATCTAGACATTCTTCATTTGCTCTAGATAATAAGGTTGTTGATAATAGCAAGCTTAAGAAAGTTCTAAACTATGAGCTAGTTTTTCCTTCATATAAAGAAGGGTTAAAACAAATTGCTAAAAATTTAAATTTAACCTAAATTGATTTATGAAAAAAATTATATTTTTAATATTCCTAATAATTCCAAATGTCGCTATGTCTTATGAAACCGCAGAATATAAAGTAATAAAAAACATCTCTGACAAAATAGAAATAAGAGAATATAAAGATCTAGTTTTGGCAACAATGTCAACAAATGAGGGAAAATCCTCAAATAATAATTTTAGAACTCTGTTTAAATTTATATCTGGTGAGAACAAAAAGGATCAGGAAATAAAAATGACAACCCCCGTTTTTAAAGGAAATATCCGTAATCAGCAATCCATGTCATTTGTGATGCCAAAAAGCTTTAGTGAAGGTAATTTTCCAATACCCAACAATCAAAACATTGAAATTGAGCTTCTAAAAAACATTACATTCATCGCAATCAAGTTTTCTGGAAGATCAACTGATAAAAAATTTAACAAATACCAAAAAATCCTAGAGGAAGTGATTCAAAAAAATAACATTAAGGCAGATTTAGAAAGCCCAATTAATGCTTACTATAATGCTCCTTGGACATTGCCTTTCTTTAAAAGAAATGAAGTGCTATTTAAGATAAGACATTAACCTTGTTACTTTAAAAGATAAGATTCTCCCTGCTTTAAAACAAGAAATTTGCCCTTGGAAAGTTTATATTTTTGCCGCGCTTTCTCTAAAGCCTCAACTGGATCACCAATTTTTTCATTTGTTAACTGGAAGGTTCCAAAGTGTAGCCCAATTGATTTTTTGGAATTTAAATCTTCATGAGCCATAATCGACTCTTCGGGGTTCATATGGGCCTTTTTCATAAACCATCTTGGCTCATAGGCACCAATTGGAATTAAGCTCAAATCAAAATATTCAAATTGCTTTTGCAACTCTTTAAAGTGATCTGAATATCCGGTATCTCCTGCAAAATAAACTTTCTTAGAACCAAGAATAGCAAAGGATCCCCAAAGTGATTTATTGGTATCAAACAACCCTCTTTTTGACCAATGCTTTGCTGGCAAAAATACAAATTTTAAATTTTCAAAATTAAATTCATCTTGCCAATCCATTTCCACAAGATTTTGATGATTTTCTTTTTTTAAATAATAAGAATTGCCAAGGCCAAATAATATTTTTGGATTATCTCTTGTTATTAATTTATCTAAAGTTTCAACGTCAAAAGAGTCATAATGATTATGGCTAATGAGAATCACATCAATTTTTGGCAAATCTTCGAACTTAATTCCAGGTAGCTTAACTCTTTTTGGACCCAAGAAGCTTACCGGTGAGGTTCTTTTTGAATAAACAGGATCAGTTAAAATATTAACATTATCCATTTGAATAAGAGCAGTAGCATGATTGATAAAGGTAACACTTAATTCTCCATCTCTAACTCTTTGTGAAGGAACTTTTTGTTGCTTTATATCAACCCATTTAGGCCAGTCCTCTCTTTTTGATTGAAAGCGCCATTTAAGAAAATCTTTGAAACTTTTTTGTAAGTTAGGTTCGTTTAAATTATGAAAAACCTTTCCATCAAAATGATCTGATTTTTTAGCTTCAACTTTTGGAGAGCCGCAAGAAGAAAGGGTAATTAAAGTAATTATTATCGCTATTATTTTCATCATGTTTTAAACAGAGTGTTTTTTAAGATCTTCAATAGAGACATATTCAAGACATTTTTGATGACAGCTTTCTAATATAACTTTTGGCGCAATATCATTTTCCAACGCTTCTTTCCATCTTAAAATACACAAGCACCATTTATCGCCGGCTCCTAATCCTGGAAAATCATATTCAGGAATAGGGGTGCTTAGGTCATTTCCCATGTTTTTGCTAAATTGTAAAAATTCATCTGTAATTATGGCGCAAATAATATGCTTGCCATGATCATGATGATCGGTGTTGCAAAAACCATCCCGATAAAACCCTGTTTTTGACTCAAGGCAACAATTTTGCAACTTGGTTCCCAAGACATTCTTGGCTTCATTATCATTTGCTATCATAAAAGTTCCTCTATTTTTTTAATAATTTTTTACGACTGTAGCTTGATTGTTGATTAAAACCAAGCCCCATCATATTAACATGCATGCTCTCAAAAGTAAATTTACGGGCATTTCGAATTGTCGTATTAGCTCTTGATTGTGAGTAAGAATTTGATATTATCACTTATATTTCAACAATGAAGCTATTCAAGAGCATGCCGTCTTGAGAATGACAATAAAATATCAAAAATAAATGGTGAACAACATAATCATTAAGACAAAAAAACCAGATAGCTATGCATGTCAGGGAATCAAAGAAAATTGGAAGCTTTAAAAATGAAAATAATAAATTCTTATTACAAACTAGGAGATAGTTTTTATAAAAAATATAATCTTAATAATGTTAAAGATCCTGAATTGCTCCTCTTTAATCAAACATTGGCAAAAAAGCTAAACCTAGATCTAAAGCAGGATAAAAAATACCTAGCTGATATTTTTTCAGGTAATGAGTTGTTAAAAGATTCCAAGCCAATCTCCTTGGCATACGCTGGCCATCAATTTGGTCACTTTGCTTCTCAGCTTGGAGACGGAAGAGCGGCCTTGCTGGGTGAAGTTAAGGATAGGGATGATATATTATTTGATATTCAGCTAAAAGGCTCTGGCAGGACTTTCTTTTCAAGAGGCGGTGATGGAAAATGCCCTTTATCTGCTGCCATAAGAGAATATATTGTCAGTGAGGCGATGTATTTCCTGCAAATTCCAACAACAAGATCCTTAGCTCTAGTTAAAACTAATGAATTTATTCAGCGGGAATCCTTTGTGCCTGCAGCAATAGTTACTCGAGTTGCTGCTAGTCATATCAGGATTGGAACTTTTGAATATTTTGCGGGTGGAAATGATCTGGAAAATTTAAAAATTATTGCTGATTATTCCATTAATAGACATTATCAAAAATGTAAAAATAGTAAGAATCCTTACTTATCCTTCTTGAAGAAAGTTATTAACTCGCAAGCAAATCTTGTTTCCTCGTGGATGTCCGTTGGTTTTATCCATGGAGTTATGAATACTGATAACACATCAATTTCTGGTCAAACCATAGATTACGGCCCTTGTGCTTTTATGGATGAATATGAGAAAGATAAATGCTTTAGCTTCATTGATAAAATGGGAAGATATAACTTCTCTAATCAGAGAAAAATTATTTTATGGAACTTAACTAAATTTGCAGAATCTATTTTACCATTAATAGATAATGACATTAAAAATGCTGTAAAACTGGCCGAAAAAGAGCTGAATAAATTTCCAGATTTATTTGATAAAATCTACTTTAAAAAAATGGCACAAAAGATAGGAATCTTTGATTTTAAGGAGTCTGATAAAAATCTTATTTTAGATTTTCTTGATATTTTAGAAACAAATAAAATAGATTTTACAAATGGATTCAGATCTTTAAGCAAAATTTTGATTGGAGAATTAGATTTCTATGGAAAGGACTCCAAACATTTAAATTGGCACAAAAGATGGGTTGAAAGATTAGAAAGTCAACAATTAGACCTTAAAAAAATTGCAAGAAAAATGGACAAAACAAATCCTATATTAATCCCCAGAAATCACATAGTTGAAAGAATAATTCAAAAATGCGTGATGAATAATGATTTTGACGAATTAAAACAATTTCTTAATTTAATTGAGAATCCATTTAAAGAGCTCGGTGATTATAACGAATATTATCTGCCGCCAAAAGAAAGTGAGGTTGTTGCAAATACTTTTTGTGGAACTTGATTAAAGTTACCACAAATTATACCAAATATCTTTAATAATTATACATTTGCAGTAGATAAAATTAGATGAGAGAGTGAGTAGAATTGAGAGTGTAATAGCCGAGGCTATTGCCGAACAATTGTGCGATGCTATGTCGCTAATTTTACCACTGCCCTTAGGGTTATGGCAAAAAACTGTGCTTTTTCTCAAAAAACATTTGCCAATAAGCGTGGCTATTA
>JAWUXM010000044.1:0-11884 GCA_034111325.1 Rickettsiales bacterium
GATGGCAAAGCAGATTTCGGTGTTATCAAACCAACCAAACAATATGCAGAATTTCTTGGCGAAAAAATCGTCGCACCACGTGCCAAGAAGATCACAATAGTTGGCAATTTGCATAATGAGTTACTAACCATCTTAGTTAGCAAGAAAGCCAATATAAACTCTCTTAATGATCTAAACGGTAAAATTATTAATACTGGCAGCAAAGGCTCTTCTAGTAGAATTTTTACTGAAGAATATTTTAGTAAATTCAATATAAAACCATCACAAACTTTCAACCATAGCGCTTCTGAATCCTTCAAAAAAATCTGCAATGGTGAGTTGGACGCATGGGTATATTTCATCGGGCACCCAAACCCAAACTATGCAACGACACTCAAAAATTGTGATGTAAAACTTTTAGAACTAACAAAATCTGAAATTTCTTCTTTTATAGAAATGAATGATTATTTCAAAAAAGGTCTGATTAAAAAGAGTTTTTATAGTGCATTAAGGCAGAACATTAACACTATCGCCTCACCAACGCTTTTGGCGGCTAGGAAGAATATCAACAGTGAAATAGTTGAGTTGGTGCAAGATGTCCTTAAAAATCACCGTGAAGAGTTAATTAAGGAGCATTCAATCTTTGAAGAGATATATAATTAAGCAACCCTAACAACTGAGAGCTTTATAATGCAGCTATTTTCTAAATGCTGAACAGCTTGCTCACATTGTTGTATTTCACCCAACAATTCTCTTAATTGCGCCTTATCCGCACCAGACATATAGCTGATAGCACTAGATATATCAGCAATCTGGCGATTAACTTGCTTCATCTTATCTTGCAGTTCACCTATATACACAAACTCTTCCCAACATTGTTTAACAATATATACCAATCCCCACCTTTATAATGCATTTGAAACATAAACGGGGGTGCTTTATACAGCTACAAATGTGTATTTAGAGATGGGAAGCGGTACAATGTTAATATAATCATCTATTCCCTATTGGACAAATCATTAATTATCAATTTAAATACATAATATCAATGCTATTATTAATAAAACTCATATAATAATGACATCCTTACCCAAACAATTCTATTACAAGAAAAACCGCCTACAACAATTGCGCGGTTTTTATCATACTCAAGAATTAGGCTCTGTATCTAAAGCCGCGAAACATATGAGCCTTAGCCAATCAACTGTAACTCTACAGATACAAACTTTAGAACGTGACGTTAAAACACAATTATTTGATCGAAATAAAAAACAACTCACATTAACCCCAGATGGCAAAATATTATATGACCTAACTATTCCTCTATTACAGGGAATAGATGGCGTTTATGAAAGGTTCCTAACCGAAAAGAGCAAAAAAAAAGAACAGAGAATTGACATTGCTGCCCACCATATTGGCATCTCCTATCTATTACCTGAGTTTCTTAGACAATATACTGAAAAATACCCTGACGTTAAAATCATGATCCGCAATATATCACGCTCTGATGCAATGCAACGCTTAAAAAACGGCGATATTGACTTAATGCTTTACCCAATTGTTGAAACACCAATAGAACTCAAATGGCGCAAATCTTTTACTTACGACCCTGTTTTATTGATGAGCCCTGAACATCCTCTTGCCAAAGTAGACACTCTAACATTAGAAGAAATCGGCAAACACAAACTAATCCGTATTGACCGTGATTTGATAACGCTGCCAATTTTCGAAGAAGTCGTAAAGCAATATGGCTGGCACAGCAATATTGAATTCGAACAAGGAAATTGGGAAATATTAAAGCATTTTGTGCGTGCCAAATTAGGTCTCGCCGTTGTCTCAACCATATGCGTTGATAAAAAAGATTCGACACTCATCGCCAAATCATTAGGGCAATTTTTTCCTCAAATGTCTTATGGAGTGATGATAAAAGATGGCCGACATATCCACCAACCTTTACGCAACTTTATTGATATAGTTGATCCTCAATTCTTCAGTAATTAACGATAATTCACAAGCAATTGAGAATATTCATCATCAGCACAGATATTCCAGCCTTGCTCTTTAAACAACCTAACTTCTTCTAAAGTAGGGTAGCTATAATAGCTTGCTTGCGCCCTATCTACAGTAATATGTTTTATATCATCACCTGAATTTATTTTGCGAACCAGATCACGAATTAATTTACAGCCATCTTCATATAAATTTACTACATGCCAAAATAATGATTTCTCCTTATTCACTGGCGAATATGAAAACCCTATCACCTCGCCCGCATCTATCTTACTATCGCTAATATAATGCAGCGTCGTAGCAAGCTTCTCATCACCATTGAACAAAGCCCTAAAACTAGGCAAAACCCCTCGATAATTTGGCAAAAGCCCTGAATGTAAATTAATGACCCCATATTTCGGAATAGCTATAATCTCAGGCTGAAAAATCTGGCCATAACGAATTGAAATTACTAAATCTGGCTGGATGTATCTTACAAAATCTACCGCCTCTCCACCATTAATATCATCAAAAACATGCAGCGGCGTATGATAATACTCTGATATTTGCAGAAAAGTGAGACATTTACCATCAGCAATTCTTGCTTTAATATCAGCAGAATCTCTCTCGATTTGCGGAAATAAAATATTATTAGGAAATTCCTGCTCAGAAAATCGTAATTCAGGCAAGATATTATCACCCTTTCCAACTTGCTCTGAAAAAATAATATGCGTTTGGTGATCTGTAAAAATTTGCAATAAATGATTTAATGCAAAATTACTCACTAAATCCTTATTAACACAAAAAATTATTTTCATATACTTAACTAAACTCTTTCAGCGCTAAATCTCCCTTGATCCGTAGCTAGAACTACGCGTTTGGGGGCCATTCCTTTGCCTCTCCAAGCCCTTACATGCCTCTAATATTCGTTCAAAAGATTCCTCAATAACCTTTTCAGATATGTGAATCGATGCATCTTCCGGATTTTTATACTTGTCAGGATTGACCACCTCATAATTCTGCTCTGCAGTAAATTTCGGCACCATTGACATACTTAGTAACATTTTATCACCTGGTATAAAGTAAGTTTCTCCTGGTGCTAATGCAACATTAGCCTTATCTAAAAGAAAATTGGCAACATCCACATCATCCTTTAAAATACTATTGTTTTTCCACTTCTTTCCACGTAACCCAGAGAAATCTAACAATATAACTGTTGTAGCTTGGGGGTCGTTATATAATTTAATATATTCTGACCCTTGACAAGAAAAATATTTAGATAACTGATTATTTAAAGTTTCTACCTGATTTTTTATAAAAACTACTCTCTCCACACATGCATTCTGACACCTAGCCATATAGGCAGAATTATTATGGTTAGTTCTTAAAGACTCTTTGACTACATCTACAGCATCACTTGTTAACCCTGATAGACTGTTAGCCACTTTATCTATTACATCCTTTGGTCCTATTGCAAAACTTAGTTTTTGTTGCCCAAACCCCTTAGTCTTGCTTACGCCATCAAGTGTTATTACCCTATTATGCTTTAATAATGGATGTGCCCCTATTGAATAAGGAGGGTGAGCCTCTTTGAAACAAATATCGTAAAAAATCTGATCGGCAAGTATTGTAACAGCAGGATAATCCTTTAATACTTTGGCTAAACCATCTATATCCTGCTCACCATATACAACCCCAGTAGGGTTAACAGGGTTAGTAAAGATTATAGCCCCAATATCCTCGTTCCCCTTTAATATCTGCCTAAGAGCCTCTGGATTAACTTTACCAGTATTCTCATCAACAGACAAAAACATTGTGTCTATCCCTTTAAGATCAAGTGGAACCTTGTAATAACCAAAACTAGGCACAAATATCAATACTTTTTTCCTATTCCTAGATAATTGCAGAGCATCGTAAATATCTGGCAATATATCCCAAATACTATTTCTAACAACTATTGACTGCGTAGCACCAACAGTAATACCGTGACTTGCGAAATGATCTATAACACACTTCCTTAAATCTTCATCAACGAATTGATAACTCTGCAAATTAGGAGACTTATTCTGTATGAATTTTAAGATAGCACCACTAGGCGGAAAAATAGAGTACGCTGCTGTAAAATTAGTTATTACTTGCTTCTTATCTGCCTGATCTACAGTACCTAAAAAGCTCAAAGCCCTCTGAAATAAAAATTGACTAAATTTATAACCAGACGGATGATCTTCACTTATTTTTTTTTCTTCAGCACCCTCCATCTCCGCATTTACATCTCCCTTTCCAACTGCAACAGATGCACTTTTACCTTTTACCCTTTGGCGCTTACCCCCATCCTCAGCCTGCGAATTTTTTGATCCTCTTGATCCTTTCCTTTTCATATTTTTCTAATAAAATCTCTCTGCTGTTACTTTAAAAATGATATTTTGTAATGCATTTATATCATCAGTTTGCGCTTCAATATATTGATATGGGTTGTTGCAATAATTTTGATATGAAACAGAGATCTCTGCTACAAGTGAAAGAATATAATCTATATTTTCACTTTTCTCCTGCTGAAATTTCTCCCTTAATGAATATAATGTTTCATTAACATCGCCTGCTATTTTACCTCGATTAATAATCGAAATTGCAGCGGCGTTTTTTGCAAAGATATTTTCTATATCTTTTGTCCAGTCTAACAATAATGTAGATAATGAATTTTGACTTTCTTTAAGTAAAATTGCTTTGTCTCTATCAATTGCGCTATAGTGATAGAACAACACCTCTAAAGATTCTATCGCACGCTCAAGCAGATTTAGATGGTCGACCAATCTCCCAAAACCCTCTCCTTTATTCACCATCCTAAAACTCTACTTTTGCTGGAAAATCAGATAGATACACCATACCTGCCTATAGGTCAAGATGTTAATTTGACTTTTGAAGAAGCCCTATTCGCCAGATTTCTTCCTGAGAAATGGCGGGACGTTAAGAATATCTTCACTAATAGTGAGATCACTCTCTTCTATTTTCTCATCTTCATCAAAACTAGTGGCAAGATTTTTTTCCTGCTCTGCTACTTTGTTTGAATCTTTAAAGAACTTGAATATTCCTTTAAACGGACGAGTTTCTTTTTTATTATCAATCTGCACAATATTATCATCGCTATCTTCTTTAATATCATTGGCAGCTTGCGTTGTATTATAATTTCTAGATAAATCTTCCGCAGTAATTTCATGGCGATTCTTACGGCTAGTTTCGATAAATTCTATGTCAGAGCTTATTTTATGCGATGATTCCTCTTTTATTTCTGCTGATTTTCTATTTACTGACTCAAATTCCACTACATTTGTTACATCAGACTTTTTAGATGATTGAGCAGTTTGTTCACCAAACTTTGCTGGCTCTGGCGGGATAAATGTATTTGCCCTTGCTCTTGAAGGCTCCTCTTTATTCTCAGTCTCTATTGTACGATTAGCTGTAAATAAATTAGTTGCAATAGCAGCTGTGTTCTTCTCACGTGCGTCACCAGCTTGGTTTATCCCTGTCGCTACAACAGAAACTCTGATCCTCCCCTCAAGCTCTGAATCAAACGTAGAGCCGAATATGATATTCGCATCAGGATCGACTTCATCCTTAATTCTTTGTGCTGCTTCATCCGCCTCGAATAATGTCATATCCAAACCACCAGAAATATTGATCAACACGCCGTTTGCACCTTTCATTGAAACATTGTCCAGTAATGGGTTAGCGATCGCTGCTTCAGCAGCATCAAGTGCGCGTCTTTCACCTTCACCTTCTCCAGTTCCCATCATAGCCTTGCCCATGCCGCCCATGATTGTTCTGATGTCAGCAAAATCAAGATTGATCAAACCAGGCATAGTCATAAGATCAGTTATACCTTTAATCCCTGAATATAAGACGTTATCAACCATTTTAAAAGCATCGGCGAAAGTTGTTTTCTCTGTAGCTTTATGAAAAAGATTTTGATTAGGAATGACAATTAATGTGTCGATATATTGATGTAGCTCATCTAAGCCTTCTTCAGCAATACGCATACGGTGCGAGCCTTCAAAGTGAAAAGGTTTTGTTACCACTCCAACAGTTAAAACTCCTTGTTCACGAGCAATTTTTGCTATAACTGGTGCAGCACCTGTGCCTGTTCCCCCGCCCATTCCAGCAGTAAGGAAAACCATATTACTATCAGCAATAAGAGAAGTTATTTCGTTGATTGATTCTTCAGCAGCTTGACTACCAACAGATGGAAAAGAACCAGCCCCCAGACCTTTAGTTAAAGTTTCACCTAGCTGGATTTGATTATTACAGATAGAATTACTAAGTGCTTGCGCATCAGTGTTAGCAACAGCGAATTCGACACCTTCGAGCTTCATATTAATCATATTGTTAACAGCGTTACCACCTGCACCACCAACGCCTATTACGGCAATTTTTGGACTAGTAGTTTTTTTCTCTGGTAAATCTATACTAATGCTCATCTACTTACTTTATTGAATTACTATCATCCACATTTAGAAACAAAAAATTTTAACTTGCAACAATCCCTTAAAAATACTTCTTAACAAAATTACTGATTTTATCAAAAAAAACCAAGTTTTTCAGAAGTTTCAATAAAGGATTTAGCTTCTCATTACAATTCTCAAAACCAAGCGCTTTCTTATTATGATTATCACAAGCAAATTTTAACATTCCATAAGCCGTAGTGAAAATAGGATCTTTTTGTTCATCTGGTAAAAAATCAAACTGCTCAACCCCACCAATACGCACCTTCCTATCAAAAATGCTTTGTGCTAATTCTGCTATACCAACCAAATTCGCCGTGCCACCAGTTAATACAATATTACCGGAAATTCTTTGATAATATTTCTTGGCATTTTTATCTTTCTCCAGAAAATTTCTTACTAATTTTAGAATCTCCTCCGTACGGTCAGAAATAATCTCAACTAATTTATGTTTTAGAATATAACTATTATCGCCAATTTCTTCAGTGTTAATAATATCGAACAAATCGATTACATCGCGCTTATTTTGATTATCCATAAAAACACTGCCGTAAATAGTCTTGAGCTTTTCTGCAATATTAGTTTTTAGAGAAAAAATCTGCTTTATATCATTTGTCAGAAACTTACCGCCTAAAGCCAAGCTTGCCGCATATGCTAGGTTGCCATCGTCAAAAATCGCAATAGAGATATTACTATTTCCAATATCAAGCACCAAACAACCCATTTTCATTTCATCATGCGTTAAGCAACCTAAAGCTGCAGCATATCCCGAAGGTAAAATCGTATCAATATCCAGATGGCAACGCGCCAAGCAATGTGCAAGATTCTTCTTCGCAGCAATATCAATTGTAACGACGTTTAAATGCACTGTAAGTTTATCACCGCACATATAGCATGGATTTTTGATCCCATCTATACCATCTAGCGTATAAGAAAGTGGGATCGCTTGTATAACAATTTTTTTATCATCAGTGAATTCTGCAAAGGCATTAGTAACCAGTTTTTGCACATCGTTAATATGTACATCTGCACCGTTAATATTGATCTCTTCATCTCGACTAAATGAATATAATTTATTGCCCGAGATGTTTACTACAACGTTCTCCGCTTCAACTTTTGCTTTATTTTCAGCTTCAGAAACTGCCGCTACAATACGATCCTCCAGAGCCTTAATATCTGAAATCACACCATTATTACCAACACCAGCTGAAGGTTGATGCCCAACGCCAATAATTGTTAAATGATTGTGAATATCTATTGATGCAATAACACAAATAATTTTGCTACTACCAATATCCAACGCTGCAATTATCTTATTTTTATCCTCCATTTCCTCTCCTTTTTACACTCCTTTAAATACTCAACACCTTTACCCCATCTCTCTGAGCAAATTGCGGTTACTTTTATATTTTGTGTCTAATTCAATAAACACCTTATCCTTAATTCTTAGATCAATTACTTTTATATTCGTATATAAAATATTTAATTCATCATTTAATGATAATAGATAACGCCATGCTTTTTCTGGCTCTTTTTCTGGTAATTTTATTACTATATCATTCATCAAGCGGACATCCCAACGACGATTACCAACTCGCGAGATAAAAGATACTAAATTAAAAACATCCTCATCGTAATTCAAAAAACTATATAATGAGCCAATATATGATTTTGCATCCTCACCAAATAAAATAATTAGTTCAGCAAAGCTACTTAACTGCGCCTCGCTAATTTTTGTAATAATTCTACCCTTCTCATCAATTACATACAAATCCTGACCATCCTGCCATATAGCTTTTGGCTGATACTCAGTAATAAAAATACGCATAGTATCAGGCAGCCTCCTTTCTATCATAACGCTTTCCACCCAATCCATTGCCTCTATACGGCTTTTCATTTCAGCAAGATCAACTGCTAATATTGGGTCACCATCGCGTATATCGGCCTTTCTGATTAATTCACTAATATCAACATATGAAACTTCACTTAGATATATATTGCTAACTTTAAAGCCAAGTTTTGCTGATAATTCTATACCATGCTTAGCAATTTCTTCCCGCCAAATAAATAACGAGAGCAGCAATAATACACAACTGCTTCCCAGAAATAATTTGCTCGTTTTTTTATTAGTTATATGTAGCGCCATTAATTAGTGACTCAATTAATTGGTTAAAACTAATATTTTTATATGCAGCAATTTTTGGCACTAATGAAATTGGCGTAAAGCCTGGATGAGTGTTAAATTCAATTAGATAAAAATCCTTGCCATCAAATATAAATTCTGGACGCCCTACCCCACGCGCACCAACGATTTTATTAGTCTGCTCCGCAATCTCCAAAACTTGTTTTGTTTGTGCATCACTTAAATCGGCTGGAATAATCTTTTCGGCAAGACCTTCTGTATATTTAGCTTTATAATCAAAAAACCCTTCTTTCATTTTAATCTCCAATGTGCCAATTGCTTTACCATCAATAATTGCCACATTAATCTCCCGCCCGGCAATATATTGCTCAACCAATACTGTTTTACCATATTCGAAATGGTAATTATTTATTGTAAATTTTTTCGGCTCTTTAACAATCTGCACACCAAAAGAAGAGCCTTGGTTAAGTGGTTTGATAACATATGGCTTCTGCATGAGCTCCATGACAGCTTTTGGAATTTTTGCTGTCTCAACTTGCTTTTCTGTTAGCAACTCACTTTTAGGCATTAATATCCCATTTGCGACGAATAACTGTTTGGAAATATGCTTATGCATACAAATTGAAGACGCCATAACTCCAGAATGCGTATAAGGAATTCCCATCATATCAAGCAAACCTTGGATCTTCCCATCCTCGCCATATTCACCATGTAGCGCATTAAAAACCACATCAGGATTTACTGATGCTAAAACTGCAGCAACGTCACGACCAACATCAACTTCCACCACGTCATATTTCATATCTTTAAGAGCTTTTACAACAGACTTGCCGCTGGAAACAGAAACTTCTCGCTCCGCCGAAAGACCACCTAATAAAACTGCTATTTTTTTCTTTTTCATAATTCTAATTTGTTCCAAGAAATTTAATCTCCCATTCCAGCTCTACACCAGTTTTATCCAAAACTCTCTTTCTAACTTCTTCGCCAAGACTCTCCAAATCAGTCGCTGTCGCACCACCATTGTTAATCATAAAATTACAATGTAGCTCTGAAATTTGCGCGCCACCTTGCTTTAAGCCCCGACAACCTGCTTTATCAATTAACTCCCAAGCCTTATGATCTTTAGGATTCTTGAACGTACTACCACCTGTTCGAGATTTAATTGGCTGCGTAACTTCACGCTCAGCTTTGATTTGCGCCATTTTATCCGCAATCTCTTCAACATCACCTTTTTTCCCCTTAAGCCATACTCGAGTAAAAATATAATCACCCGCTTTTGATGTGCGATAAGCAAAATTCATATCATCAACATTAAGCATATGAACCCTACCTTTTTTATCAAAAGCTTCAGCCTTCACCATTATATCCTTCACCTCGCCACCATAGGCACCAGCGTTCATCTTTAACGCACCACCAATTGTTCCGGGTATTCCTACTAAAAACTCCAACCCAGCCAGCCCCATATTTTTAGCAAATGTTGCAACATTTACATCTAATGCAGAACTTCCGGCCTCAATAATATTGTTACTATCTTGTTTGATTTCGGCAAATTCACGCCCTAAACGAATCACCACGCCTTTTATTCCACAATCACGCACAATCACGTTAGAACCAACGCCTAATATAGTAATTGGAACATCTGAAGGAACATCCCGCAAAAAGGCTCCTAACTCCTCACGATCTTGTGGACGAAACATTACCTCAGCTTTTCCTCCTACTTGGAACCAATTGATTTTTGCTAAATCGTAATTTTCGCGATAACCTGATTCAACAAAAGGAAGCCTCTCTGCCAAACTCATTTTAAGCCTGCTGGTAAATTATTAGCATATTTTGTAATATCACCTGCGCCGAGACACAAAACCACATCACCATCATGAGCAACTTTTTTTACATAATCAGCTAAATTAGCAAGCGATTCAACTAGCTGAACATCTGCATGACCATGTTTCTGAATTGCCTCCATAATAGCTTGCTTATCGACTCCTTCAATTGGCTCTTCGCCCGCTGCATAAACATCCGTGACAAGTACTACATCGCTATCCGCAAAGCAGCTAGCAAACTGGTTAAACAATGCTAAAATGCGGCTATATCTATGTGGCTGCACAACAGCAATAACCCTGCCTTTACCATTTTGCATTTCTTTCACTGCGGCAAGAGACGCTGCAATTTCTACTGGGTGATGACCATAATCATCAATAATTGTAATTCCATTAACGACACCTGTTACTGTCAGACGTCTTTTTACACCCATAAAATCTGCTAATGATTTTATGATATACTCCTCTTTAAAACCAAGGCGTATTGCAATTGATATCGCTGCTAGAGAATTTAATATATTGTGCTTGCCATACATCGGCAGAAAGATTTGTTTAATGGAATATTGTTCCTTACCATCAATATTTATCTCCACATCGAAATTATAACCACCTTCGGTATTTTTGATGTTTACAGCTCGCACATCAACATCCTGCTCCTCTATGCCGTAGCTGATTACCTTACGATCAGTAATATCTAACATTAGGCTTTTCACTTCTGGATGATCCTTACACATCACCGCAAAACCGTAGAAAGGTATGTTTTCAACGAAACGTTTAAAAGATGCTTTGAGGTTCTCAAAAGAGCCATAATGCTCCATATGTTCAGGATCAATATTAGTGATAACTGCAATATTAGAAGGTAGCTTTACAAAGCTTCCATCAGACTCATCAGCTTCAGCAATTAACCATTGTCCTTTACCTAAATAAGCATTTGTTCCACGTGCATTTATTATCCCGCCATTTACCACTGTTGGGTGTAGATCTGCACCTTCAAATAAACTCGCAATAATCGAAGTTGTAGTAGTCTTGCCGTGTGTTCCTGCAACTGCTACGCAGCTTTTAAAACGCATAATTTCAGCAAGCATTTCCGCCCTAGCAATGACAGGGATATGATGTTTACGTGCAGCAACAATTTCAGGATTGTTATCGCCCACAGCCGAGCTTCTGACAACCACCGCAATATTTTCGATATTAACCTCTTCCTGCCCTATTATAACTTTAATGCCAATTTTACGTAAACGCTCAATGTTAGGGTTCTCGGCGATATCAGAGCCTTGCACCTCACAGCCAAGTGCCAATAACACTTCTGCAATTCCACTCATCCCTATTCCGCCTATTCCAGTAAAATGAATTATCCCTACGTTATAAGGTAATATATTTGACATGTTCTAATTTCTTGTGAAGTTTGCAAGTTAGATACAAAGCTAGCAGTGGCGAATTTAATTTAAATAAAAATTATG
>JAWUXM010000045.1:0-22045 GCA_034111325.1 Rickettsiales bacterium
CTTCATAAGGGCATTCGCGATTCTTTGTCATATTATTATTTGAATTAGTGAGTTGTGATTGGGTTGATACCCAATTATGCAGAGTATTTACATTTATACCTAAATCTCTAGCTGTTTGAGAAATTGATTGATCTGAATCTATGGCTAATTTTGCCGAAGATATTTTGAATTCTAATGGGTAATTAGCACGAGTTTTATTGGACATAATTTTTACTTAAATGATTAATTTTATGTCCGGAAAATCGTCACCACATCAAACCTCCGACCAAGTGATTAACAGTAACCTGCTCAGCTACCTCCCTACCGAAGAACAATGGAAGCACATGCAATACTAACATTAATCTTTAAATACGCATTTGCAGCTATGTAATTCATATGTTGGAATTGGTATAAACTTAAGTGAAATATTACGCAGCTTCTCACATAATAAAACCAGCAAGATATTTAATTATTACCAACTACCAAATAGCTATATCGTAAAAAAAGATGATTTAAATTAAAGGAGCGTATAAAATCACACGTGTGAAGACGACTTTGGCGTTGAGACATTAAATATTTTAGTAAAACGAAGAAAGGTTTAGCATGTTTAGCGTGTTTATTATCAACATTATCATCATTACAATTTCAGTCATACTATACGCTGATTTTTTATATTTCCTCTCAGTTTATATACCTAAGTTAAAAATCCCTAAACGTTTAAAAGTCGTCACCGCCATGTTCGGCGTATTAACGGCGCATACGGCAGTAATATGGCTTTTTGGCTTTGCATTCTATATCCTAATTGAATTAGGAGATTATGGCATGTTGCAAGGTAATTTTAATTATGAATTAATGGATTACATATACTTTTCTTTCACAACCTACACTTCTCTCGGGCTTGGTGATATCGCACCTCTTGGTGATATTCGCTTTTTAGTTGGTTTAGAAGCATTAACTGGCTTAGCGCTAATAACTTGGGGAGCATCCTTTATCTACATTGAAATGGGTCAATTCTGGAATCATCGCAAATAGATGTATTCATGGGCTAGATAGTTCGCTTTGTATAGGACTCAGCTTCTATTTCAAGGATTTCTGCGCAGAGTTGTGTTCCTTCTCGCCATGGCGCCATTGATTGCAAACTGCTAACTATTTGCTCGGAAAGTTGTTTACGAAACTCAATAGATCGACCACTAAGAATTGCAAGTTTCGCATAGATAAAACCATCTTTTGTAGCGCCACGCCCAATTAAAAAATTATCTAATTTTATAGTGCGGCTTTTTAGGGCTAATTCTGCAAACTCGCCAAGATCTAAAATAACTTTATTTAACTCCGCTAATGTTTTCTCTGCATTAAATTCTGTGAGGTTAGAGCTATATTCTATAATTAAATGAGGCATGTTATTATTTTCTAAAATTTAAAAGAAAAAGTAGAATAACAGAAACAAACTAATACCAACTTCTATCTTTCGATATATGTTTGATAGAATTTAACAAAAACGCTTAGCACTTTTTAAGTTTTACAAATGAAACTAACCTTTTTAGGCGCAACAGAAACAGTAACTGGTTCAAAATATCTTATTGAATCAGTTGATCAAAAAACCCTCCTTGATTGTGGTTTGTTTCAAGATCACAAAGAATTACGTGAACGCAACTATTCCTAAAATCTAGAAAACTACGAATTATGACTAAAAGATCTACTCTAAAATTACAGAAATTAGGTATCGATACGTATAAAGAAGCAATTGTCTATATGCGTCAAGATTGTCATATTTGCTTAGCTGAGGGTTTCGAAGCACCAGCCCGTGTGCGCGTTATTTTAGGCAACAAATCAATTATCGCGACTGTAAATATTGTTACCTCAAATATTTTAAAGAAACATCAAGCCAGCCTTTCAGATTATGCGTGGCAAATATTAGACGCTAAAGCAGGCGATAAAATAAATGTTGTCCATGCCAAACAGCTAGAATCACAAAGTTTTGTTAGGTCAAAAATTTATGGCAATAGCCTTTCACAAGAAGAGTTTTCGGCGATTATTTCTGATATAGCACATGGTCAATATTCTGACATTTACACCTCAGCATTTCTTAGCAGCTGTGCAGGAGGTCGCATGAGCCTTGATGAGATGATTTACCTCACCAAAGCCATGGTTGATGTTGGCGATAAACTCAAATGGCAAAAACCGATGATTGTTGATAAGCATTGCGTTGGTGGCTTAGCGGGTAATCGTACAACACCAATTATCGTAGCAATTGTTGCATCTTTTGGCCTTACTATGCCTAAAACTTCTTCACGAGCTATCACCTCCCCTTCAGGCACGGCAGATGCTATGGAGGTCTTAGCGCCTGTTATATTTGATATAAAAGCAATGCAAAAAATTATCAGAAAACAAAATGGCTGTATAGTGTGGGGTGGTGGTGTTTCGCTTAGCCCTGCCGATGATATTTTAATTCATGTTGAAAGAGCTTTAAATTTAGATGCTGAGGGGCAATTAGTTGCCTCTATTCTTTCCAAGAAAATTAGCGCTGGCTCTACCCATATCGTCATTGATATTCCTATTGGTCCAACTGCTAAAATTCGCGACCATAAAACTGCAGAAGAGTTAAGTTCTTACCTTAAAAGAGTTGGGCAAAGATTTGATATTACTATAAAAACTATATTTACCGATGGCACAAAACCAGTTGGGCACGGCATTGGCCCAAGCCTAGAAGCGCGTGACGTTGTTGCCGTCTTGCAAAATGACAAGGGTGCATCGCAAGATCTACGAGAACGCGCATTACTACTAGCTAGTCATGTTCTCGAATTTGCACCTAATGTTAAAACTGGCGAAGGTTTAGCAATTGCCACAGAAATACTTGATAACGGCAAAGCATGGCATAAATTCCAAGAAATATGTGAAGCGCAAGGCGGCATGCGCCAAATCCCACTAGCAAAATATACTAAAAATTATATCGCTAAAAATAGCGGAATGGTCACAGCGATTAATAATGGTCAGATGGCATTGATTGCCAAGCTTGCTGGTGCGCCAAATGATAAAGCTGCAGGCGTTGATTTACATGTAACAATTGGCAACAATGTTACAAAAAACGACGCACTATTTACTATCCATGCAGATTCACTTGGGCAACTTGATTATGCCCTCAACTATCTCAAAAATAATAACGAAATAATCACTATATCATGACAATTATTTTTTCTTTTCCAGGCTCAGAACAATTAGTAGATAAAATTATCACCAAACTAAGCTACCAAAAAGGCAATATTACAACGAGGCGTTTTCCCGATGGCGAGTCATATTTACGTATAAATGATGATGTCAAAGCACAAGATATAGTTATTATCGCTAGCCTTGACCACCCTGATGATAAAATAATGCCCCTGCTGTTCTTTGCCAAAACTTGTCGTGAATTAGGAGCAAAGAAAATTACATTAGTCGCGCCATATTTAGGCTATATGCGTCAAGATATTCGCTTTAAGGCTGGTGAGGCAGTCACTTCAGATATTTTTGCACAATTAATTTCACAGTATTTTGATACATTAATTACGATTGATCCACATCTACATCGCCATAAAACTCTTGGTGAAATTTATACAATTCCTACAAAAATTATTCATGCAGCTAATGCTGTGACAAAATGGATTAAAGATAATGTTAAAAAGCCCCTGCTCATTGGCCCAGATGAAGAAAGTCAACAATGGGTTCATGATATGGCAGAGAAAACAAACGCCCCCTTTCTTATATTAGAGAAAGTTCGCCATGGCGATAAAGATGTTGAGATTTCAGTGCCTGAAGTTAAAAAATTTGCAGACCACACTCCAATATTAGTTGATGATATTATCTCAACTGGCAGGACGATGATTGAAACCATGAAGCATTTGCAAAAAGCTAAAATGCTAGCGCCAATCTGTATAGGCGTACATGCCATATTTGCTGATGACGCTTACATAAACCTACAAAATGCCGGCGCCAGCAAAATCATTAGTTGCAACACAATCCCCCATCCCTCAAATAACATCGACATGTCTGGTGATATTATCGAAGCACTAACTCATTCGAGGTAATCTTTAATTTCCTCTCTCTCCGCGTCATTAGGCGTCAAACAGAGCTTTTTTATACAATTACATATCAGGAGAATGGGATGCCTTACCCTTATCATTAAATTGACTCCGAGCTACCCAATATGGCACGCTATCTGCTATTTTCTGGTCATCATGCCTTTGCTCACCAGCTGCTCCTCCTATAAAAGAACTATCTTCTTTGCTTTGCTCTTCTAAACATCGGTCCCTGCTAGCATGAAACAAAACGTAACAACCTTTATATACCCCATCACGATAATATGCCTGACTACCTCTAGGAACACCTGTATATTCTTCTATTTTGTTAGCGTTTGCCTCCATAGTAACTAGATTTGCTGCCCTTTTCATATTAATATTTTGTTGATGCTTAGGAACTGTTTTGGATAATTCATGATCCACTTGTGGAGAGTTAATATACTCACTAAGCACCGTAGATATTGGACCAATGGAAAGCATATCAACCAAGCTTGGATTCATTACTACAGCTTCCCCCTTTGATTTATAAGCTGCCAAGATGGCACTAACTTTTCCTACCACAGACAAGTTAGGAATAATCTCTGGTATTGCAAAAACATGTGATCTCTCAATAATACTACGCATAGAATCTACCAATTCCTGCATTATGGGGTTTGCAGCTTGAACATATATATCAAAACCAATAAATGAGCGTGGTTTATTTGCAGGATTAAGAGCAGCTAATAATTTGCTCATTCTTTTCTCAGAAACGGAATCTAGCCCAACAAAGTCTTTTAGGCTAAGGTGATTTAATATTTTTCCATAAAAACCATTAAAACCCATTACCAAATCTAACATTGATGCTGTAGGCAATTGCCTTCCGGCTATTTTCTCCTCTTGTTTTTTTTCTTCATCAATAGTTACACCATTTAAAACCCTTTCTGCCGCATCTAAATTATCCTCATCCAACTCATAACATGCTCGTTCTAATGCCAATAATTTTTTCGGTGAATCTTTATCATCATTCAACAATGTTATATTCTCTATTATCTTACTCTGTATTTGCAGTATTTTTTCTATATCTACTAACGCTCTTGGAATTTTCTGAACAGCATCATGCCCCTCCTCAAACAAACCACTTGCTAAGAATGTTTTGATAATTTCTGTATGCCCCTTTTTGATTGCCAATAATAGAGGAGTGTTTCTGTGAATAAAAGTTTTTGCATTTATAGCTGCACCATTCTTAAGCAGAACCTGCACAACATTGGCACGTCCCGTTTCTACTGCTAAATGCAATAATGTACCACCATAATTAAAAGTAGCATTAATATCATGCCCTGTATTAAGCAGAGTTTGCACAACATTAGCACTACCATTCACTACCGCAAGCTTAAGGCAATCATATCGCAGAGCAATCTCAGCACTTCTCTTTGCAGCAAGAAATACTTCGACAATATCTGCATAATCTTTGTGTATTGCATCAGATAATACAGCATTAATCCTCATACAACCATCCCCTAGCTCTGGATCAAGGCGTGCTACATCACTCAAAAGCACTTTTACAATCTCTACATTTCTTTTTATGACAGCCTTCCACAAGACATCGACGTAAGATATACGTCCTCCTGTAAGCCCGCTTACTCGAACAGTAATGACATAAGCCCCATATTTTATAAGTAATGATACCGCTTCTAAATGACCCCGTTCCACAGCAGACAATAATGCTGATCTATATGGTCTTGTTTTTATTTCATTAATATCCGCTCCTGCCGCTATAAGAATTTTTAGTATTGCAACATTACCATTTGCTGCTGCTATCATCAAAGCCGTATTATTCTTGCTACTGCTTGCATTAGGATTATCACCTTTTTGCAAACAAGCTCGTACAACATCCGCATAGCCTTTTTCTACAGCATATAATAATGTCACATTAGGAGTTTCAAGATATTTCAAATTTTTTTCTCCCAAACTTAACCTTCTTTCCTGGGCAGCAGGTATAATATCTCCAAGCAGATCTCTCCCATAACGACTCCATTCAAACTCTCCAACATTATAATAATACTCTATAATATTTTCACGCTCTCTCTCCACAAGACATATCATCGCCTTACCAGTAAGCGTTTCCATCCTCGCTCCTGCAGTAAGCAATATTTTTATAATTTCATCATCACCTCGCATCATAGCATATATTAATGCCGTAATTTCATGCTCCTTAGTTTTTACCGTAATATCGGCTCCTCCATCTATAAGCGCTTGTACAACATCCACTTGCCCATCCTCTACAGCAACCATCAAAGCCGTGCGTCCATCCTCATCTGTAGCATCAATAAGAGTTGCAATCTCTACGTTACACTCTTTTGCAACCCGATCAAATTTATTCTGTAAGGCAATAACAAATTGGCGAGAATTGCGTTTCCTTTCCTCTCCCTTACTATCATCGTAATCTTGTATAAGCTGAGCAATCACGCTTTGCGTTCGGTCAAATAAAGATATAGGGCTATTATACTTTATTCTTTGCAATTCGATTTCCATCATCTTTTACCTCGTAATATGTTACAACGATTCACCACTATAACATATTTCTGAGATCTATACAATCAATACTTGCTCCCCCAAGAATAAAAATAGAAACTCAATATGTGTAATTTAGGGTTGTTGAGTGTTATTAGGGAAGCTGTTAATTTTATCCCTATTTCCTCTTGGCTGTTGATTTTGGAGTGAGCGGTGGCTTTCGCTTATTTTAAATTATTGATGATGGTTAGTGACAATCTCAGTCAAACTGGTGCTTTTGGCATCTTTGTCGGACTTGCTCAAAGAACACAACATGCTCTTTTTGTAGCTTCAAATAAAATCTTCTGCCTTTTTTTACCGACTTGCCAGCTATCTGATAAACTCTCCACCTGATTGTTGATATTTGCTGCCTGGCTTACCAAATGCTCTATCAACCATCTTTGGAAGATTTAATTTCTTAATCAAATCTCCCAGCAAAACCAAGCCTGGATGACTGGTGAGATAATCTTTTGTAACTTAGAGCTTGAATGATAAAGGTTCTTGAATTTTATTCATAACTGTTGGGTTCTTGGTTATTTATTCACTCATTGGATAAAATCCTGAAAACATCACAAACCCAACGCTACCCTTACTCAACATCTATCTCAATATACTCTATCTTTGTTCTTGAGTGTAGTCTTACTTAGCTAGAAAACCCAATCATCACGGACTCTGTGGCATGTGTAGCCACCCGGATGTTTCTCGAGATAATCTTGATGATAATCTTCGGCCTTAGAAAACTCATCGAATTTTTCTAAGCGAGTTACAATATCCCTATCATAAATATTTGCATTTTTAGCTTTTTCTATAACTTGTTCAGCGATTTTTTTCTGTTCAGGATTGCGATAGAAAATTGCTGAACGATATTGCGTACCAACATCATTACCCTGCCTATTTAATGTGGTTGGGTCATGAATTTTAAAAAAGAATTTGAGAATTTCCTCATAGGAGATTTTCTGCGGGTTAAACAAAACTTCAACTGATTCCGCATGGTTAGTCGTGCCAGTAGTAATTAGTTTATAACCTGGGTTAGAGACATCTCCGCCACTATAACCATTAACCACATCAATCACGCCATCAAGCTTTGATAATAATTCTTCCATTCCCCAGAAACAACCACCAGCTAAAACTGCGCGCTCAATTTTAGTTATTTGCGGCTCACCGAATAATTTTAAATATTCGCCATAGCCTTGCTTATCCAGATCTTTTTTTGGAATAAATTTTAATGAGGCAGAATTAATACAATATCTATTACCACCCTTATCTTTTGGCCCATCAGTAAATAAATGTCCTAAATGTGCATCTGAACCTTTTGAGCGAACTTCTGTACGCTCCATGCCTATTGATCTATCAACATTATTTTCTATAAAGCTATCGTCAATTGGCTTGGTAAAACTTGGCCAACCAGTTCCTGAATCATATTTATCTTTAGATGAAAATAGTGCCTCGCCAGTAATTACATCAACATAAATCCCCTCCGCTTTATTATTCCAATATTCATTATCAAATGGGCGTTCTGTACCATTTTCCATTGTTACAAATTTCTGCAAATCAGTTAGGTGAGAGGTATCTTTTTTTGAATCAACAGCCATAGCGGAGTTTATAAATAAGGTTAATAACAATATGGTTTTTAGAATAAAATTCATGTTTATCAGAATCATTTTATATTATATTGGTGACCCCTACGGGACTTGAACCCGTGTTTTAAGCTTGAGAAGCTCATGTCCTAACCACTAGACGAAGGGGCCTCAATCTAGTCTTTTTGCGCCCTTTTTAGTAAATAACTTTTGTTCATGTCGCTCATGTACCCAAATGTACATGTTCGCTCACTCACAAAAACATTTACTAAAAATCATCACAAAAATTTCTAGATTTTAAACTCTCTAAAAATCACTCTAACATTTTTGGTGCGGACGAGAAGAGTTGAACTTCCAATCCCATTACTGAGAACAGCGACCTCAACGCTGCGCGTCTACCAATTCCGCCACGCCCGCACAATAAAAATCTGGTCTTTTTGCATGCTTTTTAATACATAACCTTCACTCATTTCGGCTCGTGTACCTAAGTGTACACTTCGCTCATTCGTTCAGGACATGTATCAAAAATCAAAGCAACAATTTCCAGATTTTACAAATCAGTCTTTTTATACCCTTTTTCAAATAACTTTTGTTCATGTCGCTCATGTACCCAAATGTACATGTTCACTCACTCACAAAAGACATTTACTAAAAATCATCACAAAAATCTCCAAATTTTACAAATTAATCTTTTTGCACCCTTTTTCAAATAACTTTTGTTCATATCTTTAGCAAAGGATAGTCAAATTGCACCACTAGAATTTTGCAAATTAAAGCAGAGGTAATATATTGCCTTTCCAGCTAGAAAAGCAAGTAAATAGTATGATTGAAACATTAATTAGCCATTCCCCGATTGAATATGAAAATGCGGTCGCCATAATGGAGCAGCGCGTTGCCGATATTATAGCTCAAAAAAAGCCTAGCCTAGCATGGGTTCTGGAGCATCCTGATATTTATACCGCCGGCACAAGCTCTAAAAAAGAAGATTTGCTCAGTGATAATAAATTTCCCATTCATAAAACTGGGCGTGGTGGACAATATACCTATCATGGCCCTGATATGCTAATCTCTTATTTAATGATGGATTTAAAAAAGCAAAGTTTTGGCTGTGATATAAAGAAATATATCTATAATCTTGAACAATGCATAATTAACTGCTCGCAACATTTTGGCATTAAAGGTGAGCGGCGGGTTGATAGAATAGGCATATGGGTAAAAGTTGGCTCAACAGAAAAAAAAATTGCAGCCATAGGCGTTAGGGTAAGAAAGTGGGTTACATTCCATGGGATTAGTCTAAATATAAATCCCAACTTAGAGAATTTTAATGGCATAGTGCCATGCGGAATTAAAGAATATGGCGTTACCTCAATTTACGAATTAGGCAAAACCCCATCTAAAAAGGAAGTCATAGAAGTTTTAACCAATGAATTTAGCAAAATATTTAATTAGCCTTGCGCTCACTTTTTCTCTTGCTGCGCCAGCTCTAGCTGCAGAAAAGGCAAAGGAAGACATAACAGCTAAAACCCCTCAGCCCACAACCAAAAAAACATCTAAAAAGCGATCCAGCAAAACTTTTATCGATGCTGACAACATCAAATTCAACCACGAAAATGAAACGATCCATGCCAGTGGTAATGTTAAGGTTACGCAAAATAGTAACATTATTTTTGCTGATGAAATTGAATATGACAAAAAAACCCAATACATCACCGCTCAAGGCAATGTTTTTATAAAACAAGCAGATGGCTCGCGTATTATTGGGCAAAAGCTTGTCTTAAAGGATGATTTTACGAAGCTTGATGGTGAATATACTCTCGCCAAGTTACCTGATGATTCCCTGATAAAAGCCAGACATATCGCCAAAGACGGTAACATAACTAAACTCAAAAGTGCTTCTTATACATCCTGCTTAAGCTGTAGCGGAGATAAAGATAAAACCCCAACTTGGAAAATCAATGCATGGCGAATTACCATTGATAAGAATAAAGAAGAAGTATTCTACACTAGCGCCTATATTTCCGCACATGGAGTGCCTGTATTCTACACGCCATTTTTTATGCACCCAACACCGGGCGCAAAAAGAAAAACAGGCTTACTGACGCCAAGTTATAAAAGCGACAAAGTCCTTGGCAACTCTATTAGCACGCCTTTTTACCTAAATGCTGCGCCTAATTATGACTTTACCTATACGCCAACTTTTATGACTCATGACAATTTACGTCATGAGCTGGAATATCGCCACTTATTTACTAATGGCGAATATAAATTCTCTGGCGGCTATATTGACGAAAACCAAGCTTTAAGAGAAAAATTATCAGGGCAAGGAATTAACATAAATAATGAAGAAGAAGTAAAATGGGTACTTCGTGGTAAAGGAAGTTTTGAATATAAAAATAATTGGTCACTTGGCTTTGAAGGTGAGAAATTCTCTGAAACAACCTATCTAAATCGTTATGATCAATTATATAAGAATTTTTCCACTTCAAACCTAGTTGCGCAACAATATGACGATAATAATTCAACTATTCTTGAAACTCTCTATTTCCAAGATCACTTAACTACTAGCAATGTCAGAACACCATATGCTTTGCCATATATAGACATTCACCGCCAAAAAGTCTCTTCAACAAAATACTTCGCCAGCGAAGAGTTCGATTTAAACTCGGTTATTTTGGAACGCAAACAAGGCGATGATTTAAAGCGTGTTAGTGCTACAAAAACCTGGATAAAACCTTTTATTAGCAAAAATGGTTCAGTGAGTGACTTTAGAGTTAGCACTCGTGGTGATGTATATAGTTTTGGTAAAGAGCAAACAGCTGCCCGCATTGATAACAATGAGAATCTTGACGTTTCCGCTGCAAGGATTTTACCGCAAGCCGAATATAATTGGCGTATGCCTTTTATAAAAGAATCAGCAAAAAGAACCACACTCATTGAACCACAAATTCAAACTGTGTTTAGTCAAAAGTTCAATAGTTTGAATGAAAATGAAATGTTGAATGAAGACAGTGTTGATCCACAATTAATTGAAAGTAATTTATTCGATAGCAATAAATATTCAGGATATGACCGTGTTGAAGAAGGTTTGAGAATAAATTATGGTATAAAAACCACTATTTTCAACAATCCTAAATTAACCAAATTAGAAGCGTTTTTAGGACAAAGTTTTCGCCCTACTAATGTTAATAATTTCGATGCAGGAAGCGGCATGGCAACAACCTTATCAGATTATGTCGGCTCGCTTGAATATAGCGCTGAGGATTTTTACAAATTAGCCTATCGCTTCCGTGTTGATAGCAAAACTAACATCGGTTATAGAGATGAAATAGACAGTAGACTAGTTCTCGATAAATTTACTTTTAACCTTTATTATTTCTCTCTTGATGAGCGCAAATTAGTTGGTAGTAACGGTGCATTAGTTAAAAACTTGACTACTGGCGCTAGCTGGAAAATCATGAGAAATATTGAGTTAACTAGCGATGCAACGGTGGATTTACGCCCAGCCTCAATCGCTCCTAATAACGGCATTGTACGAAGCAGTTATGGCTTCATATATACTGGAGATTGCTTCAACTATAGTATAAATCTTGTGGAGGATCACATTCGTGCAGCGCAATCCTTACCGTCGGAAACTATAACCTTCACCTTTACGCTTAAAAATATCGGTGCAATTTACTAAAACGCTTACGCAAGAGCAGATACAATTTTGATAAATTCTTCGCCGCGTTTTTCAAAATTAGGAAATAGATCAAATGAAGCGCAAGCAGGTGAGAGAAGAATATTAACTTGCCCTAGTTCACTTTGCGCAAGTGCAAAAGCTTTTTCTGTGGCATTTTTTAAATCACCACAACGTACATATTGCACATTATACTTATCCAAACATTGGGCAAATTCTTCTTCAGCCTCACCAATTAAAAAAGCTTGTTTTACCTTAGGGAAATATTCGACCAAATCATTAATTCCACCTTCCTTTGCTCTGCCACCAGCAATCCAAAAAATATTGTCCAGCTGCGCTAAAGCATTTGCTGTGCTTTGTGCATTTGTTGCTTTACTATCATTATAGAAAATAATGTTTTTATATTCGCCGATAATTTGCATCCTATGTTCTAAGGCCTTAAATGATTTAGCAAAATGTAATATTGCCTCAGCTTCCATACCCAAACTTAAACATGCCGCATAGGCCGCCAATAAATTTTCATCATTGCCATATTCACCATTACTCACCGCTAAATCTTGTCCTTCATATGTATCATGCAAGACACCGTTCATTAATGATAAGCCATTAGCTAATTTATGTTTTGTCGAGAAGGGAATTATTGTATCGCTTTGTGACTTTTCAAAAACTTCATTGCTAGCTGCTGTATCCAAACCAATTATATCAATGCCAGATTTTGTATAGCGCTTAAAGATTCTCTCTTTAGAAGCGCAGTAAGCCGTAAAATTACTATAGCGATCAAGATGATCTGGTGTAATATTTAGCAAAATTGATATATCAAATTCAGCCCTCTCAAGTAAGTCTAACTGATAGGAAGAAAGCTCTAAAACATATATACCATCAGCATCCAGATCAGGCAGCTCTAAAACTGGCACCCCAATATTTCCACCCATTTCAACTCGCAAACCAGCACTTATTAGAATATGATGGATTAAAGCAGTTGTTGTTGATTTGCCGTTTGTGCCTGTAATAGCGATAAATTTTGCTTGTGGATTCAAGGCATATAAAATTTCAACATCACCGATAATTTTACAAGAACCTCTTGCCAGCTCGACAATCTTATGAGGATTTTCTAAAAATGGGATCCCAGGGCTTAAAACCAGATAATCAATTTCTTGCCAGTTAATTTCTCTATAATTAATTAAGTCTACATTTGATATTTCTGGTTGGCCAGCATCATCCCAAGCATAAACTTTTGCACCTATTTCAACTAACCTTCTACAAGTTGCAAGCCCTGATTTACCTAATCCAAAAACAAAAAATCTTTTATTCTTAAATTCCATCATCTGATTTTCAAAGTCGATAAACCGATTATTGCCAAGATAATTGAGATGATCCAAAACCTAATAACAATAGTTGGCTCTGCCCAACCTTTTTTCTCAAAATGATGGTGAATCGGCGCCATGCGAAAAACTCTTTTGCCAGTGAGTTTAAATGAATATACTTGGATAATTACTGAAACAGCCTCCAACACAAATAACCCGCCAATAATTGCTAAAGTAACTTCATTACGTGTAATAACACTAGCCATACCGCTAACGCCACCTAATGCTAAGCTTCCCGTATCGCCCATAAAAATCCGCGCTGGTGGCGCATTAAACCATAAAAATCCAAGGCTTGCTCCTACTAAACTTGCACAAAAAACAGCGATCTCCCCACTGCCCTCAATATAGGGTACTAGCAAATAACCAGCAAAAATTTTATTACCAACGATGTAACTAATTAAAGCAAAAGATGAGCCCACAATCATAACTGGTACAATAGCTAAGCCATCCAGACCATCAGTTAAATTCACCGCATTAGAAGCACCAATAATCACGACCAAAGCAAAGATAAAATAAAACCAGCCAAAATTAAAAATTAACTCTTTGAAAAAGGGCATGGAAATTGAGGTATTAAAGTCCACACCTTGTTTATGTTGCAAGAAAAACAAGGCTATCAGTGAGAAAATCACCTGCAGCAAGATCTTCAATTTACCACGCACACCTCTGGAGCTATTTTGTCTAACTTTTAACCAATCATCTAATAAACCAATACACCCAAAAGAAAGAGTAACGAATACTAAAATCCAAATATAATAATTACTCATATCAGCCCAAAGAATCGCTGAAATTAAAGATGCAAAAATAATCATCAAACCACCCATTGTCGGGGTATTTTCTTTAGTCTCTTTATGCCAAACTGGCCCATCATCACGTAAAGGCTGTCCATTTGTTTGGCGACGACTAAGCATTTTTATACAGCTTGGCATTATTAAGAAACTAATAATTAGAGATGTAAAAATTGCTCCACCACTGCGAAAAGAAATATATCTAAAAAGATTGAAAAATGAATAATCGTTAAAATAAGGCTCAAATAGATTATATAGCATGACTCCCTTCTAATTTATGAACTATAAGATCTGATTTCATACCACGTGAAGCTTTGATTAGAACTGTATCATTTTGTTGTAGTTTGTCGTCTAAACCTTCGGCTAAAAAGCCTTCAACATCACTGTAGAAACCGCCTCGTCTATCTTCTGGTAATTGATCAAATAAACAGCGCATGAATGTACCTATAGCGAATACCTTGTCAATTTTATTTTCAGCAATGTCAGTAGCTAATGATTTATGCCATTTTTCCGACTCATCACCTAATTCTAACATGTCACCAATAATCGCAATTTTGCGCCCCTTTATTATATCGCCAGCTCTGCCTAATTGTTTTAATGCAAGTTTCATCGATAATGGGTTAGCGTTGTAAGAATCATCAATTATGTGGATGTTTTTTGTAGGGTTAAAAATCATTTTCCCACGGCCACTCGGCAATGAAAATTCTGATAATTTTGCTGATGCTTTACTTAAATCTGCGCCAGCAGCATAACATACAGCTAATGCCATTGGTACAATTTTTGCAATTTTATCTTCAATAAATGGAAAGCTAACAGACAGCTCTCCAGCTGGCGAATCTATTATAAGATCCAGACCTAAATCTTTATTTACGCGTGTTTTGCCAGTTTTAAACTCAACACCATCTTGCATGCCAAACTTCATAATTTCAACATCAGGCTGATGTTTTAAAGCTTCGCTTTCAAGCACCTCACAAAAATCATCATCATCGTCTAAAACAAGAATCTTATTACCAATTAAGCCATCGGCGATTTCTGCTTTAGCACAAGCAATTTCTTCAACTGAATTAAAATTCTCAATATGCGCAACCGCAATATTCGTAATGATTGCAATATGTGGCTTAACCAATTTTGTTAATTGTAAAATCTCGCCTGCATGATTCATTCCCAACTCAAAAATTGCCTGCTCAACATTAGCCGGCATATTTGCTAAACATAATGGTACACCATAATGGTTATTCAAATTACCAATTGTTGCATAGGTACGAAATTGTTCTGAGAGAACTAATTTAAGAGCTTCCTTAAGTGATGTTTTGCCACTACTGCCAGTAACAGCAATAAAATTTGCAGAACTATTCTTACGGCGAAATTTTGCCAGATCATTCAGTGCCGCAAAAGAATCAGCAACTAATAAAACTGGTAATTTCTCATATTCAGGGCGAATCTCACTGACAATGGCTAAAACTGCTCCGTCATTAATTGCTTGAACAACATAATCATGAGCATCATTATTCTCACCTTTTAATGCAATGAATAAATCCCCCGTTTTTATTTGCCGACTATCAATTTTAACTGCCGTAATCGGACAATCTTCTCTTTGATTATGTGGTTCTCCACCAGTCGCACTAATGATGTCCTTTAATATCCACAACCCTCCTTCCATATTTGCCTCTATATTATATATAGTTACGAGCTATAATCTCGATTGCTTCCTTATAAGCAATATGTTCCTGATCTAATATTCTTTTTGAAAGAGTCTCAAGCAAATCATCTGCTAATATCTTCACTTTTTTCTGTATAACAATTTCACCAGAATCAACTTCTGGTACGACATAATGCACTGTACAACCTGTCTCCTTTACTCCAGATTCCAATGCATCTCTCTGCGCGGTTGCGCCTTTAAAATCTGGCAAAAGCGATGGATGAATGTTAATCATTTGTCCTTGCCATTTATTCACAAAGTCGCTGCCTAGGATCATCATAAAACCCGCTAAACAAATTAAATTTGCTGGAGTTTGGCGAATCGCTTCATCTAATGCGATCTCAAACTCATCACGTGATGCGAAAGATTTTTTCTCAATGGATTTGGTGGGAATGTTATTTTCTCGAGCAAATTCTAACCCTTGCGCATCTGGTTTATTAGACAATACTAAAACCACTTCAGCAGGAAATTCTGGCACTGTACAAGCCTCAATTAGCGCCCGCATATTTGAACCACGCCCAGAAATCAAAATTGCTAACTTAAGTTTTTTTATCATTTTATTTTTTTACTATTGCCACAATTGCAGAAGCCAAATAATTTGGTAACGGGATATGCCAACATTGCAAGACATGTTTAGGCTTATAAAAAACATATGTTAGCTTCAACTCCTTGCCCCTCCACGTCACTCCCTGAATTCTGAAAGAATTCTAGGGGAGTCTAGGGGCAAAGAACAAAGTCATTGAATTATGTCTCCTGGATCGCCCTAGAATTCTTTCAGAATTCAGGCGATGACAATAGCAAGCAATGCTCCATAAATGCTAAATACATCTATATCTCCACTGCCCTATCTTTCCTCGGCGTAACCTCACCAATAACACAAGCCTCCTCACCATTTTCCTCGAGGATTTCTTTAACTTGTGCAGCATTAGAACTATCTACAATCATCACCATACCAATTCCACAATTAAATGTACGCAGCATTTCTTCATCTGACACATTAGCTCCATCTTGCAAGTAGTTGAAAATACTAGGTTTCTGCCACGAATGCTTATCGATTCTCGCAGCTAAATTATCAGGCAAAATCCGTGGAATATTCTCTATAAAACCACCGCCCGTAATATGACATAAAGCTTTAGCAAGATTGTGTTTTATTACTGCCAAACAAGGTTTTACGTAAATTTTCGTTGGCGTCAGCAAAACCTCGCCCAACGTACTATTCTCAAATTTATCGCTAAGTTTTGCACCAGTTACTTCAAGAATTTTACGCACTAGCGAATAACCATTAGAATGCACACCGGAAGATTTTAGCCCTATAATTATATCACCTTCCTTAACGTCGCCTCTTGGTAAAACCCCTTCACGCTCAACCGCACCAACTGCAAAACCAGCAAGGTCATACTCACCGCCTTGATACATCCCCGGCATCTCCGCTGTCTCACCACCAATTAACGCACAATTAGCTTTTTTGCAGCCATTAGCAATTGATTCAATAACTATACTTGCGACATCATCATCTAATTTGCCACAGGCAAAATAATCCAAGAAAAATAAAGGCTCTGCACCTTGCACGATTAAATCATTAACACACATTGCGACAAGATCTTCTCCGATCGTATCGTGCTTTCCGAGCTCATGCGCAATTTTCAATTTTGTGCCAACACCATCATTAGCTGCAACTAGAATCGGATCTTTAAATTTACATTTGGCAAGATCGAACAAACCACCAAAACCACCTAAATCACTATCTGCTCCGAGCCGTTTAGTCATTTTTGCAAAAGGCTTTATCCTATCGACTAAGCGATTACCTTTTGCGATATCAACACCTGCATCTTCGTAAGTAATTTTGCTCATATTATTTTTTTTCAATTAATTTTACACCATTCATATAAGGCACTAAAACTTCCGGCACATTAATTGTCCCGTCTGCATTTTGATAATTCTCCAAAATAGCAACTAATGTCCGCCCTGTCGGCAAGGCTGAACCATTTAGCGTATGCACAAATTTTGTAGCCTTATCCTCTTTATAACGCGCCCTCATGCGACGCGCTTGAAAATCACCACAATTTGAACAGCTCGAAATTTCACGATAAGTATTTTGTGATGGCAACCAAACTTCAATATCATAAGTTTTACGCGCGCAAAAACCAGTATCTCCACTACAAAGGAGCATTGTCCGATATGGTAATTTTAAACGTTTGAGAATTTCTTCAGCAATTCCTACCATGCGCTGATGTTCAGCCTCTGAGCTTTCTGCATCTGTAATCGAAACTAATTCAACTTTTGAGAATTGATGCAGGCGAATCATCCCTCTGGTATCACGCCCTGCTGAGCCAGCCTCACTTCTAAAACATGGCGTATGTGCAGTGAGACGTAACGGCAACTCACCTTTACCTAAAATCTTCTCACGCACTAAATTAGTCAGCGGCACTTCCGCCGTCGGAATTAGCCATTTATCATCCGTTGTTTGGAATAAATCTTCAGAGAATTTTGGCAATTGCCCACTGCCATAAACCGCCTCACTTTTTACCAAAAGCGGCGTTGAAGTCTCGCTATAGCCAAATTCATTAATGTTGATATCTAACATAAAATTTGCCAAAGCTCGCTCTAACCTAGCTAAACTACCAGAAAGCGTTGCAAAACGTGCGCCTGAAATTTTCGCTGTTTGCGTAAAATCCATCAAACCCAAAGCCTCGCCCAATTCATCATGCGCTTTCGCTGCAAACTCAAACTTTATCTGCTCGCCCCATTGGCGAATTTCTTTATTAGCATCTTCGTCTGCGCCCTGTGGAACTTCACTATCTAAAACATTAGGAATAGCAGATAGAATATCGTGTAATTTTTGCTCCTCTGCGCCACCTGATTCAAGCTCCGCAATTTCACTTTTTAGCTTTTCTGCTTTGCTAAATAATTCACTAGCATCCTCACCTTTGCCTTTGGCTGCACCGATTTCTTTGGCTATAGTGTTTTTTTGCGCTAGCAACTCTTGTAGATTTGCTTTATCGCCACGCACAATCTCATCAAGCGCTAAAATATGCTTTGCAGCAGCCTCTAGCCCACGCCTCTTCAACTCCTTATCAAACTGTTCTGAATTCTCCCTGATGTAATTTATATCATGCATTTTTGCTTTGTTTTTGAATTCTTTTACTAATAAAAACACCTAATTCATATAAGGCAACCATCGGTAAAGCAAGACCAATTTGACTGATTATATCAGGTGGAGTAATTATTGCTGCGATGATTAAAATAATCACCAGCGCATATTTCCTTTTACTCGCTAGCAGCTCATAAGAAACCAAACCAGTTTTTGCTAAAAGTGCGATAATAATCGGCAATTGGAAAGCCAAACCAAAGGCTAAAATTAGATGAGTTGAAAGTGATAAATATTCGCTAATTCGTGCCTCAAGAAGAATCGGTAAATCACCGCCTTTTGTTTCAAAACTGATAAAAAACTTCCACGCTGCAGGAAATATAGCATAGTAACAAAGACTACTGCCCGCAATAAATAATAGTGGCGAACTCGCAAATATTCTCCAGAAAATTCGTCGTTCTTTTTTATAGAGACCCGGAGAGATAAATTTATAAAATTGCCAAATGATAAAGGGAAGAGAACAAAAAAATGCCGCGAAAGAGGCAAGTTTGAGATAAGTGAAAAACGCCTCGGTCAAACCAGTGAAAATCAATTTACGCCCCGTTTGCCCGATATAAATATCATTGAGTGGTTTAAGCAAAAAAGCGTAAATATTCTCCACATAGAAGTAACAAAGCGTAAAAAACCCAATAAAAACCAGAAAGGAAATTAGCAGCCTTTTGCGTAATTCAACGAGATGTTCACTGAGTGTTTGTTTAGACATTATTTAGACATAGAGAAAATGATAAACTCTATCTATAGCAAATCTCATAAATTATATAGATATTTTTTGACGGTGGGATTTGGGCTACTTACATTACAGCACAACAACTACCCTTTTGTTGCTCTGCGACTTGTGCTGCAGCTTTTTGTTCTGCGACTTGTTCAGCATACGTTTTGCTAGGTACAATTTTCAAAGCGAGAGTATGTCTCTGAGGCACTGGATTTTCCTTAACATCACCCAAAGCCAGATCATCTCTTGTCGACTTAACTTCCTGCAACTGAGGAAGATCGTTCTCCATTATCCGTTCTGCTCGCCCTAATAGAGCTATAATTTTGCCGCTATGACCTAACTTTAATCTTATAAATTCTTTTATTGATATTTTATTTTCACCATCCAAACTGATTGTTGACTGTAAAAAACCGTGCAGTTTTAACGGCTCTGCAGAACACGAATCTATTTTGCACTGAAAGAGCGCACAAGCAGCTTCCACATGACCACGACCCACAGTCTCAACGAAAGCCGCATAGCCGGCCTGAGATTCTGCCCAGCCTGCCTTTATAAATTCATTAATAATCACTAACTTACCTGTTTTTCCAGCCTTTATAAAATACTCATTAAAAACTTTCACCACTTCATTGTTGTCCTTATGAATATAATCAAATACTGTTTTCTCAGTATTATCCTTAATATCTAATCGCGCCCCTGCTGCAAGCAACATTTTTACATTCTCTATTTTCCCATTCCCCACTGCAACCATGAGGGCGGTTTGCCCAAACGAATCTAATGAATTGACATCAAAACCTGCCCTAACAAATTCATTAACTCTTCCTATACCGCCAGCTTCTTGTACAAAGTAACCCCTAAAAATATCTTTCATTTTCCCTTCCTTTTTTGCAACAAAACCTATCATGCCCTCATCCACGGTGGCACCCCTTTTTAATAACAAATTAACTATGTCCAAATTATTTGCCTTGATAGCCCAACCAAGAGCTTTCGCTCCAGATTTACTAGGTTGATTGATGTCCGCCTTTGCCTCGAGTAATATTTCTACAACCTTTATATTGTCACCAGGCTCAGATGCGAAGCACACTAAAGCTGTCCCACCTTTATCATCCAACGGCTCATTAACCAGAGCTGCATTATTATCAAAAAAAGCAGCAAGAATCTCACCTTTAAATCCACCGTCACAATATATAGTAAGAGTATCTTTTTTATATTGATCGATGTCTTCTGCTCTGATATTCTGCTTCGGCAATAATGGCATAGGAAGAATTTCATTTACACCTCTTATATCCATAATTCCGTGCTTTAATAGAAATTCTCCGAAACATATTTGTATATTGCCAATATGCCTTTTTATCTCCTCTTCAGTTGAAACAGCCTTGTCTTTTGGCAATTGTGATTCGAAAGTTTTCATTTCTCCACCTACCATTATGTTAAAAGCAATATATTGTGGTGATGATGCGATAAGTTTAGCAAATTGGCTTACTGCAATATAGGCTTTTGACTTTGAGTCATATATATGTTTATTTTTTTGATAATCCTCAGTCAAAATTTTCGCATGATGCAAACTAATATCATTCAATACTGATAGATCATCAGGTGCATTTGTAACGATGATGGATCCTTCTGGCACTATTAAGGGATTATTTTTTATATCTTCAATAAATTGTTGCGCCCCACAACTTAATAAATATCTAACAGAATCAGGATTGCGAGTAAAGTCTAATGCCCTAAAAAAAGCTTGAGTACTACCATAATTAGATAGTCCCGAAGTTGTATGCGTCATACCTTTTTGCACGCTACCATGCGCATGACATATCAATATTTTTGCCTCCAGCGGAGAAAGCTGATTCAGATAGTCATCCCAAATAATCTTCAGAGTGAACGATTCCTTACTTTCTCTTTTAGGTTGTAAATTCTTGTAAAAGTTACGATTCTCAACCCCTAACTTTCCATCAGGTAATATCACTACATCAACTTTCTTCTGAGGAGTAGCAATCGAAATACCATCTAGTGATGTTGATAGCCCTAATTTCCTTGGTGTTACTGGCTTTCTCATATCTCTCTCTTTTTAGTTCTCTGCCAACATTATAACATAAAAAGGAGTGCGGGAAAAGCCGTAAAACAAAAAAGCGACAAGAATACAATGTGGAATTGTCTTGTAGAGAATAAGAGAGGAATTTTCTATTTTAGGCTGTGCGAGATACGGATATTAATGGTTTCATCTGGAATTTACAGATAATTGCGTCAAACTTTCGCTACGACCTTCTTCTGAAATACGTTGTTGCCATGAGCCCTCCCCTAAGCAATATTCCCCGACAATATTACTTAAAACCTTAGGAAGCCTTACATCCAACTCTGCTCTTAAAGACTCTGCATAACCTTCAACATTACGGAACTTTATCAATCTGATTAGATTTGATAGCATTGTGTAATTTTTGTGTAATGTCTTGCCTCATATGATGCCTCATTAAAATTATTAATTAGGCATCATAACATATTTTTGAGACCTGCACAACTGTTAGTTGAGTTT
>JAWUXM010000046.1:0-41285 GCA_034111325.1 Rickettsiales bacterium
ACAACCGCCCCATCTTTCACAAGGAGTTTTTTGACCTTACCATCGCAATCAGCAGTGATGAGGTTTTCCATTTTCATTGCTTCAAGCAACACAAGCTCCTGACCCATTTTGAAGCTTTCGCCGACCTTAATACGGAATTCGACAATTTTACCAGAAATTGGCGCAGCGAGATTAGTAACATTAGTAGCAACGCTATCGACAGGCATATGTTGGAAAAGCTCTGCAACACGTGGAATCAACACCCTCACCTTTTTACTAACTCCTGAATTCGTTAAAATATAACCGCCATCTTCATACATAACTTGCACATTTACATGCACACTATCGTCAATTACTGCTTTAAACAGCCTATCACCAACATTCCAGCTGGATTCGATATTGATCTGGCGACCATTATATTGCATGGCAAATTGACGCTCTGCAATGCGATCTAGCTGGATGTAATAATTATCCTTATTGATGCAAACCACCCAACGATTATTGATTTTCTTTTCACGACCTTCCATTTGGTCAGATATATTACCTAATCTCTCAGCTTGGGTAAGGCGAATAATCCCTGCAGCAGCGATGATATTTTCAATATCTTCAAACTCTGCTTCACTATCATTGAAACCCTCTGGATAATGTTCCGCAATGAAATTTGTCGAGAAATCACCTTTTTCAAATTTCTTATTACGCATCACCCGTTCAAGGAATTTTATATTATGCGCCACACCATCGATAATATATTCGCTCAATGCGCCTTTCATATTGTCAATCGCTTCCTTACGGTCTTTACCATAGCTACAAAGCTTCGCAATCATCGCATCATAGAACATACTAACTTCTGCGCCTTCATAAACTCCAGAATCAACCCGAACATGCTTACTGCTTACTGGCTCTTGATAACGGTGAATTCTTCCACTTGACGGCAGGAAGTTACGGCTTGGATCTTCCGCGTAAATGCGTGATTCCATAGCCCAACCTTTTAACTTTATGTCTTGTTGTTTCATCGATAATTTCTTACCAGCGGCGACTTTAATCATCTCTTCGACAAGATCATAGCCTGTAACAAGTTCAGTTACAGGGTGCTCAACCTGCAACCTTGTATTCATCTCTAGGAAATAAAAATTACGCTTGCTATCTACAATATATTCAACTGTACCAGCGGAATAATAACCAACCTTTTGCGCTAATTTTATGCTTTGCTCATACATTTTAGCACGCGTTTTATCATCCAAGAAGGGACTTGGTGCTTCCTCAATAACTTTCTGATTATATCTTTGAATTGAACATTCTCGCTCGCCCACGCAAACCACATTGCCAAATTTATCACCCAGCACTTGAATTTCGATATGGCGTGGTTTTTCAATAAATTTCTCGATAAATAAACGTCCGTCACCAAAGCAATTAATTGCTTCTTTCGCTGCAGATTTATAGCTTTCCACAACAGATTTTGTATCATAGACAATTCGCATTCCACGTCCACCACCGCCAGCTGCTGCTTTAATCATCACTGGAAAGCCAATCTCATCTGCAATTTTAATCGCTTCTTGATCATCATGAATTTCGCCTAAATAACCAGGAACTGTATCAACACCAGCTTCGATAGCAATTTTCTTGGAAGTTATTTTATCACCCATAGCCAAAATGGCTGATTTTGAAGGCCCAATAAAAGTAACACCCATTTTCTCCAATTCGGTCGCAAATTCACAATTTTCTGATAAAAACCCATAACCAGGGTGAACGGCGTCCGCACCAGAATCCTTCACCGCCTCTAGAATTTTTGGAATATTTAAATAGCTATCTTTTGCTGGTGGCGCTCCAATAAAATAAGCCTCATCAACTAGTTGAACAGCAAGTGAATTAATATCAGCTTCCGAATATACAATGGCAGTTTTTATGCCAAGTTTCTTCGCAGTTTTTATAATACGAACAGCAATTTCACCACGATTAGCAATTAGAATTTTATCAAACATCAGACACCAAATATATTAAATAATTATAATGGGAGATTATCATGCTTTTTCCAAGGCATGGTAACTTCTTTATTAGTAAGCATAGCTAGAGAACGGCAAATACGTGAACGAGTATTTTGCGGGCGAATTACCTCATCAATAAAACCACGCGAAGCTGCCGCAAAAGGGCTAGCGAATTTCTCACGATATTCTTCTTCATGTTTTTTCATTTTAGCAGCATTTTTAGAATCCTTACGGTGAATGATCTCAACTGCGCCTTTTGGCCCCATAACTGCGATTTCAGCATTAGCCCAAGCGTAATTCACATCACCACGCAGATGTTTTGAGTTCATCACAATATATGCGCCACCATATGCTTTACGGGTAATGACTGTAATTTTTGGAACAGTAGCTTCCGCATAGGCATAAAGAAGCTTTGCGCCATGTTTGATGATTCCGTTATGCTCCTGCGCTACACCTGGCAAAAAGCCTGGAACATCAACAAATGTTACGATTGGAATAGAAAAAGCATCACAAAAACGAATAAATCTTGCAGCTTTCTCTGAAGCTTCAATATCAAGACAACCAGCAAGATGCATTGGGTTATTCGCAATAAAGCCAACGCTTTTACCTTCCATCCTGCCGAAACCAACAATTATATTTCTAGCAAAATTACGTTTTACCTCCATAAAATCACCATCATCAACAATGCGCTGAATAAGCTCTAGCATGTTGTAAGAGCGGTTTGAATTATCAGGAACGAGAGTGTTAAGTGAAGAATCAATACGACCAGCAGGATCGGAAGCAGGTAATTCAGGAACAGGACTTTGATTAGAAGCAGGGAGATAGTTAAATAAACGTCTCGTTTGTAGTAAAACGTCAATATCATTACTGAAAGCAAAATCTGCTACGCCAGATTTGGTTGTATGAACGCTTGCTCCACCGAGCTCTTCCTGTGTTACTTGCTCATGAGTTACAGTCTTGACTACATCAGGCCCAGTAACAAACATATATGAATTGCCTTTGGTCATGAATATAAAGTCTGTTAATGCAGGTGAATAAACCGCACCACCAGCACAAGGTCCCATGATTAATGATATTTGTGGCACAACACCAGAAGCTAGAACATTCCGTTGAAAAATTTCGCCATAACCACCAAGGGAATCAACCCCTTCTTGAATCCTCGCACCTCCAGAATCATTAATCCCAATAACCGGAGCGCCAACTTTTATCGCCATGTCAATCATGCGGCATATTTTTGCAGCATTTGTCTCACTTAAAGAGCCACCTAAAACCGTAAAATCTTGACTATAAACGAATACTAAACGTCCATTAATCGTCCCCTGACCAGTAACTACGCCATCTCCTGGGACTTGACTATCTTCCATACCGAAATTTGTGCAACGATGCGTTACATATAGGCCTGTTTCTTCGAATGAGTTATGATCCAGCAGAACTTCAAGGCGCTCACGAGCTGTAAGCTTGCCCTTTGCATGTTGCGCATCAATCCTCTCCTTTCCTCCGCCAAGCCTTGCTGCCTGCCTTTTTTGGGTTAATTGCTTGATTATCAAATCTGATTTGAGCTCCATAAATTAACTATAATTACGTTTATATTTGCGTTTGAAGGCAAAATAATGTATAATATGGTTATAACTGTCAATTGATTAAATATTTAAAGGGACTCAATGCCTAAAACTAAACTAAACTCAGACAGTCTTGTCAAATTACACACACATAAGAAAGAGCACACTAATAATTGGCACGCAGGCTCAATAATCTCTGCATTAGCAATAGGTGGGCTCGCTTGGGCATTTGGCGGAGTTGCATATGAAAATGGCTATGATCATGAAATTGCTGCACATAAAGCTAAGGCCGAAGAAAAACCTATACCCGAACCATCTAGCCCTAATGCCAAAGCAATCGCTGCTATTACCCTTGTAACAAGCGTCATTATTACAGCTATCTTTCAAACCGTTGCAGCCTTTTTTATTGGTGCTGGAATTGGTGTTGCTTTAGGATTTTTATCTGTAGTCACAACTTATTTTGGACGGAGCAAAGGTAGAGAAGCAGCAAAGGAGAAGATAGAAGAAGTTGTACAAGAACAAGAACGGGCAGAAGCAAAGGCAAAAGCTGAAGAAAAGACTCCAGAACGGGCAGATGGCAAAGACGCTAGACCAACACTGCCACCAATCGACAATCAAGGAACAGTCGCAGGTATCATCCATGCGGGCAAAAAAAACCCACTAGACCAGGCCAAAGCCAACACAACTTCACCCAGCGGCGGCAGAGACTAAAAGATCAATCAGCAACAACCCCCAAATTACAAACCCAATTTTAGCATTAAATTTAAACAAAGCCATACAGGCTTTGTGATTATCCAGATCTATAATATTCACTGCTGTAATTAAGACAAAACCAACAATATTTATTGCAATAAGGAAAAACAAACTAAACCCTTGTAGAATCGCCGCGGTAAGCAGCAAAATAATCATCGCAATGTAGCACACCACCATGATTCTTTTATTATAGATTCCAAAGCGTAGCGCCGTTGATTTTACACCAATACGCAAATCATCTGCCTTATCTTGATGTGCATAAATCGTATCATAGGCAATTGTCCAAAACACGCAGGCCGCATAAACTAGAAATGCTGGCAAGGCAAGGCTGCCCTCAATTGCTGACCAACCGATTAATGCTCCCCAATTAATCGCAAACCCTAGGAAAATCTGCGGATACCAAATCAACCTTTTCATTAATGGATAAAGCATAATCGGCACTAAACCTGCAACGCCAAGCCAAATAGTAAATAGGTTAAATTGTAGCAATATTAAAAGACCAAGGGAAAGTAGTGCCGCTAGCAGAATGAATGCTTGGTAAAGCTGCAAATCACCATTTGCCAAAGGACGGTTTTTCGTACGTACAACTTGCGCATCTATCTTGCGATCATAAATATCATTAATCACACAGCCAGCCGAACGCATAACCACTGCACCGACAATCATCAGGAAAACCAGATATATATTCTCCGCTCTTAATTCAAAAAGAGAGGCGCTCCAAAGCGCAGGCAACAACACGAGCCAAACCCCCGTTGTCTTATCTAAACGCATTAGTTTGAAATATGGAGAAATAAAATTCATCATTTAATATTTTGAAATAATAATCATGAACGAGATATTGTTAATTAAAAATTTTTGGAGAGATTTTTGTTAAATGTTCTGATTGAGAGAGTGAACGTATACTTCATACCTGACTCGAACGAAAGAAGGTTATTTAGCAAAAAGCACCCAAAAAGATTAATTCACCAAGCCACCAAGTGGCTTGCCGCCTAAGATATGCACATGAAAATGCTTAACTGTCTGCGAAGCATCGTCACCATGGTTAGTAACTAAGCGATAGCCACTTTCAGCTACGCCCTGCTCATTGGCAATTTGCCGAACTTTTGCGAAGAAATCCTTAACTGCTTCAGCACTTGACTTTACAGCAAAATCATCAAAGGAAATATACTCACCTTTTGGCACGACTAAAACATGCACTGGCGCTGCGGAACTTATATCATGAAAAGCAAGCACAGCTTCATCCTCATAAACCTTATTACAAGGAATCTCGCCACGAATTATTTTAGCAAAAATATTATTTGAATCGTAAGACATAAACACCTCTTTTTTTGACTTAAGAAAAATGGTGGGCGGTAGAGAACTCGAATCTCCGACCTCTACGATGTCAACGTAGCGCTCTAACCAACTGAGCTAACCGCCCTTTATAAAGGTATATTTTAGTGCTTTTCAACTTATTAGAGATGAATCTCTAATAAGTTGGCGAAGCTGCCTCGCCTGCTCATCCTGCGCTGACTCACGCACCAGAGTGCGCTGCGCTGCTCGGACTCACAGCTCGACAAAAATCCCTTAAAATATCCTCTTTATAAAATACCTAATATACTTTTAGGACATTTACTAAAAATAACTCCAAAATCTCTTGAATTTACCCTCAAGACTCCAAGCTTTGTTTTCTTCCAACTTAACCCCTGAGTGAAAGGGAGTGTTGCGAATTAAAAATTTTTGATTTAATTTTTAACGGATGGGAATATCCGAGCAGGTGAGCGTAGTCTTCTACGTGACTCCTGCGCAGGATTTTCAATTCGTTAGCTCTGCCGCTATTGAGAATCTTTTAGGTTCTCAATAGTGAAAAGCATTCAAAAAGATTAATTCGAAACACTCCCTAGGGAGTGTTATACAAAGCTGATATCAACTTTACAAGTAACTATTTCCGTACCTTGATTGATAGAGCGTGGGCAGTTAACCCTTCAGCCTCAGCAAGAATTTCTGTATTATCAGCAATTTTGGCAAAAGAATCAGCATCGCAGCCAATCAATGAGCTACGCCTTAAGAAATCAAAAACTGACAAACCAGAGGAAAAACGCGCACTACCTGAAGTAGGTAAGACATGGCTTGGCCCCGCCATATAGTCACCTATTGCCTCTGGTGTATAGCGCCCTATAAAGATTGCCCCGGCTGTACTAATTTGTGATATATAATCATCAGGATTATCGACGCATAATTCTAAGTGCTCAGGAGCGATTTGATTAGCCAAAGCAACTCCATCCGCTTGCAAATCCTCCACAACATAGATTACGCCATTATTCTCAATCGCCTTGCGTGCAATTTCTGCCTTGCTCAAACTAGGTAATATTTCTGCAACTGCTTCTGCTACTTTTTGAGCAAAATCTGCATCATCGGTAATTAAAATAGAACACGCCATCTCATCGTGCTCCGCTTGCGAAAGTAAATCTGCCGCTATCCATTTTGGCTCAGTTTGATTATCACTAATAATCAAAATCTCTGAAGGGCCAGCTTCCATATCCACCCCAACAACGCCTCTTACTTGTTGTTTTGCACTTGCCACATAAGCGTTCCCCGGGCCGACGATTTTATCAACCTTAGGAATCGATTGCGTACCATAAGCCAAAGCTGCAATTGCTTGCGCACCGCCAACTAAATAAATTTCATCTATTTCAGCTATTTTCGCCGCCGCAATAACTACATCACTAATGATGCCTTTAGCAGCTGGTGTTACCATGATAATTTTTTTAGCACCTGCAACCTTCGCAGGGATAACATTCATCAACACCGAGCTAGGATAATTTGCCAACCCACCAGGCACATAAACGCCAATTGTGTTAAGTGGATAATATTTCCAACCAAGTTTAACACCTTCATAATCCTTATAGAAATTATCAGCTGGCATTTGTTTTTGGTGATAGTCTCCGATCCGTTCTTTTGCCTGCTCTAGAGCTGCAATAATAGATTTATCAACTCTACTATAAGCTTTTTCTATTTGCTCTTTAGAAACACGAATATTGCTTTGATTCAAATCACAATTATCAAACTGCTCAGCATAATCAAACAATGCTTGGTCACCTCTTTCTCTAACTTCAGTAATGATTTTTTTGACTGTTTCTTCAATATTGCTCTGCACAATATTTTCTTCTATATTAGGTAATTCTGCCTTTGCTAATTTTATGATTTTTATTAACTGGCTCATTTTATTGCCTCTTCAAATTGCCTGATAATTTGTTTAATATCAGTTAATTTACTAACCATAACATTTTTGTTCACAATCAGATATGAAGAGATATCTACGATTGTCGCTAATTCCTGCAAGTTATTTTCCTTCATGGTTTGACCGCTACTCACTAAATCAACAATGAAATCTGCCAAGCCTAATTTTGGAGCAATTTCCATCGCACCATTTAATTTTATACATTCAGATTGCACACCAAATGAAGAGAAATATTCACGAGTAAGGTTAGGATATTTGGTTGCAACTTTTGCTGTTGTTAAACCTGCAAGATTCTTGCTTTCTGTTGCTGCAACTGACAAACGACATTTACCAATATTTAAATTAAGTGGCATATATATTGAATCATAGGCAAATTCACGCACAACATCAAGACCAGAAATTGCAAGATCGGCGCCGCCAAAAGCCACAAAGCTAGCTGTGTCAAAGCTACGAACTCTGATGATTTCTAGATTTTTATAATTTGTTTTAAAGATTAATTGTCGACACTCTTCGTTAAAAAATGCATCTTCGAGCTTTATCCCCACTTTCGTAAAAATAGGCAAAAGCTCCTGCAAAATCCGCCCTTTAGGCACGGCGATAACAATCTTGTTTTTTAGTTTTAAACTCATTGATAATTCAACTTTTAAAATATAGTTTGGTGACGAGTATTTTAAGGGAACAATTTATAATAGCAAAGGAGTAATGCCAAAAGCCTATATACTTAAAGAACATGGAGCCGCCAATACTTTTAAATTAAGCAAGGTAGAGGTTAAAAACCCAGGCCCTGGTGAGGTTCTAATTAGGCATACAGCTATTGGCGTAAACCATATGGATGTCCATCATCGCTCTGGTGCTTACAAAATTGATAATGCCTCCTTCCCAATTATTTTAGGAATTTCTGGTGCTGGCGTTGTTGAAGCGATTGGCCCAAATGTTGACTTCAAAGTTGGGGATCGTGTTGCATACGCCACTGGCAGCATTGGCTCTTACTCTGAATCTCGAATTATCCCTGCTCAGATATTAGTGTTATTACCTAGCTATATTGATGAAAAAACCGCCGCTGGCACATTAACACAAGGCATGTTAGCGCACGCATTAATTTTCAGAACCTTCCGTGCTTATGAAGGTGTCAATGTACTAGTTAACGGGGCAACTGGTGGTGTTGGACACATTCTCTGCCAATGGCTAGCACATGTAAAAATAGCACCAATTGGCGTAGTCGGGAACGACCAAAAAGCACGTGTTGCTAGAGAATTAGGCTGCAAAGCGGTAATTAATTATAAAAAAGAAAATCTTGCACAAAGAGCAATTGAATTTAGTGAAAGTAAAGGAATCCAAGTAGTTTATGATTGTGTTGGTAATAGCCTCTTTCGCGAGAATTTAAAATGCCTCTCCTTCTTGGGATTGCTTGCAAATTATGGTGATGTTTCAGGCAAGATTGAAAATATCGATATTCATGATCTTTGGGCAAAATCCCTATATATCACTCGCCCTAATTTAAGTATTTATAAAGCTAATCGAATTGAATTGGTTTTAGCTGCTAATAATATGTTTGAACTAATCAAACAAGGCGCTATCAAACCACGTATCAATACTTATCAATTTTCAGAATTACCTAAAATTCATGAGATCATAGAGCAGCGTCAGTCCATCGGCTCACATGTGGTTTTACTGTAAACTCTCAGACCACTTCATCTTCACTATCTAACAAGGCAACATCATCATTGCTAAATTCTTGTGGAATGGTTTTTGTACTACTAGCACCGAGTTTTTTGATGTTCTCAACTCGTGATACTAAATTACCTTTGCCATCTTTAAGCTTTGATATGGCGCTGTCATAGGCTTCTTTCGAATGGTTAATTGCTTTGTCGATTTTTTTCATATCCTCAATAAAGCCAACAAATTTATCATAGAGCATGCCGCTACGTTTGGCGATTTCCAAAGCATTTTTATTTTGCCTTTCCTGACGCCAAATAGTCGAAACAATATTCAAAATACCGAACAATGTATTTGGTGTTGCAATGATAATTTTACGCTCCCAAGCATAGCTAAATAGAGTCTCGTCACCTTGAATAGCCACGCTAAACGATGGATCATTAGGGATAAATAACACCACAAAATCAGGGCTTTTAAGATCCTTCGCTTTGTGATATTGCTTATCGCTTAATTCTTTTACATGGTTTTTAATTGCTGCTATGTGTTTTTTCAAAGCAATCAATTTTTTCTCATCATCGTCATTATTGATGAAATTATAATAATTCGTCAGCACAACTTTTGAATCAATAATGATGTGTTTATCTTGCGGGAGGAAAACCACAACATCAGGCAAGATACGCTTACCGCTCTCATCTTCTGTGTGATATTGCGTTTTGAAATCCGTACCTTTACTAAGGCCAGCACTTTCCAGAACTGTTTCCAAAATAACCTCGCCCCAATTTCCCTGAGTTTTATTATTACCTTTGAGTGCCTTTACGAGATTCTGCGCTTCATCACTAACTTTTTGATTAAATTCAAAAAGTTTGGTAATTTGCCCTTCAAGATTTGCATTATTTTTTATACCTTTCTCATAATAATCTTTCACATTTTTGACTTCCTCCTTCATAGGCTTAATCATCTCCTCAAGCTTTTTATGGCTTGTATCCGTCATTTCTTTGGAGCTTTCTTTGAGAATTTTATTGGCAAGATTTTCAAACTGTAATTGGAACTTTTTATGTAAATCTTGCAGCTCTTCTTCTTTATCTAAAAGATTATTATGTTCTGACTCAAGGCGAATTAATTTATCACGTAATGTCGCTAAGCTCTCCTCTTTTTCAGCAAGCTCACCTTCAATTTCATCCTTGGTTTTTGTGAGATTATTCAACATTTCTTGTAAAACTGCCTTTTCCGTCTCTAACTTTGCGAATTTATTTTGTGCAATGATTTTTGCGACCAAGAAACTAACTGTCGCACCCGCAATAAACAAACCTAAATTCAATAACATTACCACCTCTTATGAAGCCAAAACCATTGTTCAGGGTTTTCTCTCACCCATTCTTCGATTTTAGCGTTAATTGCCGTTAAAAACTTCTCAATATCTTTTTGTGCATCTTTAGTATTGTGCATTTGCATTGGCGGCTCAATCACTATTTTAAAATTGGCACCTTTTGTACGAATAATATGTGTTGGCACAATTGGGTAATCATATTTACGCTTTAAAGTCGCTATTAAAGGCGCCGTCATTGCTTTACGTCCGAAGAAGTCGATTGCCAATCCTTCATTAAATTTCTGATCTGGCAACATGGCTACAGTCTCACCTTTTGCCAAAGCTTTTATAATTGCGCTACTACCTTTTCGCCCTTTTGCATGGAAAGATAATGTGTCATAATTACGCTGTTTTAGTATAAAACGATCAACATATGGATTATTCATTTTACGATAAATTATATGCGTTTTATAATCATGTAATTTACATAATAGCGGCTCGACCTCCCAATTAGCAGAATGTGATGTAAATGTTATCCCTCCTTTGCCATCATCAATAATTGCACGTAAATGCTCCATACCGATAACCTCAACTCTTTTATCAAATTCTTTTTGTGATAAATTCATTACATGTGGAAATTCACCAACATTGCGCCCCAAATTATCCCAAATGCCACGAATAATCTTTTCTATCTCTTGCTGTTTCTTCTCAGGAAAAGCATGGTTTAAATTCTTCCGTGCAACCTCTGAAACTGACAAATAATAGAGTAAATAGCGCCCGATAAAGCCGCCAACATTTGACGCAACATCCAATGGCAAAATTTTAAAAAGCCTGTAAAACAGCCAGAACACAGACATTTCAAGCAAGTGTCTAATTTTTTTTAACATATTTTTTCAACTGTTTTTTCAATAAATCTTTATCCTCAAACTCTACTGCAATTTTAAGAATTTCAATTTCTGCACGGTATTTTTCTGGAATACGCACATAGTCCTTCTCCGTTGTGACAATTACAACATCTTTCTTCTTATGGCTCAGAATCTTCTCGATCTCATCATTTTTATAATGGTGATGGTCTTTAAATTCGATAGTTTTAATTAGATTATATTTTTGCTCACGCAGGCTATTGAAGAATTTATCATTTAGTGCCAATCCTGAAAAAGCGATGATATCTTTACTCGCTAATTTATTAGCAATTGTGACCTTGGCACGAATAATTGGCTTATTGGTTTTTTCAAGAAAACGCTGCAGATTGCTATTCGCCTCGCCCAATAAAACAATCATGTCAACACGCTGCATGGCTCTACAGAGAGGCTCCCTTAATGGCCCAGCGGGAAACAATAAACCGTTGCCAAAACCATATTTGCCATCAATTACTAAAATAGATAAATCATATTGCAAGGCAAAGCTCTGCAAGCCATCATCAACGATTAAAACATCATCACCTGCTTTACTAGCACGCTTAGCGCCTGCTAATTTATCCTTTGCGATAAATACTTCTGCAAAATTAGCCAATAACAAAGCTTCATCACCAACATCTAAAAAGCTATGTTTTGCTGCGTTTACTTTAATGGTGCCTTTGGTTTTCCGCCCATAACCACGCAACAAAACCCCTGCTTTAATATCCATCTCTGCGAATATCTTACATAGCGCAATTGTCACAGGTGTCTTCCCTGCGCCGCCTAGCGTTATATTACCAACGGAAATCACCGGTAAATCAATATTGGATTTTTTAATCAAACTCGACTTCATAGAAGAGAGAAGTGAAAATATAAAAGCAAATGGCAATAAAAGAAGAGCCAAAGGTGTTTTATAAGTTTTGTACCAAAATCTTGGTGTTTTGAACATATGGAACAATAATGTATTTATAATTCTCTAGAAATCTTATCGGGCAAAAAAAACACCAAAAAAGATTATCTCATATCAGTTCCAATAATTGTTTGACTAAAAGGAGTTCCCCAATATAATGCCGCCCTAGTTAAATTGTTAGCAAAAAATTTAGAAGAATGAAACGTACATTTCAACCAAGCCGCATAGTTAGAAAAAGAAGACATGGTTTTCGTTCACGCATGGGCACTACTAACGGCAGAAAAATTTTAGCAGCACGCCGCAGCAGAGGACGCAAACGCCTTTCTGCTTAATTGCTCTCACGCATCTTAACCCAATCATGTCCAAACTCACCTCACTGAAAAAGAGAAAGGACTTCGTTACAATCTCCCAAAAAGGCAAGAATATAATGACGGCAGGCTTAGTCTTGCAAGTCTCTGAAAACAATTCTGATGAAATCCGCATTGGACTCACCGCCAGTAAAAAGGTCGGTAACGCCGTTACCCGTAATTTAATCAAACGTCGCTTCCGTGCTATTTCACGCGATGTAACCAACAAATTTAAAAGCGGTCACGATTATGTAATCCTCGCACGCAAATCCAGCTCCACACGTGAGTTTGATAAGTTAAAAAAAGACTTACTCTACGCCCTATATCAATAAAAATAACATGAAAAAAATATTCATCATTTTTATCAAACTATACCAATATCTTATCTCACCATTTCTCGGTGGCAAATGTCGCTTTTTGCCAACCTGTTCAGAATATGCAATTGAAGCAATTAAAAAACATGGTGCATTTAAAGGCAACATCCTAGCTATTAAGCGTATTAGTAAATGTCACCCCTGGGGAAAGTCAGGAATTGATAATGTCCCCGAAAAATAGTGGTATATAATCTCCCTTACTTTATGTTGCACCTCAATTAACAAAATTCCCTTATATAAATGGATGAAATCAGAAATTTAATAATGGCAGTTGCCTTATCAGTTGGCGTATTAATCGCTTGGCACTTCCTCTCACCCGCACCACAGCCAGCCCCTTTTGCCCAAAACCCCGCTCAAGAAGCAAGCGTCTCTATTCCTACTAATAATACGCTAGTTGATGTTACAAAATTACAAACCACTGATGATGTAGTTACAACAACAAAAAGAGTGACCATTAACGGTACAAAATTATCCGGCTCAATCGCTCTTAAAGGCGCACGTTTTGACGACATATCTTTAAATGATTATCATGAAAAAATCGCGCAGGATAGTGCGAATGTTAAATTGTTAAAACCTATCGGCACTGACAACCCCTATTTTGCAGAATTTGGCTGGGTCTCATCAAACTCCAACATCACCCTACCAACACGTAATACTCTTTGGAATAATAGCAAAGAGACCATCGCCAATGGTGAATTATTGACTCTATATTGGGTTAGCCCACAAAATGTTACCTTCATCATCGAGGCAACTTTAAGTGATGATTATATCTTTAACATTAAACAAATAGTCAAAAACAATAGTAATTATAATTTCGACATCAGGACATATGGCTTGTTAAACCGTGAATATTATAAAGAACATCAAGCTTATTTGATTTTGCATGAAGGGCCATTAGCTAAGATTGATGATAAATTAGTCGAACATAGTTTTGGCGATGTACAAGATGAACGAAACATCACATATAGTGACGCTAGCGGCTGGATGGCTATCACTGATAAATATTGGCTAACAAGTATTATCCCTGATAAAAATCAAAAAATTAACGTTAATTTCAAATTCTACCAGAAAGACGGTCATGATAAATATCAGGCTGATTTTACCAGTGAACCGACGAACCTCGCTAGCGGTAGTGTTTTTCAAACTAATAATTACCTCTTTACCGGCGCTAAAAAAGTTGGGCTTTTAGATGATTATAGCAAAAAATATAATATCGACCTTTTCGATCGTACGGTTGATTTCGGAGTTTTATATTTCCTGACCAAACCAATGTTCTTAGCCTTAAAATTCTTCAATCATTTATTAGGCAATTTTGGTTTGGCGATTATCGCTCTTACTATTTGCATAAGGATTATCCTCTTTCCACTCGCTAATAAATCCTTCAGAGCCATAGGCAAAATGAAAGATTTACATCCTAAAATCACCCAAATTCGTGAACAACATAAGGGTGACAAGGCAAATCTTAACAAAGCAATCATGCAGCTTTATCGTGAAAACAAGGTAAACCCTGCGGCTGGTTGTTTACCAGTTCTCGTACAGATTCCAATTTTCTTTGCTTTATATAAAGTATTATTCATCACTATAGAAATGCGCCAAGCACCCTTTTATGGCTGGATAAAGGATCTTTCTATTCCTGACCCAACTTCGATCTTCAATCTATTTGGTTTATTTCCTTGGGCACCATATTTCGGAATTGGCGTATGGCCAATCTTGATGGGAATCACCATGGTTCTACAACAAAAATTAAACCCACCACCAGCTGACCCAATCCAAGCAAAAGTTATGCAATATTTGCCGTATATTTTTGTTTTCTTATTCGCAAGCTTCCCCGCTGGTCTAATAATATATTGGACATGCAATAACACATTATCTGTCCTACAACAATGGTTAATTACACGCTCTAGCAAAAATGGCCAAACTAAATAAAAAAACCTTCCTACAAGCAACATATCGCTTCTTCACTGCAGCAGTTGATATATCACATATACCAAAACATCGCCTGCCGGAGATCGCTTTTATTGGTCGCTCAAACTGTGGGAAGTCTAGTTTGATTAATAGCTTCACTGGACAAAAAGGCCTGGCAATTTCTTCAAAAACACCAGGGCGCACAAGAAAGATTAATTTCTTTCAAGCAGCGAATATTCTAATTGTAGCTGATTTACCCGGTTATGGTTACGCTAAAGTCTCAAAAGCTATGAGTCATCAATGGCAAGATCTAATCGTTGATTACTTACTCAATAGCAAAAATCTACGCCTAATCTATATTTTGATTGATGCAAGGCGCAGCCTGAAAGAAAATGACAAAGAAATCATGGCCCTATTGGATAAGCAAGGTGTCGCCTATAAAATCATCCTTACCAAAGCCGACAAAGTTAAGAAACCAGCACTAGAAAGAATTGTCGCAGAAATAGAAGAGTCTTCTCTCAAGCACCCAGCGATGGTCGAGGGCGTAATATTTACTAGCGCTTTAGGAAAAATTGGTATAGATAAATTAAGAAATAGTATTTTTGATTTAATAGAAGAAAGATAATGGAAATCATCAATTTCGATAAAAAAAAGAAAGCTCCAAAAAGCAAAAAAACTTCTGAAGATAGGGAAAGTTTTTTATATAAGGCGGCTACCTTATCAGAAGCCTTACCCTATATCCAAAAATTTGCTGGCGAAATTTTCGTAATAAAATTTGGCGGCAGTGCCATGGGCAACCCTGAAATTGTTAAAAGCTTTGCTAAGGATGTTGTTCTTCTGAAAAAGATAGGGATCAACCCAATCATTGTCCATGGTGGCGGCCCACAAATCGGCGCTATGCTTGAGAAGATGAATATTAAAAGTTCCTTTATTGATGGTTTAAGAGTTACGGATAATGACACTGTCGATGTTGTTGAAATGGTGCTTTCTGGCTCAATCAATAAAAGCATTGTCTCGGCGATTAACCAAGCTGGTGGTTTTGCTATTGGCCTTTCTGGTAAAGACGCAAATCTTATAACCGCAAGAAAATTACGCAAAGTTTCCAAAGATACTGACTCCAATATTGAGAAAATTCTTGATCTTGGTTTTGTTGGAGAACCTACAAAAATCAACCCTGAAATCTTCATGGCTCTTGATGAAAGCGACATCATCCCTGTTATTGCACCAATTGGCTTAGGCGAAGAAGGGCAAACTTATAACATTAACGCAGATAGCGTCGCTGGCGCAATTGCTGCGGAGATAAAAGCCTGCAAACTCATTATGCTTACTGATGTTGACGGCGTACTTAGTAAAAGCAAAAAATTAATTAGCTCTTTATCAATTAAAGAAGCTAAAAACCTCATGGAAAAAAAAATCATCCATGGCGGGATGATTCCTAAAATTCAAACTTGCATCAAAGCACTTGATTCTGAAGTTGGCACTGCGCATATATTAAACGGCACAGTTAAACATATCACTTTACTCGAGATATTCACTGAGCATGGCGCTGGCACGATGATTAATCATTAAAGGGGTTTTTCTCTTTTTTTGCAAACCTACATCACCCACATAGAATCACTTCCTATCGCATACCAAGTATCTTTAATAAAGATATTTGGTATTACTGATATTTGTGAAATACAAAGTTGTATGTAATTCATATTTTGGGGTGTTGCCAATTAAGAATCTGGCTAATTGCCCTGCTCGCTGCTAACCAATATCTTGACAAACTCTAGCCGCGCCCAATCAACAAAAGGCACTGCTTCATATTCACCTTGTGCATTGCGTACTACGCGCCCAATAGGAATACCAAACGGATAAATTCCGCCATCTCCAGAAGTCATGATTATCTCATCTTCTTCAACTAAACTTTCTTCTGGCAAATATTTTATAATCGGCAACTCAATATTACGCCCTGCTAAAATCCCTCTTTCACGTGATTTGGAAGTTATTATAGGAATGCGTGAATTAACATCGCTAATTAGGAGAAGTGTTGAGTTATTCTCATTGATCTCCATTACTCGACCAACAAAACCATTGCCACTTACAACTGCAGCACCTTTTTTTATATTTTGCTGTTTGCCGATGTTAATTGTTGCCGTGCGTGTGAATATCCCGTTGGAGTTAATCAAGATACGCGTTGTGATATAGTTATATTGAGTATCACCTTGAAAATTTACCAATTCTTTGAGCCGCTGATTTTCATGGCGAATATGCTCTGATTCGATAATAAATGTCTTTAGACGGCTATTATCAGATTTTAATTTCTCATTCTGCTTATAGAGCAAGGAAAGATCTACTACAAAATCACTCGTTTTAACAATCATCGCAAAAGGATTGGTAAAATAAGAGATTATCGGTGCTGAGATACTAAGGGTGAAAGAGCGGAGTTTAGTATCCACATGACTATGTGCACGATTAAATACCAAAACTGCAAAAGACAGTATTGTCAGAATCACCAGACTATATTGATAGACAAATAAAATTGACTTACCAAATAAAGTATTCCTACTGATTCGACTCTGACTCATAGGAAATATCTAATCTTGACGGAAAAGGACATGTCTATACCTTTGATGATCCTCAAGAACTTTACCTGTCCCGACGACTACACATGAAAGTGGATTATCAGCCACAAAAACTGGTAAGTTAGTTGCTTTCTTGATGACTTGGTCAAGATTTTTGAGTAAGGCACCACCACCAGTTAGGACAATCCCCTGGTCAACAATATCCGCCGAAATTTCTGGCGGCGCGCGCTCTAACACTTCTCTTGCTGCATCAACAATTTGTGAAACTGGCTCGATTAAGGCTTCTGCTATGTGGTATTCACTCAACGTCATTTCTTTTGGCACACCTTTATGTAGGTCACGACCACGAATCTCCATAACTTTGCCTTTGCCATCTTCTGGCGGTTGCGCAATTCCAATCGTTTTTTTGATCTTTTCTGCCATAGTTTCGCCGATCAATAAATCATGATTTTTACGCACGTAAGAAATAATCGCCTCATCCATTTTATCACCACCGACTCTAATTGATGATGATTCAACTATTCCACCTAGTGAGACAACTGCAATTTCAGTTGTACCACCACCAATATCAATAACCATTGAACCAATCGGCTCAGTTACGGGTAAATTAGCACCAATTGCTGCTGCCATTGGCTCTTCAATTAAATAAACTGGGTTACCACCGGCATTTTCTGCTGCTTCTTGAATAGCCCTTCTATCAACCGGAGTTGAGCCAGAAGGCACACAGATAATCACCATTGGGCTACGTAATGTGCGATGATTATTCACTGTAGTTATGAAATGTTTAATCATCTCTTCAGCAAATTTGAACTCAGCAATCACGCCATCTTTTAAAGGACGCCTTGCATCAATTTTCGCAGGGGTTCTCCCTAACATGAGTTTTGCCTCGTTACCGAAAATCATTAAACCGCTATCTAGCATTTTGGCGACAACTGAAGGCTCATTCAGGACAATCCCCTTACCTTTAACATAAACTAACGTATTGGCGGTTCCTAAATCGATTGCGATATCATCCGCTGAGATAAAACTTGAGAATTTTTTGATAATATTATTAAGCATTTGCAACTATTTGTGAAGGTTTCCAACATAGAGATAAAGCCCTATAACAAGCAACTTACAAAGCGTTACATAAAAGTCCATGGAAAATTATTACCTTCCTAATTATAGCAAGTATCTTTAATAAAGATGCATTTGTTATAGGCATAAAAGCTAGGGATTTTTGTTAAAAAATATGCAGTTAATAGCCACGCTTATTGGCAAATATTTTTTGAGAAAAAGCACAGCTTTTTGCCATAACCCTAAGGGCAGTGGTAAAATTAGAGACATAGCATCGCACAATTATTCGGCAATAGCCTCGGCTATTACACTCTCAATTCTACGTGGCTACTCTCATCTAATTTTATCTACTGCAAATATATAATTATTAAAGATATTTGGTATTATGGGTGCCAAGCCTGCCCTTCTTCCTACATCATTGCACAACCCATTGTTTTTATCAGATAGGTTGTATGCCAGATAGGTATTACTGTATTCCTACATAATGTTCTGTACTATTACGTTGTGCGAGAAGTCTTGTGCAGGCAGATGGTTGCAAGCTTGATTGAATCAAATTCACAGCGTCGGTATGGTTATTCTTTGTGGCGATTTGTATTAAGATTTCTCCTCTACCGTTAGTTAGATCTAAACCATTATTTATTAGCAACTGTAGTTTATCTAAAGCATTTAACCTTTCAAATGAGTATGGACGTAAACCAAGTAAATCTTCGGCAACTGAGCTATACTCAGTACAATAATTAGGGCTAGCACCATTATCTAACAATAAACTCATGATTATACTATCTGCAAAATGAACTGCCTGTTGCAAAGTTGAATCTTGAACTTTTGAATCTTCTTCTTCAATTAATAATTTAGCAATTTCGTAAGTTTCTTGATCAGGTTCTTCCAATAAAGCATCTAAAGCATAATTGCCTTGGTCATTAAATATTCTAATGTCAGCCCCTTTCTGTAAAAGCACTTTGACGATGGCTAGTTTATTATCTCGTTGGTATCTATAACTTGAACAAGCAATATTTAACAATGTATCACCATCTTTGGTTTTTTGATTAATGTCGTTAATTGCAGGTAATATTTTTTTAACCATTTCTATATTACCTTGCCTCATAGCAAAAATTAATTTGGTGACATTGTCCAAATTAGTTCTTGGCAGAAGATATTTAGCAATCTCCTTATTTTTATCAGAATCCAGAGACATTTCTAAAGCTGTTTTGCCATGTCGATTTTTGCTATCGGGACTTGCGCCAGATTCAACGGCCAGTTTAATTAATTCTAATTTTCCATCTTGCGCAGCATTATGCAGCATGTTATTACCATGCTTATCCTTAATTTTTGGATCTGCACCTCTATCAAGCAACAATTGAATTATAGACTGATCTGGGTTCCGACTATCTCGATATTTCATACATGCTAAATGCAAAGGAGTATAACCGCAGATTTTCTGGTCGATTAGAATATTGCCATTATCTAATATCTGCTTTACTTGCTCTGCATCTTGTTTTTTAACCGCTGCATATAATTCATAAGCATTTTGCAAATGCGCTAATTTGACTTTTTGTAGTTTTGCTAAAGTTTCGTCTCCTTCTGCTTCAGATAATTTCTCCTCATGTGCATATTCGGCAAAATCTTGTCTACTGAATATCTTAATTTTTATTCTAAATAAAAAGCATAATTTTTGCTTAAATTTAGCAATATCATGTGGGCTTTGTGCGTCAATAAAAATACCAATTTCTTTGCCTTTTGCCGATGAATATTCTAATAGTTCTTTGCCCTTGATTCCAAGAATCTTAACATTACTTTCTTGGCATATTTTTTCTATCTCGCCTTTTTTCTGATAGAGATCTTTAATTGATAATGTTGATGCCTTTTTCAAAAAAGCTTGCGCATCTGCATCAATAGTTAAAAATCCGTTATGTTTCTTGATTTGCGCTATAAGTGTCGCTCTGTCGCCGACTGATTGAGCTTTATAAATAGCTTTAAAATCTTCTAAGGCTTCATTTGATACGTTAGAGAACAAATGATCTTCCTTATCAAATATATCTGGCTCTGAGAATTCTTGCCGCTCCCCTCTAGATTCTCTTTTACCCAAATAAATGTTCATGTAGCGTTGACCAAGACTACAGCCTTCTTTATATAATTCTTTCTTTATTTGCTCTAAGGCTTTATCTTGCCAATGATATTGACCTGCCGTTTCTAAGCCAAGCGGGCTAAGTAATTCCTCATCATCCCCAACTGATTTCATGTTAAGAATACCGCTTTCAAGTTGAAACTGCAGTTCGTCTTTATGTTGCTGAGATAAGGATTTGACAACCTCTCCTTTTGCCAAAGAAAAATAATCTTGAGCAGTTTTACAATCTTCTAAGTCTGCACCTAGTTTTTTCAGGGTTATTTGGCATTGGCTGAGATTTATTTTGTTAGCCAAAATTCTATAATCTTTGAATGCTTTGCATTCTCTCTCTGTATCAACTGCGTTATTTTCTAAAAAAGATTTGCAGTTTTCATGGATTTCAAAACTCTCTTGAGAATCACAAATAAGTTTTAAATCATTTTTAAGAATATTTTGATAATAAATTTGATTCAAATGTTGTTCGCGGCTAATTGAGAATCTTGTTTGCCCAGAAATTTGATGATTAATTGCCGTTAAAATCTCCAATGCCGATTCTTGATCGTTACTAGTTAGAGATTTTTTCAAGAGCTCCTTTGCTAAATATCTTTCATATTCAGCGTTATATTGGGTTTTTTCCAAATCTGACAAAGGGTCTAACTCTTTACTGTCAGAAATTTCTTCTATTACTTTATTAATCATAGCTTTGATTGAAGCTAAATATGCTGCTGAATCATAGGCTTTACCACCATCGGTTTGAATTGTTGAAGAAAATAAATCATTACCATAATAAGAAAGCATAGAGCCAGCAGCATCTAGGACTTGGTCATGAGCTATGGAATTACGTAATTTTCTCAAATCATAAAATTCTTTTTTGAGCTCAAAACTCGCATATCTAATAAATTTGTTATTATGGTTTAAATTTTGTATAGCTTGACCAATTGCTGTTAAATTAAACAAAACAGCCTGATGATAAAACCTATCTTTCCTTGCCGCTATTCTTAATAGTTTTACTTGTTCAGCCATATCTTTAATAAGAGATTCCGTCAAATCATGAATCCTCTTTAAACTATCAGTAATAATGGCAAATTGTGCTGCTATTTCTATGCCACCGTTTTTTTGTGCCACTTTGAATTCTTTAATAAATGCAAAGATGGTATTATCATCAAATTTAACATCTAATTTTTTCTTGGCTTTTCTTATATTCTCGTAATTTTTTATAATTGGCTGAGCAGTTGATTTTATTTTTGCTGCCTCACTTTTGATTTGCTTTATTTTGATTCTAAGGTTCTCAAAGTCTTTTTTAATGCCTAATGATTTCTCAGCACGATATTTCTGTACTAAATCAAATTTTTCTTTGGCAGTAAGGTTATCTTTTAGAGCCTTTTCTTCCATTCTAGCGATAGAACCTTCAGCTTTTTCCCATAAAGCCTTAAATTGGTTTTTGACCTTAATTCTAGCTTCTAGAGTTTCTTCATCAGCTTTAATTTTAATATTATCTACGATTCCTATTCTGACATTTTGCCAATTTTCAAGTTCTTGGCAATTGTCTTTTAACAAAACAACTAAATTTTCATCGACAACTTTTTTCACATCACTTATCTCATGGCTTCGATATTCAAATTCACCAAGCATTGCTTTTTTAATAAAGGCTAATTTTTCTTGTATTGTAGCATTAGCTTGAAGAGCTAGAGGTAATGATTCTTTAATTGCCGCAACAGCTTTTTCTGCTCTATCTATGCCTTTGGCATCTGGTTGCTCAACAATAGGTTCGACTTCCTTAATTTCTTTTAAGGCTTCAAAAGTTCTAACTACTTGCCCAGTTAGCTTCTTTAATGCTGCAATAAAGTCTCGCGTTAATTTTTCTTTGCTTAACTGCGTATCGGCATAATCACCAGCATGTTCTATGGCATTACGAACATCTTTAGCAATTTTAAGAATATTGCTATTATCTGCAGGAATATATCTTTCAAAAATTAAAATATTTTTTGCCAATTCACCAGCTAAAGCCGTTATAGATAAAATTGCCTCACTATTTTTAAGATTATGTTCTATGGCACCTAAATCTATTACTAGAGGCGCTAATTTATTATGCGCATCTTCTAAGAATATTTTATAAAGGGCTTTCTCTAATTGCGGAAATATTAGGAATTCATTAAATTTGTTACGTGATAACCCAGTAAATAAAAGACACTGCCAATGCTCCTCTTCTGATATAGGATTTTCGTCTGATTTTGTTTCTCTAGCTATACCAAAAAAACAAGATGAGTCATCTGCTGGCTTTATGTCATAAACATTCTTTTTTTTAACAATTTTTTCTAACTCTTCTTTAATAAGTTTGAGATCATCTTTTAATAATTCTGCATCTTTCTCATCTTTTATAGTAAGAGCTAGTTTCTTTAACAATTCCCATGGGATGTTTGTAGAATAGAGGTCAGTTATACTACCGCTTTGTACAGATAGGTCTGAGATATATTGAGAGAATGCTCGTGCTTGGGCCAAAGCTTTGTTTTCACTATCTTTGTCGTCTGACAGAATGGCAAACATAGAAAAGCCGTCATTACTCGGATTAATTAAATAATCCAAATATTCTATCGCACGATAAAGAGTTTTTATGTCTTGTTTTTGAGTGAATTCTTCATTTTTTGCTCCCGTAATTAAATCATTATTATTTTTCTTGTCCTGTTCTTTTCTTTCTCTTGCCATAATTTCCTCTTTTTACTGATTGATTACAACCAATTATAGCATAATTTTAGAGGTGATACAAGCGAAAGTTGTGGTGTTAAGTTATACCGTCAGTGGTTTGGGCAGGAGATGCTTTCTCTAGAGCTTCAACTTGCGCTTTCTTCTCCTCAGGGATTGCTTTATCAGAGGCTTCCTTCGGTGGGTTAGCGGCGTTTACTGCATAGACACATAAATCTTCAAAAGAGACTTTGTTTTTAATAGAGAGCTCTTCTAAACGCTTCAGTGACTCCATAATGTTACTTGGTATGGATATGCCTCTTTGTTTACCTAGCCAACTTGATTGATTCTGCACAGGGTGATGCCCTGCACGTGGCTTACCAATATATAAATCAATCGGATGTTGCTTGCCGCCTACATCACATGGTATGGTAAGTTTTTTCATATTAATTTTACTTTAATTTTTCACCGCAACTATGGTTATTATTTAAAATCTTGCAACTGCAAATTTATCAGTAGCGATCTCGCCATAGCCTTTATTGATTATATCGGCGATTAATTTCCCGCTGCCGCTTGATAATGTCCAACCTAATGTTCCGTGTGCTGTATTAACAAATAAATTAGAAAATTTTGTTGCGCTAATAATCGGCAAAGCATCATTACTAACTGGGCGCAAACCTGTCCATTCCTTTGCTTGGTCAATTTGCACGGCTAGATTTGGCAAAAGTTCCTGCACTTTTTTCTTTAAAAGCCCAAGACGTTGTGGATCTATCGCATAATCAAAACCGTAAATATCCGCTATTCCTGCTGCACGAATGCTATTTCCCAAACCACTATAAACCACTTTATTTTCTATATCGGTTAGACCAACGCTTAATTGCCTACCTGCAAAAGTCAGGCTATAGCCTTTAATCGGCTGCATAGGAATGTTGATACCAATTTTTCTTGCAATCTCGCCGCTTTGCACGCCGCAAGCTAAAACAAAATTATCTGCCAGCAATGCACCTTTGTCAGTGATAATTTTAGTGATTTTCCCTTGCGCAATTTCAACCTTTTCTAACTGCTGATTCAAGAGGAATTTTACTTTGTATTTTTCCTGCAAGATTTTACGCAATCCGCTCGCAAAAACCTGTGCATTTCCTGATTCATCATCAGGGTAATAAAGTCCTCCAATTACCCCAGAACCTTGCAGAAGCGGCTCTTTCTCCATACATGCTTTCTGGTCAAACTCAACAAACTTCATAGGCTGGCTATGTGCTGCACGCAAAACCTTAGCGAAAAGCTTTTTATTACGAAAAATATGTAAAATCCCTGCACGTTGATAAGCAAAATCTATATCTACTTCCGAGAGAATTTCATGCATCATAGCTCGGCTATAATCGCCTAATTCAAATAAGGCCTGCAAAGATTCGGCAGTTTTAGCGGGGCGCGAATTATATAAAAAATTCATTCCCCATGCAAATAAGCCTTTTTGCCACTTAACATCCACTACCGCTTCCTTGCCCAAAATATTATCCAACAAACAGCCAAAAACTCTTGGGTTTGTAATCGGTTCTGCATGTGCATAGCTTAGCTGCCCACCATTTGCAAAGCTTGTCTGCCCCGCAACAATGTCGCCTTTATCAATAATCGTCACCTCATGACCAGACTTCGCCAAGAAGTAAGCCGTGCTGATGCCTATTATACCGCTACCAATTATTATTGCTTTCATTCCTAAGTATGTTGTATATTCATAATATTAACCCTCACCCCTACCCTCGCCCTTATTACAAGGGATAGGGAGTATATTTACGAATTAGCAAAGAGTTTAATAAATGTCTTCACAATATAAAGCTAATAATTTCATCCATTTACGTGTACATAGCTCCTATTCACTTGCGAGCGGCGCGATTATGGTTAATCAACTCGCTGAATTAGCTGCTAGACATAATATGCCAGCTGTTGCAGTTTCCGACCATGGTAATCTATTTGGGTTATTGGAATTCTCTCTTGCTGCTGTGAAATCAGGCGTACAGCCAATTATCGCCTGTGAATTAAAAATTCTCCATAAACAACAAGAAAATAACCTCCACAAAAAAGCTAAAACTTATGATGAAGTCTTGCTTATCGCTAAAAACGAACAAGGCTACCATAATCTGCTCAAATTGGTCAGCAAATCATTTTTAGAGAAAGACGCCCTTTCAACAAATCATGTCACATTTGAACACCTTAAAAGCTTAAGTGACGGTTTAATCATTCTCCTTGGTCATCACAAAAGTGCAGTTGGTCGGTTAATTCTAGATGAGAACCCTAAAGAAGCGGAGCGTATTTTAAGCCTTTATCAGCAAGTTTTTAACGACAATCTCTACCTAGAAATCATGCGTCATGGCTTGCAAGAGGAAGAAATTATAAATGACGAACTCATTAAATTAGCGCAAAAACATAAACTTCCTTTGGTTGCTACAAATGATGTATATTTTGCCACAAGAGAAATGCATGAAGCACATGACATACTCTCTTGCATTGCTGGTGGGCGTTACGCATCACAAAAAGATCGCCCAAAATTAACCGCTGAACATTTCTTCAAAAAGCCCCGTGAAATGTGCAGGTTATTTGCGGATGTTCCTGAAGCAATAGACAATACTCTAAAAATTGCCCAACGCTGCTCTTACCTCCCCCAAACTAGAGAAGCAATGCTACCGCATTCTCCAACAACAGAAGGACGTAGCGAGGCAGAAGAACTTGAAGCACAGGCGCGTGATGGTTTAAAAGACCACCTTGCAACTGATCCCTATTACACTGATTTTAGCGAGGACGATAAAATACCATATCATGAACGTCTTGAATATGAGTTAGGAATTATCAATAAAATGGGTTTTGCCGGTTATTTCTTAATCGTCTCGGACTTCATCAAATGGAGCAAAGAAAGCAACATTCCTGTTGGTCCTGGGCGTGGTTCTGGCGCTGGCTCAATCATTGCATGGACAACTAAAATCACTGACCTTGATCCTCTGCGCTTTGGTCTGCTTTTTGAAAGATTCCTTAATCCTGAGCGTGTCTCAATGCCCGACTTTGATATTGATTTCTGTCAGGAAAGACGTGACGAAGTAATTGATTATGTGCGCCATAAATATGGTACAGATCGTGTTGCACAAATTATTACTTTTGGAAAGCTGCAAGCCAAAGCCGTGCTAAAAGATGTTGGCAGAGTTTTACAAATGGCGTATCGCCAAGTTGACGATATTTGCAAGATGATTCCCTTCAACCCCTTAGCACCAGTGACGTTGCAGCAAGCGATCGATATGGATAAGTCCCTGCGTGATGCAAGGCGTAACGATGCTGATGTTGCAAAATTACTTGATATCGCACTAAAACTTGAGGGTTTGAATCGCCACTCTTCAACACATGCCGCTGGAATTGTCATTGGGGATTGCCCTCTTGATGAAATTGTACCGCTTTATAAAGATCCAAAATCTGACATGCCAGTCGTCCAATATTCAATGAAATATACTGAATTGGCAGGTTTGGTGAAATTCGACTTTCTAGGACTAAAAACCCTAACAACTATCTCTAAAACCGTTGATTTACTTACGCAGCAAGGCGTGGAAATCGACATTACGAAAATCAATCTTGAAGATAAAAAAACCTTTGAACTATTAAGCAAGGGTGAAGCAGTTGGTGTTTTTCAATTAGAGAGCTCTGGCATGCGTGATTGCTTAGTTAAAATGCGCCCTGACAAATTAGAAGATATCATCGCGTTGATTTCCCTCTATCGCCCCGGGCCAATGGAAAATATTCCAACCTACATTGCCTGTAAACATGGCAGCGAAGAAGTAGAATACCCACATCCACTTTTAGAAGAATGTCTGGAGGAAACTTTTGGAGTAATTATCTATCAGGAGCAAGTTATGCAAATTGTGCAAATTCTTGGCGGATATTCCCTTGGTGGCGCAGATTTACTTAGACGCGCGATGGGTAAAAAAATCAAATCCGAGATGGATGCACAAAGAGAGATATTTATTAAAGGTGCGCTCATAAATAATTTAACTAAGAAAAATGCCTCTGATATTTTTGATCTAGTAGCAAAATTTGCAGGTTATGGTTTCAATAAATCACATGCGGCAGCCTATGCGCTAATTGGCTATCAAACCGCCTATCTCAAAGCGAATCACCCTGTTGAATTTATGACCGCGATTTTAAATAATGATATAAACGACACTGATAAAATTAACTCCTTCATTCAAGAAGTTAAAAGAATGAAAATCACCATTTTGCCACCTGAGATCAATAAATCAAAAGCATTATTCTCAGTTGAAATAGAAGGTGATAAAAAATTCATTCGCTACGGGCTAGCTGCATTAAAATCCGTTGGCAAACAAGCAATGTTAGACCTTGAAAACATTCGCATTGAAAAAGGTGATTTTACTGATGTTTTCGATTTTGCCGCAAAATGTGGAAGCTCCGTTGCTAATAAACGCCAATGTGAAAATCTTGTCAAAGCAGGTAGTTTTGATGCTTTAGATGGTAACCGCCACAAGCTATTTCAAGCAATTGAACAAATTATCAAATATGCAGCCTTGTCTCAAAAAGAGCAGCAAAGTAATCAAGTCTCCTTGTTTGGCGGTGCGCAAGAAACAGTAACTAGGCCAAAAATCAATGATGCAAAAGATTGGAGCAACAAAGCGAAACTCAGCTATGAATTTGACGCTTTTGGCTTTTACCTAACAAGACATCCACTTGATTCATATAAAGAAATTCTTCTTAAAAATAACGTCACTAGCTCCGGTAATTTTGATAAGATCAGCAATGAATCTAATGTTAAACTGGCTGGTGTGGTAATTAATAGCAAACAGCGCTCAGGGAAAAATGGACGTTTTGCAACTATGACCCTTTCTGATCTTGAAGGAGTTTTTGAACTCTCGCTTTATGATGATGATTTAATTGAAAGATCGCGTGATTTAATGGCTAATGGTGCAAAAATTACCCTTAGCGCTTTTGCACGTAAGGATGAAGGAGGTATAAGATTTATTGTCCAATCATTGAATAATCTTGAAGAAGAATTTGCTGGGTTCTCGTCAAAAGTTAATATATTTCTTAAGAATCATCAAGAAATGGAAACCATAAGAGACCTCTTAGATGATGATGGGGAGCAAAATATGGAAGTTTTTTTTACTTTATATGAAAAAAATTGCGAGATAAACATTGCCACCAATGAGAACTTCAGAACCTCAGAAAAATCAATGACTAAGATTAGGGCTCTTGAAAACGTTATAAAAGTCTTATAGTGCAAGAAATGCGGTTATCCGCCTTAAAAATGATAAAAAGCCTTAACTAGCACTTGATTAATAAAATAATTCCTAATAGCGTCACTTTCACTATTTTTATTAAATATTTTATATAGGTTAATTATGAGTAAAAAAGATCTTGTTAATAAAATTGCTAATCAAACTGGAACTAGTCAAAAGGCGGCAAATGAATTTTTAGATGCCTTTATACAATGTGTTCAGGAAGAAGTAGCAGAAGGTAAAAACCTTACCTTAATTGGCTTCGGTACTTTCTACAGAGCTCTTAGAAAAGCTACAAAAGGTAGAAACCCACAAACTGGTGCAGCGATTGATATTCCTGCTTCTAAACAACCTAAATTCCGTGCTGGAAAAGCTTTCAAAAAAGCTGTTAACGTCTAGTACTGCTTTAGTAGTTGTTTAAATTAAAAAGCCTTGGGTATTGCAAAATGCCTGAGGCTTTTTTTTGCCTATGAATTAATCTTTTTGCGCCCTTTTAGTAATACGTTAAAGTCCCCTCTCCCTTAATCTTAAGGGAGAGGGCTGGGGTGAGGTTAATCTTTTATAGTGTGGATTCCCGCCTGCGCGGGAATGACGCAAATATAACAATTCAGAGTTTAATCATTTTTGAAAATTAAAAATATAAATCTAATAAATTTTGCTTTTATTTTTGTCAAATGTCCTTTGCGATTGAGCGACGTGTATACCAATGCTGGGACTTTTTGAAGGGATTTTTGTGATGATTTTTGTTGAATGTCCTGTGTGAATGAGCGACGTGTACGCCTTAGTACACGAGTCGAAATGAACACAGGTTATTTGACAAAAAGCGCCCAAAAAGAATTAGAGTGGGAAATCTAATAAATTTTGCTTTTATTTTTGTCAAATGTCCTTTGCGATTGAGCGAAGTGTATTCTTCATACACGAGTCGAAATGAGTAAAGGTTATTTGGCAAAAAGAATGCAAAAGAATTAGATTTTAGTACCAGACGTCTTTAAGGGAGGCGACTAGCGCCTCAATCATCTCCTGACTATGCTCTGGTGAAACAGTGATACGCAGACGTTCTTTACCGCGCGGAACTGTTGGGAAGTTAATTGGCTGGATATAAATATCATGTTTTTCAAGTAATATATCAGCAATTTTTTTACATTTGCCAGAATCACCAACTAGCAATGAAATAATGTGACTATCCTCTGTAATAGCCTGCATGTTATTTTTGCGTAACAGCTGTTGCAAGGATTTTACATTTTTAAAGAAGCGCTCACGCTCCTTATTGCTCTTTTTCAAATATTTAATACTTGCCCTTGCACTTGCTGCGATAACTGGCGGCAGCGATGTTGTAAAAATAAAATCTGCTGAGCAAGAACGTACTGTATCAATAATTTCTGCACTTGCGACAATATAACCACCAATTGTTCCATAGGCTTTGGCAAAAGTTCCTTGGATAATATCTAAACGCTCGCTCACACCTTCTTGCTGACTAATACCGCCGCCATTTTCACCATAGAGACCAACTGCATGCACTTCATCAACATAGGTTAACACGTTATATTTATCCGCTAAGTCACATATTTCTTTCAGTGGAGCTATGCTACCATCCATCGAGTAAACTGATTCACAGATTAGCAATTTTGGCGTATCTAGCGGTAGAGATTCTAACTTTTCCGTAAGGTCCGCCAAATCATTATGTTTGAAAATTATCTTCTTGGCTTTGCTGTGGCGAATCCCCGCGATAATCGAAGCATGATTATATTCATCAGAGAGAATCACACAATCTGTAAGCAATGAGGCAATTGTTGAAATCGCCGCTTGGTTAGCAATGTAACCAGAGGTAAAAACCAAACCACGATCTTTGCCGTGCAATTTTGCAACTTCCTTCTCGAGCTCAACTATTTCATGATTATTACCTGAAATATTACGTGTTCCGCCTGAACCAACGCCATATTCGCCAATTGCTTTAATTGCAGCCTTAGTAATTACTGGGTTTTGTGCCATTGCGAGATAATCATTACTGCACCAAACTACGATTTTACGATCAGTTTTATAGCTATGTGCATAAGGGAAATCCCCTGCGATTCTGGCAATGTCAATAAATTCTCTATATCTCTTCTCTCCCTTGATTTGCTCGAGATTTTTTATAAAATGTTTTTTGTAATCAATCATCTGATTTGATTATTAATTTTTACACTTACTGCAAATACAGCTAGCGCCATCATTTGATGTAGCGATGCCATGCCAATTGGCACTTGGTAAAGCAGCGTACTTATACCAAATATAACCTGCATTACAACAATTATCAGGAATAAGATACTCCAACGCTCACGCCTTAAAGCCACAAATATACTCACTGCAAGCAGAATCAAAACACCCAGCACACGATGAATAAATTGTACGCTCGCATGGTTTTCAAAGAAGTTCAGCCAAAAAGGCTGCATTGCAGCAAATTCCATTGGCACTATAGAAGCACCCATAAACGGAAATTCATTATAGAGCAAACCTGCATTAAGCCCTGCTACAAAGGCTCCCCAGACAATTTGAACAAATATCAATATAGTAATGAAATAGGAAAAATATTTAAGTGATGAGTGCTGTTTAACAATATTTGATAATTGTAAGACTTGCCACCAAATCAACCCAAAAATCACAAAGGCAGTACCAAGATGAAAAGCCAAGCGATAATGGCTAACATCAGTATTCTCTGACAATCCGCTTTTAACCATAAACCAACCAACAACACCTTGCGCAAAAATTAGCAGAAACATTCCCCAATATTTAAGCATGCTGCGTGACCGCACTTGCACAGTGAAATAAATTAGCGGCAAAAGAAAGAATAAACCAAAAAGCCGCGCAATTAAGCGATGAAGATATTCGAGCCAAAAAATGGATTTGAACTGCGCTAGGCTCATACCGTAATTCACCTGCTTATATTCAGGAATTTGCTGATATTGGCTAAAGAAAATTTGCCATTTTGCCTCAGATAATGGCGGAAAAATACCGACAAACAAGTCCCACTTAGTAATCGACAAGCCTGATTCCGTAAGCCTTGTTAAACCACCAACTAAGACAATTGTTGCAATGAATATCATTGAACCAATCAACCAAATTAATATTTGCTTATCTAATTTCTTTTGCATAATATAACTCATAAATTACAAATAAAAAACATGCTCCACATAAACCCACAAAATCGCTTAGCAAAATTATGGCTTTATTTCGCCATTAGCTCTTTAACCTTCGCTGGAGTTTTTTCAATTATTATCGTGTTTGCGCGCACACCAATAATTAAAGATTTATTACCATTTCATAACTTATTCGCCAATAGCTTAGTCGTCCATGTTAATTTCTCACAATTATTTTGGATGTTGTCGATTTCTATGATGCTACTCTCTAGCCTTGATAAAACAAATGCGAGATTTTCCATCACTAATTTTCGCCTAGCCCTAATCGGCGCGGTTTTCATTGCTATCTCGCCCTTTCTGCCTAACGCACAGCCAATCTTGAATAATTACATACCTGTCATTAACCATCTATTTTTCTTCATTGGTTTAGCATTTTTCTTCACCGCTCTACTCTTAGAAAATATTATTGCCCTCGCTAATAGTCGTAAATATTATGCTAATAGCGAAAAATGGATAATATTTTCCAACAGCCCAATTATCATCATCAGCCTATTATGCATGATATTAACCTATCGCCAAATTCCAATAAGTGAAACTGGTCATGATTTTTACGAAACCTTATTTTGGGGCGGCGGCCACCTCTTGCAATTCGCCTATAGCAATTTATTACTCATCGCTTTCTTGCTTATATCACCATCCTTAGGGATTAATCTAAAGCCTAAACAAGCCTTCATAAAGCTTTGCTTTTCCTTGAACATACTGATTGCCGCTATCGGGCTATTATACTTTACAACTGGCGATTCTTCCCTAAGTAATTATTTTAATTTTTACACAAAACATATGATTATTGCGGGTGGCATTATACCACTCATTGTTTTTCTCCTCTTATTCACAACCTTTCTAAAACGCCAAACCATACCTAAAAGCAACTTTGCTGTCAAAAGCTGCCTAGGTTTTTCCCTCCTCCTCTTTCTCTCTGGCGGTTTTATTGGCTTTCTCATCCGTGAAATCAACACAACCGTTCCTGCACATTATCACGGCTCCACTGTGGGGATAACGATTGCCCTAATGGGTTTAATCTATCATTTACTGCCCAAGTTTGGCTTTAATGAAGTAAAAGGAAGGCTTGCAAAAATCCAACCTTTTTTCTATGGTGGCGGGCAGATCCTACATATAACTGGCCTTGCTTTTTCTGGTGGCTATGGCGCTCTGCGCAAAGACCCTACCGCGATCTATGATTTTAAAGTTCGCGTCTGGATGGGTTTAATGGGTATGGGCGGGTTACTCGCTATGATTGGCGGCCTGTTATTTGTAATAATCTGTTATAAATCTATAAGAGGAAAAAATGCCTAAAATCATAATGTACAAAACACCTGTTTGCCCTTACTGCCAACGTGCAAAAGCGCTTTTCAATAAAAAAGGCGTTGCCGACCAAATTCAAGAAATAGATATCACCACAGAGCCACATCTACGTGATGAGATGATGAGCAAAACTGGTGGTCGTAAAACTGTTCCGCAAATATTCATTAATGATACCCATGTTGGCGGTTTTGATGATTTACATGCTTTGGATCAGGCGGGTAAGTTAGATGCTTTGCTAGAATCATAAATTAATCTTTTTGGGCTCTTTTTAGTAATTAACCTTCATGCCTTTCGACTCGTGTAGAGAAACCTACACGTCGCTCACGCATTTGGGACATTTACTAAAAATATCTCCAAAAATCTTTAATTTATAACCTCACAAATACAGACAGCATAATAGCAAATGAAAATTCTAGGAATTGAAACAAGCTGCGATGAAACGGCAGCGGCAATTGTAACTGATAAGCGTGAAATTCTTAGTAATGTGATTTTCTCGCAGATCGATGAACATCAACCGTTTGGCGGCGTAGTGCCAGAAATTGCCTCACGTAGCCATGTTAACAATATTGATATAGTTATCAAATCCGCACTTAGTGAGGCAGGTTTAAAGTCAGCTAGTGAAATCGACGCAATTGCTGTCACGGCGGGTCCAGGCTTAATTGGTGGTGTAGTGGTTGGTTTGACTGCTGCAAAAGCTATGGCAGCCGCTTTAGGAAAACCATTTATTGCCGTGAATCATCTAGAAGGTCATGCGTTAACTGCAAGACTTACCAACCCTGAACTTAAATTCCCCTTCCTTTTACTTTTAGCTTCTGGTGGGCATTGCCAAATTTTAATTACCCATAATGTCGGTAAATACGAAATTCTTGGCGCAACTAAAGATGACGCTCTCGGTGAATGTTTTGATAAAGCCGCTAAAATACTAGGGCTTGATTATCCCGGCGGGCCTGAAATTGAAAAACGCGCTAAACTTGGCAATAAAAATAAACACCAACTCCCTATTGCTTTAAAAGGTCAGGATAATTGTGACTTCTCTTTCTCTGGGTTAAAAACTGCGGTTCATCATTTAGTACGCAAAGAAAAGGACTCTGAAGGTAATTTATCGCCAACACAAATCAACGATGTTTGCGCTTCTCTGCAAGAATGTTTTGCTCAAATTTTAGAGGATCGCCTCAAGCATGCTATTGCAAAATATGAACAACTAAGCAAAGGCAATATCAACAGAAAACTAGTCTTTGCTGGCGGAGTTGCTGCTAATGAATATTTGCGTAACTCTTTAACAAATTTCCTAAGTAAATATAATTACGAATTAATCACTCCACCAATTAAACTGTGTACTGATAATGCCGCGATGATCGCTTGGGCAGGAATTGAAAAATTGCAGAATGGCCAGAATGACTCTCTAGACTTTGCTCCCCGCTCACGCTGGCCCCTCTAAAATCTGGTCTTTTTGCGCCCCCTTAAAGCCCCCTCTCCCTTAATTATAAGGGAGAGGGCTGGGGTGAGGGTTTGTAGTTGATGTGTTTTACACTCCTTCGTTAGAGCAGGACATGCTATCTGCTGATTGCTTATCTGTTGCCTTTTTCAATTAGCCGCTTTATATAATAGAACTATTAATTAATTTTACAGGTTCACAATGTCTAAAACAACCAAATTTCTAAGTTCTATCGCAGTTGGTATAGCTGCCCTTTCTGTTGCTTCATATTCTGACGATGCTTCTGCCAAAAAGAAAGTCGAAATGGAAAAATGCTACGGCGTAGTAAAAGCTGGGCAAAATGACTGCGGCAACGCATCTGGCACTCACTCATGTGCTGGTCAAGCTAAGGCTGATTCTGCAGCTGGTGAATGGCTATTACTACCTGAAGGCACTTGCAGCCGTATTACTGGCGGCTCTACTAAAGCAAAATCTTAAGACTAATCTTTTTTAGTGCTATTTGCTATTCCGTTAAAGCTCCCTCTCCCTTAATCATAAGGGAGCTGGGGTAAGGGTTTGCAGGATATGAATGTAGGCTTTTCGAGAATTATACGCTCTCTCGCTCAAGCAGGACATTTAACAAAGATCATACCACAAATTTTTATATCTAGAATCGTATCAATTTTACGCACATTCAATATTGATAAATAAAAAAACACTATTAGCTTCTGCTGTACTAAATTTACAAAACCTGAGAGAATGTGAGAATTCAAGGAGGGCAATTTAATAAATATATAGGTATAAAATGGACAAAAAAAAAGCATTAGAAACTGCCCTCTCGCAAATCGAAAAATCATACGGTAAAGGCTCAGTGATGAAACTGGGTGAAAGAGGCGCTCTGGATATTGATTCTTACTCAACTGGCTCGATTGCTATTGACTGGGCGTTAGGAATTGGCGGCTTACCTAAGGGTCGTGTCATCGAAATTTTTGGCCCTGAATCCTCAGGAAAAACAACCCTTGCCCTATCCACTATTGCACAAGCACAAAAAGCTGGCGGTACATGCGCCTTCATAGATGCTGAACATGCACTTGACCCAATATATGCAGGAAATTTAGGTGTTGACGTTGATGAATTAATCATCTCACAACCAGATACTGGTGAGCAATCACTCGAAATCACAGACACATTAGTACGCTCTGGCGCTGTAGATGTTGTCGTAATTGATTCCGTTGCTGCTCTCGTTCCTAAAGCAGAGCTAGAAGGTGACATGGGTGATAGCCATATGGGTCTACAAGCTAGGCTTATGAGCCAAGCTCTCCGTAAACTTACCGGCTCAATATCTAAAACAAAATGCATGGTTATTTTCATCAACCAAATTCGCATGAAAATTGGCGTAATGTTTGGCTCACCGGAAACTACAACTGGTGGTAATGCATTAAAATTCTATGCATCTGTCCGTATTGATATCAGGAGAATTGGCTCTATCAAAGACAAAGAAGAAATTGTCGGTAATAATGTCAGGATTAAAATTGTTAAAAACAAAGTTGCTCCACCATTTAGAGTAGTTGAAACTGAAATAATGTATGGTGAAGGAATTTCTAAAACTGGTGAACTCGTTGAACTTGGCGTTAGAGAAGACATAGTCGAAAAATCAGGATCATGGTATGCTTACAATGGCGAGCGCATCGGACAAGGTAAGGAAAATGTTAAACAATTCTTGAAAGACAACCCTAAAATGGCCGAGGAAATTGAACATAAAGTTCGTGAAAAACTTGGGCTTATTAAAGAAAAATCTACTGACAAAGCTGCTTAATTAGGCACGCCCAATGTCATCGGCCAATATATCAACTATCGCACTTACGGGGCTTAATTCTACTGATGTTGATGTGCAAGCGCACATCAGCAACGGTATGTTTGCATTCAATATTGTCGGCCTTGGCGATAAAGCTATTAGCGAATCAAAAGAGCGAGTCCGCTCCGCCCTCTCTTCTGTTGGCTTGTCACTACCTTCAAAACGCATATTGATTAACCTTGCGCCAGCCAATCTAGTAAAAGAAGGTACCCATTTTGATTTACCGATTGCTCTCGCCATATTAGTGGCAATGAATGTTGTACAAGCTCAAGAAGTAGAAAATTACATCATAATGGGCGAGCTATCCTTAGATAGCAGTGTAAGCCCAGTAAGCGGCGTCTTGCCTGCTGCTATGCATGCTCTTGGTAGTGGCAAAGGAATTATATGCCCCGCACATAATGGCAGCGAAGCTGCTTGGGCAGGAGAAGAGTTGCCAATTATTGCCGCTAAAAACCTAGTTGAATTAATCAATCACCTCAAAAATATAAGCCATATAGAACGACCAAAAATCAAACCATCCATTGCAAATAATAATCAACAATTAGACATCTCCGATATTAAAGGCCAAGAAAATGCAAAACGTGCTTTGGAAATTGCCGCAAGTGGCAAACATAATATTTTAATGAGCGGCCCTCCGGGATCTGGGAAATCAATGTTGGCAGCACGTATAAATTCAATAATGCCTGATTTAACTGCTAATGAAATTTTAGAGAATAGCATAATTGCCAGTGTCGTTGGCGACTTACAAAATGGTGAATTATCTACCCAACGCCCCTTTCGTAGCCCTCACCATTCTTGCTCAATGGCATCACTAACTGGTGGTGGACGAAAAGCAAAACCAGGCGAGATCACTTTGGCACATAATGGCATCTTGTTTCTCGATGAACTACCAGAATATAGCCGCCAATCACTTGAAGCATTACGCCAACCTTTGGAAAATCATAATATTACTGTAGCACGGGCTGATAATCATATAACCTACCCTGCGAACTTCCAACTAATCGCCGCAATGAATCCATGTAAATGTGGGTATTTATCAATCCCAGAAAAAGCCTGTAACCGTGTACCAGATTGCGCTAAACAATATCAAAGCAAAATCTCCGGCCCATTATTAGACCGCATCGATATCGTAATTGACGTACCTCAAATCTCTCCTTTTGATGTTCATGAATATAAAAGCGAAACATCAGCACAAATCAAAGAACGCGTACAAAAAACAAGACTCATCCAACAAACACGCTATAAAAATGATAATATCAACAGCAATGGAGAAGCTGGCAATCACCTACTTGAAAAATACAGCGCTCTTGATGAGGAAAGTAAGAATTTGCTTAAACGCGCAATGGATAAATTTAAATTATCAATGCGTGGCTACACAAAAATCTTAAAAGTAGCACGTACGATTGCGGATATGGAAGGATCACAAAATGTAGAGAAAAGACACTTAGCCGAAGCGATTAGCTACCGACAAGTAATTTAAATTTTAGTGAGAAGATTTAGCTGGTTTAGCTTTGGCTTTTGCAGGCTTATCTGATTGTAATGCTATAGCTGGAACATCGTCACTTTCTGTATCATAACCCTCAAGAATATCTTCAAGGTCATCAAACTGAACTTTACGACAATTACCATTTACGTGAGCACCAGATTCTACGGCTAAATAACCATATTCAATATCACCATCAACTCTAGCACTAGCAGTAATAGTTACATTTTTAGCCTTTAATGTTCCTGATTTTGTTTTACCGTTGATAACTAGATAGTCCGCTTCAACATTACCTTCAATTACAGCGCTTTTTCTAACAGTAATATGTTTGCATTTGACATTACCTTTAACCTTACCGCCTATTTCAATTGCGCCATCACTAGAGATATCGCCTTCGATATTTAAATCAGAAACTATGATTGATGGAGCCTGCTTACGCCCTTGCGCTTGTGACATAGGCAAAACATGCGCTTCATGACCATTAGCGGATTTCTTATAAAACATTTGAACCTGCTCTTAAAAATTTCTCAGGATTATAAGGTTTGCCCTTATATCTTATTTCATAGTGCAGATGTGGCCCAGTGCTGCGCCCAGTATCACCTTGATAGCCAATAATATCACCTTTTTTTAATATATCTCCTTTACTAACGGTAGTTTTATTTAAGTGACCGTAGCGTGTTGTCACACCGTAACCATGATCGATCTCTATTAAATTACCGTAGCTGCCTTTACGTCCAGAATATTTAACTACCCCAGGGCCAGTAGCGTAAACTGTCGCACGTATAGGACCAGCAAAATCTGTTCCATAATGAAAGCCTACCTTCCTTCTAACAGGATCAATTCTTTTACCGTAACGGCTAGATAGATAGAATTTACTCATTGGGGAAGCAAGTGGCATAGAATTTACTAACTGTTCAAGATATACAAGTCTTTCCATATTTTCGGCAAATTGCAAACCACTATCAATCCTGTCTCCATATTTAACCTCACCACCATCAGCGACAAATGGCCCACCTTGATTACCAAAGCTAAACACTTCATTAACTGCGCTATTATCACTGACATCCTCCTCAACTACAACGTCTGATACTTGCAAACCAGTCATTGATATAACTTTTTCTAGGTTAGATATGCGTGATTCTGCGTTACTATGGATATCGGCCACAACTTTAGCTTTCTTCTCTTTTTCAACAAAATGATCATTTACTTCATATGCAAGATCCTGCTGATTACCTATAGCTTCTTTTAGAAAAGAATTTTTATCTTTACCTTTTAACTTAGAATCGTTGGTGGAATTGTTTTTGCCCTTTACTGCACCAAGGTCAGTTACAGTTTCAAAATAGTGATTTAGGCGAACAAGATTACCTTGTAGATTATCAATCTTTGTTTGTAGATCTAGATTAATTAAATTAGCTTGCTGAACCTCCTGCTCTTTATCACGGAGGGTTTGCTTGTTACTAATATATTTTCCACTTGAGAAAGAAGACCAAACAATGAACGAAACAAATAGCGCAAATACAGCAAATTGCCCTAACGGTGTTAGCGGCAAGCTTTTTATATCATCATCCGTGATGATAAGTATTTTTCTTTTGCGGAATATCTTACTAAACATAATTTTTAAAAAGCGTTTTTGCGTCCAATCAACTTACAAAGCTCATTGAGTTAATGCAAGCGAAATATAGCACCACGTCAATTCTGACCATCAATTCTTGGTGAAGCATTTCTAACACGTACCATGCACAAATGTCAAATAAGAGGTGTTGTGTTCGTTATATTGGCGGTGTCGCAAGATAATGACAAGAAGTGACAGCTGGAATATAATTCTCCTCACGCGTCATAGCTTGACAATGCAGCGCATCTGCTTTGGATGGAGCGTTAGCGACGCCCGCAGGTAGAAGAAACACCTTAGTGTTTCTGAATCAATTTTGCAAAAATTCTAGGTCTATCCAGAGTCACAAACAATCACCTATTATTTACTCCTGGATTACCTTATAGGGGCAAGGGGAAATCTTTTCTGGAAATGCTTTAAAGAACAACTCACTCAGCCCATTGCATGGCAAGTTAAGAGATTTTGTTTTGATTTTTGACACATGTCCTGAGCAAGTGAGCGACGTGTATACTACATACACAAGCCAAACGAGCGAAGGTTATGTGTCAAAAAGCACTCAAAAAGACCAGATTTTAAAAATCTAAGAGATTTTGTGATGATTTTTTGCAAATCTCCTGAGCAAGTGAGCGATGTGTATACTACATACACAAGCCGAACGAGCGAAGGTTATGTGTAAAAGCACACAAAAGAATTAGATTTTAGGTGGAGACGCCGTAGTTTGGAGATTCACGCGTAATCACAATATTATGCGGATGACTTTCTTTAAGCCCTGCATTAGTGATTCTCACAAAACTTGCATTTTTTTGAAAATCTTTAATTGCGTTACTGCCAGTATAGCCCATCGCTGCCTTCAAGCCGCCGATGATTTGATGCACAACATCTGAAACTGGTCCTTTATAAGGAACCCTTCCTTCAACTCCTTCTGGTACTAATTTTAATTTATCACTAACTTCCTGTTGGAAATAACGATCTGCTGAACCTCTAGCCATTGCGCCGAGCGAACCCATGCCACGATACATTTTATATGAGCGCCCTTGAAAAAGGATAATTTCTCCTGGAGCTTCTTCTGTGCCTGCAAACATCCCGCCTAACATAACACAATCTGCGCCAGCTGCTATTGCTTTAGCGAGGTCACCTGAATATTTCACGCCACCATCTGCTATTAATTTTACCTTAGAATTTTTACAAGCTTCTGCAACTTCCATAATCGCTGTAAGTTGCGGTACACCAACACCGGCAACGATTCTTGTTGTGCAGATTGAACCAGGGCCAATTCCTACTTTAACAGCGTCTGCCCCAGCTTTGATTAAAGCTTCAGCGCCTTCTTTTGTTGCTACATTCCCAGCAATAACATCTAAATTTTTATATTTTTTCTTAATCGCTTTAACAGTGTCAATCACCCCTTTTGAATGACCATGCGCTGTATCGACCACAACCGCATCAACTTCGGCAGCAACTAAAGCCTCAACCCTTTTTAAAGCTTCTTCACCAGCGCCAACTGCTGCGATAACCCGCAAACGACCTTTTGCATCCTTACTCGCATGTGGATATTTCTTGGCTTTTTCGATATCTTTAACCGTTATTAGCCCAACACATGAAAAATTATGGTCAACGACCAATAGTTTTTCTATACGATGTTCATGTAAAAGCTTTTTAGCGGCTTGCTGACTAACATTCTCTTTAACTGTAACCAAATCGCTTTTGGTCATGATGTCTGCAACTTTTGTCTCCTGATCCTTAGCGAAACGCACATCACGATTAGTGATAATTCCGACCAATTTATTGCTGTCTTTTTCAACAACAGGAATCCCAGATATACTATTAACCTTCATTATACGCAGCGCATCCGCAAGGGTTTGCTCAGGCCTAATTGTAATTGGGTCAATCACCAT
>JAWUXM010000047.1:0-10335 GCA_034111325.1 Rickettsiales bacterium
GTAAAAAATGTAGAAAGAGTTTAACTAGTTAAAAAAGAGAATTATGACAAAAATCACAGTTAGAGAAGCATTGCGTGACGCTATGGCCGAAGAAATGCGTACTGATAAAGATATATTCCTTATGGGTGAAGAGGTTGCTGAATATCAAGGGGCTTATAAGGTTAGCCAAGGATTGCTTGATGAATTTGGCGCTAAGCGTGTAATCGATACGCCAATTACGGAGCATGGCTTCGCAGGGATCGCAGTTGGTGCGGCTATGTCTGGTTTGCGCCCAATAGTTGAATTTATGACTTTTAATTTCGCTATGCAGGCGATGGATCAAATTATCAATTCTGCGGCTAAAACTAACTATATGTCTGGCGGGCAAGTGCCTTGCCCGATTGTTTTCCGTGGGCCAAATGGCTCTGCTTCAAGAGTCGGCGCACAACATTCACAATGCTACGCTTCTTGGTATGCACATATTCCGGGGCTAAAGGTTATCGCGCCTTATTCGGCGACTGATTGCAAAGCTTTGATGAAAAAGGCAATTCGTGACCCAAACCCAATCATTTTCTTAGAAAATGAAATGACTTATGGTTATAGTTTTGATCTCAATGAGAAGGAAATCGAATCAATCGAAATCGGTAAAGCACGTATAGTTCGTGAGGGAACAGATGTTACAATTACTGCTTTTTCGATCATGGTTGAAATGGCAGAGGCAGCAGCTGATATTCTTGCCACGCTAGGAATTAGCGCCGAGGTGATTGATTTGCGGACGTTGAAGCCACTTGATGAAGAAACAATTATAAATTCCGTGCGCAAAACTAATCGTATAGTTGCAATCGAGGAAGGTTGGAGTTATGCAGGTATAGCATCTGAAATATGCACCTTAGTTTGTGAGAAGGCTTTTGATTCGTTGGATCATGAACCGCTTAGAGTTACTGCTAAGGAAACGCCGCTACCTTATGCCGCAAATCTTGAAAAAGCCGCTTTGCCTTCAGTTGAAGAGATCGTTGAGAGCGTTAAGAGGGTATGCTACAAATAATAATCATAAATTAAAAAAGGAAAACTATGCCTATAGAAATTTTAATGCCTGCACTTTCACCAACCATGAAAGAAGGAAATCTAGCCCAGTGGTTAAAAAAAGAAGGTGATAAGGTTTCTCCGGGAGATGTTATCGCTGAGATTGAAACTGATAAAGCAACGATGGAAGTTGAGGCGGTTGATGAGGGTACAATAGGAAAAATCATCGTTAAAGCAGGGACAGAAGGTGTTGCTGTTAATGCAGTTATCGCTTTGCTTTTAGAAGAAGGCGAAGGTAAAGAAGCTCTTAAGAGCTATAAGCCAGCGGAAAAGGCAGTAAGCGAAGATACTAAAGAAGATACTAAAGAAGATGAAAAGAAGCCTAAAAGCACTGAAAAGGCTGTAGAAACGTCAGGAGCTGCAATAGGTAACGTGCCAGATTGGCAAGTGCAGATAAATCAATTATCGCAAGATTCTAGTGCAAAACCGAAGAAAGCTACCGAGATTAGCGCTTCCCCCGTTGCAAAACGTATTGCAAATAACGCTAATATTGACCTAAACCTTGTAAAAGGTACTGGGCCAAAAGGGCGGATAATCAAGGAAGATGTTCTAGCCTTTAGTGAAAATAGCGGCGCTTCAGCCTTAAAGCGTGATGTGAACATGATAACCGCCATTCCGAATAATAATATTCGTAAAATCACTGCAAAGAGATTGCTTGAATCAAAGCAATTCGTGCCACATTTTTATCTTACGATTGACTGCAACATTAGTGGATTGCTTAAAACTCGCCAAGAAGTTAATAGTTTGGCTATTAAAGATGAGCACGGAAAACCAAATTATAAGATTTCGGTCAATGATATGGTTATTAAAGCTTCAGCCTTGGCTTTAAAGGCTATCCCTGCGGCTAATGCTTCTTGGAGTGACGCAGCAATTTTGCAATATAACAATGTTGATATATCTATCGCCGTTTCAACTGATAATGGCTTGATTACACCAATCGTACAAAATGCTGAGCAGAAATCGATTATTGCAATTTCTAATGAGATGAAAAGCCTAGCGAAAAAAGCTCGTGCCGGGGCTTTAAAGCCTGAAGAATTTCAAGGAGGAAGTTTTAGTATTTCAAACCTTGGTATGTATGGAATCAAACAATTTAACGCAATCATAAATCCGCCGCAGAGCTGTATATTAGCAGTTGGTAGCGGTGAAAAACGCGTTGTTGCAGATAATGATGGCAATATTGATGTTGCCGATATTATGAGTGTAACATTATCATGCGATCATCGTGTAGTTGACGGTGCTGTTGGTGCTGAATTATTAGCTAAATTCAAATTCTACATCGAAAATCCATCATCACTACTTTTATAGTAATTCTAATTTTTAAAGGAGGTTAAAGTGCGTTCTATTTTTTCTAAAGGTTTAATATTAACAACTATGATTTCTTTGCCTTTGACGCTACATGCAAAGAGCGAATATCCCAATATTTCTGGCGAAGTATATACGCAAGTTACCGCTGAAAACAACACTTCATATAAAGATAATAATGCAACCACGATGGATTCTGATTATGAAAAAAGAAGAGCATTTGCTGAGATTTATGCAGATTTAAATTTCAACCTAAAAAAGTATATTTCAGTTCAGACTTCTTTCCAAATTCAGCAGATGAATACTAGGAAAGAAAATAAACACCAATATTTTGATGAGCATGGTGTTGCGCTTACGCAGTTAAAAATTAACGTAGAAAATGACTTGGCTGGCATCTACGCTGGTAAATTTAACCCTGCTTTTGGAAAGGGCTGGGATTGGACAGCAAATACTGGAATTTGGGGAAATGACTTTGCTAGTGATTATCGCATTACCGATAAAATTGGTTTAGGTGCTGTTGCTAAGTTAGATTTAGAGGCGCAGGGAAAACATAAAATCCGTTTAGAAAGCTTCTTTTCTGATACTACAGAATTAAGTGACTCGATTGTTACACGTCGTGGTCGTTTAAAGAAATCTGATGGTGGCTCTGCCAATACGGAAGAGCTTTCTTCTTATACATTAACCCTTGAAGGTAGCGACATAGGCTATTTTGAAGATATAAAATATAATATTGGCTATAGAATGTTAGAAGATGGAACCGGCGGTTTGGGTGATGAGCAAGGTTTTGTGGTTGGCGCTTCTTATAAAAGAGAAATTGCAAATCGCCTGTTGTTAGAGCCAATGTTTGAATATGCTGACATCAACAATTTTAACAGCAATAATATTACTTTTATGGATAAAACTGACTTGTCAGCTGATGTTAAATATTTAACATTTGGCGCGGCTCTTTTATATGAGAAACTTAACTTATCGAGTTTTTATTCGCGCAAAGAGTTTGATCGTAGGGCTGCTACCAATGTCGAAGGTAGTCTTTTTGAGGTTTCTGTTGGTTATAAATTCGAAAATGGTATAAAAGTTGCAATTGGTCGTAAAAGTGAGGAAGCAACTGATCAAAGTGAAAAAGTCTCAGCTGGTTTGCAGGCAAGTTACAGAGTCTTATTTTAGGGGCTTTTAGTTAGTCATCATGAAACGAGTTCAGCATGACGATTGCGGAGGGTGTCGGAGCAAAGGGCGGAATGATTGTTTATGGCTCCTGGATTACCTTAGAATTCCCAAGTAGAAATTCAGGGAATGACGCGGGCGAGTGTTGTTTTCTTTTCTGCACCTAGTTGCTTATTTAGCACAAAGGACAACATTTTTCCTTTTAGGTTGCAGAATTCCCCAATTTATGCTACAATATTGGTGTAATCTTATGATCTATATATATGTCGAAGGATAAAGATAAAAAGCCAAAAGGGCCTCCAGTACCAGCAGATCTGGTGCAAATTGCCTATAGTATTGACTATAGTATGCAGGCGTTAACTAAAGCATATCCTAACGCAGAGCCATTATTAGACATTATTCGTGATTCTCTTTCTGTACATATTAGACAATTACCAAAGGAATTGGAATTTACCCCTGAGAGTGCAGAGGCTTTCTATAATAATAGAATATTAAAAAAATTACTTGCTACGCCATCAGTTAAGGAATTCCTTGAGAACACTAAAGAAGAGGGATTTACAGTAAGTGAGGCGCATAAAGAGTATTTTCAAAATAATATTGATAAATTTAATGAATTTGCATTTAGTACAATTGCAAAAAAACCAGTTTCTATAGCGCCAGAGCATGAAACTTCAACAAAAGTGCAGGTTCAAGAAAGTGCTGCGGAGGGAACTTTAATGACTGGTAGTGGTTTGTTAATTACCGCTTTTACGCCGTTAATTGTCTTTTCAGCATTTGCTTATATGATTGCGGCTTTTAATTTCGCTATGGATGCTATTACTAATAGATTGACTGACAAGAAAGCTTCACCAGATACTGCTACTTATAGAAAACGCATGGAAGGATATATTGAGACTGCGCTTTATCAACATAAGCCAAGAGCATTTTCTGGAGCAACATTTGCTGAAAATTTGGCAACAGAAAGAGCACAGCAAACAGAAAACACTATGTCAAAAGGCTCTTAAAATGTTAAAACCCATCCAAATAGGCAATATCACTATTAACGACCCTATAATCTTAGCGCCTATGTCTGGCGTAACAGATTTGCCATTTCGCCGCTTAGTTAGAAGTTTTGGTGTAGGGCTTGTGGTCTCAGAGATGATCGCTAGCCGTGCGATGATTATTCAAACTAAACAATCTATGCGTAAATGTGCCTTTGATAAGGAAGATATTGCGGTTGTGCAATTAGCTGGCTGTGACCCTCAAATTGTCTCGGAAGCAGCAAAAATGAATGAAGATATGGGTGCTAACATAATTGATCTAAACTTCGGCTGTCCAGTTAAGAAAGTTGTAGGTGGAAATGCAGGATCGGCTTTGATGAAGGATGAAAAATTAGCTGCGCAAATATTAGAAGCGGCAGTGAAAGCTGTAAAAATTCCTGTTACTCTAAAAATGCGTATGGGTTGGGATCATAATAATCTTAATGCTCCTAAATTAGCTAAAATAGCTGAGGATTTAGGTATAAAAATGATTACTATACATGGCAGAACGCGTTGTCAGCTTTATAATGGTAAGGCTGATTGGGAGTTTATTAGCCAAGTAAAAGATGCCGTAAAAATCCCGATTATTGCTAATGGTGACATCAAAACTTTGGAAGATGCTAAAAAAGCTCTGCAACTCTCGAAAGCTGACGGAATAATGATTGGGCGAGGCTGTTATGGGAAGCCTTGGTTAATTCGCCAGATGTTAGATTATTTCAATAAAGGAGAATTTACTGCTGAGCCAAGTAATCAGGAAAAATTTACAATTATTAAGCAGCATTATAGTGAGATTATTGATCATTATGGTGAAGAAGTAGGGATAAGAATGGCGCGTAAACACCTTGGTTGGTATAGTAGCGGTTTATATAATTCGACAGATTTTCGTGCGAGGGTAAATCAATTAAAAAAAGCAGAAGATGTTTTAGCAGAATTAGAGGAGTTTTTTATGAACAATACCAACATTCATCTTTAAATGCACATGCGTATTTAAAAATGAATGTTGGTATTGTACTTTTCCTGAACCTTCTGCAGAATCTTACGAGCAATAGGTGCTGCTGAGCCAGAACCAGAACCACCATGTTCAACAATAACAGAAATTGCAAAACGAGGTTTATCTGTTGGGGCGAAGCCAATAAATAAGCCATGATTTTTGTGAGCGAGGATTTTCTCTTCCTTATCTTCAATGGAATGATCAATAGCGACAACTTGTGATGTACCAGTTTTCCCACCCATTTTCATGCTTTTCTTGTGGATTCTATGCCAATAGCTTGTGCCTTTTCTACTATTTACGACATCATGCATAGCATCTAAAACAAATTGGATGTGTGCTTTGTTAACATCAATTTCAGTAGGCAAAGTTTGTGGCGTATCGCTTAATAAATTAGGCGATATATCTTTGCCGAGATTAGCAAGTTTTGCGGTAAGCATGGCCAGCTGAATAGTAGTAGCTTCAACGAATCCTTGCCCAATTGCGCTATTGTAACTATCGCCGATGGACCATCTTTGACCATAGATTTCTTTCTTCCAGTCTTTTGAGGGCAGAAAACCGCTGCGTTCTCCGGGTAGGGTAACATTGGTTTTTTTGCCTAAGCCAAATTTTTGTGCCATAGCAACAATTTTTTGGATGCCAATCTCATGCGCTAAATGATAAAAATATATGTTACATGATTGGGTTATTGCATCTTTTAAATCAACTTTGCCATGCCCATGCTTTTTCCAGCAGTGATATTTACGGCGTCCAAGATGCATGACGCCTTTGCAGGTAATAATTTTTTTAGGATTAAAGTCTTCTGCCAATGCGGCTAATGTAACTATTGTTTTAAAAGTTGAGCCCGGTGGATATTGATTAGCAATTGCCTTGTTGATCATTGGTTTGCCAGGGTCAGCTATTAAGCTTTCCCATTCTTCAGTGCCAATTCCTGTGACAAAATCATTAGGGTTAAAAGCTGGGTTTGAAATCATGGATATTATGTCGCCATTATTTACGTCGACTAATACAAGCGAAACTCTCTGATCTTTAGTGACTTTGTAAGCATATTGTTGGATCTCGCTATCAATGGTTAGATTTAGATTTTGACCATCTTTCTTGCTGACTTTATTATCAAATGATAATTCACGTATAACCCCGCCAAAGGCATCAACTTCAAGATATTTTATTCCTGCACTACCACGTAAATGATTTTCAAAGCTACGTTCTAAACCATTTTTACCAATTTTAAAATCAGGGTGGCTAAGTAGAGGGTTGTTTTTATTGCGCATTTCATCTTCTGTAACGGCACTTACATAGCCGATAAGATGTGCTGTGCTATTTGCTAGTGGGTAATAACGGCGCTGGGCAATATCAATCATGATCCCGGGTAGGTCAGGTTTGTTTGCTTCCACTTTGGCCACTTCTTGCCAATTTAAATCTTCATAGAGGAGGGTTGCCCCAGCGGAAGATTTTTGCTGAAACTTATGTGAGTAATAATAGAGTTTTTTGCGTTCTATACCTAGAATGTCAGCAAGTTTTTGCAGAGTTTTGCTGATATTAGTGGCGTTCTCTTTAGCAAATAAAATCCGATAATAGCTAGTGCTGCTTGCTAACTCTTTGTCAGAGTTATCTAATATATTGCCACGCAAAGGTAAGGTAATATAGCTGCGGATCCTGTTGCTGTCAGCAAGGGTTCTGTGAGCTTTGAACTTGATGATTTGCAAATAAAACAGGCGTGCTGCTAAAGTAAAAAACAGCGCAGATTTCAAGAAAGTTAAGATTAATAATCTGCGACTAAATATTTTATTTTTTATAATGTCATTATTCATGACCTATATTTTTAAGAGCGTTGGCAAAAAGCAAAGAGAAAAATGCGTGGAATAAAGGGTAAGTGATAATGGTTAAGAGTAGTTCCGGTAGGATTTTATAAATATGATAAAATTCAACATTGGTGAGGGATAATATTAGCCATTTTATTAATAAAAATTGGATGGTGAATATCATGAAGCTAAACCAAATCTCGCGAAAAGAATGATAAAAAAACAATCTTTCTTCTTTTTTAAATAGTAAAAGCGCTAGGAAATAGCTCAAAGCAGAAACGCCGATAGTATAGCCATTAAAGCTATCGCTAAGCAATGCGAGCAACAATATGAACCAATAAGATAGCTTTTTCTGATAGGCGTAGAAAAAGAAAATTATGATCAGCTCAATAGAAGGCATAAAGAGCGATAAGGCAAAAATCTTGCTCGGGGTATAGCTTGCAAAAACCAGTGCTAGGCTTGTCAGGATAATTGCTAAGTAGATTGAGAATTTATTAGAGAGTAACATTTATTTTATGAATAATGTCGCTAGACCGAGAAAGCCAAAGAAGGCAGCAACATCGGTTATAGTGGTTAAAAAGACAACTGATGAGACGGCTGGGTCAGCTTTTAGCTTGGTAAGTATGATCGGGATCAAAGCGCCAAAAAAACCTGCAAAAACAAGAGTCATAAGTGTAGCAGCGCTAAATAATATTCCTAGAAAACTACTATCGTAAATAAAGAAAATTGCAACGCCCATTAAACCTCCAAACAGTAAACCATTTAATAGGCCAACTAAGGTTTCCTTACGAATGATGCTAAAATAATTACTCTCGTTAATTTCACGCATGGCAAGTGAGCGCACTGCAACTGTGACAGTTTGTGTTCCAGCATTTCCGCCCATTGAGGCGATAATAGGCATCAAAACGGCGAGGACAACAAGGTTTTGGATAGCAGTGTCAAAAGTTGCGATAACCATTGAAGCAATGATAGCGGTGAGCATGTTCACAAATAGCCACGGAAAGCGTTTTTTTGTTGTGTTCAGGAAGCTCGAGAATATGTCTGATTCATTCACTCCTCCAAGATGTAATATGTCATCCTCAGCAACTTCTCGAATGATGTTGACGATGTCATCAATAGTAATTTCTCCGACCATGCGGCCATGTTCATTAATCACTGGTGCCGAGACTATACCATATTTATGAAAGAGTAGGGCGACCTCTTCTTCATTCATATCGGTGTTAATCGCCATGACTTCTTTATTCATGATGTCAGCGGCGATCTCTTTACTGTGGTGAGTCAATAAACGGCTGATTAATAGGCTGCCAATTGGTTTGTGGCGATGGTCAACTACGTATATTTTATAAAAATCATCCGATAATATAGCCTTGTTTTCATAGCAAAAACTAGTGATTTTAGCGATATTCCAATGTTTAGGGATTGAGATAATCTTCTTGCGCATTATCCGCCCAGCGCTGTCTTCTGGGTAGGATAGGCCTTCTTCTAGCTCTTGGCGTAATTTAACTGAAAGGTTATTAAGGACTTCTTGTGCTAATTCTTCATCAAGTTCTTCAACTAGATGAATTGAGTCATCAATATCTAGTTTTGCAATGAGTTTGGCGACAAATTTTGTACCTAATATATTAACGACTTCATTTCTGATGGAGTCATGTAATTTAATGATAAATTCAGGTTCAAGATATGATTTGACTATCTCAAGGAAAAATTCTTTATCAGCAGAGTTTAGGCTGCCTAGATATTCAGCAATATCAGCGATATGTGGATCGTTAATTAAACGAACTAAACTAGATTTTTGACGATTCTCAATTGCCGAATCAAGCTGTAATTTTAGCTCTTCATCAATGCCGTAATTTTGCTGTGCTTGGTTTTGTTCGTTATTGTCCATATGTCGAGAAGGTAAAATTAGACTCAGGCAATTCTAGAGAGAGGAGACTTAATTTCAAACGAAATCTAGGGTCAATATGAATTCATATGAAGAGTAATGATTCGCCTACATCGTTACGCAACAGCCACTATTTTGATTTTTTCGGTTTGCCTCTCGTTTTGCCTCTGCGAGTTGTTCAAGACGATCTAGTCTCTCAGTATGGCTTTCTACGTGTTTCTGATTTTGCCCTGCTACAGATGCAACTCCGTTAATCCGTTCATGAATAGGGTTATGATAATCTGCAATCATTTGACGACCTTGTGCTGGGTCAGCATTTGCTAATCTGTGTATAAAACCACCACCTATCGCATCACCATCATTCTCTGCGTTTGGGCTAACTACTCTACTAAGGCTTTTAGTCCTTTCTTCCTGTCTGCTTAGCTTTGTCTGCGTACGTGCAAGCTCCTCTTTCGTCTGGGTGGATTCTGCCTTTGTTTCCGCTAGTTCTGCTTTCGTCTGGGCAGATTCCGCTTCGTGTCTAGCTGCCTTCTCTTGCGTTTCTGCTAGTTTTGCTTTCGTCTGGGCAGATTCTGCTTCGCTTCTCGTTGCCCTTTCTTGCGTTTGCGTTAGTTCTGCTGTTGTCTGAGCAGCTTCTGCTTCGCTTCTCGTTGCCTTCTCTTGCATTTGCGTTAGTTTTGTTTTTATCTGGGCAGCTTCGGCCTTTGTTTTCGCCAGTTCCTGTTCTGTTTTGGTTGTCCTCTCCTTCGTTTCTGCTAGTTCTGCTTTTGTCTGGGCAGATTCTGCTTCGCTTCTCGTTGCCATATCTTGAGTTTCTGCTAGTTTTGCTTTTGTCTGAGCAGCTTCTGCTTCGCTTCTCGTTGCCTTCTCTTGCATTTGTGCTAGTTTTGTTTTTTTCTGGGCAGATTCTGCTTCGCTTCTCGTTACCCTTTCTTGAGTTTCTGCTAGTTCTGCTTTTGTCTGGTCAGATTCTGCTTCGTTTCTCGCTGCCTTCTCTTGCGTTTCCGCTAGTTCTGCTTTCGTCTGGGCAGATTCTGCTTCGTGTCTAGCTGCCTTCTCTTGCGTTTCTGCTAGTTTTGCTTTCGTCTGGGCAGATTCTGCTTCGCTTCTCGTTGCCCT
>JAWUXM010000048.1:0-47416 GCA_034111325.1 Rickettsiales bacterium
TAATAGTTAAAATCCGTTGATTTATCACCTGCCCACTTCCAGATCAAATCCGTTGTTGTGTGTAGTTGCAGCAAGGCAATGTCAGCATTGTTAGGGTGAGCAAGGAATTTGAGCAATTGTTTGATCACTTGTTTGTCAGATTGGCGCAGGCGAATTATCACCGCTTGTTTGATGCGTTCACGGATTTTAAGCTCCGTAGGGTCAATTTCTGCTAATTCAGCAAGCATCTCATTATTTTTCACTGCAAAATAATATTCCGCGAATGCCTTCTCACCACCAATTAGCGCCTCACCCGCATTCTCATCCTCCGCAACTAAACGTGATGCATCCTGCATCGCCGCTAAACTCCAACCTTGCGTTTTTACATTTTCTAGAAACTGGGTAAATATTTTTTGTTTTAGATCTTTTGTCATGGCTTTATTGCTTTGATTACACCCCAATCTAGGAGTTTCTCTAATTTTGCCAAGTAGAAAGTTCTTGACCTTGGATATGTAAATATGTATATAATGCAATACATATTAATTATCTAAGGTACGTTATGGGGCAAATTATAAAACGCGTAACAATTGACTTCCCTGCTGAATTATACAAAGCAATTAAAATGGTCTCCGCAATGAAGGACTCTACAATTAAGAGTTTTGTAATTGATGCAGTAAAAACTAAGTTAGCAAAAAATGGCAGAACGCCTAATGAGGCAACTAAGAAGGCACTCAGCCAATCTTTAAAAGATGAATCTACAGGTAAACTTACTGCATTTTCTGACGTTGAAGACCTCTTTCGCCATATAGATAAAATTTCTGACGATGCTCAAAATTAGATCCACTAAAAAATTTGATAAGGATTTAAGAACTTCTTTTAAACGCGGGAAGAGCCCTACAAAGCTAAAAGCCATCATATCCCTACTTGCTAAGCAACAAGAACTTCCAGCAAAAAACAAAGATCATAACTTAAAAGGAAATTACATTGGCACCAGAGAATGTCATATTGAACCTGACTGGCTTTTAATTTACAGGGTGTCAAACGAGTTATTGATATTAGAAAGAATCGGCACCCATTCTGACTTATTTAGATAAGCATTGGTACTCCCTAAATGCGCTGATGGCTAGACAGATGTGACAAATCAATTTAGCACGACGATTTTATCCTACTTCTCCATAGTCATAGCCTGAATCCGCAGGATTCTAAGGGTATCCAGGAGCAAAGGGCGGCTAATTGCATGTGGCTGTGGATTCCTGCCTGCGCAGGAATGACGAATAAAATCAAAGGGTGGTTTGTGCGGAATAAATCTGAGGATTTTGTAATTGACCCTATGGAAGAAATCTGAGGATTTACATACTCTCGACGGCGGAGATTATTTCAATTAGCTCAGTTGTGATTTTTGCCTGTCTAGTTCTGTTATAAAGAACTTTAAGATTTTTAGTAAGCTCTTCACTGTTTTTCACTGCATTATCCATCGCTGTCATCCTAGCTCCTTGCTCACTTGCATAAGTTTCCAACACTGCATGTTGAATTTGCGCCGCGATGTTGGCGGGTAATAATTTATCCAAACATTTTTCTTTGCTTGGCTCATATTCAATTTCAGTTTGCGTAGATACAGAAGCCTCAAACTCTAAAGGAATGATTTTCTTATCACCAACTTCTTGCGACATTGCAGTTATAAATTTTGCGTAGATAAGGTGGCATTCATCAAAGCCACCATTTTCAAATAGATCAATGATTTCAGCCGTGATTCCGTCAATCTCTGTATTTGAAATTGGACGAGAACTAAAGCCTTCACGATAATTAAGGATATTTTCTTTACAGTGATTTTCCAACTGTTCAAAACCCTTCTTACCTATTGCGATAATTTTGAGTTGTTTTCCTTCGGCAATTTTTGCAGCAACTTGCTTTTTAACATATTTGACTATGTTGCTGTTTAAACCTCCGCATAAGCCACGGTCACTAGTTATTACTATATAGAGAATAGTATCTTGCTTGCCTGAACCATGAAGTAGTGATTTTTCATTGATCAATTCGCCGGCCGAACTGCTAGCAATGTTGGTGACCATATCCCATAATTTAGCAGTATATGGGCGATTATTCTCCGCTGCTTCACGCGCCTTACGCAGTTTAGAAGCCGAGACCATTTTCATGGCCTGCGTTATCTTCTTGGTCTTGGCTATACTGCCAATTCTGAGTTTAAGGGTTTTTAGATCAGCCATCTATCTATTCAAACGTTATAGTAAAGTCAGTAATGATCTTCTTCAATCTCTCTTCAAGTGGATCAGTTAACTTTTGCTCTTTCTTGATAGCAGGCAAAAAGTCACTATGTACAAGTTTGATATGAGATAAAATCTCTGTTTCAAACCTTGTTACTTTTTCAACAGGGATTTTAGCAAGATAACCTTTCACACCGATATAAATCGACACGACTTGTTCTTCAACTTGCAAAGGTGTATATTGTGGCTGTTTTAGGAGCTCAGTTAATTTACGGCCTTTATCAAGCAAGTTACGGGTAGACTCATCTAAATCAGAACCAAATTGGGCAAAAGCTTCCATTTCACGATATTGTGCGAGCTCAAGCTTAATCGAGCCAGCGACTTGTTTCATCGCTTTAATTTGCGCAGCTGAACCGACACGAGAAACTGATAAACCAACATTGAGCGCTGGACGAATACCTTTATAGAATAATTCTGCTTCAAGGAAGATCTGTCCGTCAGTAATTGAAATCACGTTTGTAGGGATATAAGCAGAAACGTCACCAGCCTGAGTTTCAATAACTGGTAATGCAGTTAGTGAGCCAGCGCCTTTTTCATCAGACATTTTAGCGGCACGTTCAAGCAAGCGAGAATGTAAATAGAATACGTCACCCGGATATGCTTCACGCCCTGGAGGACGACGAAGTAACAATGACATTTGACGATAAGCAACCGCATGTTTACTTAAATCATCATAAGCAATCAGCGCATGTTTACCATTGTCTCTGAAATACTCACCCATTGCACAACCAGTATATGGCGCTAGAAATTGCATAGGCGCAGGCTCAGAAGCAGTGGCGGCAACAACGATTGAATATTTCATCGCACCAGATTCTTCTAGCTTTTTAACTATACGAGCAACTGTTGAGCGTTTTTGCCCAATTGCAACATAGATGCAGTAGAGTTTTCCCTTATCATCACCAGCATCATGTGCAGGTTTTTGATTAATGAATGCGTCTATAATAATTGCAGTTTTACCTGTTTGACGATCACCAATAATTAATTCTCTTTGCCCTCTTCCGATTGGAATCAAGCTGTCGATCGCTTTAATTCCTGTTTGCACAGGCTCATGTACTGATTTACGATCAATAATTCCTGGAGCTTTAACTTCAACTCTTTGATATTTGACATTCTTTAACGGACCTTTACCGTCAATAGGATTACCTAAACCATCAACCACGCGCCCAAGTAGACCTTCACCGCTTGGCACTTCCATGATTTTACCAGTTCTTTTGACAATGTCGCCTTCTCTAACTGCACGATCATTACCAAAAATCACAATTCCGACTGAAGAAGATTCCAAATTTAGCGCCATGCCTTTTATGCCATTATCAAACTCGACCATTTCGCCAGCTTGGATGTCATCTAAACCATAACAAACGGCAACTCCGTCACTTACAGAAACAACTTCTCCAACTTCTTTTAATTCAAAATCATTGGCAAAACCAGTGATTTGCTTTTTGATAATATTTGAAACTTCTGCTGCTTTTAATTTCATTGTTGTAGAATTATAAAGTTAATAATATTTTTTTACTTTCTGCCTCCATGCGGTTTAACGCTGAACGTATAGAACCATCTAGCATTTTTGAACCTACGAGGAAAGTTACCCCGCCGATAATCTCCTTATCAATCGTGCTTTTGATTTTGATATTTTTCTTGGTTGATTTCTCAAAACTAGCAATGATTTCCTTCTCCTGTTTAGCTGAAATAGGAAAAGTTGAAGTTATATTAACCGTTGCTTCATTACGTTCAATTGCTAATAAATTCAAGAATTCGTCGACAATTTCTGTCACGATATTTATGCGGGAATGGCTAGCTAATAATATTAGCAAATTGCTGCTGACTGAATTGAACTTCTCGGCCTTGCAAATTTCAGTAATAGCTCTTTGACGTTTGATTTTGTCAAAAACTGGGCTTGAACAAAAGCTCTCTAATTCTCTGTTTTCCTTCAAGCTAGTACGAAAATTAACTAAGTCCCCTTCAACGGCGCTAAGTGCTTTCTTTTCTTTAGCAGCTAAAAAAGCAGCCTTCGCATAGCGTTTAGCAATCTCGGCAATATCTTTAAAGGCAATTGGCATGATAAATTTATTTTGACTTGAAACACCTCCGGAGGCTTTTATACTAAGGGGATATAGATTACAAGCCCAAAAGTTATTTGGCACACTGGGGACTGTTTCAAGAACTATAGCGCGACCACATATCTTTTAGTAAAAAAGATATAGTGACTTATTTACCCCTAGTGAAGATAAGCTCGGCACTCGCTAAAAAAGATCCGCAACGTCAATACCAAGCGTTGTAAGTAAGTGACGATAAATAAGAAACACCAACGCAAATAGCGCTGTAAATAAAATCACCCGATATTTAAAATTATGCTTATGGAATAATTTACGCTCTTTATGGCTTGCTACATCCATCAGCTCGTCGCCAAAATAAACTGATAGAAAAGTGCCTAAACAAGAAAGTAGAATAATCCCCCAATATGGATAAGGGTTAGTAAGAATTTGCTTAAAGAGCGAGGTTAGAAAAGTTCTCTCATATTGCTCAGCTGCAAATTGCAGAGCAAAAATATTAATAAGTATTGCTATTACCCAGACAAAAACTTCAGCAACAAACATCCGCACACCGAATAATAAACGCAGTGGGAAATCCAGCAAAAACCCAGCATCGGCCACTGGCGTACATAGCACAAAAAAGCTCCAACTAAGCGCCGCTACCAAGAGCCCAGTGGAAAGATCAAACTTCAGCGCAAGATAAGTAAAATAGCCAAATACGATGCATAGAAGCAAGAGGAACTTAATGAATACTTGTTGCTTAGTTTTGTGTTTAAATAATTCTCTCATTGCATACTACCTCTTGAAAATCCCAATAATTTCTAAATATTGATTCCAATAAAACTGATCAATCGCCACAGCAGATTCTAATTGATAACCGCCAGCAAGCAAAATTTTAGCATCACGCTGAAACGTTATAGGGTTGCATGAAACCAAAATCACTTTTTTGACATTGCTTTGTGCAATTTTCTGCGCCTGACTTTTAGCACCAAGGCGTGGCGGATTAATTACAATTGCATCAAATTTATTTAACTCTTCTACTGCTAGTGGGGTTTTGAATAAATCGCGCTGCTGCGCCGAAATTTTCTTATCAAACCCTGCACGCAAAGCTGCATTGTAAATCTCCATAACCATTTGCTTTTCACCTTCGTAAGCCGTAACGTTCTTATCTTGCGCTGCCAAAGGCAGGCTGTAAGTTCCGCAGCCGCTAAATAGATCAACAATATTTTTCTCTGCTGCAACTTCCTGCAAAATAATTTGCGTAATCGCCTGCTCGCCTTTTTCCGTTGCTTGTAGGAAGCTGCCTATTGGCGGATTCACCGCAACATTCAAAAATTGCACAATCGCTTCACTATTTCCATAGATTGGTACTATCTCTTTTTCCTTAAGCGCTAAACGCACAATGTTATTTTCCTTGGCAAAATTGCTGATTTTTTGCTGATCACTATCTGTCAATTTCTCCCGCAGAATAAAACCTGCATCCAAACCATTTGCCATAATCGTTAGGCTTAGCTCTTTAATATTGCTTGGTTTTTTGAGCGTCTCTAACAATTCGCGCAGCTTTGGCAAAATCTTTACAAGTAGCGCATCACTCACTGGGCACATTTCTAAATCAACCACATCATGAGTTTTCGCTTGATAGAAACCTATTTGCGCTTTGCCTTTTTGCATGGCTACTTTGAAAACAGCACGGCGACGACTTCCCTCCCCAATTTTAATTAACGGCTTGATAAGCTCCGCACTCGCACCAAGCTCAGCTACAATATCCGATAATATCTTGCCCTTAAAATCATAATATTCTGCATCGCTGAGATGCTGCAAACTACACCCTCCGCAAACGCCATAATGCCCACATGCTGCTTTTGTCATACTACTTAACTATTGGTTGATAGACGTTATTAATCTTCGGAGTTGATTTTAGCAACAATGCCGTTATTTTCTGCCCTCTGCAAAATAGATGCTGATACTATCTATTTATAGAAAAACCAAAATCTGTGGTTTTTGTGGTGATTTTTTGTGAATAAGCGAAACGAATAAAAGTTACTTGCGAAAAAGGATACAAAAAGACCAGATTTAATGTGGACAGGTGGCCGAGTGGGCTTGCCCGTTAAGAAAACAACATGTTATGTTGTTTTTAGGAGCAAGCGGGAGGAATCTTTGATTCCGACCTGGTCATGGAGCAAAAGCAGCGAGCTTTTTGCGACCAAAAATAAATCTTAAACCACACGGCTAAAAAGTTGTAAAGTTTAAGAAAAGAAGTAGAAGAGTATCAATTGTTAATATGTGGACAGGTGGCCGAGTGGTTTAAGGCAGCAGTCTTGAAAACTGCCGTGCGGGCAACCGTACCGTGGGTTCGAATCCTACCCTGTCCGCCAGCTACACTTTGCGAACTTTCGCTACTCAGAAGTTCTAACAACTACTCATATTTACTGACTAATAATCATAAGCCTTTTCTATCTGGTACTCAAATACTCTACTGATTACTAATTATTGCTATGGTGGAGATAGATTTTCTAGCTATTGCTCATAATGTCTAGATTAAAATATTGAATATTTTTAATGAGTTCGGAGATAATCATGGAAAGTAACGCTTCTAATCTTTAATATTGCTGGCTTTATTAAGGTGTATCCCAAGCGAAGAATTAGAGAACTTCTCGCTAATCTTCTGATCACTTTATATTAAGACAAAGTAGCCTATTCTTATTGAGAATCTCAATTCAAATGTTTTTGATAAAATTTAATTTAGTATATATATTTTCGATTTTTCTGCGAAGATTTTGTTTATAAATCTTGACCTTAAGAAGTCGTTTGTATAATTTTTCGTACTTATATTAATAATAATGTATTTCCAAATAAAAATGTCTAAATATCACACTGTTTACAGAAATATAATATCTATCGTTGTTATAGCTATGGTTACAACTTCCTGCACTAGCAACTCTGGCAGATTCACCGCTTTGTCCACAAATAGTGTTCGAGGCTTAGAGCATGATGGTAAAAACAGAGAGAACATTACTAGTGTTAAAGGCAGGAGTTGTGAAAATAGAATATACTTCACTAGGGCGGTAGCAGGAGTTTTTCTTATCTTCCCTTGGTTTATGAGGTCATTTGACGTCGCGTGGGGGCAGAAGGAAAGAAAGCTAGAAGATGCTACGTACAAGGCAATTAAAAATGGTAAAGAGAAGGGGGTCTTTGATGGCGACTTGTTGATCGACGCCTCTGTTGAAGAATATACAATGATCATACCTTTGATTTATGGTAGGCTATGTACTTCAGTGGAAGGGGATGTCATTTCTTCTGGCACTAGAACCAAAGGATATTTAGAAAAAAAAGAAGGTCTTTAAACTAAGAAGGGGTCACCTTATGAATTTATCCCTACTAGAGTGCTCCATGCAAGGATTATAAATCTTTTGGTTAATGCGATAGGTGCCAATACCAAGAGATGGCTCAATTTAGATGTCAAATAACACGCACTCAGATTGAGTATGATAATTTGTCATAAATTTTTTTGATTAAATTTAATAGAAATATTTTATCTAAAAAAGTTCGCACAAAGGGTTGCGTCCACCGCCAACATTCCCCAGTTATAAAGTCAAGAAGAAGAGCGATAACGACTCTTGATTTTATAATTTTGGAATGAAAGCTATACTGCTCCCCATTAAGGAATTAGATTTGCTAGAGGTAAATTTGATTGTTTATTGCTTTAGAGATTTATTAACTTAACTTAAGATTTAGGGACTGTCCAAAATAGCGTGTCTGTGTAAATAAATAATTGCGAAGATTAGGTATAGGAATTACCAAAAGTTGTTGAATTTAATAACTTAAAAAAGGTAGTCCCTATGAGTAAACTAATTAATAAAGATTCTATAGGAAATCTGCGAGAGGCGACGTCGTCGTTTAGCTTGAATGGATTTTTGTCGCATACGGTTGAAGTCTTGATGCAGATAGAGCGTGACGAATATTTATCGTCGGCTAAAATATCGGGAGTTGTTAATAAGGGCAATGGTTTTTATAATCGCAATTTCAAATCATTATTGCGATGCTATTTACATCACAGTTAGAAGAGGTGACTCCTACGCAAAAGATGCTAAATCTTCCCTCTTCCACTCCCTAAGAACTCATCTTTCTGCTTCAAGCAGAACACTATATTTTTATTGTTTGAACTTACGATCAATTCATGATTATAATCATCTACGAAAAAGCAACAACTCGCCTTGACTCTAACTACAAGCAGTTCTAACTAGCTAAAAATTATAATTTACACGAAGCAATGTCTGACATATTACAAATCGTTAAAAACCGCGACCCTTACCAATTTGAGTTTCATCAAGCTGTTGAAGAAGTTATTGAATCAATTCGGCCAGTAATTGACCGCAATCCTCAATATCGTAAAGCCAAGATCCTCGAACGCATGGTTGAGCCAGAAAGGCTGGTTGAATTCCGTGTTCCTTGGCAGGATGACAAAGGCGAGATTCATGTGAATCGCGGCTATCGTATTGGAATGAACAGCGCACTTGGGCCATATAAAGGCGGCTTGCGTTTTCACCCTTCAGTAAATTTGAGTATATTAAAATTCCTCGCATTTGAACAGGTTTTTAAAAATGCCTTAACTACTCTTCCAATGGGTGGAGCAAAAGGTGGTTCAGATTTTGACCCAAAAGGTAGGTCCGATTCTGAAATTATGCGTTTTTGTCAAAACTTTATGGCAGAATTACATCGCCATATTGGCCGCCATACCGACATCCCTGCTGGTGATATTGGTGTTGGCGCACGTGAGATTGGCTATTTATTTGGCATGTATAAAAAAATGAGTAATGAATTTACCTGCGTTATAACTGGCAAAGGCGTAAATTGGGGTGGTAGTTTAATTCGCCCTGAAGCAACTGGCTATGGCGCAGTTTATTTTGCTAATGAAATGCTGGCAACACGCAAACAAGAGTTAAAAGGAAAGAAATGCTTAATTTCTGGCTCGGGCAATGTTGCTACTTTTGCCGCTGAAAAACTCATTGAACTTGGCGCTAAAGTTTTAACTTTATCAGATTCTGATGGTTGCATTTATGACGAAGAAGGGATAGATAGCGCAAAGCTAAAATTCGTGATGGATTTAAAAAATGTCAAGCGTGGACGCATCAAGGAATATATCAAAAAATATCCAAAAGCTATTTTTACACCAGTTGATACCAAAAAACATGACCCCGAATTCATCCCATATAATCCTCTTTGGAATCATAAGGCAGATTGTGCTTTTCCTTGCGCAACCCAAAATGAGCTGAGTGAGAAAGATGCAGAGAATCTCTCCCATAATGGTGTGTTCTTAGTTTCCGAAGGTGCAAATATGCCTTGTACAAGAGATGCAATCAGATATTTCCACGCTAATAATTTTCTCTATGCACCAGGGAAAGCCGCCAATGCTGGCGGTGTTTCAGTCTCTGGATTAGAGATGACTCAAAATTCTATTCGCATGTATTGGACAAGGGAAGAGGTTGATAACAAACTAAAAGACATCATGTCCAAAATTCACAAAACATGCTTGGACGCTGCTGCAGAATATGGCATGGAAGGCAATTACGAGGCTGGTGCCAATATTGCTGGCTTTGTTAAGGTCGCTGACGCAATGTTAGATCAAGGCGTTGTTTAGAAAAGCACATGTCCTTTGCTCATATCTTATTAGGGATATTATCTGCGTTGCTCTGGGGCGGCAATATTATCGCTTCAAAAATTGCCACTGATTATTTGCCACCTTTTCTTCTCTCAGCCTTACGCTTCACAATTGTAGCATTGTGCATCCTACCTTTTATACGAAAGATGGATACTCCAATGCTTAAAGCTTTCTGGCTTGGGCAAATTTGGGGAACAATCTATTTTATGTTTTTCTTTAGCGGTTTATTTTTAGGCGCTAGCGCTGCTGTAACATCCGTTATAATGCAGTTATCTATGCCTTTTACCGTCATATTAGGCATTGTATTTCTTAAAGAGCGCACCACAGTTACAAAGATCATCGGCACAGTTATTACCTTCTACGGCATTTATATCATGAAAGATTCGCCCTATATTTCAGAAAGCCCTCTTGCAACCATTTTAATTATCTGTGCGGCTTTTACTTGGGGAGCTGCGCAAATTACACTCAAAAAAAATAATGAAACCCATATTCTTGCTTTCACTGGCTGGATGGCGCTTTTCTGCATTCCATCTCTATTAGCATTATCCTTTCTCAGTAGTTATTTAGGAATTTTTCCTAATGAAATTTTGCAGAGTAAAAGCATGTTTAGACTAAATTATGAATTTATCTTTGCGTTACTTTATATGAGTATTGTCTCGACGATTATCGTAAATTATTCGATTTTATATTTGCTAAAACATAACACTGCTGGGCAAGTAGGAAGCTTCTTGCTATTAATTCCTGTTTCGGGAGTACTCTTATCAATTACTATCCTAGGCGAAGAAGTTGCCCACTATATAATCAATGGCAGCATAGTAGTAATGATTGGGCTATCCATTATCCTCTTCCAACGCCGCAAAATTAAAAAAATAGAGATATTGGCGAAGTAATTATACCAATATCTTTAATAATTGCGCATTTAAAGAAGAACCTTGGTATTAGAAGCAAAAAGCTGTGATGGGTCTTTGAAAGATTTAAACTCTAAAGCGTTGCCAGACGGATCTGAGAAAAACATAGTAGCTTGCGCACCGACTTCCCCTTCAAAACGAATATAAGGTTCAATGATAAATTCAACATTATGAGCCTTGAGGCGTTCAGCAAATTTATGCCATTGCTCCCATTCTAACACCACACCAAAATGCGGCACCGGCACGCCATGACCATCGACTGCGTTAATCGCTGCTGGTTTGCTTTCTACACCCTCTTTTAAATGTGTAACTAGCTGATGACCATAACAATTCCAATCCACCCACTTCTCAGAGAAGCGACCTGCACTAAAACCCAAAAACTCACCATAAAATTGGCGCGCTTTGGCTAAATCATTAACTGCTATTGCTAAGTGAAATGGTTGCATGATTATCCCTCATAGTTTGTTGGTAATATTTTTATCACTCAATTAGCAGAACATACAAGAATAACATATTAATATTATTTTGAAAGCTGTGCAGATGCTGAAACAAGTTCAGCATGACGAAAAAGGAGAGGTCTTATCACATATCTAATTGCAGAATAAGCAAGATATATAGGAGAGTAAATCTGAGGATTTTTGTGATAATTTTTAGTACATGTTCTCAATAATATTTTAAATAACAAATCAACCTCTGTTCTCAAAATCTTATAAATTTTGCTTTTATTTTTGACCAATGTCCTATGCGAATGAGCGACGTGTATACTTCATACACAAGTCGAAGTGAGCAAAGGTTATTGGTTAAAAAGAATGCAAAAGAATAAGATTTTGGAGATTTTCATTGATAGGAGAGAAACAAAGGCAGTGGCCGCTAATTTTTTTGACAATATGGTTAAAAACCACATCATCTATAAGAGGTAATCCAGCCGCAGGTTCCCCTACAGCTACCTTGTTACGACTTCACCCCAGTCGCTGACCCTACCGTGGACGGCTGCTTCCTTGCGGTTAGCTCACCGGCTTCGGGTAGAATTAACTCCCATGGCGTGACGGGCAGTGTGTACAAGACCCGGGAACGTATTCACCGCAGCATTCTGATCTGCGATTACTAGCGATTCCAACTTCATGCACTCGAGTTGCAGAGTGCAATCCGAACTGAGATGGCCTTTCAAGATTTGCTCCGCCTCACGACTTCGCCTCTCTCTGTAACCACCATTGTAGCACGTGTGTAGCCCAACCCGTAAGGGCCATGATGACTTGACGTCATCCCCACCTTCCTCCGGCTTATCACCGGCAGTATCCTTATAGTTCCCGACATAACTCGCTGGCAAATAAGGACAGGGGTTTCGCTCGTTGCAGGACTTAACCTAACATCTCACGACACGAGCTGACGACAGCCATGCAACACCTGTATATAACCCAGCCGAACTGAAGAAATCCATCTCTGAAGATCATAGTTATACCTTTCAAGGGTTGGTAAGGTTTTTCGCGTAGCATCGAATTAAACCACATGCTCCACCGCTTGTGCGGGTCCCCGTCAATTCCTTTGAGTTTTAGTCTTGCGACCGTAGTCCCCAGGCGGAGTGCTTAACGCGTTAGCTTCAACGCCGAAATAAATCCCGACATCTAGCACTCATCGTTTACAGTGTGGACTACCAGGGTATCTAATCCTGTTTGCTACCCACACTTTCGTGCCTCAGCGTCAGTTAAGGCCCAGATAGCCGCCTTCGCTTCTGGTGTTCCTCCCAATATCTACGAATTTCACCTCTACACTGGGAATTCCGCTATCCTCTACCTAACTCTAGTCTAATAGTTTTGAAAGCAATTCCAGGGTTGAGCCCTGGGCTTTCACTTCCAACTTATTAGGCCGCCTACGCACCCTTTACGCCCAGTAATTCCGAACAACGCTAGCACCCTCCGTATTACCGCGGCTGCTGGCACGGAGTTAGCCGGTGCTTCTTCTGTAGGTACCGTCATTATCTTCCCTACTGAAAGAGTTTTACAACCCTAAGGCCTTCATCACTCACGTGGCATTGCTGGATCAGGCTTTCGCCCATTGTCCAATATTCCCCACTGCTGCCTCCCGTAGGAGTCTGGACCGTGTCTCAGTTCCAGTGTGGCTGATCATCCTCTCAGACCAGCTATGGATCGTCGCCTTGGTAAGCCTTTACCTTACCAACAAGCTAATCCAACGCGGGCTCCTCTAACAGCAATAAATCTTTCCCCCGAAGGGCGTATATGGTATTAGCAGTCATTTCTGACTGTTATTCCATACTGCTAGGTAGATTCCCACGCGTTACTCACCCGTGCGCCACTAGCTGGGTCCTAGCAAGCTAGGCCATACTCGTTCGACTTGCATGTGTTAAGCATGCCACCAGCGTTCGTTCTGAGCCAGGATCAAACTCTCAAGTTTGAACCTAAATTTTAAATTAACGGGATCAAATCATGTATAAATACATAAAATGAGCCCTAAAGTAACATAAGCAACCACTGCCTATGCTTCTCTCCTATTAACAATGAAAAAGAGCAGTAACTGACTTGTCATTCTTTTAGGTGTTTTGCACGCTAAAATTCACGACCAATTAACGTTCTTATTTAAAGAATATTAACCTCAGAAACCAAGGAATAGCGAGTTTTAGACTAGGCAAACATAAGTGTAAAGCAGAAAGTTGATATTTTTTATAAGAAAATCGCAGGCAATCAAAAGTTCCTACCTTAATTATTGCAAATCGAGCCTTCCAAAAGGAAGTATATACGCCATTAATCCATTATCAAATAATTCTCTCACCTATTAGAACCTGCAGCAAAAACATTACTGCCATTACGCCATAAGTTTCAACAACGGTCGCTTGATTGCGTTTTCTTGAAAATAATCATTAACACGACTCACTACATCAGTTTGAAATAGCTTCTCGTACTTCACATCAAGGACATAAGCCTTGGCTTTGAGTTGCAAGACTATCATATTACCAATTATGATTTCGCTAACCACGATACTATAAGGCTTCTTGAGGAAAATATATTTACTAGTAATTAGCACTTCATTAATAATTTTACGCGCAAGCGGAAGGTCTGCATCAAGTGCTAAGTGAAAGTCAAAAACCATCATCATATCCATGTTGCCATCATTAGCGGAAGCAACGACATCAGTAAGAAAACGTGCATTAGGAATAGTGACAAGATTATCATCTAAAGTGATTAGGCGAACAGTCCGCAGGCCAATTGATTTTATTTCACCATATTGACTATCAAATGTAACTCGGTCTCCTACTTGGAAAGGCTGGTCAAACAATAGCACCAACCCAGCTACCAAAGAGGAAACAAGGTCTTTTAGAGCCAAACCCATTGCAACGGCGACACTTCCGCCAATCGCAAGTAGCAATTCACGGGAAGGACGCATTGCACCATAAAATATAGTAATTCCGCCGACGATGTAAATTAAGAAAATAATAATTGTCACTATTTGCAAAATTAACAAACGTCGAGAAGGAATATTATTAATTGCCCGATTAGCAAGCCCAGTAAGCATCCTTGCAATAATAATTAGGAGAATTATGCCAAAGACAAAGAAGGCAATTTTTTGCATTTGAAAAAGTTGCGTAATTTGGTTAAAGCCGTCAAAATTTTTATCCATAGATGAAATTCCTATCTTTAAGGAGTTTAACAATCACAATTTGCCACATAGCCGATAGGTAATAACGGTTTGGCTGACGTTCTTCGAGATGTTGTTTTTCAACGCCAATACGCACAATATTTATAACCGCGGCAGTTGGCAGGGACGTAATTTCAGCAATTTCCTCTAATGAGAGATTATGATGCTTGGTGATTGCCGCATAGATAAAAAATTGATTATCAGAAAGATCAGTCAGATCCGATGCTTTTGCAGTTTTTGGTAATGCAACTTTAATTGTTGATTTATTTACTAAGCTCAAAGAAGAAATCCATAGTTGCATAGCAGTTTGTGGGTTGCCTTTTGATTCACTCCACAACATCTGAAAAAATTTCTCATGCAAATCATTAAATTCACGACGAGAGCTTTTTGCATCCATTGCAAAAATCAAAGGATCATAAATTAGTTTAAAGCCAGTGCGCTCATGCTTTTTAAGAATTAGCTTTTGAATATCTTCGTCCCTCCATTTTTCGAGTTTGAATTGGTAACGGAAATAGCGATCGATACGCAATGCGTTTTGTAAATAACGCCAAGCGTAATGATTAAAACTAGCAACCCAAAAGATGTTGTTATTATGGACGTTGATTAACAAATCAAAAAGACAATTCAGCGCTTCAAACCCCTGATGTTTAGCAAGGAATAAATCATGACAATTATCCATTAATATGATTGTACGTTTTTTATGATTAGAGAGCCGCTCTGTTAAGTTTTTTGCACTTTGAAAACCAAAAGCGTTGCTAAGCAGAGTTTCAATTTGTTTTTTGTTAGTAAGTTTTTTCGGGATAGCAATATTGATGATTTCTGTATTGTTAGCAAATGTTCTTTTAATCCAGTCTAGCAAAAGAGAAGCTCCCATGCCGTTCTCGCCAAAAAGCACCATGGAATTTTCTTGATTTTTGCCTTCTTGCCAATTGTGCAGAACTGTTTTGATTCCATCATAAGGATGATCTGCTACTTCGATAAAATCTTCTGACTCTTGTGCGATAAGAAAGCGTTTTAGATATGAGTTAGAAAGATAATTTTCTTCAAGCTGTACATTAGTTTTGGCAGCAGATTCAAGTTTGCGTTTATAAGATTGCGCCAGAATTCTTTTGACAAAATCATTATCTGTAAGCCAAGAAGTTATTTTTCTGAATAGAATATTGAGCAAGAGGAGAACGCTAATTGGCAAGGCAAAAAGAAGAGACATCTTGCCTTGTAAAAAGCGACGAGTTATTTGCGATGTCGTTTTAGATAAACGTCTTTTAACTGCTGATTCCAGCTCTTTTGACCATTTTCCTGAGAGGAACAATAGCAGCAAGATAAAACCTGCGACAAATAAATTAAAGATCAAATGATAGACCAAAGCTTGGCGCACGATTGATTCGGTTAAATGTAGTAAGGAAATTGCACCTAATAAATATAAGCCTAAATATTCAGTAAATTTCTTGATACGCTGATCTAGTGCTGTGCGTATGTTTAAACCAATAATATCAAGATATAGCAGATCGTTGAGCGTTGAAAAAGTAAAAATCTTAAAAATCCTATAGAGGAAGTAATATTGGAAATATGGCATTACAACGCCAATCTCCGCAATAATGCTATCGCGTAGAACTTGTTTAGCTAATTCAAATATAATAATAACCGCAACCCACGGAAAGTATGGTATCGATTTTGATAGGAAAATTGCCCATTTCGCATGGCTGTTATTGTAAAGCGATGATTTGACTAAGTGCTTTTTTAATCCCTCCAGGAGGATAATTAATTTGCGCAAAATAACAATTCCGATGAATAATATTCCCACGAAGAATAGAAGTACGCCAAGCTGTTTAATAATTAAAGACATACCAGAAGTGCCCGAGTTTAAGGCTTGGCGATAATCAGATATTTTACTGTAGAAGGTTGCAAATGGGCGATAAGGAATGAGTTTTAATTCTCGTGCAAGATCCGCAAAATAAGCGTTATTTAATTTATATTGATTTGCGTTATATTGCTCCAAGCGCAGTAAAATTGACGCTCGAATCTTACCAGATTGCAGTAAGAGCTTGGCTTGGTAATTTTTACTAGCTTCAATAAATTGCTGTTTGGTTGATAATAAATTTGCATATTCATCGAGCAAAGCATAGCGGGATTGGTTATATTCAACAAATATTTGACCATCTTCACTCCGTGTGGAGTCTTGAGAAAGTTCTCTTTGTGGAAGGGTTAGCAGATTTGGTAATTCATGGCTCCAATAGCTATTACGACTAAAAAAACTCAAGCTACTATCTGCTAATTCACGCCAATAGAGCAAGGTTTCTTGGTAGAGTGTCATTAGATCATCCTGTGCAATATGGCGCTGCGCTAGAGCGATATCAATCTTTCGCAGATGCACAGCAATATCATAAAGATTGTCATTTTTTTCCTTGAGAATTGAGGCAAGTTTGATTTGTGATTTAGCGACATCTCGCCTTGTTTGCTCAATCAAAGCTTTGTCCGTCGCAATCTCCTTAAGCAGCGGAGAGGAGGGTTTTTGCACTACTGACTCTGCTTCCTGCAGGGATTTGTTAGCATCTTGAATTGTGTTCTCTGCATAATCCAACGCCTGACTAAGACCTTCCTCAATTGGCTTTGCTTGGATTGCAGGGAGGGGCACAAGTGCTACTTGCGTAAAATCACTTTCTTGTGCATTTGCAAAACTAGGCAAAAGCAGTAATAAGATGATGAATTTGAGCAGTAAGTTATACATTACAACACATAGTATATTGAAGAAATTTCATTCACATTAGTCTTAAAACCACTTCAACTTCCTAAAAAGGACAATTTGCATAGCGACAATGGCGCTCAAAAACCCACAGAAAATAAAGAAAGCATTTTGATCTCCCGCACCAGGAATTCCGCCAACATTAATACCTAGCAAGCCAGTTAAAAACCCTAGCGGCAGAAATATCGCCGCGATTACTGATAAAATATACATGTTTTTATTTAGACGGTCAGAGAGAATATTTGCCAACTCATCTTTCACGATCTGTGCCCTTTCACGAATCGCATCTAAATCTTCAACATATCGTGTGACATGGTTGTAACTCTCCTGCAAATGACGTTTGTGGTTTTCATTCAACCAATTTAAATCTGCCATACGTAGCTGCCCAATAGCATCCCTTTGCGGCGCCATATAACGACGAAACATAATCGCTTGCTTACGTACATCGATAATATTGCTACGTAAGTTTACATCCGCCGTCTCAATAATTTTTTCTTCAATGTCATCAGCACTATCATCAAGCTCTGTCAAAACTGGCTCCATGCGCTCGAATAATCTTGAAGCTAACATACAGACAAACTGCCCCGCATCTTTTGGACCCATGCCATTTTTAAGCCTTTCTTCAATATCCCAGACTGCTTTTAATTTGCGTTTGCGTACACTGATTATACGATGTTTGTCAACCCAAAGACGAATCGATACCATATCCTCTGGATCGGCATTTTCATTAAGGTTTACCCCACGTAAAATCAACAACACGCCATCATTAATTTGCGTCATACGTGGGCGTGTTTCTTCAGCGAGCAAAGCATCAATAATGAGCGGGTCAAGATAAGATGTTTCTTGCTCAAGCCATGTTTTGGTTAATGGATGATTAGCATCCATATGTACCCAAGCAAGATTTTTGGCTTTAATTTCTTTACTGATATCCTCGCCGCTTAAAGCTTTGCCACCACCTTTTCCATCAAAACCATAGGCTAATAAAATATGGTCATTCATGCGCTCCTCCTAATTGAATTAGGAGGGGCAATTGAGCATGTTTATATAATTTTTCAACAATATATTAACATATTAAGAATTAAGGCAATCTTCAACATCATGGGAGTGTCTCAAATCAAAAATTTAGATAAGGCACTAGAACTACTAAGAGTAATATGTTGTCTTTTAATCATTAAATACCCTCCATCCTGTAGATCATGTAAAATACGTGAGAAAGTCTCTGGACGCATACTCAAATAGGATGCAATGGTGGCCTTATCGTAAGGCAGCTGTATTTTAATATTATGATTATTTTGCATCAGTAAACTTAATAGAAACCAACAAACACGCTCCTTAGCACTTTTTAAAGCAAGCTCCTCTAACCGTTTCACCAGATCTTGCGCCGTATCCGCAATATCACGCATAAGGTTGGCTGAAAGATTACTGTTAGTTGTTAGATATTTTTTTATATCAACAATTGGAATAATTAATAACTTTGTATCAGCAATGATTTTTGCACTAGCAATGAAGTGACTATTAAACAATGCTGTTGCAACCGACATTGTATCTTGCTGCACGGCGATGCGTAAAATTAGCTCTTGCCCGTCAGAATTGTTTTTGAATAGTTTGATTTTGCCGCTCAACACTACATAAAAATACTGTACCTTTTCGCCTTCAATAAAGAGCAGTGTGTTTTTCTTAAACTCTCTAACTCTAGCGTTGCTCAAAACAGCCGCAATCTCTTCTTGCTGCAACCCACAGAATATTGGAAGTTTTGCTGCAAACTCAGCCTGAAGTGATAATCCTTTAGTTATAGCATTATAAGAAAGTTGCATATCTAGCTGCTTTATTTTTCCCAAAAGAAGCTAAATATTAAATAACTGATCTGTAATTTTCTACTATTATTTTCTAAAACTAGCGTAAATATTGGTCTAATACCAAGGTTCTTCTTTAAATGTGCATTTGCAGTTATATAAAATTAGATGAAAGAGCGAATTGCCTCACAATTGTGCGAAGATATATCGCTAATTTTACTGCTGTCCGTAGGATTGTGGCAAAAAGCTGTGCTTTTATGCCTACAACAAATAGTACATTTAAAGAAGAGCCTTGGTATAACTCAAACCTAGAATTTTGCTAAACACCCACCGTCAATAACAAGATCAGCACCAGTTACAAACGATGCCTCATTTGAAGCAAGAAACAATGCTCCATATGCAACTTCCTCTGCTGTACCAATGCGCCCAAGCACCGATAATTCTCGTAATTTCTTCTTGGTTTCCGGATCTCCCAACAAGCCTGCAGTCATCGGCGTTTCTATCGCCCCTGGCATTATTGAATTAACCCGAATTTGATATTGACCAAGTTCTACTGCTAAATCTTTACTAGCTAGGCGCACCCCACCTTTCGATGATGAATACGCAGCGCCAGCACCGCCAGCCATTCCTGCAATAGACGAAATATTAACAATTGAACCTCCGCCATTCTTACGCATAGCAGGCACCACCGCCTTACAACCAAGGAAAACGCCTGAAAGATTAGTATCAATGACTTTATGCCACTCTGCTAATGTCGTCTCTTCTACGCTAAGAAATGGTGGAAAAATCCCTGCATTATTAACCAAAACGTCAATATTATTGAAGAGCTTGAGAGTTTTCTGAACTACCAAATTCCAATCTTTTTCTGACGAAACATCATGTTCCATATACTCAATCTTCACGTCAGAATTCTTAGCTCTAAAACCCTCAACCCACTTCTTGAGTTTAGCAGATTGCACGTCCGTTACCATAATTTTGGCACCCTCCTTCGCAAAAAGCATTGCTTCAACCTTGCCCATACCCTCGGCAGCGCCAGTAATTATAACAGTCTTATTTTTCAATCTACTCATCTTGACCTCAATTACTTAATATTAATAAATTAACTATATTCTCTGTATGTTCAAAAACCTCATAAAAGAAATTGATATAGATCAAGAATTTAAAATTAATTTACGCTACTCCCCTTATGAACAAACGTATCTGCTTTTCAGCCTCAACGATAACAAATAGCATCACGCCTATACCAATTATAATCAGCAAGTCAAAGAATGGGATCGCTTCAGTTGTAAATATTTTCTGCATCGGAGGTAAATAAGTCATAGCCAATTGCCCAACAATAACAATTATTACGGTTATCCATACCACCTTTGTTGCACGCACGGCTTTCCATGTTAGTGAAGTCTCATAAATGTTGCGGATAAAAAACAGGTGAAATATCTCCATAACCACTAGCGTATTTACTACTATAGTACGTGCTAACTCTAGCGAATAGCCACGCTCTATAGCATATGAATAAACGCCATATACGCCACATAGGAATAGAGCTGATAGCAGCACAATATGCCATAGCAATCCTGCGGTTAAAATTGGCGCATTTCTCCTGCGTGGAGGTCGAAGCATTGTCTTTTCTTCGCTGGGCTCAAAAGCAAGTGCCAAACCTAATGTTGATGCTGTAATAAGATTTATCCATAAAATCTGTATAGGGGTAATTGGCAAAGTGAAGCCAAATAATAGCGCAACAATGATAATCATAGACTCACCAGCATTCGTCGGCAGCGTCCAACTTATAAATTTCTTAAGATTATCATAAACTGTACGACCTTCACGTATTGCACCGACAATCGAGGCAAAGTTATCGTCTACCAATACTAATTCCGCCGCCTCCTTAGCAACGTCACTACCGCTCTTACCCATTGCTATCCCTGCATTGGCACGTTTGAGCGCTGGTGCATCATTCACACCATCACCAGTCATAGCGACGGTCATACCAAGAGATTGTAGCGCCATAACTAGACGCAATTTATGCTCAGGGCTGGTACGGGCAAAAATATCAGTATCAAGGACAACAGATTTTAATGCAGCATCATCCATTTTATCAATATCAGTGCCAGTTATAACTTTATCAACATTCTTTAATCCAATGTGCCTACCAATAGCCGAGGCTGTGCTTGCATGGTCGCCTGTTATCATTTTCACACATATCCCCGCATTGTGGCATTCTGCGATTGCGTTTATAGATTCATTACGTGGCGGATCGATCAACCCGACCATACCTAGAAATATCAATGTCCCTTCAACATCGTCTCTTTCTAAAGCTATATGTTCTGACTTTACATTTCGCACTGCTAAAGACAAAACTCTCTGACCTTTTGAGGCAATTTCCTCAGCTCTTTTATACCAGTACTCTTTATTTATAGGCTCGGTTTTACCATTATCCACCCGCTGACCTTTACACATATTGATAATACGCTCAGGTGCGCCTTTGACAAAAATAACGGTGCGTTTGTCATTGTTATGGCTAAGTGTCGCCATGAAGCGATGTTTAGCATCAAATGGTATCGCATCGGTACGATGCCAATTATTTATTTCATCAAGAAGGTTAATTCCTGCTTTGCTCGCAAAACTTAGCAATGCGCCCTCCATAGGGTCGCCTTCTATCGCCCAAGCACCTTCATGTTCATGTAGCGCAGCATCATTGCATAATGCACTTGCACGCGCCATTTCATCAAGGATTGCATGCTCGCTAATATTTATTTCCACATCCTCAAATGTAATAGCACCTTTTGGCTCATAACCACTTCCTTCAATTGTATAAAGATGAGCATGCGTTGCTACTGAGGCAATCATCATCTCGTTTCGGGTAAGTGTGCCAGTTTTATCAGTACAGATAACTGATACAGAGCCTAGAGTTTCAATGGCGGGTAATCGGCGAATAATAGCATTTCGTCTAGCCATGGCTCTGGTTCCGATAGCCAGTGTAATTGTAATCACAGCAGGCAACCCTTCAGGAATAGCTGCAACGGAAAGTCCAACCACGACCATAAAGATTTCTGTAAATTCATGGTGACCAACAAAGTAACCATATGCAAGCAATGTTGCGGCAACTAGAATGATAAAAACAGTAAGCCATTTGGCAAAAATATCCATCTGCTTTACCAGTGGCGTTGTAAGCATTTCTACTTTTGAAAGGAGCCCACTTATGCGACCTACCTCTGTTGCCATACCCGTTCCAACCACCACAGCTTTACCTTGGCCGCCTGTAACCAATGTCCCAGAAAAAGCCATGCAGGAGCGGTCACCCAGAGCCGCATCCATCGCAACTGCTTTAGTATATTTTTCCACTGGTACAGACTCACCAGTAAGAATTGCCTCTTGGATGAACAGTCCATGTGACTCTATTATACGCAGATCCGCCGGCACTTTATCGCCAGCCTCGAGCAGCACTATATCTCCGGGAACAAGAATCTCAGATCGCACGCTACGCCGTTTTCCAGCCCGCAGGACAGAAGCGTGTGAAGTAAGCATGTTACGTATAGCCTCCATAGCCTTTTGTGCTTTGCCCTCCTGTACAAAGCCAATTATTGCGTTGGCCAACACCACCGCCAAAATAACTAAGGTATCTACTAAATGCCCAAGAAATGCTGTAATAGTGGCAGAACCCAAAAGTACGTAGATAAGTACATTATGAAATTGCAACCCAAAGCGAATCAATGCGCTGCGCTTTGCTGGTTCTGGCAGAATATTACGACCACAGGCTTTCAATCGCTCCTCTGCCTCGCTTCTGCTCAACCCCGATGGAATTGTGTTTAATTCCGTCAACACAGTTTTGACGGATTGATTGTGCCAGTTTTTTAGTGTGTTTTTAACGTTCATCTGTCAAACTTCTATAATCATGTTTCTTGTATAAACCCTAATAATCATTGAGAATATCAGAGCCTATTATAAACGCAAAGCTAAAAAAACCATAGAAATTTATGTATTTTCTTTATTGCGAATCGCCACAATTCCTCAACGCAATCAGCAACATTGTTTTTATAACCCTTGCTGCATGGTTTTGGAATAATCCTTCAGCGATATATCATCGCTATGGGCTGTTGCTTATCGCTGTTACTAGCATGGTTTGGCATGTGACAGAGCAACAATGGGCACTGTGGCTTGATAGTTCTGCCATTGCAATTTGGGCATTGCTTTATGCAATTGATGCTGCGCGAGTTTTTCGCAAACCTACGGTTTTATTATTTTGTACAATGCTACTTTCCCTAATAATTTTTGCCTTACTAGCAAAAATATTATCACCTATTTTTCCAATGTTTTCTGGTGCGTTTTTGCCATTTGCCTTACTTGGTGTATTCCTCTCCATCATGCCAAAATTTAGCACATTGCCAAGGCAATACTGGCTTTCTAGCAGCATCTTCGCAATAACAGCAATTATCTTGCGTGAATCTGACTTGCCTTTATGCACCCACATCACAATCGGCACACACTGGCTCTGGCATATTTTTGCTGGCTGTACATTACTTGCGCCAATTGCAACCTTAAAACGAAAATCAAATACCCCATAATACCAACATTCATCTTTAAATATGCATTTGCAGTTATGTAAAATTAGATGAAAGAGCGAGTAGAGTTATGCAGCCAATAGCCAAAGCTATTGGCAATAAATTGTGCGAAGCTATATCGCTAATTTTACTGCTGCCCACGGGTTGTGGCAAAAAGCTGCGCCTTTTCTCAAAAAACATTTATCAATATCTACAGATATTAATTTGCATGTTTTTTAACAAAAATCCCTAGCTTTTATGCCTACAACAAATGCGTATTTAAAGATGAATGTTGGTATAATACCAATTACAATCTTTGCAGGCATTTACAGCTACGTAAAACTAAACCTTCTGCAACTCTTGTGCAACGAGAAGTGCAAGCTCTAGGCTTTGCAGACCGTTCAAGCGTGGGTCACAATGAGTATGGTAGCGGTCTTTTAATTTTATTTCAGAAATAGCCTGAGTCCCACCGAGGCATTCAGTAACATCCTGCCCAGTCATCTCAATATGAATCCCCCCAGCGTAAGTGCCAGCTGCTTTATGCACCGCAAAAAACTTCTTCACCTCAGAGAGAACCTTATCAAAATGGCGAGTTTTGTAACCAGTATTTGATTTAACTGTATTTCCATGCATAGGGTCACAAGACCAAATTACTTTTTTCCCAGCTTTTTTGACGGCCTCAACCAATGGCGGCAATAATTCCTCGACTTTATCAGCACCCATACGGCTAATTAAAGTCAAACGCCCTGCTTCATTCTCTGGATCAAGAACATCAATTAATTTAAGCAGCTCTTTTTTCTGCATTGAAGGGCCAACCTTAACTGCAATTGGGTTAGCTATGCCTCGCATATATTCGATATGTGCACCTTTTAGGTCGCGCGTACGATCACCAATCCATACCATATGAGCCGAACAGTCATAATATTTACCATCACGACTATGTTGGCGAGTGAGTGCTTCTTCATAATTTAATAGCAAAGCTTCATGTGAGACATAGAAATCAGCAGTGTTTAAACGCCGTGTTTCAGATAATGGTAAGCCACAAGCATCTATGAATCCTAAAGTCGAATTAATTTCCTTAATGATTTCTTGAAAAAGCTTTTTCTGCGCTTTGCCCTGAATAAATTGCACATTCCACTCTTCAATGCGTGCCAAACTAGCAAAACCACCATGCGCAAGCGAACGCAAATAATTAAGAGTTATACCTGATTGCTCGTAAGCTCTGATCAAATTTTGTGGATCAGCCCTGCGCGCCTCTGCATTAAAAGCGATGCCATTTACCATATCACCACGGTAACTTGGCAACTTTACACCCGAAATTTCCTCCATGTTATCTGAACGTGGCTTAGAGAATTGACCCGCTATCCGCCCTACTTTGACGACAGGTTTACCCGCGCCATACATCAACGCCACAGTCATTTGCAATACGATACGAAAATAATCCATTACGTTCGCCTCGCTAAATTCAGCAAAACTTTCAGCACAATCACCACCTTGCAAAAGAAATGCCTCGCCTCTAGCGACTTTTGCAAGCTCTTGCTTGAGGATTATTGCCTCATGTGGGTAGATTAACGCTGGCGCCTTTGACAGGCGAGCTTCGACTTTACGCAAGATTTCCGTATCTTCATATGTCGGCTGTTGCTTGATTGGTTTTGCTTGCCAACTTTGTGGAGTCCAATTTTTTACTTTCATTTATTTTTTAGATATTTAACTTGAGTGACCTAATAGAATTAACAAGTTAAAATATAATGCCTAAAATAAAAGGAAAAATAGCGTATCAAGGAATTCAAGGCGCAAATTCACATTTAGCCTGCACAAATTTTTACCCTGATATGGAAACGGTTCATTACCCTAGTTTTGAAGATATTTTCCAAGCTGTCGAAAAAGGAGAGGCACAATATGGAATGATACCTATCGAAAATAGCTATGCAGGACGTGTTGCAGAAATTCACAATTTATTAAGCGATACTAACCTACTAATTGCCGCCGAACACTTCCAATCAATCGAACATAATCTAGCTGTACCAAAAGGTACAAAGCTTGCAGATACACAATCCATCTACTCACACCCACAAGCATTGATGCAGTGCCATAAAAATCTAGCAAAGATTAAAGCTGAGCAAGAGGCTTTTTCAAATACTGCTGCTGCGGCAAAGTTTGTCGCAGAGAAAAATGACAAAACAAAAGCTGCAATTTGCACAAAACTCGCTGCAGAAATTTATGGCTTAGAAGTTATTAAAGAAAATATTGAAGATTTAAAAAACAATAAAACTATATTCGTCGTAATCGCCAAGGAGCTTTTTGATATTGACCCTCAAGAAAAGAATGTAATGACAACATTACTTGTCACCGTCAGAAATATTCCTGCTGCAGTTTACAAAATGCTTAGTGGCTTTGCGACCAATAATATTAATCTTATCAAACTAGAAAGTTACATACCTGGCGGATACTCAACCGAAGCACAATTTTTTGTCAGCTTTGAAGGACATGCTCACAATAAAAAAATACAATTAGCCCTTGAAGAAGTCGGCTTCTATAGCAAAGACATCAAACTCCTCGGAATATATCACATGAGTAAGGAGCGATATAACCCCAAAAAATAATCTTGTGGTTTACAATAAAGAGAACTATTAAATAAACATCTATTAATTGAGAAATATAGCACCGCAATATGAACAAGAGCGCACTAAAGAAAAAACATACTCAATCTGGCTTTACCCTAATTGAGCTTTCAATTGTCATCATCATTATTGGTCTATTGGTCGCTGCAATAATTGTCGGTGGTGAGTTAGTACGCGCCGCTCAAACACGTAAAGTCGTAACACAAATCGAATCATACCGCACTGCGGTAAATACTTATCGCCTCAAATATGACGCCTTACCAGGAGACGACACTAAGGCAGTTAAGCGACTTGGCGCCACTGGCGGTGACGCCCCCCATAATGGCGATGGCGATGGCCTGATTGAAGGTGGCGGCGGTAATCCTGAACTTGTCGATGGTGAAGTTACTTATTTCTGGGAGCATCTCTATCTAGCAAATTTTGTTGATAGAGCCTATACTGGGGATCAAGATTCTGTTGTTGTAGGAATTGAGATTCCGGAGGCTGCCGTTGGTGGTGGAATAGCAGTTTACGGTATCGCTTCAACCTATACAAACTACTTTCATATTGGCATGACTAATTCAAGACGTACTAGCGGAAGATTCGATAATAACTTAGTGCCTGAAGAAGCCTTTTCTATAGATAACAAAATTGATGATGGCTTCCCTTTAAGAGGAGGTACAATGGCTCGCTTTGTAGTCGACACAGGCTACAACTACTTCAGAGATGTCAACACTGCAATTAGCACAACCCATGGGGCAGGGGCCACAGCTACTACTGCAGCCTGCGTTTACCAAGCTGGCGCTGCGCAGGATATAAATGCTGATGAGTATTCGTTCCAAACAAAATCTAAATTTTGCCAATTACGCATTAGGTTCTAAATTATTTTCTCTCGCTCCTTGACAGCCTGATAGATATACCTATATAGCCTACTAAGAATTGATCTTCTTCTTTGATTTTCAATTCTTCATAACTTCGTATTTTCATTAACTAAATTCTTAAGAGGATAAAATGTCAGTTAGACCACTTCATGATAAAATATTAGTAAAACGCTTGGATTCTGAAGAGAAGACAGCTGGCGGCATAATCATTCCAGATACTGCGCAAGAAAAGCCGCAAGAAGGCAAAGTAATTGCAGTTGGTAACGGTAAAAAAACAGAAGAAGGCAAAGTAATTCCTCTAGATGTTAAAAAAGGCGACAAAATCCTTTTTAAAAAATGGGGCGGCACTGAAGTTAAAATTGATGGTGAAGAGCTGTTGATTCTAGAAGAAGGAGATGTGCTAGCGATTATCGAATAATCATTAATTAATATAAAAAAATAGGTTTTAAAATGAGTGCAAAAATTATTAAATTTGGAGTTGATGCAAGAGCAGAAATTCTTAAAGGTGTCGATATTCTAGCTAATGCTGTAAAAGTAACTTTAGGGCCAAAAGGCCGTAATGTTGTTTTAGCAAAATCTTTCGGTGCGCCACGTATAACAAAAGACGGAGTTTCAGTTGCTAAAGAAATTGAATTAAAAGACCCGCTCCAAAACATGGGTGCACAACTAATCAAAGAAGTTGCCAATAAAACTAATGATTTAGCTGGTGACGGAACTACTACTGCGACAGTTCTTGCCCAAGCGATCGTGCGTGAAGGCTTGAAATGCGTTGCTGCTGGGATGAACCCGATGGATCTTAAACGTGGAATTGATTTAGCTGCCGAAGCTGCGATTAAAGCCGTAAAAACCCTATCGAAAACTATCGCTAACCAAGAAGAAATCTCGCAAGTTGCCACTATCTCAGCAAATGGTGATGCGGAAATCGGCTCTAAGATTGCCGAAGCAATCCAAAAAGTAGGCAAAGATAGCCCTATAACAGTTGAAGAAGCTAAAGGCTTAGATTTTGAAGTCGAAGTAGTCAAAGGTATGAATTTTGACCGTGGTTATTTATCACCATATTTTGTTACTAATGGCGAGAAAATGATTGTTGATTTTGAGAACCCTTACATATTACTTTCTGACGGAAAGATTTCAAGCCTTGCAAGCATGGTTCCTTTGCTAGAAGCCATTGCGCAAAGCGGCAAACCATTATTAATTGTTGCTGATGACGTTGAAGGTGAAGCATTGGCTGCTTTAGTCGTTAATAAATTACGCGGCGGTTTAAAAGTCTGTGCGGTAAAAGCCCCTGGTTTTGGCGATCGCAAAAAAGCAATGTTAGAAGATTTATCTATCCTAACTGCTGGGCAAGTAATCTCTGAAGAAATTGGTATTAAGCTAGAAAATGTCACTTTAGACATGCTTGGTTCTGCAAAACGTATAACCATAACTAAAGAAGATACCACAGTTGTTGATGGTAGCGGTGATAAAGCAGCAGTTAGTGCACGTTGCACGCAAATCAAGGCACAGATTGCTGAAACAACTTCTGACTACGACAAAGAAAAATTACAAGAACGTCTAGCTAAACTTTCTGGTGGTGTTGCAATTTTAAAAGTTGGTGGTGCAACTGAAGTTGAAGTGAAAGAGAAAAAGGATCGTGTTGAGGATGCTAAACATGCAGTAATTGCTGCTCTTGAAGAAGGTATCGTCCCTGGTGGCGGAACTGCTCTTCTTAATGCTGCAAAAGCACTTGGCAGCCTAAAATCCAATAATAGCGACCAACAAGCAGGGATTGATATTGTACGCAAAGCTTTATTGGCACCAATCAAACAGATTGCTGAAAATGCAGGGTTTGATGGCGCTGTTGTTGCTAATAAGGTTTCTGAATCTAAGGATAGCAATTTTGGTTTTGACGCCCAGAAAAATGAATATGTTGACCTAATCAAAGCAGGAATTATCGACCCAACTAAAGTGGTTAGAATTTGCATTCAGGATTCTTCTTCAGTAGCTGGCCTATTGATTACTACCGAAGCTGTTGTTGCTGATGCCCCTGAGGATAATGACTCTGCTGCTGGTGCTCCTCCTATGGGTGGTATGCCTGGTATGGGCGGCATGGGTGGCTTCTAAATTAATTCTTTTGTGCCCTTTTTAGCAAATAACTTTTGTTCATTTCGCTCATGTACCAAAATGTACATGTTAGCTCATTCACAAAAGACATTTACTGAAAATCATCACAAAAATTTTTAATCTAGCCATACACCATCTAAGTTAAAATATTAAGAGCCATGGCAGTTAATCATGGCTCTTTTATTATATAAATTTCTACTTGTGTAGAAATGTACTAAATTCAAAAAAAGAGAACATGACCGACTTACCTAATATCTGCCAAAAGGCTCCCTATAAAGTTGATGTGGAGGAAGGCAAAAGCTACTTCTGGTGCGCTTGCGGCTTAAGCAAAGCACAGCCATTTTGCGATGGAAACCATCAAGGTAACGAGGCTGGTCTTAAATCAGTTAAATATGTCGCTGATAAAACTGGCATAGTTTATTTCTGTGGATGCAAGCACTCCAAACACCCTATCCTCTGCGACGGCTCCCATTCAAAGCTTTAAGAAATCATTTGCTCTAAAAAATAGAGCCCACCAAGGGATCACCCTGAATTTATTTCAGGACATGCTGAACTAGCAATAAAGTGAAGAGTAAGCAGTTTATATCATGAACGATCCAAAAAAGCTAAGCCACCATATCCGTGGTAACTATGCAGATCCTGAAATAAATTCAGGATGACGACTTTTGCGGTGTGAAACCTTGTTTTAACCAAATAACAAATGGCTTGACTAGCACCGCACTTATGAAGGAGCGGGATAGACATTCCAACCAAAAATCTAGGAATTATTTACTAAAGAAAATTCGTAAGGAAGTCTAAGAGATTTTGTAGTAGTAGCAGTAGTAATCTGAGGAATTTTGTGACCATGTGCAGTATAAAAATACTGAGCAGAAATTAAAAATTTTTCGGTTTATTTTTGCAAAAGTGCTCTGCATGAATGAGTAAACGTACACCTTAAGTACGTGACCGAAACGAATAAAAGTTATTGGCAAAAAGGGTGCAAAAAAAACCTAAAAGGAAATCTAAGAGATTTTGCTTTGATTTTTGACACATGTCCTACACGAGTGAGCGACGTGTATACTAAATACACGAGCCGAAATGAGTGAAGGTTATGTGTTAAAAATCATGCAAAAGAATTAGATTTCAACAGGAGCCGCGAATTAGGAGGTGCTTCTCATCCAAAGCCAAAGACAAAGGAGAATTGCCGTTAATATCTTTGAGATTTACATTTGCCTTAGATTCTTCAATTAAGAACTGCAAGGCTTGTGTATAGCCTTTTGCAACCGCATAGTGTATCGCCGCAAAACCTAATTTATCAAGACTGTTGAAGTTATACTCTACAACTTGCAGGAACATGATATTTTTTAATAATTGCTCCTCAGTAGTGCATTCATAAAAGGCCAAACAAGGGATAGCACCATTGATAAGTAAATATTCAGCTGTTTTGATATCTTCATGCTCTACTGCATAATCAAGCGCTGTACGATGATTATTATCGAGAAAATTAATATCAGCATCGCCACCTAATAATAAATCTATATTTTTATATGTTGCATCTTCTTCAATAAAGTCAAAATCATCGTCAATGCTAATACCGTTTAATAGATCAATAATCTTTTTATTTTTTTCCATAGTCATTTTGCTATTATTAGGGTGTTGTAACTTTCGTTTATACGTTATAAACTAGCTCTTCCTAAGAACTTAGCACAACATTATACAATGATTCCACGTTATTCAAGAAAAGAAATGGTTTCCATCTGGGAGCCAGAAAATAAATTCCAAATTTGGTTTGAAATCGAAGCGCACGCATGTGACGCTTTAGCAGAATTAGGAATCATCCCTACTGAGGCCGCAAAAGAGATTTGGGCAAAAGGCAAATTTGATGTTGCCAAAATTGACGAAATCGAAAAAGTCACAAAACATGACGTAATTGCCTTCTTAACAAACCTTGCCGAATCAATTGGTGATTCTGCACGTTTTGTCCATCAAGGCATGACATCCTCTGACGTCCTTGATACTTGCCTTTCTGTACAATTAAACCGAGCCAGCAAATTACTCCTCGCTGATATTGACCAAACTTTAGATATACTTAAAAAGCGCGCATATGAATTTAAGGATGTGCCTTGCATGGGACGTAGCCACGGGATCCACGCTGAGCCTGTGACTTTTGGCTTAAAACTAGCTAGCTTCTATGCAGAAATGAAACGTAATCGTGATCGCCTAGAGCAAGCGAGAGTTGATGTTGCAACTTGCGCAATCTCTGGTGCAGTCGGTACTTTTGCTAATATTGATCCAAAAGTGCAAGACCATGTTGCAGCCAAGCTGGGTCTTGCTTCTGAGCCGATTTCAACTCAAGTTATCCCACGGGATCGTCATGCTTTTTACTTCGCAACATTAGGCGTTATCGCCTCTTCAATTGAACGCATTGCTACTGAAATTCGCCATTTACAAAGAACTGAGGTTTTAGAAGTGGAAGAATTCTTCTCAAAAGGACAAAAAGGCAGCTCAGCCATGCCACATAAACGCAACCCAGTTTTAAGTGAGAACCTCACTGGTTTAGCAAGGATTGTCCGCGCTTATGTTACACCTGCCCTTGAGAATGTTGCCCTATGGCATGAACGTGATATTTCACATTCATCAGTCGAAAGGATGATTGCACCTGATGCTACTGTCACACTTGACTTTGCCCTTACACGCATGAATGACATGCTAGATAATTTACTAGTATATCCTGAAAATATGGAAAAGAATCTTAACCAATTAAAAGGTTTAGTTTTCTCACAGCGCATTTTATTAGAGCTTACACAAAAAGGCGTTTCCCGTGAAGATGCTTATAGTTTTGTGCAACGAAATGCTATGCAAGTTTGGCAGGAAGGGAGGGATTTCCAGACTTTGCTAAATGATGATGCGGACATTAGCAAATATTTAAGCAAAGATGAAATCTCTGCATTGTTTGATATGAATTATCATACTAAAAATGTTGATGCGATTTTTCAAAGAGTCTTTGCAAAGTAATTTTTTTGCATACCTTTTAAGCAACTATTTTCTATAATCACTATGTTTGACGGTTTAACAAAAAATATTAGCAAAGCTTTTGATGGGCTAAGAGGCAAAAAAGTAATTGGCTCTAGCGACATCGAAGAAGCTATTGCACAAGTTAGAATTGCCTTATTAGAAGCTGACGTTGCTTTACCAGTTGTCACAGAATTTAACGAAAAAGTTAAAGAAAAAGCCCTTGGTGAAGATGTCGTCAAAGGTGTTTCCCCAGTCCAAATGGTTATAAAAATCATTCAGGATGAGATCGAAAACATCCTAAAAAGTGATAATCAAGAATTAAACCTTACAACCACACCGCCAGCGGTGATTTTAATGGTTGGTTTGCAAGGCTCAGGAAAGACCACCTCCACTGCAAAATTAGCCCGTTTATTGCGTGCAAAACAAAACAAAAAAGTCCTAGTTGCCTCGCTTGACGTTTATCGCCCTGCTGCACAAGAACAATTAGCTATCATGGCTGAGAGAGCCGGAGTTGATTCCCTAGAAATCGTAAAAAAAGAAAAACCCGAGAAAATTACCAAACGCGCTTTGAAGGAAGCAAAACGCGGCGGTTATGATATATTATTACTTGATTCTGCTGGCCGCTTATCAATTGATAAAGAGCTATTGAAAGAATTATCAGCTGTTAAGAAAATTTCCAAACCAATTGAAACCTTACTCGTCGTTGATGCGATGACTGGGCAAGATGCCGTTACTACTGCAAAGAATTTCAATGAGGAAACTGGCATTACAGGAATTGTCTTAACCAGAATTGATGGTGATGCACGCGGTGGTGCTGCACTTTCGATGAAATATGTCACTGGCGCACCAATTAAATTTATAGGAACTGGTGAGGGAGTAGCAGATTTTGAAACCCTCCAGGCTGATCGCTTAGCTTCACGCATCCTCGATATGGGTGACATCACCTCGCTCGTTGAAAAAGCACAGGAAGTTGTCGGTGAAGATGAAATGGCGAAGATGGAAGAAAATCTCCGCAAAGGCAAATTTGACTTTAATGACCTTCTTGCTCAACTCAAAAACATGAAAAAAATGGGTGGTTTTTCTTCAGTTTTATCCCTTGTGCCTGGCGCTGGAAAGATCAAAGAGGCGATGAAGAATGCAAATATTGACGAAAGCGTAATTGCTAAACAAGAAGCAATCATCCTTTCCATGACAAAATATGAGCGTGGCTATCCTGAGCGCCTCAACACCTCGCGCAAAAACCGCATAGCAAAAGGATCTGGCGGCAACATCCAGCAAGTTAATCAACTCGTGAAAAAACATAAGGATATGCAAAAAATGATGAAACGCATGCGCGGGATGGATCCTGAGAAGATCAAGAGCATGATGGGAGGATAAGAATTAATTCTCCAAACAATTTGAAGGGTTGTTGCGCAGGATGTCTAATTCGTTAGCTCCGCCAATATTTAGTATTGGCTCAACTCATAAATATTGAAAAGCATGCAAAAAGATTAACTCGCGGCATTCCCTTGAAATAACTTGCAAATTAATGCTATGCGCACTAAAAAAGCGGCTAGTTATAACTTTACTTTAGAATAAAATGGGAACTTCCAAAAATAATCCAAATGCCAGAAAAGGTTCTGCGAAACAAAAAACCTTCGAAGGCAAGCCTGTAAAACCAGTTAAGTATATTGGTGCACGCAGTACATATATCGCCGCTCAATTTGAAGACGGTAAACTTGTGGTTGATAGCACTGATCGCCCTCTTCCCTTCTCCGACATCCATTAAATTAAAATATTTAGATTTATCAAGGCTATACTTTAAATCTTTTATATTGTTGTAAGTTAAGGGACTTTGTGGTGATTTTTGTCATAAACTGCTTAAGTGAGTGAGCGTATACTGCATACATAACTCGAATGAAAGCAGGTTATCTGGCAAAAAGGACAAAAAAATAACTTACCATGAAAAAGCTTGTCGCCACTATCGTCACCTATAACAACGACCCGAAGCAGATTATTGCAACTTCTGAATCGTTCCTGCAAGCCAAGGTCGAGTCTGAATTAAACATTGTTGATAATGCATCCACTAACAACCTCCTCACTCAACTCAAGGGCACAATCAAAGCCAATTTACTAAGCTCTGGTGCCAATAAGGGTTTTGGTGCAGGTCACAATTTTGGCATTAAAAATTCGCCCGCCTCTGAATATTATCTTGTTTTAAATCCTGACGTGATTGTCCCAGAGGGTGAATTAGAGAAAATGATTAGCTATTTGGATAAGCATCAAGATATCGCCCTCCTCATTCCAAAAGTTCTAAATAAGGATGGCTCCTTGCAAGATCATCACCGCACAATCCCTAATATTAAAACTTTATTCATACGACGTTTTTTACCATTTATCAAACAACCAGTTGTAAAATTTGACTCTACTAAGATTCAAGAGCTAGAGGTTGCAAGCGGTTGTTTTATGTTGTTTCGCCGCAAAGCTTTAGAAAAAATCAATGGCTTTGATGAAGGCTTTTTCATGTATTTTGAAGATATTGATATAACATTGCGCACTGCCAAAATCGGCAAAGTAATTTATTATCCGAAAGCAAAAATCATTCATTTATGGGAGCGAGCTTCGCATAAAAATTGGCACTTAACCTTTATCCATATTAAATCTGCACTTTATTTTTTCTTTAAATTGTGGGCAGGTAAATATAAATAATATACACATCATGCAAAAAAAAGAAAAATTAATATTAATCGACGGTTATAGTTTTGTCTTCCGTGCTTACCATTCCATGCCGCCATTAACCCGCCCAGATGGGCTAATTGTCGGCGCTCTGTCTGGCTATGCAAACATGCTATTTAAAATCCGCACACAGATGCAATGTGACTATCTCGCAGTAATTTTAGATTACGGCGCTAAAACTTTCCGTAATGATTTATATGATAAATATAAAGCGAATCGTCCGCCCGCACCTGAAGACCTTGTGCCGCAATTTCCTTTAGTCCGTGCTTTTACCGAAGCTATGAATATGCCAACTTTAGACAAAGAAGGCTTTGAGGCGGATGACATCATTGCAACCTACGTCAAACAGGCAAAAGAGCGTGGTATGGAGGTTAGCATTATTTCTTCTGACAAAGACCTTATGCAGCTGATTAATGATGATGTGACGATGTATGATGCGATGCGCAACAAAACTATCGGCAGTAAAGAGGTCGAAGAAAAATTTGGCGTAGTTCCAGAAAAGATGGTCGATATGTTAGCTATGATGGGTGATGCATCCGATAACATCCCCGGCATCCCTTCTATCGGCCCCAAAACCGCTGCTGAACTTTTAAATCGTTTTGGTAACCTTGATGAAGTTTTGCTACATGCAGAGGAAATTACACAAAATAAACGGCGTGAAGCAATCATTGACAATAAAGAGCTAGCTTTGCTCTCCCGTGATTTGGTAAAGTTAGAGGAGAATGTTGATTTAGGATTTTCAATTGATGATTTCTACCTTGCCAAACCTGATATGGCAAAACTTGGTGCTTTTCTTAAAGAGCAAAATTTTGCTGCACTAATGAGTCGCGCGGAGAAGTTTTTTAACAAGGGTGAGGTTAAAAAGACTCCTGAAACGGAAGTAGAAATAGCACCCAAAGCTATATCGAAAAATGATTTGCCAGAACAACAAGAAGTCACTGATCTCAAAACATTATCAACAATCATCGAGAAATTACAGAACGCTGAGAAGATTGCCTGTTACATCGAAAAAAGCGGCGCTAAAACTGGCAATATAATTACGAACTTCTCCTTCTCTGACGGCACACATCGCTTTGCCATAAATTTTGCAGTGGAAGAAAATAATGATATTTTCTCTGATAATAAGGCAAATAAACTATCCTTAGCAGATGTTCTTAAAACATTTGAACCCATCCTTAGCGACCCCTCAATTTTGAAAATCGCTTATGATGTAAAAGATTTTCTGCATATATTAGATGAGGTGCAGCTCAGCGATAAATTGCACTCCTATGACGATGTAATGGTTATGTCATATATTTTGGATAATGGCAAACATAGCCATAACCTACCACAAATTACCCTAGCAAATCTCGAACATGCAATTGATGAAGAGGATAATAGCCACAACGCACAATTCATTTATGAATTACATAATGTTTTCAAACAAAGGCTAGTAAGTGAAAAAAGCGTAACTCTTTATGAAACCATTGAGAAAAAATTCGCCGAGATTTTATTTCATATGGAGAAACGTGGCGTAAAAATTTCTGATAAAGCTTTATGTATTTTATCAGAAGAATTTGGCAGCAAAATTAAAATATTAGAAAAAGAAATTTATCACTTAGCAGATAGCGAATTTAACATTGGCTCACCAAAACAATTAGGCGAGATTCTCTTTGAAAAGATGAGTTTGCAAGCAGGCAAGAAATCCAAAAAAAGCGGTGCCTTCTCAACTTCCGTTGAAATATTAGAAGAGCTTGCCGCCAACGGTCATGATATTGCAGAGAAAATTTTGGAATGGCGTCACTACTCTAAATTAAAAAGCACTTATACAGATAGCTTGCCAAAACAGATTAATAGCAAAACTGGTCGTGTGCATTCACACTTTTCTAATGCACTAACTTCAACTGGGCGCATTAGCTCGACTAATCCAAATCTACAAAACATTCCAACCCGCAGCTCTGAGGGCGATAAAATCCGCCAGGCTTTTATTTGCGATGAGGGCAAGGTTTTAATCTCAGCTGATTATTCACAAATAGAATTACGCCTACTCGCACATATCGCCGATATTAAATCTTTGCAGGATGATTTTGCCCAAGGCTTGGATATTCACGCAGCCACTGCCAGCAAAATATTCAATGTACCGCTTGAGCAAGTTGATAGCGTTTTACGCCGCCGCGCCAAAGCGATTAATTTTGGTATTATCTATGGCATTAGTGCTTTTGGTTTGGCACGCCGCTTAAAAATTGCGCGCTCTGATGCCAAAGCCTATATTGAAGCATATTTAGAGAAATATTCTGGCATCAAGCATTACATGGATCAAATGATTGTGGAATGTCGCGAGAATGGCTATGTTGAAACAATCATGGGCAGAAAATGCTTCTTCCCTAATGTTAACAATAAAAACCCCGCAATGCGCGCCTTTACAGAACGTGCCGCAATCAACGCACCATTACAAGGCTCTGCCGCCGATATTATCAAAAAAGCGATGATTAAAATTGAGGAAGTTATAGCTACGCAAAATCTCAGCGCAAAAATGATTTTACAAGTGCATGACGAATTGATTTTTGAAGTAAAAAAAGAAGAGGCTGAGAATCTTAAAACCATTATCAAAGAAAATATGGAGAATGTTATAAAGCTTCAGGTTCCGCTTTTGGTTGATATAGGGGTCGGCAGCAATTGGGCGGCTATCCATTAATCTGGTCTTTTTGCACCCCTTTTTACAAAAATCCTCAGATTAACCAACCATCATATCCCTGCCAACCAAGCAATTCAGTGACAAATAATTTAGAACATTACTCAAGATTTGCATATTGAAACAAGGTTTCGCGCCGATAAAGGCGCCCCTGACGAAATGCAGGGAGCGTTTTGGATGGAGCGAAGCGACACCCGAAAGGTAATAAATCACGCTAATAGTGATTTTATCAATTTATTTCAGGATCCGCTGAGTTAGGAGGAATAGTGCTTTAATTTTGATCGTGAAGCGAGGAAGGTTACTTATTCAGCAGCTTTGTCGCTTGGTGTGTCTGTAGTTGCAGCTTCGACTTTTGCTGGCTCAACAGCCGCAGCAGGCGCTTCAGGAGCCGCTTTTTGATTAGCTTTAAAGCCAAAATTACCAAATCTTTCTTTAAATTTAGCAACTTTATTTACATTTTCATTTAAGAAATTTGTACCACCAGTCCATGCTGGGTGAGTTAGTGGATCAATGTCTAGAGTGATCTTGTCACCTTTGTAAGTTGAACCTGTTTCAAAACTCGAACCATCAGTTAAAATAACTTTCACTGTGTGATAATCTGGGTGTATATCTTTTTGCATGTTTCTATGTAAATCAATTAGAGGGGTGCTTTTACAGGAGCTGTACGCTTTATGCAACATTTTTTATAACATTAGCCATTACAACACCCCTCTCACAAGAAACCTCTGCTGCCCTATGGTGAAATCTGAGGATTTTTGTGATCTTTTTCGTACACCTAGCTCACCCTATGATAAAAAGCTCAGAGATTTTGCTTTGATTTTTGGCATATGTCTTGTGCGATTAAGCGAAGTGTATTCTTCATACACGAGTCGAAATGAGCAGAAGTTATCTGTCAAAAATCATGCAAAAGATGAGATTTTAGACAGAGTGGTTAAGAGGTCCATACCCCTTGCCAATCGACTGTGCATTCTGGATCGCCTCATAAACATATTCACGAGCGCGAACTATACTATCTTCGAGCGAGAGTTTTTGTGCCATACTTGTTGCGATAGCCGAAGCCAATGTACAGCCAGTACCATGTGTGTTTACTGTTTCGATCCGCCCACCTTCAAAAATACGAATATTTTTGCGTGTAATTAGCGCATCACGTATTATATCACCTTCAAGATGACCACCTTTGACTAACACTGCTGGCGTACCCATCTCAACAATTTTACGCCCTGCAATAATCATATCGTCTAAACTACGAATATCAAAACCACAAAGAACACTAGCTTCTGGAATGTTAGGTGTGACTAACTCCGCCAAGGGAATGAGTTTTGTTTTTAACACTCCAACTGCATCCTGCGAAAGCAACTCTTCATTGCTCTTAGAAAGCATTACTGTATCTAAAACAATTGGGATTTTTCCTGCTTTCTCGGCAAGAATTTCGGCAACGGCCTCAACAATTTCTTTGCTACTCAACATACCTATTTTAATGGTATCCGCACCGATATCAGACAAGACAGCTTCTATTTGCTGTTTGATGAATTTGCTTGGCACATCATGCTTGGCTATTACAGAAACAGTATTTTGTGCAGTAAGTGACGTAATCGCCGTTGTTGCATAGCCTTTTAAAGCCATGATTGTTTTTATATCAGCCTGAATTCCTGCTCCACCGCCCGAATCCGAACCTGCTATTACTAATATTTTTCCATACATTTGTTATAAACCCATATTTAGATTCTGATTTACTCCTTATTTCTTCAGCAATATTATTTGCTAATTTCTCAATTTCTTTTTTACTTTTACCCTCAACCATAATTCGGATCAAAGGCTCCGTTCCTGACTTCCTTACTAAAATTCGGCCATTTTTACCAAGTTGCTTTTCCGCATCCTTAATTAATTGTACCATATGACGGCTTTCTAGTGATACTTCACCATCATAACGAATATTAACAAGTACTTGCGGTAATGGTTCAAACGCTCTGAATAATTCAGACTTCCCTCCTTTTTCTACCATCACCGCAAGTATCTGTAACGCTGCAACCATTCCATCACCTGTTGTAGAATAATCACTTAAAATAATGTGGCCTGATTGCTCACCACCAACATTAAAACCATGTTTTTTCATATATTCTAATACGTAACGATCACCAATATCGGTACGTTTTAAATCAAGATTCATAGTTTTGAGATATTTCTCCAAACCAAGGTTAGACATTTTTGTTGTAACAACGCCATTACCTTTAAGCATTTTTTTGTCTGACCAGAATTGCGCTATCATCGCGATTAGTTGGTCACCATCTATAACTTTTCCTTCTTTATCCACCACGATTAAGCGATCTGCATCCCCATCAAGCGCAATCCCAATATCTGCTTTATTTTCCAACACAGCTTTGCATAATGCTTCAGGATTAGTTGATCCGCATTCAGCATTTATATTAAAACCATTAGGATTATTACCCAGCGCGATTACCTCTGCACCTAGCTCCCAAAGCACAGTTGGACCGATTTTATAGGCTGCGCCATTAGCACAATCTATTACAATCTTCATCCCATCTAAGGTCATGCCTTTTGGAAAGGTATTTTTTATAAATTCGATATAACGACCAGAGACATCATCAATTCTTTTTGCTTTACCGATATGGTGTGGCTCAACTAAAAAAGGCGTCATATCGCCTTGCATTAATTCTTCGATTTCCTTTTCGATTTGGTCAGAAAGTTTATAGCCATCAGGGCCAAAAAGCTTAATGCCATTATCTTGAAAAAGATTATGCGATGCAGAAATCATAACCCCTAGATCCGCACGCATTGAACGAGTTAACATTGCGACTGCGGGTGTTGGTACTGGCCCAGCCAAGATAACGTCCATCCCCACGGAAAGGAAACCAGCGGTCAGCGCATTTTCGATCATATAGCCAGAAAGACGTGTATCCTTACCGATAATTACGCGATGCTGGTGGCTCCCCCTTGTGAATTTTATCCCCGCGGCTTGCCCAGCCTTCATCATAACATCAGCAGTCACTGAACCTTTGTTAGAAACCCCTCTGATTCCGTCTGTACCAAAAAATTTACGCGGCATAAATATTATATAATTCTAAAAAACCGCATCTTAATCGAGCAATTACTTTTTGCAAATTCTTTGCAGAAATTTTGTGGCAAAGTTTAAACTACGCAAATCAATCGAATGGCCTAAATTATCAAGTAATTCCACTTGCGCATCTACTCCATATTTCTCTAATTCTGCAACTGAGTTTATACTACGTTGAGAAGGAACAACTTCATCATCAGTGCCGTGAATGAGTAATATCTTAGGTTTTGATTTGAGCTCATGCGTTAAATCAGAAGTTACACAACCTCCTGAAAAACCAACCACACCAGCAATTTTCTCATCGAGACGAATCGCACTATGCAGCGCCATCATCGTGCCTTGCGAAAAACCAATTAATATTAGGTCTTTCATTTGCAGTGAAAATCTCGCTAATTGCTCTTTGATAAAATTTTCTAAAATCGGCACAGCGGAATTTAAACCTTTAAGCAAAAACTCATCTTGAAAAACTGAGAGGTCAAACCATTGAAAGCCAAACGGTGCCCCAGCACATGGGAATGGTGCATTAGGCGAGATAAAACAGCTATCTGGAACTGCCTGTTTAAAATGATGCGCTAACGTTATCAAATCATCACCATTGGAACCATAGCCATGTAAGAATATTACTAACTTCTTCGGCTTGCCATCTTGGGCAAAATTCTCTTCTGTAAAATCTAATTTTTTCATTTTTTCCTCATAATATTAATTATCTCTCCTTTTTCTCTCATCTATAGCTTATACTTCTTTATTAACCAACCCTCACCCCTACCCTCTACCTCTAAAAGGGAGAGGGGCTATAGTAAAAATCCAAGAGATTCGAGGTATGTCTATAATGTCCTCTCTCACCCTAAGGAGGAAAATTAAAGATTTTTCGATGTATTTTTGTCACACTGTTCTGCTCGAAGAAGGAAGCATATACTTATACGCGATCGACTAAGAGCAGGTTATTTGCTAAAAAGAGCCCAAAAGAATTAGATTTCTCAAAAAGGGTGGCGGGAGGTAAAAGCCGCATTCATAGTCCCATCATCAATATAACCAAGCTCACTACCTAACGGCAAGCCATGCGCTAATTTTGAAATTATCAATTTAAACTCTTCTAGTGCTTGCGTTAAATAAAAAGCCGTGGTTTGCCCATCAACCGTTGCATTTGTTGCAATGATCACTTCTTTTATCTCCCCCGCTTTTACACGCTCAAGTAATTTTGCAATATTCAAATCATCCGGGCCTTTATTATCCATTGCTGATAATGTTCCGCCAAGAATGTGATATTTACCACGAAACACATTACTTTTTTCAATCGCCCAGAGATCCTCAACATCTTCAACCACGCATAAGATTGAATCATCACGTTTATTATCTTGGCAAATATTGCATAAATCCTCATGGCTAAAATTACCACAAACATCGCAATTACGCACTTGCTGCGCTGTTGTTAAAAGGGAATTTGCAAAAAGCTTCATCAAGCTATCTTTATTTTTAAGAAGATGCAGGGCAATACGCACTGCAGAGCGCTGCCCGACACCAGGCAAGCGAGTTAGCAAATCAATTAATTTATCTATCTCTGAGCGCATTTATTTTAACCATGCTGGCAAGTCAGCAGCTCCTGCCAAGCCAGAAAAGCTACTACTACTTTCTTCATCATGATTTTGCTTAGCTTGATTATGGGCAGCCATTACAAGATCTGATATAATCTGAATTTCATCTGCATCGCCAACTTTTGTTATCAGCGAGGGATCAATAAAGATATTTAGGATTTTACCCTTACCGTTAATTTTTACCTTTACCATGCCGCCGCCAGAAGAACCTTCGAATTCCTTTGTTTCAAATTCTTTTTGCACTTTTTCCATATCCGTTTTCATACGACCGGCTTGCTCCATAATTGCTTTAATATCCATTTTTACCTCTTAAATTTAATTCTTTTGCATCCTTCCGCCTTTGAAGGGAATAAAATAACCAACCCTCACCCCTGCCCTCCCTTTTAGAAAGGGCGAGGGAGGTATGTTTTTACCTGCCTTCAAAATTGATTCGTGGGTCAACAACGTGATAAAAAATATCACCGATTAAGTTAAAAACAAGACCTATAAAACTATATAAATATAAGGTTGCAAAAATAACTGGATAGTCTCGATTAATCGCCGCTTCAAAACCCAAAAGTCCTAAACCATCTAACGAAAAAATAATCTCGATTAGCAATGCACCAGTAAATAATATACTAATTAACATTGCAGGAAATGCTGCAATCACCAGCAACATAGCATTACGAAAAATATGACCATAGAGGATTTTATTTTCAGATAAGCCTTTTGCGCGCGCAGTAATCACATATTGCTTACCTAGCTCTTCCATAAAACAATTTTTAGTAAGCATGGTGAGGCTTGCAAAGCCACTAACTACCATCGCTAAAAGCGGTAAAAATAAATGGTAAAAATAATCAGCTATTTTAGCAAAAAAACCAAGCTCCGAGAAATTATCAGACACTAAACCTGATAAGGGAAAAAACGGCATATAACCACCTTGCGCAAAAAGAATAATCAATAAAATGGCGAAAAGGAAACTTGGGATAGAATAGCCCGTAAAAATTACCATACTCGTCCAGAAATCGAACTTGCTACCATCGCGTACCGCCTTTCTAATCCCTAATGGAATAGCAATTAAGTACGTTATAAGACTTGTCCACAAACCTAAAGAAATTGATACTGGCAGCTTCTCAAACATCAACTCCGTAACTTTGCGTCCTTTGAAAAAACTTTCGCCAAAATCAAACAATACGTAGCTTTTTAACATTAGGAAAAAGCGTGTGTGTAAAGGCTTATCAAAACCATATTGCTTTTTGATTTCGGCAATAATTTCAGGATCCAACCCTTTACCACCAATTTGCGTATCACTTTTTTGCGTGTTAAGATTCTCCTGCAAATTACCACTTAGACTACTCATAAATGAGCCATCACGCCCTTTCATTTTCGCGACCACCTGTTCAATTGGCCCACCTGGAACAGCCTGAATGATGACAAAATTTAAAGCCATTATACCAAATAAGGTTGGAATAATTAGCAATAACCTTTTGAGAATGTAAGAAAGCATTTTACCCCTTTATTGCCAAAGCTCTTTTTCGAGCAAATGATTGATAAGTTTTATAGAATCATCACTATCATTTAAGCATGGCACGAGTGAGAAATTCTCGCCACCTAATTTAAAAAATAGCTCCCTATATTCCATATCAACTTCCTCTAATGTTTCGATACAATCAGCAGCAAAACCGGGAGTTATCACAATAAGATTCTTAACGCCTTTATTTACTAATTCTTGCAACACATCAGCAGTATAAGGCCTCAGCCATTCTTTTGGGCCAAACCTTGATTGAAAGCTTATATGGTTTTCTAATTTAATTTTTTGCTTAGATAATTCTTCATTAAATAAACGGTTAGTTTTCTGACAAAAACATGAATAAGGATCGCCATTATCAAAATATTTCTGTGGAATACCGTGATATGAAGAAAGGATTGCATCAGGCTTAAAACCTAACTTTTTAATGTGACCTTTAACACTATTAACCAATGATTTTATATATAATGGATGATCACAATATTGACCGGCTATACGGACATTTGGCTGCCACCTTACCTTCCCTAACACTCGATAAATCTCATCACAAACCGTAGCCGTAGTGGCGGCGCAATATTGTGGATATAAAGGCAGAAAAACTATCCTATCACAGCCTTGCTCTAACAAAGTTGCGATTTGACTTTCAATAGAAGGATTCCCATAACGCATAGCATAATCTACGATAAAGTTATCATGTTTTTTACTAGCAAGCTTCGCTAATTTCTTCGCTTGTAATTGAGTATAATATTTCAATGGCGATAGATTAACATCCTTCAACCATATTGATTTGTACTTCTTTCCAGTAGCAATTGGGCGCAAGGGTAATATAAGAAAATTAAGGATGATTTGCCAGATTAGCGCAGGGACTTCGATAACTCTTTTATCACTAAGAAATTCTTTCAGATATTTCCTGACGGAAAAATAATCATAACCATCTGGTGTGCCTAGGTTGATTATTAAAACGCCGATTTTTTTATGAATTTTAGGATGGTTCGCACTCATTAGTCGCATTCAAGATTAGTGATTTTATCATCAAGTTTTTCAACAATAAAATTAACTTTTAATTTTCGATAAAGCCGGCGCGCATCGTAATAATTATCACATGCTTTCTCATTGTTATTTTGCCGCTCATAAATCAGCCCAAGATTAAATAATTGCGCTGCAATACCTTCCTTCCGACCAAGATCTTTGTTCATTTGCAACGCATCACGATAATATTTCTCAGCAATATCAATATGACCAACTTGTTGATAAGCAATTCCCAAATTACCAGTAGCAGCAACAATTGCTTCACGGTTTGAATTTTGCGTTCCAAGTGACAATACACGATTATACGCATTTATTGCCTCCTCAATCTGCCCGCTATTACGATAAATATGCCCCAAATCATTCCATAGCATGACATTCTTAGGGTCAACTTCTGTAGCTTTATGTAAAAGCTCCAAAGCTTCTGTCGGGTTAGTAACGTAGCGCAATGCTGCGATGTTCAGATATAGCTTTGCTATTTCTTCTTTCTCGCGTGCTTTTTCTAGATGGCTCATAAAAACTTCTTCCGCCACCTGCGGGTTTTTAATTTTCAGACGTACAAACGCCTCAACAATTTTTATCCGCTCATCAACAGTAATATCCTTTACTTTTTGAAATTCCATGAGGCTTCTCACCGCACGCTTTAGATTATTTACAACTTCAACCTCATTACCATATTGCACACGATAAGCTTTCACTACTGATTCAACAAAAACGCTATCTTCATCAGGAAAAGTTTCATTTAAATACGGTACGTTAATATTATAAACAAAATCATAAGCTTGGTTATATGATGGAACCTTATCAGCTATATATTTCACAAGGCCACCTAATTGCATAAAAAGCGGAATCAACACAGCCACAATCGTAATTTTAAGATTATGCTTCGCCATAAAACGCGCAAATTTATCTAAAGGTGTTTCTGGCTTTTCCGTATGCTGCATCTTTACTTCTCTAGTTTCGCTTTAATAATTGCTTCCATCTCATCCATATCAGCATTACAATGTAACAATATATCGCACCCAGATTTATATGCCTTCTCAGCTCTTGTAGTGAAATTACCCCGCAACGCTTTCATCGATAAATCATCTGTCATTATGAGACCTTTGAAACCTATAGTGTTTTTTATGTAATCAATAGCTTTTTTTGAGAATGTAACTGGATTATTTTTATCAAGTGCCGTAAATACTATATGTGCAGTCATAGCTATAGGGTAGCCTACAAGCTCCTTGAAAACTGCAAAATCACTCTCTTGCAGATCTGCTAAAGAATCATGAATAATCGGTAATGATTCGTGCGAATCAACTACTGCCCTACCATGCCCTGGGATATGCTTAATAATTGGTTTGACCCCATACTTCAATAATGTATCAGCTGCCACCTTTGCTAAAATCGCTACCTGCTTAGGATTATCTGCAAATGCCCGATTGCCAATAATCTTATCCGCCCCTTCAATAAATAAATCACAAACTGGCGCGCAATTAGTATTGATCCCTAAATCCCTTAAACGTGTGGCTATGATTTTATAGTTTTTTGCGGTTTCTTTTTTTGCTTGAGCAATATTACCATGAGCATGCTCTAAAAAACTGCCAACTGCTGGAGTTTGATTATATAGGCTACGTAATCTCGAAACTCGCCCCCCCTCCTCATCGATTAGAATCATCGGATCATAATTTTCATGCAAATTCTTAAGTGCCTGAATTAAGTTTTGAATTTGCACTGCCGAATCGCAATTACGATGAAGCAAGATGAAGCCCATCGGCTTGTTTTCCTTAAAGAAAGCTTCCTCTTCTTTGGTTAGCTCTGTAGAACGAAGTCCAAAAATAATCGGTTTCATAAATATCAATATTAGCTAAAATGCTGCACTAGTATAAAAACAATCTAGTTTTTCATTGCGTAAATCTCGACAAAAACGTTTTGCTATTTTTTTACTATTAAAGCTTCCTGCTTTTAACTTATACAAAAAACCAACATCACGTACATTCTCACGCGCAATATAATATTGCACATTTTTCATAATGGACGGATATGCGCTTTGTAATTTTACCCAGTGATTAAGCGCTGCTTGTTTTGAACGAAAAGCCCCTAATTGCACCATGTTTTTTCTGCCTTTTGCTTTGCGTTTTGGGACATATTTATGGGACTTAGTAATTTTAATATTTGTGTCTTTAAATTTTATGGTTGAACCAGCCTGAGCAACTGGCTTTCTTGGCACAACTATCCTTTCATATTCACGCTTATTTTTACGCGATAGTGCAATTTTTTCATCTATAATTTGCGCTTTATGTTTGGTAAGATCTGGCTCATCACCATTAATAAAGTCATATATGTTTTTACTATTAAGATATGTAGTCTCGCTTTTTTTATCAGGAAAAATACGCGTATTTTCCTTTTCTGCATAGACCATCTCAGGCTTTATTGCAGATACCGTTTTATAAAAATATTGGCGCGCATTACTAACCACCTGCCAGATAATAACCAACCCAACTAGTAACAATGCTAAATTAATGAATCGTGTTTTTGTAATCATGAATATTAAAACCTTCCTTTCCCCTTATGATTAAGAACTTCTCCATCTAAAGCAAGGAGAAATAATTAGTAGGTCGTTATATAGGAGATTTTGGGAATAGTTTCATAAACCCATTGAGTGAAAATCTGTGGGGTTTTGTGATGATTTTTT
>JAWUXM010000049.1:0-62850 GCA_034111325.1 Rickettsiales bacterium
CCAACTAACATATTGCAAACTGATACAATTATTGCATGATACTTGTATCAATATAAACATAATCAGGGGTAAATATGCATTTTGAACCATCAGGAGAATTAAAAGAATTTATCAATAATTGTGTCAAATCAGGCAATTACGCTAGCCAAGCCGAAGTCATGCGTGCTGCATTACGTCGCCTAAAACGTGAATATGAAGAAAGGAGAAATCATCGCAATGAACCTAATGCAGAAACTATAGCAGCATTTAAAGAAGCCGAAGAAGGTCGAGCAACAACCCTTAGCGTTGATAATTTTATGAAAGAAATGGCAGCTCTAAAGAATGATTAAGCATGTCACTTTTACCAGTCACTATAAGCGTGATATCAAGAAAATAATTAAGCAGGGCAAAGATATAGCTGAGCTGGAATACGTCATCAACAAATTAATCAACAGCAAACCGCTAGAAACAAAGTATAGGTCGCATATGCTTTCTAATAATTGGGCAGGTTTTCAAGAATGTCATATTCGTCCTGACTGGCTACTAATCTACAAAACTAGCAATGATAGTATCACGCTATATCGTACCGGCTCACATGCTAGCCTGTTTAAAAAATAAACCCTAAGTTAAACGAGTGAATTTTTTATAAATATCCTCTCTCTTGCCAATTATAACAATATGTAAATTGCGCTCATCATAATGATAAACTATACGATCATCACCTACTCTTAATCTCCTGTAAGAGTCATAGCCAACCAAAGCCTTGCTGCTAGTTATTTGAGGATTATTGCTTAATATAAGGATTTCTTTAGTGATTTGCTTTGCAAGCCTAGCATTTATTTTCAACTGTTTGCTCAAAAACTTCTCTGCTTGCCTTTCAAATTTAATCTTCAGCATTGAGGATTTTATCAATTAAATTAGCAGATTCTTCTTCAGATAAATAATCACCTTGCTGATGCGCCTTTTGGGCCATTTTACCTAATATTGCATCTTCTAAAGACTGCATCTCAGCAAATTTCTTTGCAGACATAATAACTGCGACATCCCTTTTATGCTTACGCACTACCACAGGGTGAAGAATCACTTCCTCCAATATTTCTGCAAATTTCCTCCTCATCTCGCCAGAGCTGACATATTCCATAATAAACCTTATTTAATTAGTGTTTAGCATATTATATACAAAATATACATAATAGCAATATTTGATTTTTAACACACTAAGGATATCCAAGAGCCACAAACAACCATCTCACTCTTTACTCCTAGACTCCCCTAGGATTCCTGCGGAATTCAGGGAGTGACTCGGCAAGCCGCCAAAAAAGCAATGGATTAAGCAAAAAACAACTCAAGAAACTTAGCCTAAAAGGTGGCTGGACACCTGATAAAGGAAATGACATTTTAAAGAAAATTAAGAAAATTCAAGGGCGCATTGCCGCTGCGAGATTACGCGCCCTTGACCGCTGGAAATCAGTAAAGAAATAGAAGAACCTTGGTATTATACCAAGGCTCTTCTTGAAAAAACTTTTCTATTCTTAAAAAATTTAATAAAAAAGTTGAGTCAGGGGCAACACTCCCATATAAGATTGTTTGGCAATATAGAAGCAGTACAAAACTGACTCTATAAACCCTATATAGTCATGCTTGTTGCCATTATTGGATCCGCTCCATCCCTGCTTCTTTCTTCTATACGGGTTACATGATACCTAGACTTATGCTTCTTGCTTTCAGGAGCTGGTTTTCCATCAACACATCGCTCTACTTCCTTCAATATTTCCCCAACTTTTTTACCAATACTTTCTTTGCTTTCTGGTATGGTCGGCCCGTAACGGACTTCTGAATTTACTTTTGGGATTGCCTCCCCTAATAAACTCTCTAATTTACGATTAGCATAATTCCTGTTGCCAGAGTCATCACGACTATCATAATTTCCTTTCTGCGCTGCAACCTTCATTATAGTTCGTATATCAGGATGCATCCTAGCAATCACGTCCGAAACCGAAGAGTGCATATCCTGAGAAGCATCAGTATTTTTTATACTATCTATGAACAAGCCCATGATCCCTTTTAATAAATCTCCTTCATGAGGCTTGCCACTACCATTAATAGCTTTGTTTAAACTCTTTTGCAGCGCCTCTTTTTTATTCCAGGGCTCACCACAACAAAGTATCTTGTCCAAGAATGAAGGATGAACATTTACGGCACTCCTCAAATTATTATTCGCTTTGATAACTTTATCAAACTGCTCGCAGCCTTTTTCGCCTTTATGCCTGTACAGATTTGTTGTATCTGCTCCCGCCGCTACCAATAGTGAAAACATATTAAGATTTTTCTTCAGGAATGCTCGTTGAAGAGGCGTCTTGCCGCTTTCGTTCATAATGTTAACAGCTGCCCCTGCTATTATGAGTTTTCTTACCGCATCTACATTGCCTGCCTTTACCGCTCCATGAAGAGTTAATTCCTTAATGGGTTCCTTGTTCGACTGGCGCCGTATTAGAGGCTGGCTAGACTTTTTATCATCTGCATTAAAACCTGACCCACACGATAGCGATACACTTAAACTCCTTTGATCCATTCGCTCTCTTTTAGCAATATTACTAGAACGCCTTCGATGGTTATTTATACTATTTCTACTCATAATCCCCTCATCTATTAATTAATTTACCACACTATAGCATAATTTTAGATACAATGCAAAAGAGTGTTGCAAATTTGTTGCCGCCCTTACCCGCGTCTATCACCTCGACCGTGGTTATGAAGGGTTAGAAGAAAAATTATGCAAATGTAGATTAAGATAGTTATACCAAGTATCTTTAATAATAATGCATTTGTTATAGGCATAAAAGCTAGGGATTTTTCTCAAAAAATATGCAGTTAATAGCCACGCTTATTGGCAAATATTTTTTGAGAAAAAGCACAGCTTTACGGCCGATAACCCTAAGGGCAGTGGTAAAATTAGAGACATAGCATCGCACAATTATTCGGCAATAGCCTCGGCTATTACACTCTCAATTCTACGTGGCTACTCTCATCTAATTTTATCTACTGCAAATGTATAATTATTAAAGATATTTGGTATTAGCACTCGCTTAATAGCAAAAGTTCAGAATGATGACAGATAGAAGGTTTATGAAATAACCGCCATTTTGATTTGAACCATATCATGCATAGTGTGGCCTATACCGCCAATGCCATAGCCTGAATGTTTACGTCCTGCAAATGGCATCCAATCGACACGAAATGCTGTGTGGTCATTAACCATTACGGCTGATGCGTCTAGATGTTTAATGCAATAGTTAGAAATCTCCAAATCATTAGTGTAAATTGCAGCTTGGAAGGCTACATCTAGGCTATTAGCACGCTTTACAGCTTCTTTATAATTCTTATAAGAATATAGGCATATTACTGGACCAAATATTTCAGTAGTGGAAACTTTAGCATCTTCGGCAGGGTTGAGTAATATTGTTGGGGCGTAAATTGTATCGCTAAGTTTTTTACCGCCAGATATTAATTTTGCACCGCTGTTTATGGCTTCTTGCACCCATTCATCCACTCTATCAACCTCACGAGGAAGGATCAGGGGTCCAATTTGAGTATCAGCCTTGGTGGCATCACCAACTTTTAGCTTAGCAGCCCCATTGGCAAGCTTTTGCGCTACATCATCTATGATGGATTCGTCGATAAATACACGCTGCACAGAAACGCATACTTGACCAGCATGGTAAAAACCTCCCTTTAATAAAGAAGGGATGGTTTTATCTAAATTTGCAGTTTTATCAATAATAGCAGGGGCTACTCCACCATGCTCCAATGCACAGCGTACACCTGGAGCAAGTTTGCTTTTCAGCCACCAGCCAACTTTTGAAGAACCAATAAATGTAAAAAAGTTAATTTTTTGGCTAGTAACTAGAATTTCAGCAACATCATTATCACACACGCAAACTTGACACCAATCCTTATCTAAACCTGCTTGGTGAATTAACTTAACAAGTTTGATGCAATTTAACGGCGTGGTACATGCTGGCTTGACTATAACAGGGCAACCAACAGAAATTGCTGGGATAACTTGATGTATAATTAAATTGAGTGGATGGTTAAAAGCACTAACTGCAACTACTACCCCAATTGGCTCTTTAGTAGTAAAAGCTTTTCTATTGATAGAGGCTGGATTGTGTCCCATAGGGATCTCTTCACCAGACATAGCATTAGGCAATTCTTTAATCGCTAAATAAATACCATCAATGGCACGCTCTACCTCGATTATGGCGTCCATTAGTGGTTTTCCACCCTCCTTTGCTATTAACATAGCAAAATTCTCCGCTTCCTTTTCTACCAATGAGGCAAGCTTTTTTAAAATTGCTGCTCTTTGATAATGCTCCAACCAACTATCACGATCTTTAAAAAGAGCCGCCGCTTTATCAAGCATTTTATTGGCTTCATCAGCGCTGCTCATTTGAATGGTTTCAATCAGAGAGCCATCGAAAGGTGAGGTAACATCTAGTGAGAGGTTTTTTGGTTTTTTCATAATATGCATATTTTTTCTTTTAGCTCATCAATTAATACTTTGGTATTTTCAGAATAATCGACTGGCAGATCAATTATATGTACGCCACCTTCTTCAAAACATTGGTTAATTAATGGCACAAAACTTTCTGTGCTTTCCACCCTATGACCTTTGGCACCATAGCTATTGGCATACATTACAAAATCTGGATTGCCAAACTCCAAGCCATAATCTTCATAGCCCATACCATATTGTTTCCAGCGAATCATGCCGTAAGAATTATCGTCTAAAATTAACACAACTAGGTTTAGTTTTAAGCGAACTGCGGTTTCTATTTCTTGGCTGTTCATCATGAACCCGCCATCGCCACAAACTGCCATCACTTTACGATCTGGATAAAGCCTCGCTGCCTCCATTGCTGAAGGAAGACCGGCACCCATGCTCGCCAGTGCGTTATCAAGCAAAACAGTATTGGGCTGCGCCGCTAAATAATTGCGAGCAAACCATACTTTGTAAATGCCGTTATCTAAAGCAATAATACCATCTGCAGGCATTGCTTTGCGAACATCGGCCACAAAACGCTGTGGTTTCATTGGAAAGCTGTCATATTTTGCGCTTTCATTAATACGGCTATATAGTTGATCTTTCACTCTAGCAAAATAAGAATAGTCTCTTTTTAGATCACCGAGCTCTTTAGCTAGTTTTCTAATAGAAGGTGCAATATCGCCAACTACTTCTAATTGGGGGAAATAGACATTATCAACAATTGCTGAGCTGAAATTTATATGAATAACATTTTTGCCGCCATGTTCCATAAAGAATGGGGGTTTTTCAACTACGTCATGACCAACATTGATAATTAAATCTGAACGCTCAATTGCGCAATGAATATAGTCATTGTCAGAAAGAGCCGCGGTGCCGATAAATTCTGGAAGGTTTTCATCAACACAACCTTTGCCCATTTGGGTGTTAAAAAAATAAATACCAGTTTCTTTCACAAAGCTACTTAAAGCGTTGCGAACTTTTGTACGATTTGCTCCCGCTCCAACTAATAATAATGGATATTTGGCAAGTCTAATCATATCGGCGGCTTGCTTGATTGTTACATCATCAGCATGCGGCTTGCGCACTTGGCTTTTTTTAAATATGAAGGAGCTATCTTTATCGGCCAGCTCAACAGCAATATCTTCGGGAAGTTCTAAATGTACAGCTCCGGGTCTTTCCTCTTCAGCTTGGCGGAATGCCTCACGCACCATGCTTGCCACCATGCTAACATTAACAATTTGTTTAGCATATTTAGTTATAGGTCGCATCATGCTTACAACATCAATAATTTGAAATTGCCCTTGCTTACTGTGTTTGATAGGCTTTTGCCCAGTAATCATCATTAATGGAAACCCGCCTAATTGCGCATAGGCTGCAGCTGTTACAAAATTGGTAGCTCCGGGCCCTAACGTTGCAAGACACACACCTGTTTTTCCAGTTAGCCTGCCATAAGTTGCTGCCATAAAAGCTGCGCCTTGCTCATGGCGAGTAAGTATTAATTTTATACTTGATTTGCGTAAAGCTTCGAGAAAATCAAGATTTTCTTCCCCTGGTACGCCGTAAATAATTTCCACACCTTCATTTTCTAATGCTTTAACAAATATATCTGACGCATTCATAGTTTTTGTTTTTTTGAGTTTGGCAGGAATATTCCCTTACCTTACAGGGCATATTAGGTTGCCACTATTAAATCAATTTTTTTAATTAAAAACATCTCCACTAAATGAAAATCTGAGGGATTTTGTAATAATTTTTAGTGGATGTCTTTTGTGAGCGAGCGAGAGTGTAGTTTACCTACACGAGCAAAATGGAAAAGGTTATTCGCTAAAAAGCGCGCAAAATAACCCAAAAAATTAGGAGTGGATTTCGAAAGTTACGGGTAGTGTAAACGAAGTCTCTCCCTCATACTCCGCTGGTAATGGCGGGAAAGGGCTAGCTTTTGCTATGATTGATTGCGCTGCATTATCTAACACTTTATATCCAGAACCATTAACTAGCTGTTGTTTTTTCAACTTGCCGTTTTTATCGAGCACGAAAGTTACAACAACATTTCCCTGTATCCCTAAACGCTTAGCAGATTTTGGATATTTTTTATATTTCTCGATACGGCTTAATAGTCTGTATGAATAATCCTCCTGGCCAGCCCTGCTAGCTAGCAAGTTACTTGCTTTTTGTGATTCTGTGTTTTCTAGAGCAACTTTCTGCTTAACTGCAACATTGCCTTCTAGCGCTATATCGTTTGATTTTTCAATTTTTTCACTAGCTGCATTAGCATTAAATTCAGCGAATGAAGCAATTTCTACTTCAATCCCTTGCTCAATTCCAGAATTAGCAATCTCTACATGTTTAGATGCAACAAGCGCCAAGGCCATTATTGGCAAAGCATGGAAAAGCACCGATGCAAGCCAGCTATATGAAGCAACTCTGTCTAAAAAATTATGGTTATTTGTAGCAAACATTTTATCTCTCTATTGATATTGAGAATAATTATCATTACTAATAAGCTATTTGTCAAGCCCTATAGGAAGTGCTTCGAGTCAATCTTTAATAGCAACGCATATAGCACAGCAAAACCTGCTCACAAAAAAAATTAAATTTCTCCTTGCACATAAAAGCTATACACCTTATTGATAATGATTCGCAATAACAAAATATTGCTTTAAATTAATCTTTTTTACAAAATTAAGAAAATAAATAGAGATATGAAACGAGTCCTCCTTAGTACCGTCCTAATCCTCAATGTGAGCAATGCCCTAGCTGCCAAAAATGCCCAAGAGATAAAATTACAAAGAGTTAATATTGTTGAACAAGATGGCGAGAGGACCCTAACCACTGGTTCCGCGCAAGTAATCAGCCAAGAAGAGCTGGAAACATATAATTATGGCGATATAAATCGTGTTTTAGCAAAGGTTCCGGGTTTAAACTTAATCGATGAAGAAGGTTATGGAAACCGCCCAAATATTGGAATTCGTGGTAGTAGATCAGAGAGAAGTGCTGATATTACAATTATGGAGGATGGAATATTAATCGCTCCTGCGCCATATGCCGCTTCGAGCGCATATTACTTCCCAAGCCTGAAACGCATGCAAGAAGTACAAGTTCGCAAAGGTTCAAGCACGATTAAATATGGTCCACGTACAACTAGTGGCGCAGTGAATTTTGTTACTAAACAAATTCCTACTGAGAAAAAAGCTGAAGTAAAAGTCGTTAAGGGAAATTTCGACACGATTGAAAACAATATCGAAGTCGGTAATAGCTATGACCATTGGGGGTTTTTAGTTAATTATAACCATAATGAAACGGACGGTTTCAAAGAACTTGATGGCGGTGGAGATACTGGCTTTGATATTGATGATTTTATGGCAAAATTACGCTTTAATACTGATGTTAACGCTGACATCTATCAAGAAGTTGAGTTTAAATTTGCAATTAATGATGAGAACTCAAACGAGACATATCTTGGGCTTACTGACACAGATTTTAGAACAAACTCAAATCGTCGTTATTCAGCCTCACAACTTGACAATTTTCGTGGCAAACATAAACAATTACAAGCCACACACTTTATTCAACCAACTGCAAATTTTGACGTAACAACCACTATCTACCACAATCAGTTTGAAAGAAATTGGTACAAGTTGGATAAGGTTGACGGGTTGTCACTTAGCGATGCTTTAGGCAATTCAACGGCTCTTTCATATATAAAAGGTGCAGATAGTGCTGATGATAAATTCGATATCAAAGCCAATAACCGCACTTATGATTCAAAAGGCATAAATTCAATTGCCGCATATCAATTTAGCACAGGTGATGCGCAACATGAATTAGAAGTTGGCGCACGTTATCATGAAGATGCGGAGGATCGCTTCCAACATGTTGATAAATATAAAATGGAAAATGGCGTATTGGTACAAACTACCGCTGCTGCACCCGGCTCAGCAGATGATAAAGTTGTCAAGGCACAAGCATTTGCAACATTCGTGCAAGATAAAATAGAGCTTGGTAAATGGACGTTCCTACCTGGTTTACGCTATGAAAATATTGTTCTGGAAAATAATGACCGTAAAAACTCAGCCTATTACCATAATTCTGTTGATGTGCTAACACCCGGAATGAGCGTCGCTTACGATTGGAATCAAGGTTTGAGATTATTCGGTGGCGTACATAAAGGCTTTGCACCTCCTTCACCACCAAGTAACGCAACAAATAACCAAGCAAGTGCTGAAGAAAGCGTAAATTACGAAGCAGGGTTCCGTTATAGTGAAGGTAGCTTCCTTGCTGAAGCTACTGCATATTTTACTGATTATGATAACCTCCTCGCATCAGATAATTCATCAGGCGGTGGCTCTGGTGATGGTAGTCAAGTAAATGGTGGCGCAGTTGATGTAAAAGGTATCGAATTTATGACTAAATATGATTTAGCTAGCCGCATTGAATCTCGTTATAAATTACCAGTAAATTTCAGCTATAGCTTTACTGATGCTGAGTTTAAGAACAGCTTTATAAAAACTGAAATTTCTGAATGGGGGGATGTGCAAAAAGGCGATAAATTACCTTATATCGCTAAACATCGTTTCTTTGTCTCAACTGGAATCGCTACTGAAATATGGAAATTAGAACTGTCAGGAAAATGGACGGATCGTATGCGTACGCAGGCTGGCAAAGGGCCAATTCCTGATGGGCAAGGAACTGACCAATATTTCACACTTGATTTAGGCGGCAACTACGCACTTAATAAACACGCTGATATGTTTTTCTCAGTCACTAATTTAACTGATGAAGAATATCTCGTCTCGAGAAGACCAAGTGGCGCTAGAGGCGGCGCACCAAGAATGGTCTTTGCGGGTCTGAAACTTAAATTTTAAGATTGCGAATATTGTACCAACCTTCATCTTTAATCATGAGTGATTGTTAAAATATTCCAATCTCCGCTTGCACATAAAAAATTAATCTCTATTGATAATGATTATCAATATCGTAGTTATTTAGCTTTAATAAAAATCATGTCTAAACACTTTACTTTAACGATCAAATCATTTGCAGTTGCAGCTCTATGTGCGAGCAGCTTGGCTTTTGCCTTTGCAGATAATGCGTACGCAACTAAAAAAGTTTACTCACCATATATTGAACAAGGTGAATTAGAATATGAATTACGCTTCTAACAACTAAATAATTAATAACATGTTAAAAAAACTTATCATCATATCTACCTTAATTAGCGCCTTTGCTAGCAATGCTTTTGCTCTGGAGGAGTATCACTTAGTTATTAAAAACCATAAATTTCAGCCAGAAATTTTAGAACTCCCTGCTGGAAAAAAAATTAAAATTATTGTTGATAATCAAGACCCAACACCAGAGGAGTTTGAAAGCCATGATTTAAACCGTGAGAAAATCATTCGTGGTAATAGTAAAGGCTCCATATTCCTTAACCCTCTTACAGCTGGTGAATATAAATTCTTTGGCGAGTTTAATGAGGCAACTGCCAAAGGCAAAATTATTGTAAAGTAAATTATGTTTTCTGCTGCATTAGTAATTTTTAGAGAAGTCTTTGAGATAGTCCTGATTATTGGCGTTGTCCTTGCTGCAACCCGAGATATGAAAGCACGTAAAAGATCAATTGCAGGCGGTATTGCCCTTGGTATTTTTGGCTCCATAATTATCGCATTCTGTACCGGTTTTATTGCTAATTTAGCACATGGAGCTGGGCAAGAAGTAATGAATGCTTCTATTCTCTTCATAGCCGCAGGGTTCATCGGTTGGACAGTGCTTTGGATGCAAAAACATGCCAAAACCATGAAAGCTAAATTCACCAAGGTTGGCTTTGATATTAGCGAAGGCAACACCCCATTTTACGTACTTTCCTTTATTATCGCCATGACCATTTTGCGTGAAGGTACAGAAATAATATTATTTACCTATGGTATGCTTGCCTCTGGGCAAGATATCGCATCGATCCTTTCTGGTGCCGCGATTGGCGGCTCGGCTGGTTTGTTAGTTGGCGTGTTGCTTTATGCAGGTTTGGTAAAAATCCCACTAAAACATTTCTTCCGCATTACAAGCTGGATGTTGATTTTATTGGTTGCAGGTATGAGCTCACAAGCGGTTGGCTTCTTGATCTCAGCAGGAATAGTGCCAGTTTCACTATCTCAAACCGTCTGGGATAGTTCATTTTTAATTAGCAATGCAAGCCTTAGCGGCAAAGCCCTTGAAGCGTTGCTTGGCTACACTTCAAAACCCGCTATTGCGCAAATCATTGCCTATATTGCAATTATCGCATCTTTCGCATTTACACTGCGCAAAATCTCAATACCGAAAAAATAGAGAAGAATAGAGTTTCTCCCTTTCTTTTTTTGACTAACGGAAAAACCACTCTATAGTCCGTGTTTTACACAATAAATATATTATTTACACGCAATGCCAGATAATAAAACCAAAATACATTTAAAAGCCATAACCGATAAAGACGCATTGCTTTTTCACTCAGAAGGCACACCCGGGAAAATCAAACTTTCACCAACCAAACCATTAACCACACAAAGAGACCTTTCTCTTGCCTATTCTCCCGGAGTTGCTGCACCTTGTTTAGAAATCAGCAAAAACCCTGACACTGCTTATGACTATACCGCTAAAGGTAATTTCGTCGCAGTTATCTCTAATGGAACTGCAGTTCTTGGCCTTGGTAATCTTGGCGCACTTGCTTCAAAACCAGTTATGGAAGGAAAAGCTGTGTTATTCAAAAGATTTGCCGATATTGATGCAATCGATATCGAAGTGGACACTGAAGATGCTGATAAATTCATTAATGCTGTACGCTATTTAGGACCTTCTTGGGGCGGAATAAACCTTGAAGATATTAAAGCACCAGAATGTTTCATCATTGAGAAAAAACTTAAAGAAATCATGGATATACCAGTTTTCCATGATGACCAACACGGAACAGCCGTAATAACTGCCGCTGCTTTAATTAATGCGGCTCACTTAACTAACCGCAAATTAGCAGATCTAAAACTTGTTGTAAATGGCGCTGGTTCCGCAGGAATTGCCTGTTTAGAGCTTATAAAATCTATGGGTGTTAAGGATGAAAATTGCCTGTTATGTGACACACGCGGAGTTATCTATAAAGGCCGCAATGACGGAATGAATGAATGGAAGGAGAAGCACGCTGTTAAGACTGACAAACGCACATTAGCAGAAGCAGTGGATGGAGCTGATGTATTTTTAGGGCTGTCGGTAAAAGGCGCTCTAACAGCAACCATGCTCAAAAAAATGAATAAGAACCCAATCATTTTTGCTATGGCAAACCCTGACCCTGAAATCACTCCTGAAGAAGCACGCAAGGTACGTGCCGATGCAATTATTGCAACTGGTCGTTCGGACTACCAAAATCAAGTCAATAATGTAATGGGTTTCCCTTACATTTTCCGTGGAGCTCTGGATGTTCGCGCAACGACAATTAATGAGGAAATGAAAATCGCTGCTGCCAATGCTTTGGCGGAGTTAGCACGTGAACCAGTTCCTGATGAAGTTGCCTCTGCATATTCTGGCCGCACCATGAAATATGGCCCAGATTATATCATTCCTGTGCCATTTGACCCACGTTTGATCTCAACAATCCCTGTTGCAGTAGCCAAAGCCGCAATTGCAACTGGCGTTGCTAAAAAGAAAATTACTGATTGGGAAGAATATAAAATGCGCCTAGCTGGCAGGTTGAACCCTACAGCGAATAGCTTAAACTTAATATTCGGAAAGATTCGCAATCAGCCAACAAGAGTCATTTTTGCTGAAGGTGAACATCGCCAAGTTCTGAAAGCCGCTCAAATATGGGAAAGCTCTTCTTACGGCACCGCAACTTTAGTTATAAGAGCAGATCGCCACGATGAATTAAACAGCAATGTTAAAGATTTAAATATTGCACAAAAAGATCTCAATATTGCTAATATTTCTGATAGCAAAAAAACTGACAAATATGCTGACGTACTCTACAAAAAACTTCAAAGAAAAGGCTATTTGTATCGTGATTGCCAGAGAATGGTTCGTGATGATCGCAACATTTTTGCAGCTTGCGCTGTTGAGGCTGGCGATGCTGACTTAATGATTACTGGTTTAACCAGAGGCTATAAAACTTCGCTTGATGATGTATTAAAAGTTATCAGCAAGAAAGAGCGCTTATTTGGCTACTCAACAATAATCGCTAAGGAGCGCACAGTTTTCATGGCAGATACTGCCCTAACTGAACTTTCCTCTTCTGAAGAATTGGCGGAAATTGCAACGCAATTGGCAGCGATTGTTAAAAACATGGGTCATAAGCCACGTGTTGCATTACTTTCCTTCTCTAATTTTGGCAATCAATTACGCACTGAGTCAATTCGCATAAGAGAAGCTAAGGAAATTCTTGATGCACAGAAGGTTGATTTTGAATATGATGGTGAGATCGCAGCTGACGTTGCGCTAAACCCTGAATTGCTAAGCCTGTATCCATTTACCAAACTAACTGGCCCTGCGAACATCCTAATTATGCCTGGGCTACACTCAGCGAGCATTTCGTCAAAATTAATTCAAGAATTAGGTGGAGCACAAGTGATTGGGCCAATCTTGACTGGTTTAGAGAAATCAGTACAAATTGTTGAAATGGGTTCAAGTGCTAATGATATAATAAATATTGCGGCTATAGCTGCAGCAGATGTTATAGATAAGAAAAATTAATCTTTTTGGGCTCATGTTGACAGCGTCATTGCCTGAATTTCAAAGAAATTCTAAGGCAATCCAGGGGCAGAAGGCAAGTTAATTATTTGAGGCTCCTAGATTACCTTAGAATTCCCAAGTAGGAATTCAGGTAATGACACAAAGAAGAAGTAATTAATAATCTTTTGAAGGTAATGTTATGACAGCAAACAAGCAAAAGTTGTTAGTCTGCGTCAGCAATAATCAACATTCTATAATTGCCATAAAATTCGCTTGCCAAAAAGCCAAAAAATCAGATTTTATTATAGAACTCGTTACCGTCATAGATACTAGCAGCAAAGGTCCTGAAGGCATATTCTCTGTAAGTGGCATCTTCCAAAAAGAAAAACGTCAAGAAGCTGAAGATTTACTCAACAAATACGGCAAGAAGGTCAAGGATTGGTCTGACAAAACGCCAATCTTATCGGTGCGTGAAGGTTATGTTGCAGAGGAGATTAAAACGGCAATTGAGGAAGATAAAACCATTAGCATGATAATCCTCGGAGCATCACCAGAATCTACCAGTAAAGGCAAGTTAATCCCCTATTTAGCTGAACAATTAAGCAGTAAATTATTCATACCATTGATGATTGTCCCAGATAATCTCACTGATGCACAAATTGAGAAATTAGCATGATCTCTGCAATTTATGTAATGTTAGGCGGTGCATTTGGCGCTCTAGGGCGCTTTGTAATTACTACCAAAATCCCCTATCTTTTCCACAAGCCTTTTCCATATAGCATATTTCTTGTAAATATTCTTGGCTGTTTTTTCATGGGTATAATAGCTGGGTTAATCCATAAACATGTAACCATTGATAATAATTTACGGCTTTTTATAGCTACTGGATTTCTTGGCGGGTTTACGACCTTCTCGGCTTTTGCTAATGATGCAGTAAAATATATCATGACTGGTGAATATCTTGCTGCCATAATCTATATGTCCGCCTCAGTCATAATATCACTTCTCTTTCTAATCGCCGGTATGGCATTAACTAACATAATTTAATGACCCTCAGCATCTCAGCCAAAATCAAAAAAGGCTATATCCGTAATTTACGCGAAAACATCCTCTATGAAGATAAAAACATCTTAATTATCAATAAGCCAATTGGGCTTGCCGTACAAGGCGGAAGCAAGGTTAACATCTCTGTTGATAGTCTATTGCCAAGCCTTACCCCTGATGGTGATGAGCTACGCTTAGTTCATCGCATAGATAAAGATACAAGTGGGATTCTACTCCTCGCACGCCATAAATTAGCGGCAACGAAACTAACAAAAATGTTTGAGAAGAAGAAAATCCATAAAACTTACTTAGCGCTAGCTGTTGGCAAACCCAAACAAAAATCAGGAACGATATCTCTACCGCTACAAAAGCTGCGCACTAAGCAAAATCAAGAAAAGATGCAAATTGCTCATAGTTCAAAAAACGCAATGGAGGCTATCACAAATTATGAAATGGCCGATTATTGCGGCAAGAATGTTTCCCTCATGCTGCTTGAGCCTGTTACTGGCCGCAAACATCAATTACGCGCACATTTAACCGCTGTTGACCTACCTATTCTCGGTGACGGCAAATATGGCGGGCGTGGTGCGTTTATTGATGGGTTAGCTAACAAGCTTCATTTACATGCGTGGAAAATCCAAATCGATAATTTTTTTGGCGTAAAAATCAATATCAAAGCCCCTCTTCCTGACCATATGAAACAAAGCTTTGATATTTTAGGTTTTAATGAAAAACTGATATAAGGAGTGTCGCAAATAAATCTTTTTACTCCTGGATCGCCTTAGAACCTTGCAGGTTCAGGCGATAACAAATTCTAACAACGTAATAAATTTTCAAACCACTGAGTGAAAACACGAGCCTAAATAAGCAAAGGCTATACGTTAAAAGAATGTAAAAAGACCAGATTTTTAGGCGGCTAGTTCAAGGAGATGATTAATCCGTTTTGCCAAAGCATTAGGATTTTTGATCGCCTCGCCTTCGATAATGCAAGCTTGGTCATAAAGAGTTTGGATGTTTTCTTTAATCAACGCATCTTTTGCATTTTCCTTATATTTAGCCGCTAGGCTTTTGATGATCTTATGTTTTGGATTGAGCTCTAAAATCTTCTTCGTAGCAGTTTTAACTTGCCCTTGATCAATCAACATTCTTTCCATGCGAATATCCATCGCACCGCTAGGAACAGCCAAGCAAACTGGGCTAGTTGTTAATTTATTAGTCACACGCACATCAGAAATATTGTCTTTTAACGCTTCTTTCATAAAGTTAATTAACTCCTCAAGATCAGGACTAGTTTTTTCTTTTTTCTTATCTTTTTTATCCTTCTCATCTTTATTATCAGAATCTTCAATCTCCTCTTCAGAATCAATTTTCGTAACTGATTGGAAAGATTTTTCTTTAAAGTTTGGCGCTGTAGTTAACCAGAAATCATCCACTGAATCCGTTAGAAGCAATACTTCAACATCCTTTGCATTGAATGATTCGAGCTGTGGACTTTCACGCAAAGTGTTTAAATCAGAACCGATTAGGTAATAAATATTCTTCTGCTCAGCTTTCATATTCTCTACATATTGCGCTAAACTTACATATTTATCGCCAGATTTGCTGGTTTTGAACAAACAAAGATCAAGAATGTTTTCCTTGTCGCTATGTTCACATAGGCCTTCTTTTAAAACTGCGCCGAAATTATTCCAGAATTTTTCATATTCGGCTGGTTCTTTCTCAGCTTTCTTCTTCAATTCCCCGAGGATTCTCTTCAATAATGATTTCCTGATTTTATCAATGACCAAATTATTCTGTAAAGTCTCGCGGCTAATATTTAACGGTAGATCTTGTGAATCCACCAAACCACGCATAAAACGCAAATGAGCTGGAATTAAATTTACATTATCTTCAGTAATAAAGATCTTCTTCACATAGAGCTTAATGCTACATTTACGATCAGGGTGAAATAGGTCAAAAGGCTTGCTTGATGGAATGAATAATAAATTAGTATATTCGATTACTCCTTCGGATTTATTATGAAAAACTGCCCAAGGTTTATCAGCGCTATGCGCTACAGTTTTGTAAAACACATCATATTCTTCAGGCTTAATCTCTGATTTTGGTCTTGCCCAAAGTGCAGTTGAAGAATTCACCACTTCTGCGACATTTTCTTCATCAGTTGTTAATTCAATCAGGAAAGTAATATGGTCTGAATAAGTCTTAACTATATGTTTTATCTGAAATTTATCTAAATAAAGAGATGATTCACTTTTTAAATGTAAGGTAATTTCTGTGCCACGAACTGATTCCGCTGGAAGTTCTTCGATTGTGAATTCACCTCTACCATTTGATTCCCAACTATGGCAAGCCTTCTGTCCAGCCTGGTTAGATTTTACCGTGACTTTATCAGCAATCATAAACGATGAATAAAAACCAACACCAAACTGACCAATTAATGCAACATCTTTTTTATTATCGCCTGTTAAATTCTCAGCGAATTTCTGCGTACCAGATTTTGCAATTGTGCCGAGATTATCGACTAAATCACGCTTGTTCATCCCAACGCCATTGTCACTAATCGTTAATGTGTTGGCTTTTTTATCAATATGAATTTTAATTTTTAGATCCTCACCTGCATCAAAAAGTGAATTGTCTGTCAGTGCTAAATAACGTAATTTATCACATGCATCACTAGCATTTGAAAGAAGTTCTCTTAAGAAAATATCCTTGTGAGTATATAAGGAATTAATCATTAGATCTAAAACCTTGCCTATTTCAGCATCAAATTTTTTTGTTTCTTTTGCCATTGTTTTTGCCATTGTTTTATTTTTTATAAATTACTATGATGGGCAACATATAGTTACACATTACCCTTTTGCAAGGGATTTAGTCACAAAATCACAAAGGGGCATGCCGACAACTCAATCTCAGATAAACCAAAAAGCGTTTAGCCTTATAGAGCTCTCTATTGTCCTTGTTATCCTTGGACTACTTACAGCAGGGATAGTCACTGGTCAAAAATTAATTCGGCAAACTCAATTAGCGAGAGTAATACAAAATATCCAAACTTTTTCTAATGCCATTAATCTTTTTAAAATATCGTATAATTATTTCCCTGGTGATATTCCTAATGCCTACGATATTTGGGGCTCAAACTGTGATGCAACGGCAGCTGATTGTAATGGCGATGGCGATGGCGTGATTGACTGGAATGATAAAGTAGCTGCGCGCGATGAAGAAATTAACCGCGCTTGGCAACATATGTCATTAGCCAACATTTTAGATAAAAACTATACTAATGATATGGATGTTGATGGCTTTGCTATAGCTGGAACAACCGTTCCCAAATCCGCTTCGCCAAGCCGCAACGGAGCGCCTTCTATATGGACATTTAGTGCTGCACATGGAAATCTTAATATGGGTGGACTCAATACTGTTGTTCCTGACTGTCATGAATGTCTTATTTGGGCACATACAGATTCGGTTAGCCCAGTTGATATCAGCATCATTGATATAAAAATAGATGATGGTATGAGGCTCACAGGTAAAATCCAAGGAGGAATTGCAAAAACAGCCGCTAGCTCATATTGGAGCTGGTCTACAACTGAGTGTTATGATTCTGGCGATATCAATCTATATAATCTATCTAATACTGGCGCAGGCTGCACAATGATCTTTGACTATCTAGGATATTAGATCCCGACAATTGCCAAGCTAGCTATAATCGCCGTATCTGAACGTAAAATTCTCTTACCGAGGCTAGCGGGCTGAACAAAAGGCAACTTACGTAACTCTGCCCTCTCTGCCTCTGAAAAGCCACCTTCTGGACCAATGAGAATCGCACAAGGTTTATTGCCTATTTTAGTTGCTACATCCTTAATATTTTCTGCCGCGCCAGATTCATCACACCAAATAATCGGTTTTTCAGCTGACCAATCTTTAAGCACCTTCAACAAAGCTCTCGGCTCAACTAACTCAGCAAGGTCGAGCCTTTCACATTGTTCGGCTGCTTCAATAATATTCGCCTCAAATTTACGCATATTAAGTTTACGCACAATTGTATATTCCGTCAAAATTGGTTGAAACTTCTGCACGCCAAGTTCAGTAGCTTTAGCAGCAATAAAATCCAACCGTACATTTTTTACTGGTGCAAAGAGCAACTCAATTTGTGATGAGGATTCTTGCTCATGAGTTTTTTCAATAAGGGAAATAGTGCAATGATTTTTCTCGATGGCGATAATCTCCGCTAAAAATTCTCCATCACAGCCGTTGAACACATAAAGTTTATCGCCAACCTTACGCCGCAAAACATTACGCAAATAATGTGTCTGCGCTTTATCTAGGTTAATTTGTTGTGCTAATGCAAAATTCTTTTGCGTTATATAAAGACGTATTTTCATTCTATATCAATATGGGCTGAGGCAATACTACATATGCTAAATGATAAATGCTAAATGTCTTTAAAGGCGTTAAATTGAAGATTTTTGGAGGGATTTTTGTGTAAATTGTTGATCTGCGGCAAAGGCTACACTTGGCAGAAATAGTAAAATAAATATAAAATATTTAAGCATCCCCCTTTTCTGTAAAGTCAATCTGATGACCAGATTTCAACGCTTTAGTTTTTAGATAATCAACATTGTATTTATTAATATTCATCTGTAAAGAAACGATTTCTTTTACCTTTATACCACCTTTCTCAAGCTCTGATTTCTTGCGCGGATTGTTACTAATCAGGCGTATTTGCGTAAATCCTAAATCATCTAAAATTGCTTTGGCTGGCTGCATTGAACGTTCATCATTTTCATAACCGAGAAATTCATTTGCTTCGACTGTGTCTAAACCTTTTGCCTGTAATTCATAAGTGCGCAATTTACTCGCTAAACCAATGCCACGACCTTCTTGCATTAAATAGAGAATCACTCCGCCATTTTCTTGGCCACCCATAAATTCAATAGCATTCTTTAATTGCGGGCCACAATCACATTTTAAACTAGCAAGCAAATCCCCCGTATAGCAGGAAGAATGAATACGAATAAGTGGCATAGGATCACGTTCTGGGTGACCAATAATTATTGCATAATGTTCGACAGCAGTATCAAGCGCGCGATAACCAAAAATTCTAGAATCTTCAGCATTTTCCAAGCAAAGAGGCGCTTCGATAAATTTGTCTAAATTATGATTAATATGCTGTTCATATTCAGCAATGTCACTTGCACTGCAATTTAACATTAGCTCCTCCTTGCCTTGTGGTTGCGAGATGATCACCATTGGCAAAAGCTCTGCAAATCTGACTAATTTGATAGCCAAATTTTCAAGTTCTGTACTTGCTGCAAATGGCTCAAGACCTGATATTTGGTCAGGCAATCGTAGTAGATTTACTTTTTGTACATCTTGTAACGCTGCAAGTCTTTTCTCTGTAACGATTAGTTTTGGCTCTTGCAAATCACCTGTATTAAAGGAAAAGGTTTCTGGAGAGAATATTACATGATTATCTAAAACCACACCATAGCCTCTTTTTAATTCTCCAATAATGCGTGTTATCGTTAAGATTGCTTTCTTTTTCATAATATTACTGTATTTATTTGTGTACCGCTCTTTTAACAATAACGGTACTAAAAGTGAAGAAAACTCTAATTTCCCTCCTGTTTTTGATGATCAGCATGTTCTGCTTAGCCTACGCATCCGTTCCTTTATATAGCTTATTTTGCAAAGTAACTGGCTATGGCGGCACAACCCAAACCGCAAAAGCTCTACCTAAAACCATCGGCAACCGCAAAATAACAATTCTCTTTAATTCTGATATCGAACCTAAATTAAACTGGGAATTCAAACCTTTACAACGAGGAATGCAAGTCACAACGGGCGAATCAAGACTTGCTTTTTACTACGCAAAAAATTTAAACAAGAAAACTATAACTGGCACAGCAACTTACAATGTCACCCCCAATAAGGCTGGTATTTATTTTAATAAAATTGAATGTTTTTGCTTTACCGAACAAAGCCTTAACGCAAATGAAGAAGCAACTTTCCCTGTTTCATTCTTCATCGACCCTGAAATTGAAAATGACCCTTATATGAGCGATGTTGACACTATAACTCTATCATATACATTTTTCGAGAAACCTGTCACAAATACAATATCAAGTAAATAAAATGCAGTTAAATAATAAAATCATAACAATTTTTGGTGGCTCTGGTTTTCTTGGGCGCCATATTGTAAAGAGCCTTGCGCAAAGCGGCGCAACAATTAATATTCTTACGCGCGACCCTGAAAAAGCGCTTTTTCTAAAAATGGCAGGCTCAGTCGGACAAATTAATCTAATTCGTGGCAATATAAGCAACACAAAACTAGTTGAGGAACTGGTAAAAAACTCACATATAATCATTAATGCCGTCGGTATTTTATTTGAAAAACGTAAATTCGACTTTGTAAATACTCACGCCAAATTCCCTGAAACTCTAGCGCATGCCGCACAACGTTATAATATCGAGAGGTTCATTCATATTTCTGCTCTTGGCTGTGATGTTGATACTCAATCCAATTATGCAAAAACCAAACTCGCCGGCGAAACTGCGATATTAAACACCTTTCCAACAGCCACAATTCTGCGCCCATCTGTAATTTTTGGTAAAGAGGATAACTTCTTTAATCAATTTGCTAAAATGGCAAAATATTCCCCTTTTTTGCCATTAATCGGTGGCGGCAAGAACTATTTTCAACCAGTTTATGTTGGCGATATTGCTAAGGCAATTAACAAGATCTTACAAAATCCGAGAACCAAAGGTAAAATATATGAATTAGGAGGCCCAGATGTCGTTTCATTCAAACAGGTTCTGCAATATACTTCTCAAACCATTAACCGTCACCCTATTCTCCTCAACATTCCTTTCCCTATCGCTAAGCTTATCGCCTATTTTATGGAATTATTACCAACTCCACCCTTAACACGTGACCAAGTCAAATCACTACAAACTGATAATGTGACTCATGGTAAACACAAAACTTTCTTTGATTTGGGCATTCACACTAAAACCATTGAAGAAACTGTACCTCAATATTTGAATTAATTATGCCAAAAAATATTACATCCAAATTAACACTCCTTATCCTTATTGCCTTTGCTTGTTTTGGTGCATATTCCCTCATCGCTAGCAAATTTGCCTTCAAGCGCCCACCGATGGGAAAAACAAAAGTAACAGTAGTTGCAGTAAGGCAAGATATAACATTTGATAAGGTCGAAGCACTCGGCACAGCTTTTGCTAATGAGTCTGCTGATATTAGTGCTAATATCAGTGAAAATGTGGTGGAGATTTTGTTTTTTGATAATCAGCAAGTAGTCAAGGATATGCCGCTGGTTGTTCTAGCACAAGATGAAGAAATAGCCAACCGCAACCGTGCAATGCTACAACTACATGAACAGCAACGTGAATTCACTAGGTTAAAAAATCTCCTTGCTAAAAACGCCGCTAGTCAAAAAGAATTCGACGCTGGGCAGACCCTCCTTGCCATTGCAAAACAAGATGTAAGTGAAATTAACGCACGCATAACTGACCGCACTATAACCGCCCCTTTTGATGGAGTTATAGGCCTGCGAAATGTTAGCATTGGTTCGCTCGTTACCCCAGGGGACATTATCACCACAATTGACGATGTTAGCAAAATCAAAGTCGATTTTACTATACCATCTGTCTATATGGAAAACATCACCACTGACACACCAATTATTATTACGAGCGAGGTTTTTCAAGGCAAGCAATTTAACGGCAAAATTGCCTTTATTGATTCAAGAGTTGACCCATTAACTCGTAGTATAAAAATGCGAGCTATCGTCGGCAATGATAATGCACAGCTCAAACCAGGATTGCTAATGTATGTTACAATTCTAAAAGACCAACGTGATGCTTTGGTTATACCTCAAGAAGCAATTACTCAACTCAAACGACAATATTTCGTCTGGGTAGTTGATCGCAATAATAGCAATAAGGTAATGCGTAGAGAAATTACAATTGGCGCACGCTTTCCTGACAAAGTTGAAGTTATCTCAGGATTAAAAGAAGGAGATTTAGTTATCACACGTGGAATAACTATTGTCCGTGAAGGGCAAGAAGTAGATTATAAGATTAGTGTGAATTAATCTTTTTAGATGCTTTTCAGTATTTAGAACGTCACAAGAATTAAGAAAACAAAGTTAACATAATATGTTTCTATCCGATATTTCAGTAAAACGTCCGGTCTTTGCATCAGTAATTAGCTTATTGCTAATTGTATTCGGTATTGTCTCATTTTCTAAATTACCACTACGCGAATATCCTAATATTGATCCACCAATTGTATCAATCGAAACTACTTACCGTGGCGCTGCTGCAAATATTGTTGAAACCCGCATTACTAAACTAGTCGAAGATAGCATTTCTGGCGTTGAAGGAATTCACACAATTTCCTCTTCAAGCGAAGATGGAAGGTCATTAGTTACCGTTAAATTTAATATTGAGCGCGACATTGACAATGCCGCTAATGATATTCGCGATAAGGTTTCAACCATTGCTGATAATTTACCTGAAGAAGCTGATGCGCCAGAAGTTCAAAAAGCCAATGCCGATGATGACGTCATTATTTGGTTTAACTTAAATGGCGAAGGCATGAGCATTATGGAACTAACTGATTATGCACACCGTTATTTGGTTGATCGCTTTTCTGCCTTGGACGGAGTTGCGCGTATACGAATCGGCGGTGGTAAAGAACGTGCTATGCGTATTTGGCTAAATCGCGAAGCTTTGGCTGGACGCTCACTCACTGCTAGTGATGTTGAGAAAGCTTTGAGAAGCGAGAATATTGAATTACCCGCTGGGCAAGTCGAATCAGAAATGCGTGATTTTACCGTACGCATGCAGCGTGATTATGTTTCAGTTGAGGATTTTGAAAATCTAGTAATTAGCAAAGGTAAAAATGGTTATCTCGTCAGGCTAGAAGATGTAGCAAAAGTTGAAATTGCCCCTGTTGAAGAGCGCGGTTTCTTCCGCGGCAATGGTGTCGCTATGGTTGGTATCGGCATTATCAAACAATCAACTGCCAACACGCTAACAGTTGCAAAACTGGCTAAAAAAGAAATGTTGGAAGTTCGCAAATCTCTACCATTGAGCATGGAGATTGATAATAGTTATGATACTAGCGTGTTTATTGATAGCGCCATTCATGAAGTCTATAAGACTTTTGCCATTGCAATTATTTTAGTAATTTTAGTAATCTACCTTTTCCTCGGTAATTTACGAGCAGTTCTTGTGCCAGCAGTTGCTGTTCCTGTTTCTATCACTGCCAGTTTTATTGTTTTATATTTAATGGGTTATACGATTAACCTACTAACTTTGTTGGCACTAGTTCTAGCAATTGGCTTAGTGGTTGATGATGCAATTGTAGTTTTAGAAAATATCTATCGCCGCATAGAATTAGGCGAGCCAAGGTTATTGGCAGCTTACAATGGTACTCGCCAAGTTGGTTTTGCGGTAATTGCAACAAGCTTGGTGCTAATCGTCGTCTTTATTCCAATTACTTTTTTAGAAGGCGATGTTGGTAGATTATTTAGTGAGTTTGCCTTTGCAATGGCAGCTGGTGTTGCATTTTCAAGCGTAGTTGCGCTTTCATTATCACCAATGTTGGCTTCTAAAATTTTAGATAAGCAAAATAAACATAATCGCCTTACCCTATACATCGACAAAAAGTTCAATAAGCTCCGCGCAAAATATATTTCATCCCTTACAAAAATATTAGCCCGCCCTACTATTGTTATAATTACCATCATTGCATCTTTAATAATCATCTTCTTTTTATTCCGCGCCGTACCTAGCGAATTCACGCCAAAGGAAGATCGCGGCATAATTTTACTAATTGTACAAGCACCAGAAGGTTCGTCTGATAATTATACCAGCGAACATATGAAAGAAATTGAAAAACGTCTTATGCCTTTCGTCGAAACTGGTGAGTTTCGTCGCTTAATAATGCGCACACCTGGAAGCTTCAGCACAACCCAGAAATATAATAGTGGGATTGGTATTATTGTTCTTGCACCTTGGGCAGAACGTAAAATCATCTGGTATTATCTCGGGCAAATTATGCAAAGAATTTCTGATATTTCTGGTGTCCGCGCCTTTCCAATTCCCCCTCAAGCTTTTAGTCGCGGAGCACAAAAGCCAGTAGAATTTGTCCTTGGCGGTTCAACCTATGAAGAGTTAGCTGACTGGCGAGACATCATATTAGAAGCTGCACGCGAGAATACAAAGTTACAAGGCTTGGACTCTGACTATAAAGAAACCACTCCCCAAATTGCCGTCACTATAGAACGTGATCGTGCTGCAGTATTAGGCGTGTCTGTTCTGGAAATTAATAGCGCCTTAGAAACTATGCTTGGCGCCAAAAGAGTGACAACCTTTATCGATCGCGGTGAAGAATATGACGTGATTATGCAGGCTGACAAAGCTAAACAAAAAAACCCCACTGATATGCAGAATATTTATGTACGCTCATCACTTAGCAACCAACTCATTCCATTATCCAACCTTGTTAAACTCGATGAATTCGCCGATAGTTCAAAACTTAATCGCTATGCAAGATTGCGCGCCATTACCCTTGAGGCAAATCTAGCAGAAGGTTATATTTTAGGTGATGCGTTAAATTATCTAGACAATTTGGCGAAAACAAAATTACCAAGTTCAGTGGTAATCAATTATAAAGGTGAATCTCTCAACTATAAAGAATCTGGATCAAAAATATATTTCATATTTGCCTTGGCATTATTGATCGTCTTTTTAGTTATGGCAGCACAATTTGAAAGCTATGTACATCCTTTAGTAATTATGTTCACCGTACCATTGGCAATTTTAGGCGCATTATTTGGCTTGTTTATCACTTTCCAAAGTTTGAACATCTATAGTCAGATTGGCTTGATTATGTTAATCGGGCTGGCTACCAAAAATGGCATTCTAATTGTCGAATTTATAAATCAATTACGTGATGAAGGTAAAAATTTCGAGGAGGCAATTATTGAAGCTTCTAGTATAAGGCTTCGACCAATTATCATGACCTCAGTTGCAACTATCATGGGTGCTGTACCCTTAATTTTATCTTTTGGCGCAGGTGCTGAAACGAGAAGAGTAATTGGTATAGTTGTATTTTTTGGCGTAATTGTTTCAACAATGTTTACCATCTACATAATCCCCGTTATGTACAAACTCTTAGCTCGCAACACTGGGTCGCCAAATAAAATTGGAAAACGCTTGGAGCAACAATTGAAAGATCATCAACAATGAAATTAGTTATTTTTCTTTCTTTATTGCTAGTTAGTTGCAAAGTCGGGCAGGATTATAAAAAACCTGAAATAATCATAGCTAAAGATTGGCTAACTAATCTCAAAACAACTGATGAAAACACACAAGTTGACTTAACTAATTGGTGGGAAAATTTTAATGATCCAGTCCTTACTCAGCTAATTCAACTTTCATATTTGCAGAATTTTGACATCCAAATAGCTAGCCAAAATATTGAGAAAGTACGTGCAGAAAGCCGCATCATTGATGCAAAACGCTATCCAGAATTATCAGCAAATGGCTCTGCGTCTCGTAGTAAGACTAGCAGCCGTTTGGGTAATAATTTTACCGCTGGTAGCATACGTAATCAATTTGATGTGACTTTTGATGCAAGTTGGGAACTAGATTTATGGGGAAGAGTCAGAAGAGAGCAAGAAGCAGCACTGGCACGTTATGAAGCTTCTGTAGAAAATAGCCGTGACGTTTATTTAACCGTATTTGCTGAAGTTGCCCGAAACTATATTAATTTACGCGGCGCGCAAGAACGCCTGAAACAAGCAACCCAAAAACTTGCTCTATTTGATGAAGCTTTGAAAATTGTACAAGACCAATTTAAATTAGGTAGCGTTGATAAATTAGCTGTTACTAGAGCTAAAGCCGAACGCAGTACTGCTGCTAGTGCAACACCAAATATCAAAGCCGAAATATATACAATTATCTATCGCTTGGCGGTTTTATGTGGTAAGCAGCCAACAGAAATGAATGCTTTATTATTAAAGAAAAACATCCAAATCACAGCACAAGATATTGTCCTGACTGGCCTGCCTTCTGACCTAATGCGTCGCCGCCCTGATATCCGCAAAATTGAACGAGAATTAGCTGCATATACAGCAGATGTCGCTGTCAGCAAAGGTGCGTTTTTTCCTAGTTTTTCACTAACTGGTAGTGCTGGCAATGCCTCTTCAAACTTCAGTAATATTTATAGCTCTAACAGCAACGGTTGGTCACTTGGATCAGTTATAAACTTCCCGCTATTTAATGCCGGTAAATTAAAAGCACAAAATAAAGCTGCTAAGGCACAACAAAAAGCTGCTATCGCTAACTATCATAAAACTATTCTCCTAGCGCTAGAAGATGTTGAGGCTAGCCTCATTCGCTATGCTAAAGAGGCAAAAACTTTAGCAAAGTTACGTGAAAGAGAAACATCAAATAACCAAGCTTTTAATATTATGCAAACTCGCTATAAGTTAGGTGAAGTCGATAAATTATCTCTTCTTAATGAAAAACAAAATCTAATTGCAAGCCACCAACAAAGCATCAATAGCGAAACACAAATGCTAACTAATATAGTTGCCCTATATAAAGCGCTTGGCGGTGGCTGGTAACCATAAATTAATCTTTTTAAATTCGCAAAACCCACCCTTTGGGGAATGTTGTAAATCAAAAATTTTTGAGTTGTGATACTCCCCTTTGATAAATTCCTTGAGAAAATCATATTCAGCCTTTATACAGCAAAGCCTGATAGCAATTATTGAAACTTTACTATGCCAAAAACCACTACTGCCAAAACTCATAATTTTCATTTAGTAGATCCTAGCCCATGGCCATTATTCGCTGGACTTGCAGTTTTCCTTATCACATTCGGTGCAGTGTTTTTAATGCATGGCTCAAATTTCGGCAAATACAGCATGATAGCCGGCGCTACAATCTTGATCTATACAATCTATCAATGGTGGAAGGATGTCGTAAAAGAAGGTGCAATTGATAAAGCCCACACGAATCCTGTACGCCATGGCTTGCGAATCGGCATGTCTTTTTTCATCCTCTCTGAAGTTATGTTCTTCTTCGGTTTTTTCTTTGCATTTTTTCACGCGTCAATTTTCCCAGTTGATGTTTTAAGCGGTGAATGGTCGCTGAAAGCAGGAGTATGGCCACCAGAGAACATCAGAACTTTAGACGCTTGGTCGTTACCTTTTCTTAACACTTTAATTCTTCTCCTCTCTGGTACAAGCGTAACTTGGGCGCATTATTCCCTACTTAATAAAAACCAGAAAGACCTTGCACGCGCCCTAGGTGTCACCGTCTTATTAGGACTAACATTCACTGGCCTGCAAGCCTATGAATATTACCATGCACTTGAACATAATTTTGGCTTTAAGGATGGGATATATGCCTCAAACTTCTACATGGCTACTGGCTTTCACGGCTTCCACGTTATCATCGGCACTATCTTTCTAGCCGTTTGTTATTTCCGTGCTAAAAAAGGTCACTTTTCTGAGAAACATCATCTTGGCTTTGAGTTCGCCGCTTGGTATTGGCATTTTGTCGACGTCGTCTGGCTCTTCCTCTTTTCCTTCATATATATTTGGGGAGCATAATGACCAATATTAGCGTCGTAGGTCTACAATGGGGTGATGAAGGCAAAGGTAAAATAGTCGATTTTCTCTCCTTAAGTTTTGATGCAGTCGTGCGTTTCCAAGGTGGGCACAATGCTGGTCATACAATCGTTATTGATAATAAGGTTTTCAAGCTCAACCTTCTTCCCTCAAACATAATTAGACAAAATCAATTATCAATTATTGGTAATGGCGTTGTTATTGACCCTTCACACTTAATCCATGAGATTAAAACCCTTACAAAAGACGGGCTCAAAGTTACACCTGATAATCTTATAGTTGCTGAGAATGCTTGCTTGATTTTGCCAGTGCATAAGATTCTTGATAACATTGGCGAGGAAATTCGTTTCGGCGAGAAGATCGGTACAACTGGTCGCGGAATTGGCCCTGCTTATGCAGACAAAATTTCACGTCGCGCAGTGCGAGTTTGTGACCTTGCTAATCCTGAAGTTTTAAAAGAGAGAATTCATAATCTCTTAGAATTTCACAATCCCTACTTAAAAGCTTTTGGCAAAGAAGAAATCAAAGCAGAAGATCTATTATCCGAGTTAAACGCATTAAAGGATACAATCTTACCTTATGCAAAACCAGTCTGGAAAATCTTGCATGAGCTCAATCAACAAGGCAAAAAGATCATGTTTGAAGGTGCGCAAGGTGTAATGCTTGATATTGACCATGGCACATATCCATATGTTACATCTTCCAACACAATCTCCGGGCAAGTCTTTTCTGGTAGTGGCTTAGGAGTAGGCAAAGTGGATTATAATTTAGCCGTAGTGAAAGCCTACACAACAAGAGTTGGTGGCGGGCCTTTCCCAACTGAGTTAAAAGATGAAACTGGCACATTTTTACAAACTAATGGTCATGAGTTCGGCACTGTTACAGGGCGTAATCGTCGTTGTGGTTGGGTTGATGCTGCGCAAGTTGCGCAGATGATAAAGATCTGCGGCATTAACGGCATAGCCCTTACCAAGCTTGATGTATTGGGTGGCTTAGAAACATTAAAAATTTGCACTGGTTACAACTACCAAGGCAAGAAATATGATTATCTCCCATATGACCAAACCGCACAGGCAAATGTTGAGCCAATATATGAAGAAATAGCAGGTTGGAGCGAGACAAATATTAACAAGGCCAAAAGCTTTGCTGAATTACCAGAAAATGCGCAAAAATATATCAAACGCCTAGAAAAACTTTTTGGCGTTCCGATTGATATAATCTCCACTGGACCTGGGCGTGATGAAACCATCATCGTACGCGAAGTCCTTTAATACCATTAATAAATGGAGACTCGCATCCTACAGGATTTTAACTCATCAGTTAGAATAAATGCAGAATCAGCTGTAGGAGAATCCGAGCTATCAATGCAACGCCCTGACGTATTATTAATATCCCACCCTCTCAAAACTCTAATATTCCCAGTTCCAGGGAACTTATCATCTATTTTTATCTCTATTGCCAACGCGTCGAATACTTTCACCAATGCATAGTCCGAGGTAACGTCGTAAGTTCCTTTGAGCCCTACTTCCATAACGGTCTCTCTTAACCCTATTGAACCTGCTTTATCCAAAACAAAGTATGGAAGATTCACACCTTCAGATATTTCATCAATAGGCAGCGCCGTATATTGCTCATCTATTAAGCCTGATAGGCTCAGATGCTGCCACCCGCGAAACCCTTCAGTTTCGTCATTCTCTGAAGAATAAGCTGCAGCCTTAAGTAAACCATCACCATTGCCATCACAACTACTAGCACCAACTGTTACACAGCTTGTCCAATAAGAACTTGCATTTGGCATATCTCCAGGCAAATAATCATAAATAATTTTGAATTGTTGTATGGCTATCTTGTAACGCCTCAAATCGCTAACTTGGTTATGAATTTTGCTAGTGTAAATCATTCTTTGCCCAGCAGTTATCGTCGCTATAAGAAGCCCGACAATCACCAAAACAATTGAGAGCTCAACTAGGGTAAAGCCTTTGTTAAACTGAGCTGTTCGCATATCATTACCTTTTTTAAACCCTGTCATATTTTCAACCCTTAAAGACTTCTCCAGCATAATTATAGTCCCTAATTTATTGCACAAGCATAAAAAAAGAGGGTTTCTTTTGCGTATCACTAGTTTGTGCTACGCCTTTATAGTATTAAAATGAAAAAAATAACTTGGCAATAACTGATGTTCATGGAGAAGCCTCGCTATAATCTTTACGCATCGCAAACTATAAATAATAGCCCTATAGAGTCATAAAATGATGACAGAATTTCAAGAACGTCAAGCACTAGACAAATATACTACAGACAACGTCACGAGAAGAAAAGAGGGCGCCACGGCAGAAGAATGGAACCTTTAGATCTTCCAGAAGATGGCGCTAGCCAACCAACCAGCAAAAAGCGCAAGAGCAATTGCAATGAGACCATAGAGTGCAGAATGCTCATGTGCCAAATTATAGATATAAGCCTGTATACCGACCTTATCTGCTATAATAGGGGTTGATTGCACCCCAACTAACTCCCCATTATTGATCAAATAAATCTCAGCTGTATAAGTACCTTTAAGCATCTTCTTAGGAAATTTTAAAGTTGTTTTGAATAAGGTATCACCCATAAAATCTATCACCCCTATATCCTTAACATATAAACCATTATTGAATTTATTATCTAGTAAGGCCTGCCTAAAATCTGCCAAGTCAGAAAAATTTGCCTCCCCTGAATAAGAAAGTGGAATATTATCAATGCCTATATTTAATATTTCACGCAAATTGTTACCTTCAATTTCTCCCAGGGACACAGAAGATGCAAATGAATAGAAACTATATATGTCGGTAAAGTTTATTTGTTTGCGATTAAGCCATATACCAGCAACTTTCTCTTTTTTACGCACGATATATGATTGCTTTGGACCACGTACAACCGCAACCAAATCTCCCGCCTCATTACGTGCGCCAAATAAAAACAATTCTGTACCAACAAACCCAGCATCAATTTTAATATCATTATCTGATAGATCTGAAATAAATGGTTTTGCAACAGCATTTGTTGCATATAACATCACCATCACAATAATAAAACATGTAGCTCTTTGCATTACTCTACCAATATAATTTCATATGGGTTAACTGGCTCAATCAATAGCCCCATCAATAATTTAATAACTACCGCCAATACCATCAACGCTAATATAGCACGCATCTTCTCAGCTGAAATTTTCGTCCCTAATCTCGTACCGAATTGCGCGCCAATAACCGAGCTCGTAAATAGAATCGAAGCCAGAACTATATCAACTGTTTGTGTTGTCACAGATTGTAAAAACGTTACATTTGCTGTAATGAAAATCACCTGGAAAAGCGATGTGCCAATTACCACGCTAGTTGGCATCCCTATTATGTAAATCATCGCAGGGATCATAATAAAGCCGCCGCCGATTCCCATGATCGAAACTAATATACCTGCAAAGAAGCTCACAATAATTGGGATCAACCAGCTAATTGTAATATTAGAACGTGGAAAGTACATTTGTAGGGGTAAGCGACTTTCTTTCTTCTTCTTTTTACCACCCTGATTATCTCTTACTTTGCGCCAGTTAAATATTTTACTGAAGCTTTCAACCGCCATTGAAATGCTTATGCTTCCCAATATGATAACATAACTCAGAGAAATAACGATATCAATTTGACCAATATCTTTCAGAACACCAAACAGCCAAACACCAAATGTTGAGCCAAAAAAACCACCAATTATTAATATAAAACCCATCTTAAAATCAATATTCTTGCGCCGCCAATGCGCAAGAAAGGCTGAAAAGGAGGATGCAATAATTTGATTAGCCGAAGTTGATACAGAAATTGCTGGCGGAACCCCTAGAAAAATCAGTAATGGCGTCATAATAAAACCGCCGCCAATACCAAAAATTCCAGATAGCAGCCCCGCACCGAAGCCGATAATTAATATCAGAAAAATATTTAAAGGTATTTCTGCAATTGGTAGGTAAATTTCCATTTAGATAAAAGTAACTTTTGTATCGGTGGGGATACTATTGAGTTATTCTGAAAATTAAATAAAATTATAAATCTTGGTCAAGTTTTGCCGGTGTGATTTTACTCCATTTAGGATTTGTTTTATCCGCATGCAATGATTTTGCATTATGAATTTTCTGTGCTTCTCCAAGATTTTTGATTAATTCACTACTTGCTTGTGCGATTTTTTTATCAATTTGCTTTTTCAAACTCTCATTAAAAATTTCTTCTATCCATTTGGTTGTGCTAGGAAATAATTGAAAAACATCTGCAGTTTTAAAATGAAAATCCCCTTTATACCCAGCAACCTCCTTTGCAGTTGCAATTAGCTGAAAATAACGCGCTAGTAACTCCGAATTGATTTTTTCCTTCGGATATAAGGTTAACTCTTTCATAATAATTTGATCAATCCCCCGTCGCAAATTCATATGTGCATTGTCATAATTTGCCATGTCGGCTTTAAATGCGGCAGCAAAATCTTTACTAATGTCCAAGCCACTCTCCTTCTCTAAAGCGTGCGCAATTTCATGCATTAAAGTATCAACCGTGAGATCACGCAAAATGATTTTATGCTTATGTCTTTTAAAAAAAGCCTTAATAAATTTATTATAAATGCGCTGCTCAGTTGTCAGGCAACAACCAGCTAAGGTTCCACGAAATTGCAGCTGCACGACTTCAAATTCCATCAACCCAACATCTGCTTTTGTGAGGGTTAAGTCTAACCCATACTTAAATAAAGGAATTCTATATAGCTCCCTGAAAAACCTTGCAAATAGATCTTCATCTTGCTTAGATGCCGTGATAGCTTTGGTGATAATCCTTCTTATATTCATACTCATCAAAAAAAAATTCTAGTTGGGCTTGTATATTTTATTTTACCCACTAGAAACCCTACTGTTATTTATTCTGCATTTAAACAAAAATAAATGATCCTATTAATCGATAATTACGACAGCTTTACATACAATCTAGTCCACTATCTTGCTGAACTAGGCGCTGAGACAGTCGTCAAACGTAATGATGAAATTTCTATCAGCGAGATAGAAGAATTAAATCCCCAAGCGATCATTATCTCTCCAGGCCCTTGTACACCCAACGAAGCTGGCATATGCCTTGACTTAATCACGGCCTATAAAGACAAATTCCCAATATTAGGCGTTTGCCTTGGCCACCAAGCAATTGCACAAGCCTTTGGAGCAGAGATTGTTAAAGCACCAAAACCTATGCATGGTAAAGTCGACGACATAAAACATAATGGTGATGATATGTTCGCTGACATCCCTTCTCCTTTTGCCGCTACAAGATACCACTCACTGATTATAAAAAATGATAGCCTCCCTGATGAGCTGTTAGTTACAGCAACAAATAATGATGGCGATATCATAATGGCAATTCGTCATAAAACATTACCGATTTTTGGCTTGCAGTTTCACCCAGAAAGCATAGCTACTGAACATGGTCATCAATTATTACGTAACTTTTTAAATAATATTAACAATTAATATAAAATGAAAGACAACATGGATTCCTCAACACCGGTTAACAAGATGAATGTAATTGAAATCAAAGTAGGAAATCATTATCATAAGATTTCATGTAAAGATGGCGAGGAAGCGCATATCAAAAACCTGAGCGATAAGCTTAGCCAACGTGTTGATAGCCTTGCTAAAAGTTTTGGTGACAAAGCAAGCGAAAATCTCCTCTTAATTATAGCTGGAATTATGCTTGAAGATGAATTAGCCAACAAAAAACCAACCAACAGTGCAAATAACAATATCGCTAAGAGCACTAATCATCAAGAAAGCCAAGATCTTAAATTAGCTGCAAAAGAATCAATTGCCTCAATTGATAAAATTATGCATAAGTTAAATAAAATCCAAAACCCTCAATAGGGATTGTCGCTAACGCTCCATCCGAAGCAGTTTCGCTGCATTCAGGCCATGACTGCGTAAAGCTTAATTACCAATAGTCCCAAACAACTTTTAGCTTGCAACCACTTTATACAAGCTTTAAACTGGGGGTACTGCTCGGTTCGACCGGACTTTTATTTGGAGACCGATAATTTTTTCTAGGGAGCTGTCCCTGTTAGCTGCCGTGGCACTGATATATGGCGCCCACCTGTACATACTCGGGTCTTAGAAAATATATGTTCATCGGCCGAGCGGTACCTTTATAAATTAATCTTTTTGCGCCCTTTTTGCTAAATAACCTTTGCTCCTTTCGCTCATGTACCCAAATGTACATGTTCGCTCACTCACAAAGAACATTTAACAAAAATCATCACAAAAATCTTTAATTTACACTAAAGGGCAATCTTTCGGATTATTCTTTAAACGATTAGTTATTGAAGAAAGCACACATAAAAAAGCAACATCATGCCAAACATAGCCCAGCAAAAAGATAAGATTCGCAGCCATTACGCCACAGTGCGTAAAGAGCTCAGCAACAAAGCCGAACTAGATAAGCTAATCGGGCAAACTCTACTCACATTAAACCTCTTCAGCCAAGGCAAAAAACTCGCTTTCTATTACCCAACACAACATGAAATCAATATCCTACCAGCTATTAAAATTCTTAGCCTACAAAACATCATTAGCCTTCCAACTATCAATAAAAAAGAAATTGCCTTCCGCAAATGGAACGATGATGAAGCACTTATTCCTAATAAGGATTTCCAAATACATGAGCCTTCACAAGATAACGAAGAAATTGCCCCAGACATCATTATTTGCCCATTGCTCGCATTTGACAGAAACGGCTATCGCCTAGGTTATGGTGGTGGCTTTTATGACCGCGCCTTAAAGAAATTCCCTAAAGCAATCAAAATTGGCGTAGCCTATTCTTTAAGTGAAGAATCTAGCCTCCCTACCGAACCACATGACCAAAAATTATGCATGATCGTCACTGAGAAAGAAGTAATAGAAATCAAATAATCCTTATACATCATGAAAATATTATTCTGCGGCGACATAGTCGGTAGGGCTGGCCGCAAAGCAATTACCGAATCAGTACCACAATTGCGCCAGGAACTAAAGCTAGATTTTGTTATCGCCAATAGCGACAATTCCGCCGCTGGGTTTGGCGTAACCAAAAAAATCTGCCATCAATTAAGCGAAGCTGGCGTTGACGCAATCACCGGTGGTGACCATGTATGGGACCAGAAAGATACTATTAACTTTATTGGTGAAAGTGATGTTTTACTGCGCCCGCACAACTATCCACAGCCACTTCCAGGAAGTGGTGCCAAAGTCTTTACTGATCAAGCTGGACGAAAAATTCTTATCATCCATTTGATGGGACAAGTTTTTATCAAACAACAACTCAACTGTCCTTTTGCCTGCGCTACGAAAATCCTTGAGGAATATCAATTAGGCAAAAATGTAGATGCTATTATTGTTGATTTCCATGCTGAAGCGACTTCCGAGAAAAACGCCATGGGGAATTTCCTCGATGGTAAAGTCTCATTCGTCGTCGGCACTCATACCCACATTCCAACTGCTGATGAACGTATATTAACCAATGGCACAGCATATTTAACCGATGCTGGCATGTGTGGTGATTATGATTCAATCATCGGTATGGAAAAAGCCGGCCCGATGCATGTATTTCTATACAAAACCAAAGGTGAGGCTATGCGCCCTGCACAAATAAACTCTGAACTGCGCGGCGTTTATGTAGAAATTGACGATGAAACTGGCTTGGCAGTTGATATCCAAACAATCAAACGCAAGATCAAAAATTAATTCTTTTTAAACATTTTGCGCTCTTCCCAAATATAATAAATAACCGGCACAATAATTAACGTAAGTATAGTCGTAGTAATCATCCCGCCAACCATAGGCAACGCTATACGACGCATTACATCAGAACCCAAGCCGTCAGTTATAAAGATTGGCAACAAACCTGCAAATAAAGTACTCACAGTCATAAGCACAGGACGCACTCTCAAGGTTGCACCACGCATAATCGCAGCTGATAATTCTTTAGAATTCTTTGGTAAATTTTCCTGCACATGAAGATCAATATAAATCAACACGATAATTGCCGTTTCTGCAGCAACGCCTGCCAGAGCAATAAAACCTACAGCCACTGCAATGGAGAAATTATAGCCAGCAAAATAAAGTAACCACATTCCACCGATAAGAGCAAATGGCAAAGATAGCATAACCATCAATGCTCTGTCTAAACGCCCAAAATACACTAGCAATAAAACAAGAATCGCTAAAAGTGCTGATGGAACCGCAATTTTCATGCGCGCACTAGCTTCTAACATTTGCTCAAACTGACCCGACCATGAAATAGCATAACCAGCTGGCAATGTGACTTGCTCTGCAACAATTTTCTGCGCTTCCGCCACATATGAACCAAGATCACGATCCGCAATATCAACAAATACCCAACCATTTAACCTAGCATTTTCCGACTTAATCATTGGTGGCCCTTCGGTAAACTCAATTGTAGCTAATTCCCCTAATGGAATATGCTGCCCTTGTGGCGTTGGAATAATAATATTGGCTATATCTTCAGGTGACTCACGAAACCGCCTTTCATAACGCAACATAATATTATAACGCTCTCGCCCTTGTACTGATTCAGCAAGCTTCATGCCACCTAAAGCAGTTTGTATAACATTTTGAAACATCCCCAGATCAATATTTTGTCTCGCTAATTCATTGCGATCAGGTGTAATTTCTAGATATTTACCACCAATAACCCGATCAGCGAATGCCGAACGCGTACCTCTTATTTTTCCTACTACACTCTCAACATCAAGAGCAATACGGCTAATTTCTTTTAAATCTGCTCCTGAAATTTTAATTCCGACAGGTGTACGAATTCCCGTTGAAATCATATCCATACGAGTCTTGATTGGATATCCCCAGCTATTAATAAGCCCTGGTAATTTTACTCGCTGATCCAGTTCCTTAGTTAATTTGTTAATGGTTAAACCTTTGCGCCACTGATCTTTTGGCTTCAGCCTTATCCAACTTTCAATCATCGAAATCGGTGCTGAATCTGTTGCACTATCAGTTCTACCAGCTTTGCCAAATACTTGTTCTACTTCAGGAATTGTCTTTATCAGACGATTAGTTTGTGCTAGGATTTCCTTAGCTTTTGTTATTGAAACCCCCGGTAATGTCGTTGGCATATATAAAAGCTCTCCTTCATATAAGGCAGGCATAAATTCCGAACCTGTACGCATTAATGGCCAAGCCGTACTTAATAATAAGATAGCGGCAATAGTTACCATTTTCCACTTGCGCACCAAGGCATTTTTGAGAAGTGGTGTATATATTTTAATAAACCAATTATTAACTGGATTCTCATTTTCCTTGCGAATTCTACCACGAATCAACCACAACATTAACACTGGTACAACCGTAATTGAGAGGATAGAGGCAAAACCCATCGCATAAGTTTTAGTAAAAGCTAATGGTGAAAATAAACGATATGACTGACCAGTAAGTGCAAATACTGGCAAAAATGACACAGTGATAATTAATAGTGAAAAGAACAACCCCGGCCCAACTTCTTTAGCCGCCAATAAAATAGCAGCTCTTTTCTCCTCCCGCACTGCCGATTCTGGCATTATTGAGAGTTTACGATGTGCATTTTCCACCATGACAATTGAGGCATCAACCATCGCCCCAATAGCAATTGCAATTCCACCTAACGACATGATATTAGCCGTAATTCCCTGCATCGACATAATTACAAAAGCAGCAAGAATCCCCAACGGAAGCGTAACAATTGCTACAAAAGCCGAGCGTACATGTAGTAAAAATATTAAACAGACAAATGCCACTACGATCGCTTCTTCAAGAAGTTTATGGCTTAGATATTTTACCGCTCCCCGAATTAGCGGCGCACGATCATAAACAGTAATAATTTTAATCCCTTCTGGCAAGCCTTGCTCAAGCTCTACTAGCTTCTTTTTGACTCCCTCAATAACATTCAAAGCATTCTCGCCCGAACGCATAACAATCACACCGCCAACAACTTCACCCTCACCATTTAACTCAACAACTCCGCGACGCAATTCAGGACCTTCAATAATACGTGCAACATCTTCAAGTATGACCGGAACGCCATTTTTTGAATAAACTACTACTTTCTTTAGCTCCTCAATATTTGTAATATAACCTTTGGAACGAATCATGAACTCCATCTCGCCTTGCTCCACTACCCTTCCGCCAACCTCTTTGCTAGCAAATTTAATAGCATCTACAATCCTATGCAATGGCACATTATACGCACGTAAACGATTAGGGTCGATAAGGATTTGAAACTCCTTTACAAATCCGCCAACTGAAGCAACTTCTGATACTCCCTTAACCGTAGCTAATTCAAATTTCAAAAACCAATCCTGCAAACTACGCAAATAGGCTAAATCATATTTACCGCTTTCATCAACTATAGCATATTGATATACCCAACCCACACCTGTTGCATCTGGACCAATTTGTGGCACAGCATTGTCTGGCAAATCTCCACTGGCTTTTGATAATGCCTCAATCACTCGGCTCCTTGCCCAATATTGATCAACACCATCTTCAAAAATTATATAAATAAATGATGTCCCAAACATTGAAAAACCACGCACATTTTTAGTACGTGGCAAGCCAAGCATAGTTGTGGATAATGGGTAAGTGACAAGATCTTCAATAATTTGCGGAGACTGACCAGCAAAATCAGTACGAATAATAACTTGCGTATCAGAAAGATCAGGAATCGCATCTAAAGATGTTTTCTGAATAGAAATTATTCCTACAACCAATAACGCAACAACTGCTATACTAACCAATAAGCTATTATTAGCTGACCATTCAATAATTTTTGCCGCAATTGACTCTGTATGTTTTTTATTCCGCTTAATGTCCTGCATGACCACCTCCTACAGGCTGTGCGCTCATTTCTGGCATTTTAGCATCTATTTTATCTGGCCATTCTTGCAACATTGCATGCCCATCACCATATGGGTTATTTGGTTCATTAGTTAATTGCAGCCATAACTTGCCGCTACTATGATCCATAAAAACATATAGCCCTTTTTCCTTATAATATTGTGGCCTCCCCTCAAATAACCAAGGTTTCAAAGCCATCATCAACTCTGATAATGATGCTCGCACCTCGCTATCTGTTGTGCTCTCATTTGCCTTGCGCATCGCTTTCTCAGCATTTTCTAAAACATGTTGGAGCTTCGTACCGTAATATTTTTTGATTAAATGATCGCCTAATTGTAATGACGGCATTAACATTTTCTTATCAAACTTTACCTGCCCAACTAAGCTTTTTTGCAGATATATAGCCCCATCAACTAAATGATTGATCATCGCCATTTGATCATTATCAACTTCCAACAATGCTAATGGTGCTTGTATTTTTTGTGTTTTACGAAACGCTTCACGCAAGGAACTCTCTGAATCGATTAAGAATTGGCTACTAACGACAATTTCTTCACCTTCATTAATTCCGGCTAAAATTTGCGTCCTACCTTTATTACGGATACCTGTTTTTATTTTACGCGATTGAAACCTTCCTTCGCTCAAAGCAATAACCACATAATCACCATCTGAACTACGCAATATTGCTTCGCTTGGAATAGCTAAACGTTTTACTGATATAGTTTCAAAAGTTACATCTGTATAAGACCCCGGACGAAAAACCCCATCCGGATTTGCCAATACTAACCTTACTTTTCCTGTGCGACTCGCACTATCAATAGTTGGATAAATATAATCGATATGAGCCCTTTGAGCATTATTGGAAATATTAGGAAACCTAACTTCTGCCACCATGTTTTTTTCTAAGAATCTCAAATCCTTTTCTGCAACATTAACATTAATCCACACACTAGAATAATCTTGAATCTCAGCAATTTGCATACCAGGTTTTACGTATGTACCATTCTTAATATTTAAAGCACTTATGATGCCACCAACCGTCGAATAAAAAGGTAAGTTTTGTAATGGTTGCTTTGCCTTACGTATTTGCACGAGTACCTTGTCTTGTACGCCTAAGGAGTTTAAACGCTTAGCTGTTGAGCTAATCCTGCCCTGCACGCCTGCACTCAAACTGCTAATATAGTCTTGCTGCGCTGAAACCAAATCTGGACTATAAAGCGTAAAAAGCAGATCGTTCTTTTTTACCACATCACCTATGGCCGTCACTTGTGTATTTTTTATCCATCCACCAACTCGGCTTGATATTTCTTGGCGCAGACGTATATTCTCAGCCACAACACCATAGCTCCTAACATCAGCGCCAAACCTTGTCGCTTCAGCTCTAGCTGTCCGCACCCCAATATTTTGTATTGTCTCTGGTGCAATCGTAATAATTTTCTTATTTTCCATACTGCCATTATCATCAATCTCTGGCTGTCCATCTTCCGCAATAGCAACTAAATCCATCCCGCAAATTGGACAACTACCCTGCTTCACTGCAATGTAATGTGGGTGCATAGGACAAGTATATTGTTGGCTTGCCCATGCTGTATTACTAAACATCACCAACAACAAAAACAGTGCAATATTTCTCATTTATTACCTTCCACAATATAGCTATTAAATTCTGCAGCTAACATAGCATGTTGGCTCCGCTGCTTAGCCAAAGATGAGGCAATTTTTAACTCATCGATCTGCGCACTAAGTACAGATTCCAAATTAGAACTCCCTGCTTCATAGTTACGCTTAACTGAAGATACTATAGCTTTAATTGCCTTCATTCGCTCCTCTAAAAGATTAATGTTACTAAATGCATAATCTCTTTGTGCAGCTAGTGTTAGCAACTTTCTCCGCCATGCACTTTTCACATCTTCATAAGAATATTCTGCTTGTAGCTTTTTAGCTTTTGCTGCACGCAATTTAGGTTTTTGATTGGATGAATACCAAAGTGGAATAGAAATAGTTGCCTGTAGTGAGGCCCAATCATCCCCCGCAAAACCATTGCCTGCTTCCCGCTGTTTATAAAGTGCTTGCACTCCATAATTTGGACCAAAAGCTGCCTTTGCTGCCCTTATATCTTGCTCAACCACGGCAATATCTTCCTTAGCAACTAACACCGCATAAATATTCTCAACATTATCATTCCAAAGCGCCTTCCTAATATTAAAAATCTCTATAGATGGAACCTCACCCACCAACCTTATAAGCTCCTCATTAATTGCCACGCGTTCCGCTTTAAGGTTATTCAAGCTTTGTTCAACCTCCGTACGCTCAACATCAACTTCTGAGAAACGCCAATAGACTGACTTTCCTGCTTGCAATCGACCTTTGAGGTAATCCTCCAACTCAACATAATATTGCAATTGCTTCTGTGCTAAACTTTCTAACTCTATAACTTTTTTACGTTCAACCAAAGCTGTTATTAAAAAAGCTTTGAGACGCTTTAGTGAATAATCTGCAATTAACCTTTGCTTAGCTGACAATGCTTTTTGCTTCCCTGCTTTAGCAGCACGTAGGGCATAACGTGGAATCTCTTGTCTAAAACCGAAGACCTTGGCAGTAGGTAAAAACCGATCAAAAGCAGGGTTATCAACTGGCATATTATCTACTCCTAAAATCAACATAGGATCAGGCAAACCCATCTCGCCAGCGGCCGCCTCTTGCAATGAATCTGCCTCCGCTAAGATAGCATTGATTTTTGGATGTTCTAGCAGCCTATCAACATATTCATCTATCGGGTCAGCATACGCAGAATTGGAGCTTATGATCATGATCGAAATAATGAGGAATAAATACCTAACCATAGCTTTAATACATACAAATGTTTTATTTGACTAATCACATCTATACATATAGGGGGTATATGTAAAGCTAAATAAATTACCCGTTAAATATATGATAAAAAAGAAACAATGTTGCGATAAAAAGCATCTTGATCACTCACCTGAAATGCCAAGGTTAAGGAAGATTGAAGGGCAGATAAAAGGCATTCAAAAAATGGTAACAGAACAGCGTTATTGCGTGGATATTCTTGACCAGTTAAGTGCCGTAAAAGCAGCAATTAACTCATTACAGGCCAATGTATTAGAGTCACATTTAAATGGCTGCGTGAGAGAAGCCTTTGCCCTGAAGAAAGAAAAGGACATAAAGGAAAAAATTGATGAATTAAAAAAGATCTTCCGCAAATATTAATTTGAACTGAGGAGAATATACAACATTGTCATAATACCAAGGTTCATCTTTAAATGTGCATTTGCAGTTATGTAAAATTAGATGAAAGAGCGAGTAGAATTGCGAAGGCAATAGCCGAAGCTATTGACTAACAATTGTGTGAAGCTATATCGCTAATTTTACTGCTGCCCAAAGGGTTGTGGCAAAAAGATGTGCTTTTTCTCAAAAAACATTTATCAATATCTACGGATATTAATTACATATTTTTTAACAAAAATCCCTAGCTTTTATGCCTACAACAAATAGTACATTTAAAGAAGAACCTTGGTATAATACCAAAAACCAAGATCTTATTGCCCCTCATCAGCCAGAAGGCACAGTCTACACCTGCCCTATGCACTCCGAAATCGAGCAGATTGGCCCAGGGAGCTGCCCAAAATGTGGCATGGCGTTAGAGCCAAAAGGCGGCGTTGTTGATGAGGACAAAAGCGAGCTAATTGATATGACAAAGCGGTTTTGGGTATGCGCTGCTCTTTCCATACCTGTGCTATTATTAGTAATGCTCGATCATTTGCCGAGCAAACCATTAGCCGCCTTTATTAGCTCGCACACTGCGCTATGGGTTGAGTTTATACTAAGTACGCCTGTTATGTTTTGGGGTGCTGCACCATTCTTTAAAAAAGCATGGGCATCGATTATTAACCGCCACCTCAATATGTTTACCCTAATTGCCCTTGGCACAGGGGTTGCTTATATTTACAGCATCATTGCCGCTTTTTTTCCTAATGTTTTCCCTGCTGAAATGCATATGGAAAACGGTATGGTTGACGTATATTTTGAAGCCGCTGCTATGATTGTTACGTTAGTTATCCTTGGGCAAGTTATGGAGCTTCGTGCCAGATCCCAAACTAACAGTGCTATTCGAGCTTTGCTTGATCTTCCTCCTAAAACTGCGCGCATAATTCGCGATGATGGTAGTGAGGAAGATATTGAGCTCAACCAAGTGCAACTCGGTGATAAATTACGCGTTCGCCCTGGTGAATCTATTCCTGTTGACGGCATAATCATTGAAGGCTCAAGCACTATTGATGAATCAATGATTACTGGCGAATCCATGCCCGTCACCAAAAAATCTGGCGATAATGTTACAGGTGCAACGCTAAACCAAACTGGCGGTTTTGTGATGGAGGCTAAAAGAATTGGCTCTGAAACAGTGCTTTCACAGATAGTTCATATGGTGGCAGAAGCGCAACGCTCACGCGCACCAATTCAAAAAATGGCGGATATTGTCGCTGGTTATTTTGTGCCTATCGTCGTTTCAATCTCTGTTATTACCGCAATTATCTGGAGCGTTTTTGGCCCTGAGCCTGCGCTGTCCTTTGCGGTGATTAATGCTGTAGCGGTGTTAATTATAGCCTGCCCTTGCGCCGTTGGCTTAGCCACGCCAATGTCAATTATGATCGGTACTGGTCGTGGAGCGCAAGCAGGAATCCTTATCAAAAATGCCGAAAGTCTTGAATTAATAGAAAAGATCAATGTGTTAGTAATTGATAAAACTGGAACTCTAACTGAAGGCAAGCCGAAACTCGTCTCTATTATTGCCCAAAACGGTTACAAAGAAACGGAAATTTTACAACTTGCGGCAACGTTAGAAAAAGGCAGTGAGCATCCGCTAGCAACAGCTATCGTCAAAGGTGCGGAAGCTAAAGGTCTCAAACTTACCACTGCTCAAAATTTTAAATCATATACAGGCAAAGGTGTTTCTGGCACTGTTAGCAGCAAGGAAGTTGCACTTGGTAATGATAAATTACTCGCCCATTTAAATGTTGAAGAAACAGATTTAGTTAAGCAGGCAGATGAGCTACGTAGCAAAGGCGAAACTGTAATGATGGTTGCCATTGATGGCAAGTTAGCAGGCCTAATCGGCGTTGCCGATCCTATCAAGCCAACCACAAAACAGGCGCTGCATGATTTGCGCAAAAGTGGTATTCGTATTGTTATGCTTACGGGCGACAATGAGAAAACTGCAAAAGCTGTTGCTGGTCAATTAGAAATCGACGAAATTGAAGCAGGCGTTCTACCAGGTCGCAAAAGTGAAATAGTCAAACACCTGCAAGCTGAAGGTTTTATCGTTGCTATGGCGGGTGATGGCGTCAATGATGCTCCCGCCCTAGCTCAGGCTGATGTCGGGATTGCTATGGGAACTGGTGCTGATATCGCTATGAAAAGTGCGAAAATAACTTTGATAAAGGGTGATTTAACGGGCATTGTTAAAGCAAGAAAACTTAGCCAAGCCACTATGCGTAATATTCGTCAAAACCTGTTTTTTGCTTTTATCTATAATGCAATAGGCATACCAATTGCCGCTGGCATTTTATATCCTTTTTTTGGTATGTTGCTCAACCCAATAATTGCTAGCGCCGCTATGATATGCAGTTCATTATCGGTAATATTGAACGCTTCAAGATTGAAAAAAGTGAAGTTATGAAAATATTAGTTATTAATGCTGGCAGCTCTTCTATTAAATTTTCAGTGTTTGATATCGAAAATAATTGCCAGATTTTTGAATCACAAACAGAGCAAATTTATAATCTTAAAGCAGCAATAGAAAATATATCCGATATTTTAAAATCTAATAATTTGGATAAGTTTAATGCCATTGGTCACCGAGTAGTTCATGGCGGCAAGAACTTTTACAATCCACAACTCATCAATAATAAAACTATTACTGAGTTAAAAGCGCTCATATCTTTGGCTCCATTACATCAATCATGTAATATTGAAGCCATGGAAATTTTAGCTGAGTTATATCCTAACGTACCACAAGTAGCTTGCTTTGATACCGCCTTCCATCAGACCATGGCAAGAGAGGAAAAAACTTTTGCTATACCACGTAATCTTACAGCAGAAGGAATAATACGCTATGGGTTTCACGGATTATCTTACCAATATATTGCCTCAATATTACCGAAATACGCTGCTAAAAAGGCGGGTGGAAAAGTAATAGTGGCGCATCTTGGCAATGGCGCCAGCATGTGTGCTATGAGAGATTCAAAAAGTGTCGCCACCACGATGGGGTTTAGTCCGCTTGCAGGTCTTATGATGGGAACGCGTTGTGGTGATATCGACCCAGCTGTGGTTTTATATCTTATGCAGAAAAAAAACATGTCGGTTGAGGAAGTCACCAAACTTCTTTATGAGAAATCAGGATTGAAAGGTGTTTCAGAAATAGGCTCTGATATGAGAGCATTACTGGCAAGCGATTCTACTAAAGCGCTTGATGCTATTGCCTTGTTTTGTCATATAGCCGCCAAACACTTATGCAGTTTACTTCCTGCAATTGATGGTTTGGATATATTGGTTTTTACCGCTGGAATTGGAGAAAATTGTGCAATAATAAGAAAAAATATCTGTGCTAAATTATCTTGGCTTGGAGTCGAAATTAATGTTGATGCTAACAATGCTAATCAAGCGATTATCAGCACCAATAAAAGCAAAATAGCAGTTTATGTAATTCCTACTGATGAAGCAAAAATTATTGCTCAAAAAACCTATCAAAAATTAGAGGCAAAAAATGCAAAGAAATAATCTCAAATCAGTTTGGAAAAAAGGTTACGGCGTCATCAAACATAATAAAAAAACACAAGCACGCATTGAAAAAATAATCTCTTATCTTTCCCAAAACCAAAATACCGACAATGATAATTTTTATGAATTACTGATTGCCGCTGATCGCTTAACTAATGCTGCAATGTGGCTTACTGCACACCAAGCTTACGCCAAAAATATTTATCTTGATGGCAGAAAATTGAAAAGTGGTGACTTTAAGACAGATCCACAAGGACATCTCGGTGGCTCGCTAAATATGGTTCCAGCCTATATTGGCTATATGCTAGCAAATGCTTTAACAAATTTCACTAGAGGTTGGGTAATGGGGCAAGGACATTGTGTTGCCGCAATAGACAGTGCCAATCTTCTTTTGAATAACATGAATAAATCGCATGCTGAGCGCTACAATATAAGTAACGAAGGATTAACACGTTTTGCTCGTGATTTCTATTCTTACAAATTAAATACTAAAGGAAAGCAAGATTCTCCACTTGGCAGCCATGTTAACCCCCATACGGCTGGAGGTCATATGGAAGGAGGCTATCTAGGATTTGCCTCATTGCAATATGCTCACATGCCTTTAGTCGGAGAAAAATTAGTGGCCTTTCTAAGTGATGGCGCTTTCGAAGAACAACGCGGTGCAGACTGGACTCCAAGATGGTGGCGAGCTGAAGATTCAGGAGTAATTGCACCCATTATGATCGCAAACGGCAGACGCATTGACCAAAGAACCACTATGGATCAAGAAGGCGGGGTTAAATTTTTCGAAAAACATCTGAAGTTATATGGCTTTGATCCAATTGTTTTTGATGGTCGTGACCCTGCTGCTTTTGCTTGGTCAATAATTGAACAAGAAAGAAGGTTAGAAAAGGCCTCTTCTAATTTAAAATCAGTAAAGAATTATAAAATTGCTATTCCTTACGGAATTGCCGTGGCTCCTAAAGGCGCAGGATTTTATAATGCAGGAACAAACCACGCCCATAACTTACCATTAGTTGATAATCCAAGTCGCAATGATGTCGCTGCCAAACGCTTTAATATTCATGCGCAAAAATTATTTGTACCACTTGCTGATTTAATGCAGGCAATTAATAAGTTTCAAAATCATCAATATTCTGGTCGAGTTTTTGAACGCGATAATCCAATTGCTAATCGTGACATTAACCTCAAAAGAATTCCTAAATTTATTTTTAAAAAAACTACCGAGAAAAATGTCAGCCCAATGGATGCCATTGATGAAGGTTTTTTATCGATTGTAAAAGCTAACCCCCATTTACGACCACGAGTTGGCAATCCTGATGAAATGCTTTCAAATCGTATGAATGATACCTTAGAAGCGTTAGAGTTTAGAGTAGTAAATGCAGAAAAAGAAATTGAAGAATCTACTCTTGGTAATGTTATTACTGCCCTTAATGAAGAAGCAATTGCTGCCGCCGCTTTTGGCAACAAAGGTGGCATTAATTTAATTGTAACTTATGAAGCATTTGGCGCAAAAATGTTTGGCAGTGCTAGACAAGAAGTAACTTTCTCTAAGCATAAAAAAGAGGTTGGCAAACCAGCAAAATGGTTGTCGGTGCCAATTGTTCTTACCTCTAACAGTTGGGAAAATAGTAAAAATGAACTATCTCACCAAGATCCTTCAATGGCAGAATCAATGCTATCTGAAACTTCAGATGTTTCTCGCGTAATTTTTCCTGCAGATTTCAATAGCGCATTAGAAGCCATCAAACAGCTTTATCAAACACAAGGGCAGATTTGGAGTATAGTGATTCCTAAAAGCGTGACTCCTTTATTTTTTGATCAAAGCAGCTCAGAAAAGCTATTACAAGATGGAGCAATAAGAGTGAAGCAAGCCGAATATGACGCTAAAAATGCCAAGATTGTTCTTATCGCTATCGGTGCCTATCAGTTGATTGAAATCATTAAAGCTTCGGCACGACTTAAAGCAAAAAGCATTGCGCATATTACTTCCTACATTATAGAACCAGGCAAATTTCGCACGGCTAGAAACAATGGTGAACAGGCTCACCTTGCCAATAAGAATATTCTTAATAATATTGTGCCGAGCAACATAAAAGACATTATTATAAGTAGCCATACCAGACCAGAAGTGATGCTTGGTACATTACAACCTCTTTGGCAAGATCGAAATGTAAAGGCTTTAGGTTTTATTAATTGCGGCGGAACATTGGGTGTGGATGATATGCTTTTTGTTAACAAAGCTAGCTGGGCTCATATATTGCAACAAGCAAAAACAATGCTTGCTCTTGATAAAAAACTGCTTACAAAAAAGGAACGCGACGCCTTAAAAGGAAAAATCTCGCCTGATGGCATTATTACTAAATTAAGCAAATAGGTATCATATGAAAATAACATTTTTAGGTGCAACGGAAACAGTCACAGGGTCAAAATATCTTGTAGAACATGAGGGTAAAAAAATCCTCATTGATTGCGGCTTGTTTCAGGGCTATAAGGAATTACGTTTGCGCAACTGGGCGAAGTTCCCAATTGACCCAGCAAGCATTGATGCTGTCATATTAACCCACGCTCATATTGACCATAGTGGCTATTTGCCCCTGCTTGTTAATAATGGTTTTGCAGGCAAAATATATTGCTCTTCTGCCACTTATGACCTCTGCTCAATACTCCTCCCAGATAGTGGCTATCTCCACGAAGAAGATGCTAGAAGAGCCAATAGATATAAATATACAAAACATCACCCAGCCTTACCACTTTATACAAGAATAGATGCAATAAATTCTTTGGACTTATTCAAAATAGTGGATTTTGAAAAAAATATTGACCTTGGCGACGGGCTCTCTTTCACTTTACAAAAGTCAGGTCATATCCTTGGCTCAGCTTTCGTTATTTTATCTAATCAACATAAAACCATTACTTTCTCTGGTGATCTTGGTCGCCCTATTGACCCATTATTAAACCCACCAGTAACGCTCGAACAAACAGATTATTTATTAATTGAATCAACCTATGGCAATAGGTTACATGAGGAAACCGACCCACTTCTTAAAATCGGCACAATAATTAGAGAAACAGCGGCTAATGGAGGCACAATAATAATTCCTGCTTTTGCAGTAGGACGCACGCAAACCATGCTTTATTATATTTACCAATTAAAGCAATCAGGAGAAATTCCCAACATACCAGTATTTCTTGATAGCCCAATGGCAATTAACGTTTCAAACCTGCTATGTAAATATCATGCAGATCTCAAATTATCAGAAAATTTATGCGGAGATGTTTGTGATGTAGCAACCTATACTCGAACCGTTGAACAATCTAAAGCCATTAATTCCTCCACTATGCCTAAAATCATCATTTCTGCCAGCGGCATGGCAACAGGTGGTAGAGTTTTACACCATTTAAAAAACTATATGGGTGATCGCCGCAACACAATTCTCTTTACTGGCTTTCAAGCAGGCGGAACCAGAGGAGATAGAATGCTCAAAGGTGAAGCAGAAATTAAAATCCATGGCTCTATGCGACCTTTAAAAGCACGAGTTGAGCTTCTCAGAAACACCTCTGCCCACGCTGATTATGAAGAAATATTAGCCTGGTTGAGTAATTTTAAACAAGCTCCCAAGAAAGTATTTATTACCCATGGCGAACCAGAAGCGGCAAAAGCTTTACAAGAAAAAATTGAGAAAAAATTTGGCTGGAATGTTACTATTCCGCAATATTTACAGAGTGAAGATTTACAATAAAAGAATCAGCTCTTCATAAAAAACTATGAAGCAGCTACTTTGCTTTTGCGTGATTTTCTGCGGCGTTTACCGATCCTTCTTTTACCAACAATCTCACGGTCAACCTCTAGGCGTTTTTGGATATACTCATCAAGATAGCTGCTGAGCTTTTCTAACTTATCACGGAAGAAATGATCCGCGCCTTTAATCACACGGTAATCAATATCAACATCTTTTTGCAATGATAATTTATGCGCAAGACTTGCTGTATCAGGCTCCACAGCAATTGAATCCGTCTCACCTTGGACAATTAATCCTGAAGCTGTACATGGCGACAAGAATGAAAAATCGTACTTCCCAGCTGGTGGTGCAACTGCAATAAAGCCAATTGTTTCAGGACGGCGCATCATTAATTGCATAGCAATCCACGCACCAAATGAAAAACCTGAAACCCAAAAAATATTAGCGTTAGGATTTTGTGATTGCAGCCAATCCATAGCAGTTGTTGCATCAGCTAATTCACCTATACCGTCGTCAAACTCACCTTGCGACTTCCCTACTCCACGAAAATTAAAACGTAATACTGAAAAACCATTTCGCACGAATGACCTATATAATGAATAAGCAACTTTATTATTCATTGTACCACCATGTACAGGGTGGGGATGCAAAACCAATGCAACTGGTGCATTTTTTACTTCACTGTGATGATAGCGTCCTTCTATTCGTCCCGCAGGGCCATTAAAGATTACTTCTGGCATATAATTAATAATTGACTAGTTTATTGGGTTATTTATATATAACTTAGGACGCAACATATAGGAAGTGTACGTTGACTGTCAATATATTATAAATTGCCGCTATGATGCTCACAACTAAAGGTCGCTACGCTGTTATGGCAATTGTTGATCTTGTATATAACAATAAAAACAAACCTGCGGCACTCGCCGAGATTGCGTCAAGGCAAGACATTGCCCTATCTTATTTAGAGTAAATTTTTGCAAAGTTAAAAAAATCTGGGCTGGTTAGATCAGTTCGTGGTCCAGGAGGGGTTTATCTATTAACCAATAAAGCAGAAAACGTTTCTACAATAGAAATCATCAATGCGGTAGACGAAAAAATTGAAATGACTCGATGTAAAAATACCGTAACGTGCGTAAAGAATGGCGATATTAGGCATGGTAAATGCCCAATGCATAATTTATGGGCCGGTCTTAACCAACGTATCTCTTCTTATTTTACGGAACTTTCCCTCGCTGATATTTGCGCCAATAATTTAAAAAAATAGCATAATGACAGACAAAATCAAAACGCCAATTTACCTCGATTATCAATCAACTACTCCAACTGACCAGCGAGCGGTTGAAGCTATGTTGCCATATTTCACTGAACATTTTGGCAACCCTCATTCACGCACTCATTCCTTTGGCTGGGCTGCAGAAGAAGCTATCGATATTGCTCGTGAACAAGTTGCGCATTTAATCAATGCCAACCCTAAAGAAATCATCTTTACTTCTGGCGCAACTGAAGCAAATAACTTAGCTATTAAAGGTGTTGCACGCTTTAACAAAGCTACAAAGAATCATATAATCACCGTTGTAACAGAACATAAATGCGTGCTTGATTCGTGTCGCAAGTTAGAATCTGAAGATTTTGACGTTACTTATCTTCCTGTTCAGCAAAATGGTTTGGTTGATTTAAAAATCTTGGAGGACGCAATTACCGATAAAACTGTTTTGATTTCAGTCATGACCGTCAATAATGAAATCGGCGTTATTCAACCAATTAAGGAAATCGGCGCAATTTGCCGCAAACATAGCGTTTATTTCCATACTGATGCAGCACAAGCTTTTGGCAAGATCCCACTTGATGTTGAGGAAATGAATATTGATTTAATGAGTATTTCTGCCCATAAAATCTATGGTCCAAAAGGTATCGGCGCATTATATGTCCGCAGAAAACCACGTGTTCGTTTAGAACCAATGATTAACGGCGGCGGACAGGAACGTGGTATGCGTTCAGGCACATTAGCAACTCCGCTTATTGTCGGGTTTGGGAAAGCTGCGGATATTGCCGCAAAAGAAATGACCCCAGAAAATGAGCGCTTACATAAATTAAACCATAAATTCTTGCAAACCTTACGTGACAACATCCCGGAGATTTACCTAAATGGTGATGAAACTCAACGTATAGCTGGCAATTTAAACATTAGCTTTGCCTATATCGAAGGTGAGTCTTTAGTTATGGCAATTAAGGATTTAGCAGTTTCTTCTGGTTCCGCCTGCACATCTGCCTCCTTAGAACCATCATATGTTCTACGTGCAATTGGTGTTGACGAAACTTTAGCACACACCTCAATTCGCTTCGGTATTGGGCGCTTCACGACCGAGGCGGAAATTGACTATGCTGCCAAAGCGGTTATTAGCGCAATCAATAAATTACGTGAGTTAAGCCCTCTTTGGGAAATGGCACAGGAAGGGACTGATATAAAGTCAATTGAATGGACAGGACATTAGAATTATTTTTTGGGGTGATTTTGCACCCTTTTAGCTAAAAACTTTTATTAACGATAAGAAAACACAAATATTATGGCTTACAGCGAAAAATTACTAGACCATTATGACAACCCACGCAATGTTGGGTCGTTAGATAAAAGCAAAAAAACTGTCGGCACAGGCTTAGTTGGTGCTCCTGCTTGTGGAGATGTTATGAAATTACAAATTGAAGTAGACGATAGTGGCGTGATTACTGACGCTAAATGTAAAACTTTTGGCTGCAGTTCAGCGATTGCTTCTAGCTCTTTAGCAACTGAAATTATCAAAGGTAAAAATATTACAGAGGCTGAGAAAATCACTAATAAAGACGTAGCGAAAGAATTATCCTTACCACCAGTGAAAATTCATTGTTCAGTTTTAGCTGAAGATGCGATCAAAGCTGCAATTCACGATTATCAAAGCAAAAACATCGCCTAGGTTTATTATGGAAATTACTACAAACTCACAAACGAGTTTTAAAAACAGAAAAGTTGATTACTTAAAATTGACCGACAATGCAATTGCCGAGATGTTGCAGCGCTTGCAAGGCAAGGGTTATTTAGGCATCAAAATCGGCCTTAAAACCAAAGGCTGTTCCGGCATGGCTTACAATATCGAATTCGCCACTGCTGAAAATACCAGCGAGTTTGATGAACTAGTTGATCATGCTAAGGTACAGATTTTTATTGACCCCAAAATTTCATTATTTCTCTTCGGCACAGAAATGGATTATGTCGAGCGCAGAAATGACGAAGGCATCACTCTTGAATCAGGTTTTGTTTTCAACAACCCTAATGAAAAAGGTCGCTGTGGCTGTGGCGAATCTTTTTACGTCTAGGTAATGCTGCACATAAATCAGCAACCTACATCAAAAAAAAACACTGGTTTCTTATAAAAACTTATATTAGTTAATACCCTATATAAAAAAATAGGTGCATCATGTCTGATATAAAAATTACCCATATAGCAAATATGGATCGCTTTGAAAGACTAGGTATTGAGAAATCTTATACTGTAGATCTTGATAATTTAGAGCAAAAATATTTCGCTGCACAGAGCAAATATCACCCTGATAAATTTAGCAATAGTTCCGAGCAGGAAAAACTCCTTACTGCGCAACATGCAACTATGGTTAATGAGGCATATGTCACCCTCAAATCCTGTTTAAAAAGAGCGATATATTTATTAGAATTAGCAGGAATTAACTCACTTGAGGATATCAAGGCAAGTGATGAGTTGCTTGAACAAATCTGGGATTACAACAGACAATTTGAAAGAATAGGCGAAAAAGCAAAAATTGCTGCAATAACTGCCGAAGTAGAAGAGGCAAAAGAAAAATGCAAAGCAGATTTAAATAAAGCTTTTACTGAAAATGATATAGACAAAGCTGCACAATTAACTATGAAATTACGCTTCTTGAAAAGGGTTAATGATAAGGAATGGCTTTGAAACTACTAGATATTAACGAACCAAATACCCTACACGCCAAGCAAAAACAAAACGATATCGCCATCGTTATAGATCTCGGAACGACTAATTCTTTAGTCGCATTTTCAGAAAAACACAAACCTCGCATTTTAGAAGATAATAGAGGCAGAAGGCTTATCCCTTCAACTGTTAGTATAGTGAGCAAGATGTACAAATTGGCGATAAAAACTCTCCTAGTAACATCGCCTCAGTCAAAACCCTAATGGGGAAATCATTAGCAGATTTTTCCGATAATAAAAAACAGTTCTTTGCAATTGACAAGAAGAAGTCACAAGAAAGTCAGATGATTTACCTTGATGTTCATGGCAAGTATGGAGAATGCTAAATCCGACATGGGTGAGCGCTTATTAATCAGCACAAAGTTAGAAGCAGAAGAGATAATTCACGCCCTTAAAACTGTTACTGCCGAAGAAAAACTAAAAAAAGATGATAAAATATTTGAAGAAATCAAATTAATGGAGCATAGTCCGACGGGCGTTGAATTAAATGATATCAAAGCACAATTATATAATCTTAAAACTAAACTTGAGGAATTTGCTGTAAAACGCGGCAAAAAAATAAGTAAATCCTTAAAAGGTAAAAAACTTTCTGAAATTAACCATTTATTAAATAATTAAAATGCCAAAAATTATATTTGTTGAAAACGGTGTCGAAAAAACTATCGAAGCACAAAACGGCTTATCAATCCTAGAAATTGCTCATACTAATGACATAAGCCTTGAAGGCGCTTGTGAAGGCTCACTTGCTTGCTCCACTTGCCACGTCGTAGTTGACTCTGACCATTTCAAAACCTTAGAAGAAGCTAGTGAAGATGAAGAGGACATGTTGGATTTAGCTTTTGGCGTTACCCAAACTTCAAGACTTGGCTGCCAAATCATCATGTCGGATGAATTAGACGGCATCAAACTTATTGTTCCCAGCGAAACTCGCAATATTAGCCTCTGATGAAAAAAATCATAATTGTCGTCATTGCACTTTGTCTTCTCGTTTTCGGAGTTTACACAGCAATTTGGCATTATGCTTCACATAAACATCTGCAATTTATACAAACTTCCCTCGCAGAGGCTGCACAAGAAATGCAAAAGTCTGATGTAAAACTCAGCTATGGCACAATTACGAAATCAGGCTTCCCTAATGCTATCGGACTCAACATCCCTCATATAACTATTAGTGAGGCGGCGGGTGAAAAATTCGTAATGGTTTTGAATGATATTACCACTCACATTTCAATCACTGATCTCAACACATATAATGCTACCATAAAAAGCATCGCTGCTACCATAACTGATTACCAGAAGAATGTTAACAACATAAATATTAGTTTTGATAAGGACGCAGCACTAAATAGCATAACAAAAATTAATGGGGGAAATCTTACCCAGAAGCTAATAATTCCTAAAAAAATATTTATCAGCTCAGCAAATAAAGACGCAACCATAAATCTTATTTCAGAGGCTGATAATCCTGCGATATTAGAAACCCAAATACATGGCAATCATCTATATAAAGTTCTTTATGATGAGATCGGTAACAGCTCTGTATTTATGGCCGACAACCCAGAAAACATCCTCTCGAAATCTGGTCCAGCCAAAGTTGAATATATCAATAAAGATTCGAGTAACGACAATAACATAAAATTACTAATTGATTTACAACAAGGTGAAACCACTAGCTCTACGGGCAAGAAAATCACTTATTCTTTTCTATTAGATAGCAATATGCGTATTGCTAAAACGCATGATGCAATGGATCTCAACCTCAGCAAACTGGTCTTAAATGTTAACAAATTAAACCTTACCTCATCTGCTGATATAAAACTCTCACAGGATGATTTTATGCCTTATGGCACAGCAGATATCCAGCTCGAGGAGTTCAAACAATTTATCCAACCAACATTCCTTTGGCTTAAGCTGCTACAGACTGGCAATATCATAAAAATAATGGAAGCTGTCTCCACACCGCCAACAGGTGCAACTCCTGAAGAGGCAGAAAATATCAAACAGTTCGCTGCATTTTTAAGTAAAGTAAATAAAAGCGCTGCTGATAATAGCTTCCTTCTCATTACATCTCGGCAGAAACTTGGCACTCTCTATGTTAATGATATAGACTCAGTAGAATTTTATGATGAATTATCTCAGTTCTTTGAAGCGCCAATTTTGGAGTAACACCAAAGTTCTTCTTTAAATGTGCATTTGCAGTTATGTAAAATTAGATGAGAAAGCAAGTAGAATGGCGGCAAAAACTACATTTAAAGATAAACCTTGGTATAATGCTCAAACTAATATTTCCACCCAAATGCGTTAGCTGCCATAAACCAACCTCAACCTATCATCGCCTTTGTGATAATTGCTGGCCTGAGTTTGAAGCTATGCCAAGCGAATCATGTACGATTTGCCATGCACCAACTGAAGGAAGTCAAGATTTACTCTGCATGAATTGCCTAAAAACCAAGCCCTACTATACCAGCGCTAGAGCAGCTTTTACCTATAACTTTGCCAGCAAAAAAATCATTCTTGGTTTCAAATATGGCGATAAAATACTTCATAAAAAATTTATGAGTGAGATGATTATCGCTAAACATCAAGCCCTACTCGAAAAAGCAGATCTTATCTGCCCGATTCCATTACATAAAAAACGGCTGCGCCAAAGAAAATATAACCAAGCTGCCCTCCTCAGCCGCACCATCGCCAAAAATCTTAACTTACCCAATATTGCTGATTTGCTAATTCGCACTAAGAACACCCCATCACAAACTAATTTACCTTACAAGGAGCGGATAGCCAATATTAAAAATGCCTTTATCATTAACCCAAAATTCATCAACCTTATTAAAAAGCAAAATATTGTAATCATTGATGACGTTCTAACCACTGGCGCAACGGCCAATGAATGTGCTCGTATTTTACATAAAAATGGTGCGGCGCAAACTCATATCATTACCTTCGCCCGCACAGTGGCGGAGTAAGAGCTGAAAGTACTTGACTAACCTACGAATATACATATTATCCGCAGTCTTTATAAATTCATAATTACGTTTGGGGTAATAAAATTGTTACAAGTATTAGTTAAAAACAACGACATCGAAGGCGCAATCAGAACATTGAAGAAAAAACTTCAATATGAAGGTGTATTCAAATCTCTTAAGAATGGCCGCTTTTTCGAAAAACCATCTGAGAAGAAAGCCCGCAGAACACAAGAAGCGAGACGCAGAAAAAGAAAAATCCAATATAAGTTTGACGTAGTTCTATAAGAATTACTCCCTAACGTCGTTCCCTGAATGCCAGGAAAAAGAACGCACAAAAAACTAAGTATATAAAATTTGAGGATTTTTGTGAAATTTTTTGTAAATGTCCTTTGACATTGAAGCGACGTGTATCTCTTATACACAAGCAAAATGGAAAAGATTATTTGCAAAAAATAACTCGAAAAGACCAAATTTTTGTGGAGGGGTGGCCGAGTGGCTGAAGGCGACGGTTTGCTAAATCGTTATACAGTTTTATGCTGTATCGTGGGTTCGAATCCCATCCCCTCCTCCATCACATCCCATACAATCCTTATGGAGGCTCGCTACAAGCCAAGTAATACCCTCGCTTCCCTCTTCTCCAAAATCTTATAAACCTGCTAGAATCAGGCTAAGAATTATCCGTACCCTCTTGGGGTCGTCCCTTTTCACAAAAATATTGAAAATACGTTTTAAAAGGTTATGATTTTCAAAGTTTTTTTTGTAATTTTATTTATTCCATGAATAAAAAGTTTAGTTCATTACTTATCATTGCTGTTTTTCTTAGCGTGCAAGCCTTCTCGCTTTTGCACGTAAGTAAGTATGGCTTTGAAAAACATGAACATAATGGCAAAAATTGCGATATTTGCCTCAGCGCAGATCACAATAAATTACTCAGCAATAATACGACTAACTTAATAGCTCCCAATTTATTGCCTTTTAAAGTTACTTTGCCAAAAGCGACCTTACCTTTTTCTGGCAAAGTTCAAAATTTCCAAGCAAGAGCCCCTCCCCTCTTTTCCTAATTAAGCTAAACTAGATCAATTTTTTAAAGCAATTTCTCGCCTGGCATCATTAATGTGCCACGTGGTTACTTGTTTTATATTTAGAAATTAAAAATTATTAGGAAAATGACCAAAACAAAAATTATGGCACAAATCGTGCTTGCAGCTTCTGTGTGGAGCAATTCTTCACTGGCTGCTACTAACCCAGAAATAAAATCTCTTCAAAATGAATTTAATAATATCAAGAATTCATATGAGAGACGAATATCTGATTTAGAAAACAAGTTAGATAAAAACAACTCAACATTAAATAACGCTAATTCTACTCGTAATATCTATTCAAATAGTTTTAACCCATCAATTGGCATAATACTAAATGGTAAATATTCCGCTTTTTCTCAACAAACTTCTGAAATTGCTGGCTTTGGCATTGGTGAAGAAGGTGAGAGGGGAAGCGAAGGGTTTTCTATTGGTGAATCTGAGCTGAATTTTTCTTCTAATATTGATGATAAATTCTTCGGTAGCTTAACTGCTGCAATTGTTAGAGAGGATGGATCTGATCAAATAGAGCTAGAAGAGGCGTTTATTAGAACCTCCCCAGAATTTGGCTTGCCTACTGGACTTGAAATTAAAGCTGGTCGGGCATTTTGGAATTTAGGATATTTAAATGCCAATCATGCTCACACTGACGATTTTGCTGATCGCCCATTGCCATATAGAGCATTTTTGAATAAAGGTTTTAATGATGATGGAGTTGAAGTTTCTTACGTTTTACCAACTGATTTATATGCAGAAATTGGCGGTGGATCATTTAGAGGCGATGACTTCCCACTTGGAGGTGGTGATGGAACTGGGTCATATTCCGCTTATGCTAGAGTAGGGGGTGACATTGGATATAATCAAAGTTGGCGTTTTGGTTTATCTATGCTTTCTGGTGAGGCAAAAGGTGGAAGAGTTACCAATGAAGATAATGAAGATAATGTAACTTTTATTGGAGATACAGATCTTTATGCAGCTGATTTACGCTATGTTTTTGCTCCAACTGGCAATGCTAAAAATCAAGAATTAACCTTTCAAGGTGAGTATTTCTATCGTGATGAGTCTGGTACTTATGAGGATACCAATTCCTCTACAGGAAAGGTTGACTTTGATGATAATGCTTCTGGTTGGTATGCACAAACTGTGTATAAATTTAAACCACAATGGCGAGTTGGGTTAAGGTATAGTGAATTACTTGCTCCTAACACTCCAGCTGGATTGATTGGAAGCACCTTAGATTCAGATGATCATGATCCAAAATCATATACAGCAATGATTGATTGGACCAATAGTGAGTTTAGTCGTATTCGCCTTCAATATAACCATGAAGAATTATCTAAAAATAATCAGGATAATCAAGTTACATTACAATATGTAATGAGCTTTGGAGCGCACTCTGCACATAAATATTAAATAATAATGTCGAAGTTTTATATTATTTCTTTAATGGCGGTATCACTGTTGATATCGCCAATTACAGCACAGGCGAAGGTGAATATTTTCGCCTGTGAGCCAGAGTGGGAATCTCTAGGGATGGAAATTGGTGGCAGTTATGTTAAAACATTTTCTGCCACAAATGCAAAACAAGATCCGCATTATATTAGGGCAAAACCCAGTTTAATTGCTAAAATCAGAACGGCAGATTTAATCATTTGCTCAGGATCAGATTTGGAAGTAGGATGGCTGCCAATATTACTTTCAAAAGCCAATAAAAATATTCAGATCGGTAAAGTTGGATATTTAATGGCCTCTGATTTTGTGCCTAAAATTGAAAAACCAGAAATTCTCGATAGATCAATGGGAGATATTCATCCGCAAGGAAACCCTCATATCCACCTAAATCCGCATAATATTTTGTTGATAGCCGAGGAGTTAAATAATCGCCTAAAGAAAATTGATCCAAGTAATTCTAAAAACTATCAAAATAATTATGATAATTTCACAAGTAAGTGGAGCAACTCAATTAGCATATGGGAAGCTAGAGCTCTTAAGTTACAAGGTCTCAAAATAGCTGTTCACCACAAATCTTTTAGCTATTTAATTGATTGGCTTAAATTAGATGAGGTGGCAACATTGGAATCAAAACCAGGGATCGCACCCACTTCAAGCCATCTGGAAAGTCTCTTAATATCTTTAAGAAAAGAACCAGTAAAATTCATTATCAGAACTCCTTACGATCCCAAAGATGCTAGCAATTGGGTTTCTAAAAAAACCCAAATAAAAGAACTGGTTTTACCATATACAGTTGGGGGCAATGAGCAAAGCAACGATCTGCTCTCTCTTTTTGACAATACAATTAATTTAATGCTAGAGGCAGCTAAATGATAAACATGGAAATGATAGAAATAATAAGCCCCGCCTTAGTGGCAGGTCTATTAATTGCCTTAACTCATGGGTTGCTTGGCATTAAGGTTTTGGAAAGGGGCATAGTTTTTATTGACCTTGCAATCGCTCAAATTGCAGGCCTTGGATTAGTAATAGCGGGCATGTTTTTACCAGAATATAGCTGGTCTTACCAGTTTATTGCTCTTTTATTTGCAATAGGAGCTAGTTTATTTTTCTATTATATAGAAAAAATAGCCCCCGATATCCAAGAGGCAATTATTGGTTGCAGCTTTGTTCTAGCCGCGTCTTTGAGTATTCTATTTTTATCAAATCACTCTCATGGCTCAGATGAAATAAAACATTTATTATCTGGTCAGATTCTCTTTGTTACATTCAAAGATATTTTTTGGCATGCGCCAATTTATATTGCAATAATAGCATTATGGTTTTTGAAGCCAAAAATACGTAGTGGTATCGGATTCTATTTAATCTTTGCTTTTGCAATTACATCGTCCGTACAGCTAGTTGGCATTTATGTTGTTTTTGCAAGCCTTATACTTCCAGCACTTGCTGCCAAAAACCAGAGAAACCCATTATTAATTTCTTGGATATGCGGTGTTGTCTCAGTAATTTTAGGGGTGTTTTTTGCTATGATGCTTGATCTCCCTGCAGGAGTTTTAGTAGTTATTTCTTATTTTTTCGTCACTTGTCTAATTAAGCTCTGCTCTAAAATTCGTTGTGAAGATAATAAAAGAAAAATTATGAAGTTTTGATTTGATTTTTGACGAATTGGAATATCCTAGCAGGTGAGCGTAGTCTTCTACGTGACTCATGCGCAAGATTTTCCAATTCGTTAGCTCCGCCACTATTGATAACCTAACAGGTTCTCAATAGTGAAAAACATTCAAAAAGATTGAGTTGAGCCACTCCCAAAATGAGGGGTTTTATTATTATCTATTGTTAGCTATAAAGCTTATAGCAAAGATTTATTAACGCAGGCAAGGGAACTAAATTATGCAATATCTACACACAATGGTTAGAATTAGTAACCTCGAAAAATCACTCGATTTTTACTGCACTAAGTTGGGATTGGTTGAAACCAAAAGATATGACAATGCAAAAGGCAAATTTACCTTAATTTTTTTATCAGCACCAGATGATTTGGAGAGTGCTAAAATAAACAAAGCTCCACTAATTGAGTTAACTTACAATTGGCCAGATGAGAATGGCGAAGTTGAAGAATATAAATCAGGCAGGCATTTTGGTCATTTAGCCTTTGGAGTTGACAATATTTATGAAGTTTGTCAAAAATTAATTGATAAAGACGTGACTATTAACCGCCCACCAAGAGATGGTCACATGGCCTTTGTTAAATCTGGCGACGGCATATCAATAGAGATTTTGCAAAAAGGTGATTCTTTAGAAATTTGCGAGCCTTGGAAGTCGATGAAAAATGTTGGGTCGTGGTGACATGGTTTTTGACCCAAGTCACCTACATAAAAGTAAAATTTTATTCTAAAAGCCAACTGGGCCCTATATTAAATCTTCAGGCTCTTGTAAGTTTATAAAAAATTACTATATCAGCTTTATAAGCAATCAATTAACTTAAAAATATGTATACTCTATATTCTATTCCAGGCACCTGCTCAACTGGCATTACTGCTCTTTTAACCAAATTAGAATTAGAATTTGAAATCGTTAAAAGAGACGATGTTAAAGATTATTCTAAAATGATTCCAACCAATCAAGTTCCAGCCTTAAAGGATGGCGAGAAAATTATCACTGAAGGAGCTGCAATTGTCCTATATCTTTTAGAAAAGCATCAAAATGATATTTTGCCAAAAGACATCAATAAAAAAGGAGAATTCCTGCAATATTTAATGTTTAATTATGCCACTTTGCACCCTGCTTATGCAAAAATATTTGCTGCAAATTCCATTTTAAAAGATGGAGAAGAAAAAACTAAGCTAATGAATGCTTTAGCTGATAGCTTGTCAAAATATTGGGCGATTATTGACAAAAGATTGGCGGACAAAAAATATATCACTGGTGACAAGCCAACAGTAATTGATTATCTAGCGGCAATTTATACTAGTTGGAATAGGTTTTTCCCAGCTATTGAGGTTAAGCTTGGCGATAATGTTAAAAGATTAACAGAAGAAGTTGCTGACTTGCCAGAATTTAAAGAGGCCTATAGGAAAGAAGGTGTGGAATTTATTAAAACTTTTTAGCCTAATTTAAGGGTTTGTTTTTGCAAACACAGCAATTAGGGATTCGCATACTACTCCCCATTAAGGAATTAATAACCAAATAAATCTTATGACCGCTTGGACTTACCTTGTTATTGCCGGACTTCTAGAAATATGTTGGGCGGTTGGATTGAAGTATACTGATGGTTTTACCAAATTAATTCCCAGTATTTTTACCATCACCACATTGGCTTTAAGTATATTTTTATTGGCAAAGGCAGCGCAAACTTTGCCCATCGGAACTGCTTATGCTATATGGGTAGGAATTGGGGCACTTGGTACTGCTATTTTGGGTATTTACTTATTTAAAGAGCCAGTTTCGGCAATGCGAATAATATTTTTAGCTATGTTATTGATTTCAATTATTGGATTAAAGATGACATCAGGAAAATAAAGCTAGATTAAAAGTTCAATCAAATAACGAGCTGATACCAACCCTAATATTACAAATCACAACCATTGCCTTTGTTTTTCACTTGTCTCCCTTGCGCACATTGCAGCAAATGATTTTAGGAAATCAACAATGTTTTGCAGAAGAGCTGGAATCACCGAATCAACGATCAGAGACTTTGGAAGAGGAGCTATAAATTTAAGGACTGAAACGATGCAAAAAGTGGTGGGAGTATTTGAAGATGAAGGAATTAGACTTTAGGGTAAAAAAACGCCTTAGCGTTTTTGAATCAATCCTGCCCTGCTCGCTAGTTCAACATCTACAAACCCCATCTTCGCTTGGTTCGTCCTTTTTCAAAAAAGGTGCACATCGGTAAACACTGGCTTTGCAGGAGTGTAACGAACTTTTTCAACTGGATATGCGAACGGATTTTTGATGATTTTTGCGAACTTTT
>JAWUXM010000050.1:0-7143 GCA_034111325.1 Rickettsiales bacterium
AGTAGTAGTAAAACAACTGAAATATATACCAAAGTAACCTTGAAGCATATTAAAAACATACAAAGTCCTTTCGATTCATTAAATTTGAATATAAACACATAAAGGAAATATATGTAACTGTTACATATATTAGATTGTTAGAGCGAATGAAGCGGTTTCCGTTGCGCAATAGCATACACTTTGAATACTTTGGATAAAAAGAAAAGACTATAGATTTGAAGTAGATTAAAGTCGATCGATAGGGTAATCGATGCAAATGAATTTGTGATTGTTACACAAGTACGACTTTAAAGTTATTTGTTAAAAATGACAAAATCAAGTCTTTTCAAATTTTTCCCCAAAGATTCTCTCGTATTTAACGTAATTATATCCAGGCATATAACTCATAAAATACTCGACAAGGTATGTAATTGTAGGGCAAGGGAAAGTCGCTTCACTAGTATTTATTTTTGTACATTAGATTACAAATAAATCGCAATAACACTGCCTATATTTTATGCCTTTAAAAGTGGTATATTCGAGAACGGCACAAAACATAGGCTTAGTGTTATACGCAACGAAGGTTTGGGTGCGCCATGTCCGAGAGAAGCCCAGAATAGTTAGCACCCAAACAAGGTTAAAGAGCATGAACATTTCTTATTGATTGAAGGTAAAATAATCCCCTTTTTTCTTTTTGCCAGCGCACATAAGAGCATGCACAAATTCGTGCCTCAGTTTGTAATGCACTTATTTTTCCATCGCAGATCGCGGTAGAACTAACGTCAGTTCGCTGAACTTAAAATCTCGCATAAATCGTTGTAACAATATTCTGCGTATGGTCGAAGAGATTCAGATGTTGACTCAACTTCTACACCCGTACATTCTGACATATACGTAATGTACACTCTACCCCAATCAAATTCCAAGTTCCCTGCGGGAACTTGCATTAGGTCGGCTACAATGTCTAATAATTCAAGACAATGTTTGTCTGATGCTTCCAAGCCGAGTTGGTCTAATCCAACAACCAATTGGCAGTGTTTTAAGTCTTGTTGGATCAATTTGATGATTAATTCTTTGTTGGACATAATTGATAAAGTTTAGATTTTCTAAATCATGGTTCGTATTTCAGAACTAAAGTAACTACTTTCTGGAATAAATCAAAATTATAGTCCAGATTTTCTAAACTATGAATCGAGAAACCTAAATTTGGGTAACGATAATTAAAAATACATGACTGAATTAGGACAGTATTTATCTAAGAAATCAGCTAGTAAAGCGGAGATTTCAAAAAAGACAGGAATTAGCAAATCACGAATGAGCGAATTGACATTAAATCATTCGACTCAATTAAGGGCAAGAGAATTATATTTGATTGGACTTGCATTGGATGTCGATCCATGTGAAATGATTAAGGAAATTTTTAAAGATTTAAAATTACCTCAGAAATAATGGCAATAATAACTTTCAAAGTTTCTGCAAGGGCAGGTAAATTATTTGGTAGAGAAAATTTCTCTAACCCTGAAGGTGCTATTATTGAATTAGTGAAAAACTCTTATGACGCTGACGCAAAAAATTGTCTGGTATTTTTTGATGTTCCAACACAAAAAATAAAAGATAGCGAAGGCAAAGAATTTGAAGTTCCAATAAAAGAAAAAAGTATCCTATACATCATCGATAATGGTGAAGGAATGACCGATAAAGTCATTAAAACTCACTGGATGCAAATTGGAACTGGAAATAAAGAAAAAGACTATATCTCTGATGACAAACGCACAAAAACAGGTGCAAAAGGTATAGGACGATTTGCCTTAGACAGACTTGGATTTGAAACAGAAATGTGGACACTTTCTAAGACAGCTAAAAATAAAATTGGTTCATTCTGGAAAATGGATTGGAATCAATTTGATGAGTCTGAAAAAGCAATTTCGCAAATTGAAGCAGAGCTTGAGCCAATAAAAATTGACTTAAAAGATCAAATTGAGTCACTCACAAACGGCAATAAATTAGTTTCGGAGTATATAAAAAACATCAAATTTGATAGAGGTACAATTCTCAAAATATCAAATTTAAAAGATGAATGGTTTAATGACGAAACATCTTCCGTGTTTAAAAGTTTAGAAGCTCTTATCCCTCCTAAAGAACTTAATATTCCTTTTGAAGTTTACTTCAAACACTTTCAACAATCTAAAGAGTTCGGAAAAGTTGAAACTGCATTTTTTAATGATTTTGATTATAAACTGAAAGCTTCATATAATGCTGATAAATTGTCTATTGATTTCGATATAACACGAAATGAAATTGATATAAAATCATTGAAAAAGAATTATCCTAATGTCTACAAAGGCAAGGAAAATCCTTATGATTTGAAGACCATTGAAGCTAAATCCTTCAATTACTCTAAAGACATAGGCAAAGTTCTAAAATGGAAGTTAAGCGGTGCGAATAAAAAGTTATTGAAAGATGTAGGCAGTTTTGATTTGACGTTCTACTATTTAAAATTTTCAAATTCATTTAAAGAGGGTTATCCATTTAAAACGGTTGTTGCAAGTGAGAGAAAATCAACTTTAGATAGATTTGGAGGTGTTAAGATTTATCGAGATTCCTTTAGAGTAAGACCTTACGGAGATCCAAATAATGATTGGTTAAAATTAGGAGCAAGAGTTGCTCAAAGTCCAGCTGGAGCAGGACAAAGAATTGGTGACTGGAGAGTTCGCCCAGAACAAACTGCAGGAATTATTACTATTTCTAGAAACAGTAACCCACTACTCATAGATAAATCTGACAGGGGAGCATTGCAGGAAAATGATGCATTTGACACCTTTCAGAAAATTATTGTAGCGGTTATTCATGAATTTGAATTTGACAGAACAAAAATTCTTAACCCACTCTTCCTTGTTAATGAAAAGCGAAAAAAAGCTGAAAAAGAAAAAGAAATTCAGAAAAGAGCAGAGGCTCTAGCAGATAAAATTGTAGAGGAAAGGAAGAAAGTAGAAGAATCTATTTATGGAACATCCTCTGTCGACTTATTTCAAAAAAACAAGGAAGAAGAAGAGCGGAAAAGCTATGAAAAAGCATTTAAGGATACTTTTAAAGCAATCGATGAGGAAAATGAGCAACAACAAAATGAAGAAATCGTTCAAGTTAGGTCATTGGCTAGTTTAGGCTTGATTGTATCTTCCTTTGCTCATGAACTAAAGGAAATAAAGGATAATGCAATTGAAGCTAAAGAATTAGAGAAAATTTTTAAATCTATTGTGCCAAAAGAAAAGAAATCATCTGAGGAATATCAAGATGGAATTGACATAATTGAATTACTGGATGAAAATTCAGATAAAATAATTCATTGGGTAGATTACGCTTTAACAGCCATTAAAAAAGACAAACGAACAAGAGAGAAATTTGTGTTCTCCCCATTCTTTAAGACATTAAAAAAGTCATGGACTAGAATATTTAAGAAAAAAGACATCCAGCTCATTATCGTTGATAAAATTGAAAAAAAGCCTTACAACTTTAGGGCATTTGAAATGGATATGTCCACGATCTTTACAAATCTCATTAATAATTCTATCGACTCATTCAATAGTTTAACTGAAATTCAAGAACGCAAAATTAATATTGATTTAAAGATTAGCGGTGATAATATTGAGATCTTGTATTCTGACAATGGAGTTGGTTTAGACAACGTATTTGACGAAGATAAAGATGAAATATTCCTTCCGTTTAAAACTTCAAAAAAAGATAGAAAAGGGAAAGATATAGGCACAGGATTGGGAATGTATTTAGTTAAATCTGTAATAGATGATAACAACGGAGCAATTGATATTCTTGATCCCGATATAGGCTTTTCACTTTTGATCTCATTTCCAATAAGAAAACGATAAATATGGCAGCTAAATATAGAATCGGATATATCGATGAAGACATAAAACAGGTAAAAAAGTACCGAAGAAGATTTCGAGATTTTGAAATGGATATTGTAGGCTATGATTTCCATCAAGGAATGACATTAAAAGAATTGATGACGCAAGTATATACTTCCGATATAGACTTACTAATGATTGATTATAAATTAAAAGAAACTAATCAAGTATCATTTAATGGTGAAGAAGTAGAAAGAGAGTTTTATGATAAGAAACCCTTGTTCCCCCATATCATTTTCACGAATAAGGTCGAGCAGGCCGAGCCATTTGTTGAAGATTGGAAAATCATTTTCGATAAAGATGATATCTTTAGTGATGATCAAGAAGATGAAAAGAAGGTACAGCATTTCATCACTACACTCGTTAAGAGTATTGAACAATATCGAGGTCATATTCAGAAAAAGAAAGATGTGCTTTCCAAACTCCTAGAAAAAGGTGAAAAAGAAGGATTAACCGCGACAGAAAAGGATATATTAATCACAACACAAGATGAGTTGATTAATTTGGATAAAACCGAGAAGAATGAAATACCAAAACATCTTGTCTCAGAAAATAAACTAGACGAATTATCAAAAACGAAGAAAGAAGCTGAAGCTTTCCTTCAATCCTTAATTGCGAAGAGAAAAAAGTAATTGGAATATGAAAGTTCGAGAAATATTACCGATTAGAAGAACAGCAACGACGAATCAGCCTACTGGGAAAAACTGGAGTGAACATAAAAATGATCTTCAAGAAGATTTCAATAATTGTTGTGGCTATTGTGATTCCTATGACGGCTTTAGACATACATATTTTGAAGTGGATCATTTTATTCCGAAGAGCTTATTCGAAAAAAATGGAAACATTGAATACTGCCAGTACGATAATCTTACGTATTCTTGTAAATTCTGTAATAACAAAAAAGGAAGTCTTTGGCCATCAAAAGATGAGACGATTAAAATCGTTAATAATGAAGGGTTTGTTGACGCCTGCTCTCCATGCTTCGAAAATCATTTATACAGAACCTCGACTGGTGGTATAATGTGGAAAACTCCTTTAGGAAAATGGATCGCTACAAAAGCGTTTAAATTTGACGAAAGAGAACGTTCGATCTCCGTATTATGGAATTTAAATGAATTAAGAAAAATAATAAATACACTTATCGTTGAGTTAGAAAAATATCAAGCTGGAGATGGGACTTACGAAACGATCAGAGAAAAATTAGGAGATTACTCATTACAATATTTTATTTATCATCAAGAACTGATGGACTACTATAATGGATAAAAAAAGTACAGGATCATATTACACGCCATCATATTTGGCAGATTTCATTTCAAAGAGAGTTCTATCTCACTTTGAGGGAAGAACCCGTATGTCCATTTTAGAACCAAGTGTCGGTGATGGATCATTCATAGACTAATTAAAGAAGAACGATTCCGTTTCCATTAATTTAACCGCACTGGATATTAATCAAGAGGAGTTAGTTAAAGCTTCTAAAAAATGGAATAAAAAGAACTCTTCATTTAAAGAGATCGACTTTTTAGAATTTTCAGACGCTAAAAAGTATTCGGCTATTGTCGGAAATCCTCCGTATGTCAAGAAAAACAGACTTACAAAAAAACAAATTGGACTGATTCGAGAAATACACAATAATGAGGGTTTAACGGATGCTTCAGTTAAAAATATTTGGACGACATTTCTAATTAAGGCGAATACTTTATTAATAGACAAGGGGGTTTTGGCATTCGTACTTCCATCTGAATTATTACAAGTAAAGTTTGCCGAAGAGGTTCGTGAATATTTAAAAAATCAATTTGAAAGAATAGAAATTTTCACTTTCAATGACCTTATGTTTGAATGCAAAGGGCAAGATACAATTGTCCTATTTGCGTACCGCAAATCTGAAAATAAAGGAGAGTTTTTTGCTAATATAGATTCTAAGAAAAAACTAGAAGAAAATAACTTTGTTTTACGAAATAATGACTTACTCGTTTCTTCAAAAGTAAAATGGACGCATCATTTCTTAACGTCAGATGAATTAACTTTTATAGAGAACTTAAAAAGTAAACTCAAAAATGTTAACTATTACTCAGACTCTAAGCCTGGAATTGTTACTGCCGCCAATAAGTTTTTCATTATAGATAATGAAACTGAAAAACAATATAATCTATCAAAATATACTAAACCAATAATTCAAAAAGGCTTGTTCGTTAATGGAAGTGTGGTTTTTTCAGACACAGACATTGAAATTCTAAAAAACAATAATCGACCTACAAAGTTGTTGCAGCTTAACGATACCGATAAGATTTCCAAAAAACTAAACGAATATCTTGAACTTGGTGTAAAAGAAGGTATTCCAGATAGGTACAAATGTAAGATTAGAAATAATTGGTACGTCATTCCCAATATTGCCGAAAGGCCAGAAGCGTTCTTCTTTAAAAGAAGTCATCTATATCCAAAGTTATTGAAGAATGATTCAAATGCTTTTGTAACTGATTCTGCATATAAGGTTGGTATGAGAAATGGTTATGACATAAACAGCTTTATCTACTCTTTTTATAACACCCTTACTCTATTGCTATCTGAAATTGACGGACGATATTATGGTGGAGGTGTTTTAGAATTAGTTCCTAGTGAATTTAAAGGATTGCCAATTCCTTATTCTAAAATAAGTCAAACTCAATTTGAAACATTTACGGAAATGTTCGAGACCAAAAAAAATATTGAGGAAGTACTTACTGCAAATGACCTTAGTATCTTAAATCCAACTTTGGGGCTCAATGTTGAGGATTTGGAAAAACTAACTGGAATCAGGAATAAACTCACTAGAAAGAGGATGAGAAAATGAACCTATCGCTTTTTGCACATTACCATCCTCGTTCCTGTGGTGGTAAAGAGCAAAGCGATCAAAAAGAAAAAAGGGGATTATTTTAAACGAGCGTTTTCTGAAGTATTCATGTAGGTTAGAAGAATAAGAAATGTTCATGCTCTTTAATGAAAAGCGTATAACACAAGCGATATTTCAGCGCCGCTGCTCGCTTCGAGAGTCTTTCTCTATTTTTAAGGAAAAAAGTTCTTACTTTTAAATCCGGTCTCGGAAAGCGCCGAAACATAGCTTTGTCCGTTAGCCACAATTAAAACGTAGCATGAAAAGAAGAGAATTTATTGAAAAATCAACTCTATCGTATTTAGGATTATTACTAAGCCCCACTTTATTGGCTTCATGCCGTAAAGCCACTTTATTTCCTGATTCAGATTTTTC
>JAWUXM010000051.1:0-11788 GCA_034111325.1 Rickettsiales bacterium
GGGGCCAGTTAACTAAACGCTTCCGTACGCGATCGAAGAAGAACACCAAGAAATGGGAAGTTAAGGAACGTAGCAGGGGTAAATAATGGGAAGATCATTAAAGAAAGGTCCTTTTGTAGATCATCATCTAAAGGCAAAAATTGAAATGATGAATCAGCAAAGCATAAAGAAGAATATCAAGACCTGGTCTAGGCGTTCCATGATTTTGCCTGAAATGGTAGGGAACACTTTTGACGTCCACAACGGAAAAAAGTTAATCAGCGTCTATGTATCTGAAAATATGGTAGGACATCGCCTTGGAGAGTTTTCGCCTACGAGAACTTTTAAAGGTCATACTAAAAAGTAGGATCATGGGAAGGAAAGAATATGGAATTTGCTAAAGCTGTTACTCGCTATGTTCGAATCAGCCCTAGAAAAGCACGCTATGCTGCTGATTTGATTCGTCGACTGCCAGTTGACCAAGCCTCACTACAACTCGAGTACTCGAAGTTACGTGGCGGTCGCCTGATTAAAAAGACTCTGGACAGCGCAGTAGCCAACGCTGAAACGCAGCTGGATCTGCGAAGAGAAAACCTTATTGTTCATGAAGTAAGAGTTGATCCAGGCCCGATTTTGAGAAGAGCCAAGCCTAGAAGCAAAGGATCGTCTGTTCCTGTTAACAAGAGAACAAGCCATTTTACTGTGATTCTAACGGCGAAACAAGGTTAAGGAGAATAGTACAGTATGGGACAAAAAGTATCGCCGATTGGATTTCGCCTCGTAGTAAGAAAGAAATGGCTTTCTAACTGGTACGCCAACAAGCAGGAATTCGGTAATTTGATTGGAGAAGATCAGAAGATCCGATCTTACCTAATGACCAAGCCAGCTTGTCAAGGAGCCTCTAGATTTCAGATCAAGAGAATGAGCGGAAAAATCGAAGTAACGATCTTTACTGCAAGACCTGGACTCGTTATTGGGAAAAAGGGCGCTGAAATCGATACGCTGAAAGCTGATTTGAAAGCGTTTACAGGTAAAGATGTCTGGATTGAAGTTGAAGAGATCAAGAGACCTGATCTCGATGCAAAACTAGTCGCTGACGGAATTGCAAAGCAGCTTGAAAGAAGAATTCCCTTCCGAAGGGTTCTGAAAAAGGTAATGCAAACCAGCATGGATGCTGGCGCTGCAGGTATCAAAGTACAGATTTCAGGACGTGTCGGTGGAGCAGAAATTGCCCGCGTTGAATGGTATAAAGAAGGAAGAATTCCTCTTCATACATTGCGCGCAGATATAGATTATTCAATGGGCCGAGCAGAAACTACATACGGTTCGATCGGCGTTAAAGTCTGGATTAATCGTGGGGAAGAAGTTGCGAACGCCCCCAAACCAGCTAGCGGGGTATAATTATGGCTCTTTTGCCTTCAAAATCAAAGTTTAGAAAGCAGCAGAGAGGCTCTCTCGCTGGAAATGCTAAAGGTGGCGCATTCGTACAGTTCGGTGAATATGGAATGCAGGCTATGGACAGAGGCTGGATCAATGGCCAGCAGATCGAAGCATGCCGTATTACAATTAGCCGACATTTCAGTCGTAAAGGGAAGGTTTGGATTAAAATATTCCCAGATAAGCCGGTATCAAAAAAGCCAGCTGAGACACGAATGGGTAAAGGTAAAGGCGCAGTAGATTTTTGGGTCGCATGCATTAAGCCAGGTCGAATTCTTTTTGAAGTAGCGAACGTTACCCGCGAAGAAGCTCAAGAAGCATTAAGACTAGCAGCGGCAAAACTTCCTATAAAAACAAAGTTCGTCGATCGTTTGGAGGTTGTCTAGTATGGCAAAGAAGAAAAAAGGCGCGATCTCAGAGCTATCAGTTGAAGATATGCAACAAGCTGCAGCAAAGATAGAGGCAGAAATATTTGCTCTACGCAATGAACTCGCTTTCCAGAGGAAGCTTGAAAAGCCACATTTATTGAAAGAAAAACGTCATGAGCACGCGCGCATACTGACTTTTCTGACTCAAAATCGGAGTAAGGCTCAATGAATACACAAGACAGAACACGACGCAAAGAGAACATTGGTGTCGTTATTTCCAACAAAATGGAAAAAACTGTAACAGTTCAAGTATCTTCAAAAATGCTTCACCCTAAGTACGGTAAGGTTATTGAGCGACATAAAAAACTATACGCTCACGATGAAACAGATGCGCTTGAACTAGGACAAAAAGTACGAGTTATGGAAACCCGCCCTCTTTCTAAGCTGAAGCGATGGCGTGTCGTTGAAGTGATCTAAAGAAGGCAGAGGCAAAAGACTATGATTCAACAGGAAACCAACCTTCTTGTAGCAGATAATACAGGCGCAAAGAAAGTTCGCTGTTTTAAAGTTCTCGGCGGATCCAGAAAAAGATACGCTAGCGTAGGCGAGATTATCGTATGCGCTGTAAAAGAAGCTGATTCAAAAGGATCCGTAAAAAAAGGTGAAGTCGTCAAGGCAGTTATTGTTAGAACAAAAAGCTATGTACGCAGACCAGATGGGTCGCTTTTACCCTTTTATGACAACAGCTGTGTAATCATTGATGAAAAAAATAATCCAAAAGGCACACGTATCTTTGGACCGATTGCCCGCGAAGTACGCGACAGCGGATTCATTAAGATCAGCTCTCTGGCTCCAGAGGTAATTTGAGGTAGATGAATGAGTAAATGGATTCGAAAAGGTGACCGCGTTCTAGTAATAGCCGGAAATGACAAAGGCAAAGCTGGCGAGGTCTTAATGCGGACTAAAGAGAGAGTCCTGGTTCAGGGTATAAATGTAAGAAAAAAACATTTAAAAAGAACCCAGGAAACTCCAGGCGGACGAATTGTGGAAATGGAAGTACCTATTCACATATCGAACGTAAGTATCTGCAATAAAGAGAATAAGCCGATTAGGCTGCAAGTAAAAGAAGATCAAAGCGGCGAGCGAACATTGATCTATCGCGACGGCACTAAAGAAGTCGTATATCGCCCAGTGAAAAAACCAGCATAGGTACTATGTCCAGACTTCAACTCAAATATAAGGAGCAAGTGCTCCCAGAGCTACGGAATCTACACCCTGGCAAAAATGCTATGGAAATGCCAAAGATGACAAAGATTGTCATCAGCATGGGACTCTCTGAAGCTCTAAAAGATAAGAATGCGATCCAGGATCATGGCAAAGAATTAAGCCTGATTGCTGGACAAAGACCTGTTGCAACAAAAGCTAAGAAAGCCATTTCGAATTTTAAACTGCGAGAAGGCCAGCCTATCGGGCTTATGGTCACACTCCGCGGGAAAAAAATGTATGACTTTCTAGATCGTTTCTGCAATATCGTTTCCCCACGAATCCGCGACTTTAGAGGATTTGTTAAAAAGGGAGATGGTAGAGGCAACTATAATTTTGGTATTGACGATCAGCAGATTTTTCCAGAGATTAATCTGGATGAAGTCAAGCGTGCACAGGGAATGAATATTACGATTGTAACGACAGCCAAAGCTGATGATGACTGTTTTGAGCTGTTGTCGATGCTCGGTTTTCCGTTCAAGTAAGGGGAAAAAATTATGTCTTTTAACGATCCGATCTCTGAATTGCTCACAAGGTTGCGCAATGCAAAGGATGCTCAACATAGATATGTTGACCTAAGCAGCAGCAAAATGAGACTAAAAATTCTAGGGATCTTGAAGCAGAATGGATTTATCGAAAATTTTCTTGTTAATGAAGAATTACGAAAAATCAGAATCTTTCTGAAATACAACAAGAACAGAAAAAGCGTGTTGAATGGATTGAAGAGAATTTCATCTCCAGGTTTGAGAAGATATATCGGACATCAGGATATACCTCGCGTTTTTAACGGTATGGGGATTGCTATTCTTACTTCAAGTAAGGGAGTTCTCGATGGCGAAACTGCTCGCAACCTTAAGGTAGGCGGCGAGATTCTTTGTGCGATTTGGTAGGGAGTAGCATCGAATGTCAAGACTAGCTAAGAAACCGATCCTCCTGCCTAAAGGTGTGGAGATCAACTCGGGATCAGATGGATTACTGCGCGTCAAGGGGCCGAAGGGCACTCTTGAAGTAAAATTATCTCCTGGACTGAGTATTTTAACTGAAGCTGATGCCGTCATCGTTAATTTCGATGAGACCGTCAACAAAAAGAAAGCAGAGCATGGATTATTCTGGGCTCTGGTTAAGAATGCAATCGAAGGTGTTTCAACCGGGTTTGAGAAAAAGCTGACTCTTATTGGAGTTGGATATCGTGCTGCTTTAGCGGGCACAAAACTTGATATGCAGTTAGGGTTTTCTCATCCTACTGTGCTCGAAATTCCTACGACAATACAAGTTACGATAGAAAAAGGTACTGCAATCACCATCAAAGGTTCAGACCGACATGAAGTAGGACAATTCGCAGCTGCAGTACGCGCTTTGAGACCCCCAGAGCCCTATAAAGGGAAGGGCGTTAGATATGAAAATGAATTTGTCCGTAAGAAAGAAGGCAAAGCTGCTAAAGGCAAATAGGATCAATAAGTATGGATAACTCACTCAAAAAAAGAAATAGATCTCGCATTACTCGTAAGTTCCGAGTACGTAATGCACTAAAGGGAAGCAGTGAAAGGCCTAGGCTTTCGATCTCTAAGACAAACCTGCACCTTTATGCTCAGCTGATTGATGACGAGAAGGGAATTACGCTTGGTGGAATTGGAACACTTTCCAAATCACTAAATGCTGCAAAAAAGTCGAAGGATACAGCACGCCAAATCGGCACACAGATCGCTCAAATCGGTAAAGAATAGAACATCAATGAGGTTGTTTTTGATCGAGGTCGTTATAAGTTTCATGGTCTTCTGGCGCAGCTTGCTGATGCAGCTCGAGAAGCCGGCTTGCAATTTTAATTGAGGAATGTAAATGGCCAAGGGAATGGATAGAAAGCGCCACGACGAAATCGGAAGCGATTTTGAAGAAAAAGTGCTCTATATCAATCGTTGCTCGAAAGTTGTGAAAGGTGGACGTAAGTTTAGCTTTTCAGCACTGATTCTAATAGGAGATGGGCAAGGACAGGTGGGTTACGGTTTTGCGAAAGCAAACGAAGTGTCCGATGCAATTAGAAAGGGAAGCGAAGCCGCAAGAAAGAATATTATCAAAATTGAAATAGAAGGTTCTACCATTCCACATGAAATATGTGTAGAATGGGATGGCTCCAAAGTTTTGATGAAGCCTGCAGCTGAAGGTGTTGGAATTGTAGCTGGCTCAAAAGTCAGATCGGTTCTTGAACTAGGTGGAGTTAAGAATGTGATTGCTAAGAGCTTAGGTTCTAGCAACCCGCTCAACCAGGTAAAAGCTACCTTCAAAGCATTGAAACAATTGAAGAACCGTGAAAGATATCTATCTGAACGAAGAGGCGAAGCGGTATGACCGATTTATCAAATTTAAAGAACACTAGTCGTCCATTAAAGAATGGAAGACGGGTTGGCCGAGGCACAGGCTGTAAACGTGGTAAAACTTGCGGTCGTGGACACAAGGGCGATAAGAGCCGACGTGGTTATGATCATCGCTTTGGTTATGAAGGCGGACAGGTACCTCTTTATCGCAAATTGCCAGTTAGAGGATTTACAAGGGGACGTTTTGAAAAAGCGTCTAGAGCTATAACTCTAGCAAGAATCAATGAGCACTACGAAGATAATGAAGTGGTCAATGAGCAAACTCTAAGAGAGCGAGGCTTGCTGCCTAGGTCATTACCAGGTGGATATAAGATTATCGCTACAGGTGATTTAGATAAGAAAGTAAAGATTGAAGCTCACGCGTTTTCAGCAGGAGCCAAAAAAATACTGGAAGCTAAATCCATAGAATTCAAGTTGATTGAAGCATAAGGGAAAGTAAGGGTACAAATGATTGATGCAATCAGACGTGTTTTGTCGGTCCAGGAATTGAGAGCGAAGATACTTTTCACGCTGATTCTACTGGCTGTATGTCGAGTAGGAGCTTATGTTTCTGTGCCCGGCATCAATGCTGATGTAGCTATTACTCTATTTAAGTATGCAACAGGCGGCGGGCAGAATTTGTTTCAGCTCGTCGATATTTTCTCAGGAGGCGCTTTTGCGCAAATGACGGTGTTTGCTTTAGGAGTAATGCCCTACATCTCCGCGTCAATTATCCTGCAAATCCTGATTACAGTCATACCGAGCTTCCAGAGAGAAATCAGAGAAAGCCCTGATAATGGCAGACGTAAGCTTTCTAGATGGACTAGAGTTGGAACACTGTTTCTTGCTCTACTTCAATCTGGAATGTATGCTGGCTACGCATTACAGATGAATAATTCAAATCCTGGAATCATTGTACCTCAATTACTTGACTTCCAGATATTTGGCTTTTCATGGTTGTTCTATATGGTGTTTACCTTCACTATGACAGCGGGTACTTTGCTGTTGATGTGGATCGGAGAGCAGATAACTGAAAAAGGCATCGGGAATGGGATCAGTCTGATCATTGCGATCGGTATACTTTCATCTTTACCAACCACAATTGGATCGATCGTCAGTCAGTTGAATCTTGAATCTCAGGATGCTGGACAGTTATCATTTGCTACCCTAGTCGTGTTATGTGCTCTATTTGTTTTTATCATTATCGGGACGATCTTGGTAATTCAGGGCCAGAGAAGAATTCCTCTGCAGTATGCTAGGCGCATTGTTGGAAGGCATGAAGTTCAGGGCGGCAACTCCCATATACCCCTAAAGGTCAACTATGCAGGAGTTATTCCTGTTTTTTTTGCCTCATCGGTGTTGATGTTTCCTGCTACACTAGGTCAGTTTCTTGGAAAAAATACCTGGATTGGCCAGCTTACAGGTTATCTATCACCTGGAACTTGGGTATACACGATTTTTTATGTGATGCTTATATTCTTTTTCACTTACTTCTGGACGGCAAATCAATTTAAGCCTGACCAGATAGCATCCGATATGAAAAAGAATGGAGCATTCATACCAGGTATTCGCCAGGGCAAGCCAACTCAAGATTTTCTTGAGCAGACGATGAGCCGAATCACCCTTGCGGGAGCTCTTTTCTTAGCGATTATTGCTATACTGCCTACCTTGGTTGGACGCTTAATGGGCCTAGATGCCCGTATTAGTCAATTTTTCGGTGGTACGTCACTGCTTATTTTAGTCGGTGTCATTCTCGACACGATGAAGCAGATAGAATCTCATTTACTTATGAAGCGTTACGACGGTTTCATGAAGAGAGGACGTCTGAAAGGACGTTGAGTATTGTCATAAACCAGATTGTATGTTATTTTATATTGCCAAATTAAGGAACAAATATGCCTAGAGTCATTGGTATCGACATCCCGGGGAATAAAAGATTGGTAATTTCCCTGACCTATATCTTCGGAGTAGGAAAAACCCTTGCTAAGCAGATCATTGAAGAACTCCAGTTCGACCTGATTATGAAGGCCAATAGTCTGACAGAAGAAGACATTGCTCGCATCAACGCATATTTACAGACTAAGTGTGTAGTAGAGGGTGATCTGAGGCGCCAGACCCAGAACAACATCAAACGTCTCATCGGGATCAACTGCTATCGTGGCATGAGACATCGATCAGGCTTGCCGGTTAGAGGGCAGCGTACCCGTACGAATTCCAGAACTAGGAAGGGTAAGCGCAAAACCGTAGCGAATAAGAAAATTTAATGACCGTTAGAGGAGAATAAAGCTTGGCAAAGCAAGATCAGAAAGCCCCCCCTAAAAGGGCGGGAGTCAGAGTCAAGAAGAAGATCCAGCGTACAGTGCCATCGGGAATTGCACATGTCAAAGCTACCTTCAACAATACTATTGTAAGTATTACTGATCTAGCGGGTAACGTGATATCCTGGGCATCTGCCGGGAAAGCGAACTTTGCTGGATCTAGGAAATCATCGGCTTTTGCAGCAACAGTTGCAGCGCAAAATGCAGCTCGTGAAGCTATGGTCGTAGGTATGAAAGAGTGTGAGGTCAATTTGTGTGGACCTGGAGCAGGACGCGAGTCTGCTGTGAGAGGCCTTCAAAGTGCAGGCTTATCCATCACTATCATACGAGACCGCACACCTGTACCACATAATGGTTGCAGAGCACGTAAGCGCAGACGCGTATAAGCTAAACCTGAGAGGATCTAGATATGGCAGTCAAGTATGGCAAATTCGAAATGCCAGATAAAATTAGGGTAGACGATGCTTCAAAGACACAAACCTTTGCTAAGTTCATCGTTGAGCCTTTTGAGAGAGGATTTGGACATACAGTCGGCAATACTCTGCGCAGAATCCTGCTTGGAGCGTTAGAGGCCCCTGCCATTCTCTCTGTACGCATAGAAGGCGTACCTCACGAGTATATGGCCATTGAGGGTGTTACGCAGGACATGATTCATATTATTTTGAATCTTAAGGGCTCTCTGTTGAGAAATTTGAGTGATCGTGACAATAATCACCCTCGCGAAGTGTATCATCTCGTTAAACAGCTCGATATTACAGATGAGCTGATCGAGAAGAACGGAGGGGAATATAGGGTAGTTCTGAAAGACTTGATCGACTCACCTGAGTATGAAATCGTTAATCCGAACCATCATATTTTCACTGCTACAAAACCGATGTCTAAGCGTGTAGATATTCGTATTTCTAATGGACGTGGATATGTGCCATCGGAGAGACACAATTTCGAAAGAATGCAGGATGAGATCATTATCGATGCAGCTTTTTCTCCGGTTCGTCTTGTAAACTACACTGTTGAAAATACTCGTGTAGGTCAGGATACTGATTACGACAGGCTGATTCTTGAAGTAACAACGGATGGTCGAGTCACACCAGTTGAAGCTCTAGCATTTGCTGCGCAGATTTCTATACAGCATATGCATGTATTCGAAGCGATTAAGTCGCATTCGATCGTCTTCGACAAAGGTGAGGCGATTATCAATCGTGACCGTGATGAGATTCTTGCTAAGCTGGCTTTGAGAATCAATGAAATCGAGCTATCGGTCCGTTCTACAAATTGTTTAGCTAACGCAAATATCGATACTATCGGTGAGCTTGTAGTTATGCCGGAATCAGAGATGCTGAGATTTAGGAACTTCGGCAAGAAATCTCTAACTGAGATTAAGCAGAAGCTGGATGAGCTTGGATTGTCTCTAGGTATGGATCTAGCTAAGTACAACATCAATCGTGATAACATCAAGACAATCATCCAGAATTATCAGCAAGAAAAAGTGGGAAATGTTGAAGTATGAGACATGGAAAGCACACATTTAAGGTAGGCCGCACTGCTTCGCATCGTCGCAGCATGCTGTGCAATATGCTTAAATCTTTAATTGAAAATGAAAGAATTACTACTACTATAGTTAAAGCTAAAGAACTTCGTAGGCATGCTGATCGTATGATCACATTGGCGAAGAAAGATACATTGGCTTCTCGAAGGCATGCTATTTCAAGTCTACATATTTGCTTTAACCCATTGACTGCGGAAGAAGCTCGCAATGCTAAAGCGGGTGACACGAGCGCATGTTCAAGAGACCGTATTGTTATCGGAAAGTTATTTAGTGTGCTAAAAGACCGATTTGCTGAGCGAAACGGTGGATACACACGAATTATCAAGGCCGGATCACGAATCGGAGATGGTGCACCAACCTGTATCATTGAATATCTACCCTAGTTTCTCTTATGCGTTTGCTGTCTCTAACAGCAAACGCACTTTCTTGAGACCCTTTCTTCATTCTTTGTTCCTGTATTAAAATATTTTTTGTCCGAAAAATCCTGACTTTACATATCCTCATGAATCAGGTATTCTAGAACTGAACATAGACGAGTGATGTGAATGCCTATACGAATCGCAATCAATGGTTTCGGACGCATTGGAAGGGCTGTAGCTAGAATCGTCATGAAGCATCCAAACATAGAGTTGGTAGCTGTCAATGACCTTGTTCCAGCTGACAATCTAGCCTATTTATTTAAGCATGATACTGTTCATGGCACGTATTCTGAACCTGTACGATGCGATGAGAAAGCGATTCACGTAAATAATCATCAGTTCGAAGTTTATGGAGAAAAGGATCCGGCCAAGTTGCCTTGGAAGAAGTTGAATGTCGATTACGTCGTAGAGTCGACAGGCCGTTTTACACATAGAGATGAAGCTAGGAAGCATATAGAGGCTGGAGCAAAGCGTGTATTGATTACAGCGCCTGGGAAGGAGGGAGTACCTACCTTTGTCATGGGTGTGAATCACACGGATTACGATCCAGCAAAAGACGATGTTCTTAGCAATGCATCTTGTACGACAAATTGCCTGGCACCGATTTGTAAAGTCCTGCTCGATCATTTTGGAATCGAAGAAGGCTTGATGACAACGGTGCATTCGCTCACGGCATCCCAGCCCACGGTCGATGGACCGTCTCAAAAGGATTGGCGGGGTGGCCGAGCAGCAGGACACAATATTATTCCGGCATCCACTGGTGCAGCAAAAGCAGTTACGCTTTGTTTGCCAGAGCTTAAGGGTAAACTAACTGGAATGGCACTACGCGTTCCTACTCTGGATGTCTCTGTAGTCGACTTGACGGTACGACTTACAAAGGAAGCAGATTATGAAGAAATATGCAGTGCAATGGTCGAGGCCTCGCAGAATCGCATGAAAGGAATACTTGCTGTGACAGATGAGCAGGTTGTTTCATCCGATTTTATCGGCACTAGATATTCTGCCATATTCGATAAGATGGCAGGAATTGCATTGAACCGTCGTTTTTACAAATTGATCGCTTGGTATGACAACGAGATGGGCTATTCTTACAGAGTAGTCGATTTGCTTGAATATATGGCATCTCGGGAATGAAACCATGGCGATACTAGCAAACCCTAATACTTACGGAACTCTCAGTGAATTTTACCCGAGAACCTATTATAGAGACAGTGATCACCCCTCGAGAAGGTTGCAAACTACTTGTGCGCAACAGCAAAGGGGGAGGACAAGAAGACTATTTTGTTGATGCCGTCGAAGTTGTTTCGTTCGGACATTCCTTTTTCTTTCGCTCACAAGAGCGTCCGAAATCATTTATGGTCCCAGTTGGCGACTATGAAATACTTGAGCTAAAAGAGACCCGTATGGTCTTGAAAAACTCAGGATCTGAACGCTCAATCAAGATTGGTGGCGGGCGCGATACACCGCCTCCTCGCCAACAACCTCAGCCACAGCAGGTGCGTGTTGTTGAGCCTGAAGAGCCCGCTGAAGAGTCTGCTCAAGATCCTACAGCTGATCGAGGAGTAGATAAGAAGAGAGGACGTCGTTCACGCCGTCGCAGAACTCCTTCTACTTCCTCTGAAGCAAAAAGTGAATCTGTGTCTGGTCTCCAGCAAGAAGATGGCGTTGAATCTGAAGTTAGCGGGAGAGAGATTGGGGAGGCCGCACCATCTTTTATCTCCAAATTGTTTCCTCCGCCCACTACGCTTATTAAAGAAACTCTCAGCCGTTATAAAACGAGTGAAGCGGGAATTATAATTCAGACAAAAGCTGAGGTTGATGCTGCAAACGAGGGTATTTTTGAGCATCCTGTAGAAGCTGAAAAGACGCCTTCTCCCGCAAAAGAGCCTGAGGAAATCTCTCTTCCTGATGCAGATGTTATGCCTTTGGATGATGATGAGACCAAAGTCGAGGATTAATCTCTAAATCAAGGCCTGCACTCTATGCAGGCCTTGCATTCAACTCAATCAATTGCCTATCCTATCTTTATTATCTGCTTGGATGGTGGAATGGTAGACACAGGGGACTTAAAATCCCCTGGTAGCAATACCGTGGGGGTTCGAGTCCCCCT